>NZ_JBTYIP020000038.1:0-92504 GCF_054877945.1 Singulisphaera rosea | reverse complement strand
GCGAGCGTGTGCGTTTTCGAGTGAGCGCCTCTTCGATTTCCATAGTTTCGTGGCATGCCTTGTTTTATAGGGCGCAGACCGCTGTCATCCCTATGTCATCGTGCCGGGTACGCTTGTTTTAGGTCTAACGAGAGGGATTTTCGCCTTCGGCGATGAGTGCCTGGCGGATATTGAGCATATCAGGGTCGTTCATCGCGAGGACTCTGTCTGTGGTCCGACCGACGGCTGACAACCCGGTGAGCAGAGCTCCTCCCCAAGCGAAATGATCCTGCCTGCGATCGCGGCGCGGATGGAAAAGTCTGGTCAATTCACCTGTTGCAGGATCGATCCCGGCGATATTGGGGCCCTTGTGAGCGTTACAGTGTGGGCAGGATTGGGCGAGATTCTCAGCCTCGGTCGAGCCGCCGTGCTGACGAGCGATGATGTGGTCGAGAGGGAAGGTGAATTCGGAAGCTGAGCGAGGAAGTCGACAATACTCGCAACGTCCTCTTGCGCGTCGCCGAACGTGACGCTCAAGGGGTGTCATGATGCGTGATCACGACGTGGCACCGGCTCGCTTGAGTGAGAGCCTAGCTTTCGATTTGAGCACGGAAAGAAAGGCATCAGCCCGGAGGTACTCGTCGAGCTCGCCTCGCTCGTCGATGGTGAGCTGCCCGTCTTGATTCTTCTCGAGCAAGGAATGCACGCGTTCCTTGTCCGCTTTAGGAAAAGAGAGCTTCAGTATGGAACGCGCGGCCTCCGGGCTGAACGAAGGGTCATCTGGGCTGATGAGACGACCAAGGATGGCCGCTCCATTTTTACCAGAAACTCCACCTAATTCCGTTGACATGCTTTGATCCTACCATAACCCATTCAGCATCATCCACACGCACGGTCCACGAACTCGACCTGGGCCACTACCTGAGCCGTTCGAGCGTCTTCCGAAAGTCCTGGACCTCATCCCGGCACTCGGGGAGCTTGGCGAGGTTGATCGCCTCCAGGGGATCGCTCTTCAGGTCGTAGAGCTCTTCCGCGCCATCGACGCGGCGGATGTAGACGCGACCGTTCGCCACGACGGAGCGGGCGGCTCCGAACGGAGAGGGGATCTCCGTCTTGTCCGGAAAGGCGATGTTGTGCTGGAGCTCGGAGAGGACCGGCCGCTCGGCCCTTCGAGTCTCCGAGTTGTCCGAATCCTGATCGAAGAGAGAATGGCCCGGAAAGGGGCCCTCAAGGGACGGCACGGCCCACGAGGCGATGGTCGCCGGGATGTCCCGCAAGCTGACGGGAGTATCGACGACTCGAGCGGGAGGCATTGGCGATCGGTACGGGGGGAGGATCAAGAGCGGGACGTGGACCTCCGGGCGATAGAGGCTCGCGCCGTGGGTGACCATCCCTCGCTCGCCAAGCTCTTCGCCGTGGTCGGATGTGATGATCACGAGGGTGTTGTCGAGTCGCCCCTGCGCCTCTAGGCCGTCGAGCAGGAGTCCGACCTGGCGGTCGAGGTAGGCGATCGCCGTGTCGTACGAGTCGTGGCAGAGCTCGAGGGAATCGGCGTTGATCTGCCGGTGGACCGGGTTCTCCGCGTCGAGACCCTGGGCCGAGAGTTCGTGGAACCGCCGGTCGATCTCGAGCTGCTCGGCGATGGGCAGGGTCGATTTACCGAATCGAGGCTGCGGCCCATCAGGTAGGACATATGGCCGGTGGGCGTCGTAGTAGTTAAGGAAGACGAAGAAGGGTCGGTCCTGGGGGGCCTTCGAAAGCCATTGGAAAACGTCGCGGTTGATCATCTCCGCCGACTTGCGTCTCAGCGTTGCCAGATCCTCGGACGTCGTCGAGGATCCGAGACAGGCGATCAGACGCCTCCCCAGGCCACTGCTCCAGGCGACCTCCAGTGGCGTCACGGACCGGTTCTCGTAGGCGTCCTCATAACGGCCGAAGCCGCGGTCGAAGCCGAACAGGGCATTGCAGTAATAGAGATTTCCCACGAACCCGGCCGTCGCATACCCTTGACGGCCCAGGACCTCGGCCACGGTCGGGTCGGTTGCATCGAGCGGGATGTTGGGAGCTACGGAAAGCTCATGCGGCCACCGCCCGGTCATCAAGCTCCCGTGCGTCGGCGCGGTCCACGGCGCCGGTGCGCGAGCCTCGGTGAAGACCACGCCTCGCCTGGCCAACCGCTCCAGCGTCGGCGTCGTCGGCCGCTCGTGCCCATACAAGCTCAAGCATGAGGCCCGAACCGTGTCGAGCACCACGAGGAGTACGTTCGGCGCGCCCGGCCGAGCGGGCGGGCTGTGGGCGAGGGACCGGGCTTCGGCCGTGAGGACTCGCGAATAGCTGATCCCGATCAGCGCGGCCATGCCCACAACCATCGCCGGGAACGTCCGGCGGACGAACCGACCCGTGCGGGCCGTGCGAGTCTCGAACCAGGGGACGACGTTCAACGCGATCCCGCACGCCAGGACCAGCGAGGCTAGCGGGTACAACCCTTCGACCGCCAGGAGGGGAGCCAAGATGAGCAGGCCGACGAGTAGCCGCCACGCGAGCGAGCGACCCAAACGCGGTGAGATCGCCACGACCGGTGCCAGGACCAGGCCCACGACCGCAAAGAACGTGACATCAGCCACGGGGATCATCCACAGGCGATGGACGTTCACCCGCAAGGCGTCCTGAGACACTCGCGGGACAAGTACCCCTTGCGTCAGGATCGTCGCCAACTCGAGAGCTCCGGCCAGGAGCCCGACCCAAAACGCGGGGAGGATGATCCCCTGCCTTGAGGCACAAGGGATAGGGGCCGAAGGCTCCAGGGATTCCGTTCCCGTCGTCATCATGCCGTGAGTAAAATCACATGGCGATAATCTTGCAAGATCATTCACGCCATGACGCTGTCCTCAAACGCCCCTCTCCTTGCAGCGGAAAGATTAGTCGGTTAGCACTTTACGTGGTCGAACCGGGTTCCGCCTCATCTCCCGAAGCTCATGCCGCGCGTTGAGATGAGGTCGGCACTTCACGGTTTACACCGGCGTGTCGAGGCTGAAAAATGGGGCGTCCGCAACGGTCGGCGACCACTGCGAATTTAAAGCGTCGCGCGCCTGCCCCAACGTACTCACATAGCCCGGACGGGGGAAATGATGATCGAGGTCGTAAGTTGTTGGTTAGCCGGCATGGCCCTGTTGGCCGCCGCGCCGGAGCAGGGCACGCCCTATGTCGCGGCTCCTCTCACGAAGCCCGGCGAGTTCACCCGCGGGATCGAGGGGCCGAGTTGTGACCGCAACGGGACGCTCTTCGCCGTGAACTTCGCCAAGGAGCAGACGATCGGGAAGGTCTCGGCCGAGGGCCAGGCCGAGGTATTCGTCACTCTCCCCGGCAAGAGCGTCGGCAACGGCATCGTCTTCGACTCCAAAGGGCAGATGTTCGTCGCCGACTATGTCGGACACAACGTCCTGAAGGTCGATCCCAAAACCAAGGAGATCACAGTATTCGCCCACGCCTCGATGAGCCAACCGAACGACCTGGCGATCGCCCCCGACGACACCCTTTACGCCAGCGACCCCGACTGGGCCAACGGCAAGGGGCAGGTCTGGAAGATCGCGACCGATGGAAAGATTGATCGCGTCGCCGGCGACCTCGGGACCAGTAATGGGATCGAAGTCAGTCCGGACGGAAAATGGCTCTACGTCAACGAGTCCGTCCAGCGCAACGTCTGGAAGTTCCCGATTCGCGCCGACGGGACCCTGGGCGAGAAACAGCTCATCAAGCAATTCCCCGACTTCGGCTTCGACGGGATGCGCTGCGACGTCGACGGGAACCTGTACATCACCCGGCATGGGAAGGGGACCGTTGTCGTGATGACCCCCGCAGGCCAGATCCTTCACGAGGTCGACGTCCTCGGGAAGAGCCCGACAAACCTCTGCTTCGGCGGTCCCGACGGAAAGACGGTCTACGTGACCGAGGTGGAGCACTCTCGACTCGTGACCTTCCGCGTCGAGACTCCCGGTCAGGATTGGAAGCGACAACGCGGCAAATAGTGGCGACCGGTTCCGGATGCGAGTGGCCTCGACGCCGACGGAAATTCGTCGGCATCGAGAAAAAAGATGTGTCCGTTTGCGCGGCGGGCTGCATTTCCCTGGTGGATCCGAAGCCAGCTCGGGGACCAAGTCCATGTCGAACGGGGCGTTCCACGTCGTCCACAACCAGATCCGGAGTCTCTTCGAGAAGGGGACGGACGCGGGCCGCTCGGAGTGGCAGTTACTCCGAAGATACGTCGTCGAGAACGATGAGGGAGCGTTCGAATCCCTGGTCTCGCGCCATGGGCCGACGGTCCTCGGCGTTTGCCGTCGGACACTCGACGACCCGAACGACGTGGAGGACGCCTTCCAGGCGACCTTCCTCGTACTCGTCCGTCGGGCCTCTTCGCTCCGCGAGGGGGATCTCCTGGGGCCCTGGCTGTACGGCGTGGCGTCGAAGGTGTCGCTCAGGGCCCGTGCCGAGGCGAGCCTTCGGCGAAGCAGGTCACAGCCAGGGCTCGAATTCGCGGTCGCTCCCGAAGACGAAGATTCGTCTCGGGCCGAGCTGGGTCGGATCCTGGACGAGGAGTGCGGTAGGCTCCCGTCCAAATACCGCTCGACGGTCGTGCTGTGCTGCTTCGAGGGCCTGACCTACGAGGAGGCCGCGCATCGTTCCGGATGCCCGGTCGCCACCCTCAAAGGTCGGCTCGCGAGGGCGAGAAAACTGCTGCGAACTCGGCTCCTCAAGCGAGGCATGGCCCCGTCGGCCGCCTTGCGGGTTGCCGAACTGGGCCAGAACGCGAGGGCCGCTGTTCCTGAGGCCCTCCTCATCGCCACGACTCGCGCCTCTCGACGCGCACTGGCCGGCCGCCTTGCCGCCGGATCGCTCGCCAACCGGGTCGATATCCTTGCCGAAGGAGTGCTCACTTCCATGTACCTCAATCGAATGGCGGTCGTCACCGCCGGCCTCGTGCTCACAGGCCTCTTCGCCGTCGGAGTCGCCCGACTCACGCCCGCCTCCGCCGCGGACAAACCCGACGCGGGCAACCAGGCAGAAACCAAAGCCGCGGGTGATCAGGCGATCCCTCGTCCCGATCCCAAGCCCAAGGCCTCTTCGAGTCGCCGATCCTCGAAGCGCCAGGATCCCTACTCCGAGAGCCAGACCGAAGCGATTCTCGATTCCCTCGATCGACCGGTCTCGGCCCAGTTCCCTAACGAAACACCCCTCGAAGAGTTCGTCAAGTACGTCAAGGTGCAGACCCGAACCTCAACCATGCCCAAGGGCATCCCGATTTACGTCGATCCGCTCGGTCTGCAAGAAGCCGAGAAGACGATGGCCTCGACGATTACCATCGACCTCGAGAGCATCCCGCTCCGCGTTTGCGTCGGCCTGGCCCTCAAGCAGCTCGGGCTCGAATACCGCGTGCGTGACGGCGTCATGATCATCGGCTCGGCGGATTCCGAAAACGCGGCCACCCCCATCCTCGAACTCCAGACCAAGGCCGAGCAAGGGGATCTCACTCCCGAAGAGACGCGGGAGCTCACGACCATGCTCGAGACTCGCATCAGCATTCAAAAGCTCCTCCTCGAGCTTCATCGGCTCGAGAATGAAGAGCAGCGGATGATGAACGCCCCCGCAGGCGGCGGTTCCCATCAGTGATCCGACTCACGCGGACCTCGTGCCCCTGGATCCACATCCGCGACCTGGATGTGGATCCAGGGGCAACGCACTTCGAACGAGCTTCACCCCGCGGTGGCGTGCATCCGGTGCTGGTGAAAGACCTCCACGAAGAAGCCCCCCGGGGCTTTGACGTAGAAGGTCCAGGCGCCGTGGAACTCGCGCGGCTCCTCCGGCTCGAATCCACCGGACTTCAATTGGGCGTAGACCTCGTCGACCCGTTCGCGGCTCGGCTGCCCGAAGCCGATGTGGAAGTCATAGTAGTTGTCCGGATACGAGACCTCGGCCGCCTTCTTGAAGTTGTTGAAGGCGACGACGGCCCCGTCATCTTCCATGACGACGAGCGTCTTCCCCCGGTCCGCGACACACCGGAGCCCGAAGTACGTCGCAAAGAAGTCGCGGTTCGCCTCGACGTCGGAGACGGCAAGTTGGATGTGATTCATCCGCATCGTCGATCCCTCCTGGTGATTTTGAGATGATCATCGTGCTCGCACCACGAACGCCCGGCCCAGCGTTGTCGCATCGAATCGAGATCCGCCTTGTCGAGCCGGGGTCGGCGCCGCGAGAATATTATGAACCGCAATCGTTACAGTCAATAACGATTTCTCGAGTGAATCCATGCCCCGTCCCCGTCCCCGTTCGCGACCGACGTCGACGCCTCCCGACAAGACCGACGGGATCGGCTTCCTCATGTCCCAGGTCGGCTCCCATTCCGCCTCGCGTTTCGCCGACCGTCTCGTCCCGCTGGGGTTCAAACCTCCGCACGCGGGGATCCTCCGAGCCATCTGCGAGGCCGACGGAGCGAGCCAGCAGGCCCTGGGCGAGCGCCTCGGCATGTTCGCGAGCCGACTCGTGGGCCTCATCGACGAGCTCGAGACGCGCGGACTCGTCGAGCGCCGCAACAGCCCGAAGGACCGGCGGTCTTATGCCCTGCACCTGACGCAGGCGGGACACGATGCCCTCGAGGCGATCGGTCGCGTGTCGCGAGACCACCAGGCCGATGTCTTCGCGGCACTGACTCCCGCCGAGGTTGCCCGGATGTCGGAGTATCTCCGACGGATCGCCGCCCAGCAGGGCCTCAGCCCGGGCGTCCATCCCGCTCTTGGACGGAAGGACGAGAGTGGTTAAGTTTTGATATCACTAACCATCAGGCGCATTTGCACAACCCCAAATCGGCAGAGACGCATTATCGCGTTCGATCCTTCGACGGCGGCGGTCAAGGCGCGTGGTGAAGGATCGCGGGAGCCGGGAAGTCTCGGCGAGAGCCTTCGAGTCGACGAGCGCGTCGCTCAGATCGAGATCCGCTCAACGATATTCCGCGTGACTTTACGTCGTCTCCGATCGTAAATCCGAGTCGTCCGCGGGTCGGCGTGTCCTGCGAGGTACTGCACGTCCTCGAGCGGGACGTTCTGCTCCAGCAGGTCGGTCACCGTCGCCACTCGAAACGAGTGCGGCGAGAAGTGGCCTGGAAGCCCCGCAAGTTTGAGACGCCGCTTCATCATCCGGCAGACGTCGATCCCGCTCATCGCGTTCCTCGTCAGGGTCTTCGTCTTTCGATTCGCGGTGCGGAACAGGTGCCCATCGGAGATGCTCGCCGACTGGAGGTAGGCGATGAGGAACTGCTCCAGGTCGTGGCGAACCGGGATCTCTCGCGACTTCCCGCCTTTCTCCGAGAATCTCAGCGTGTATTGCGACCCGTCATGCACGAGGTTCTTCGCCGACAGCCGCGCCACGGCCCCGACACGCGCGGCCGTGTAGACCAGGACCGCGAGCACGGCGCGGTCGCGTAGGCCTACCACATTCGAGACGTCGATTGACCGCAGTAGCGTCCGGGCCTGCTCCGCGGAGATCTCCGGCGTCTTGCCCTCGACGACGGAGTACCGCTCGGCCTTCGCGGTGGCCGCAGGGTTGATGATGCAGACATGACGATTCACGAGCCGGTCGAAGAACCGCCGCAGCGCCGCAAGGTGCAGCTTCTTGGTCGGCACGGCCAGCTCAAGACCTTGCAGATACTCGCCGACGTCTCCGGGGGCGATCCGCACCATTTCGAGATTGCGTTCCTCAACCCATCCGAGAAACCGCCGCACGGCGTGCATGTAGTTCTTCCGCGTGTGCGCGTTCGCGATCTCCGCCTGAAAGAATTCCTCCCAGGCGAACTCCGCCGACTTGCCGGCGAGTTTGACGATCGCCGGGGCATTGCGGGCCGTGATCGCTCCCTCCGAGTGGAGGCATCCACCGACTTTGTCGCTGTCAAGGAGCGCGATTTCGGTCTTCACTGTCGGCATTATGGCTGGCTCCCTCTGCGTGATCGCGTGTCCTGGTCGCATCTCAGCTCGGTGCTGCCAGGGCAACGTCCTTGTGTTACGAAGCGAGCGGTTCCCCTACTTATTCGGCCAGTCCGGCTCGCTCAGATGAACGCCGAGGGGTGCATGGCAAATCGCTCGGCCAAGGCGTCCCGCACACGGGGGCGAATCCGCCTCGTTCCCGCCGTAATCGCGCCCAGCGTCGTGACCGCTTCGACCCCTCGACCGATGGCGAGCCGACGTTTAAACAGAAATCCGAGCCGGACGGTCTTGCCCTTCGAGTCGGCGTCAACTCGCCCAATCCACCCGGCCTTGATCAGATCCTTGAGGGCTTCCTTGGTAGCCCCTGGGGACTTGCCGAACTGTTTCTCGAGGGTCTCGTCCGAGGGGTTCGCCCAGCAGTTGGTTTGCCCGTAGGCCTCGAGGATCAGCATCATAAAGATCCCTCGATCCGAAAGCCCGCCGAGCGCTTCGCGGGATCGGTGCCGCTGAGGAATGATCGTGAACCAGGGTCCTTTACGCGTCTTGCCCTTGGCGCTAAAATCTTCGTGGCCCACGATGTGTCCTCGCGTTGCGTTGTGGCCCGGCGGTGGGGACCGCCGAGATCAGGCTTTGTCGCTATTCGATCGGAAAACAAGAGAGGCGGACCTGGGTGACACCGGGTCCGCCTCGTTGCGTTTCGGATGCTTCCTACCCGTAGACTACTTTACCGGTCCATCCCTCAGACGAACGCCGTGGGGTGCATCTTGAAACGCTTCGCCAGGGCCTCACGGACCCGCGGACTGATCCGCCTGGTCCCCGCCGTGATCGAGCCCAGCGTCGTGAAGGGGATCCCGGTCTGGTCGGCCAACGTGCGTAGCGACAATTCGTTCTCCGCCAGCAGGAATTTCAACATATCGACCCCGCTCATCTCGGGGATTGGGTCGTGTTCGGCCTCGTAACGCTCCACCATCGCCCCCAGGGCCTCGATGTAGTCGTCTTCGTCGGGAGTCAACTCGGGCACGTCGTCACCGATTGGCATCAGGGAGTTGATCCGCGCGATAAACTCGCGCAACTCCTCATCCGAACGGATGAGGCGGATCGGAAATTCACGGACGAGCTCGAGGTAGCGGCTGGTCGCGGTCGCGTTGCTCATTGTCAGACTCCTCCCGGTGGATCCGGGCAAACGGCCCTCAGATCGCGCCGAAGTCGACCCGGTCATACTCGGCGTGCGTGCCGACGAACCGGACGAAGACCGTCGCGGGACGTTCGGCCCGAAACGTGATCCTCGCGATGATCCGATACTTGTTCCCGCCGACGTTGAACACGTAGACGTTCTGGACTTTGTCGACGGATTGGAACGTCTCCCGGACGTCGGCGAAGTCACGCCACGCCGACCGCTCTGTGACTCGACACCACGCCATGAGCGCCACCCCATCTTGCTTCGCGCCCGGGTGGCTGGCGATGAACGCCTTGACCGCGTCTCGCGAGATCAGATGGTTGCGGTTTGTGTTGCTCATGTCCAGTTCCGTTTAATTTCACTTCATTGATTACACTCTCAATGTAGTCTCGCAATCTGAGACGGTCAAGACCAACGTCTCGAATTTCGGGACGATTTCCTGATAGTGTTAGGTTCCCCGGTAAATGTCACCGTTTTTGCCCTGCGATTTGTCACCCTTCACCGTTGACCGGTCGAAACCCGAGTCGTATCGTGGACTCTCATGCCGCAAGCGTCAACGGACCCGGAATCCGGCCTTGCCTCCTTGACCGGCCTGTCTGATGAGGCCAGGTCGCTTGCGCTCGCGCGGTTCCAGATCATTCGTCCCTTCCTGGAAGATGGTGTCCCGCTGACGTAGATCACCCAGGATCACGGGCTCGTCCTCCGCACCGCACGCCGCTGGGTCGATCGCTACCGCCGGGAAGGGTTGACCGGCCTGGCCCGCAAGGAGCGGAACGACAAGGATAAAAGGAAGCTGGCGGCTCCCCTCCGGCAGTTCATCGAGGGGCTGGCGTTGCGTAAGCCCAGGATGCCGACGGCGACCATCCACCGCGAGGTGGCCGACGCCGCGAGGAAATTGGGCCAGGAGTCGCCGAGCTACAAGGTGGTCCGTGCCTTGGTTGCTGAGCTGGAGCCGGCCCTGGTAACGCTGGCGCACGAGGGATCGAAGGCGTATAGCGAGTCTTTAGCGAGTCTTTCGACCTGGTCCATCGCCACGAGGCGGACGCGCCCAACGCCATCTCGCAGGCCGATCACACCGAACTCGACATCCTCGTCAAGGACAGTGACGGTACGGCCCACCGGCCTTGGCTGACGATCATCCTCGACGACTACAGCCGGGCGGTGGCGGGCTTTTGCCTGTCGCTGGCGGCCCCGTCATCGATCCAGACGGCCTTGGCGTTGCGGCAGGCGATCTGGCGGAAGCCGCAACCGGGCTGGCACGTCTGCGGCATCCCGCAGGTGCTCTATTCCGATCACGGCAGCGACTTCACGTCCCGGCATCTCGAACAGGTGTCCGCCGATCTGAAGATCCGCCTGATCAACTCCACCGTGGCCCGCCCGCGAGGGCGGGGGAAGATCGAGCGTTTCTTCGATTCGCACGCGCAGGTGCTCCTGTCGCGGCTGCCCGGCTTTTCCCGGACGCAAGCGGACCGAGCCGCCGTGCTGACGCAAACCGCCCTGGCCGGCGAGATCGAAAACTACCTGATCCGGGAATACCTGGTCACGCCGCACAGCACGACCAGCCAGGAGCACGGCGCACAGGCTGACTGTAAGATCGGTTACGCGGGCCGTCCCTTCGCTGATGTGAGTGAACTCGCTGGCGAACCCGGTCCGGGCCTGGATCTCCAGGAAGACTTCGGGCAGGTCGACGCGGGGGAGCGGCGGCCGCCGTCGCCTCACGGCCGAGGATGCGACAGACGTGGGGCCTGGCGGATTCCCAGGCCGATCCCTGGAGCAGCTTGACGCGCGGGTCACCCCAACGCACGCTCGGCCGGACGAACACGTCGCGACGGCGGAGGCTGTCCTGGAGCCGCTCCAGCACACAAACGGTATAGGCGCGGCGGTCGATCCGGCGGTCCAGGCCGATCACCTCACGCCGCCAACTCCGAGGGATGTGATCCAGCGGAGCGCGGCTCATGTCGGGCTGGTGCTCGCCCTCGATGTTGGCCAGGAAGTTCAGGGCGTTGACCACCGGCTGACCGGCCGGGGCGGCCTGGAAAGGGACGGTGCGGAGCACGTGAGGCCAGAACCGCCGGATGCGGCGGTACTGCTCCATCTGCTCGGCATGATTGTCTTCGTCGGGCGGTCGGGCCAGCGTCCCGACGAGGGCGACCGCCTCGGCGAGAGATTGTTTGGAAACCCGGGCGAAGGCGGTAGAGCGGAGCTTGGCATCGCGACAGGCGTCGTCGAGCAGGACCGCGCACGCTTCGCGGAGTTGCAGGGCGGCGGCATCCAGGTCGTGAATCGTGCGGAGTCGTTCCTGCCGGCCGGTACGCCGGACTTGGAGCGACAGTTCCGTGATCAGCGCGTCGAGCACGTCGAGTGCGTCGTCCAGCGCGGTCGCCTCGAAGACGCGGGCGAAGGCCAACAAGGTGGCGACTCGCCGGTCTGGCGGCATCCGCGCGATCGTTCCCGCCCAGGCAAAGCCGGCGTCCCGGGCCAGGGCATCGATCCGGCTCGCCGGGATATGGCGCAGGTCCAGGCGACCCACGTCCAGAGACTGGATCTCCACGAATCGATCCAGGGCCGCCACCAGGGCCGGGCCGCCCACGCGCGTGGGGCCTTTCCGCAACCGGTCCAACGTCGTCTGCCGGGCCCCCTCGGGGACAATCGCCGCCTCCAGACGCGCGCGTTGTTCGGGGCCGGGGGTACGGGCCAGGGCCTTCCAGAGGCGGCCCGCCGCGTGGTCGCGGATCTGGGCCACGAGGCGTGATAAACCGGTCACTCCCGGCAGCAACACCTTGTGTTCGACCAACCGTGTAGTAGCCAGGCCGAAGAGCAAGCTGGGCCGCTCGGCGCTGAGCCAGGCGCGGGTGAAGAGCCAGCGGACGAGGCGGAAGTGTTCCGGCTGGTCGGCGAAGTCGCGGTAGCCATACCGCCGCCGGATCTCGCCTGCGTGCTCGCGGTGCGTGGCGGGGCGGTCCAAATATCTCGTGAGGCTGTTCGGGTCCGCCACCCCCAATTGCCGGCCGAGGTGGGCGACCACGCCGATTGGTACATCGGTGGGGTCGGCGAGGAAGGTGCCCAGGAACCGGACCGTGACCAGTTGCAGCGCGAAACCCAACCGGTTCTGGTCCCCACGGCGCTGGGCGACCAGGGCGTCATCGAGATGGAAGTACCGAGCCAGTTGCGCAGGCGCGGGCTCGCCGGCGTGGCGGCCGTAGTGCCGCCGCTGCTCCGCGGTCAGGAAGTCGACGGGCATCCGGGCTTCACCCCTTGGGTGCCGGGATCGGGAAGGGGCGCTCCGTCGTGGAACCGGGGGACATCCTGTGATAAGAAACATTAACACAGGAATTCCCGACCAGCGCCGCGACGGCTTCGCGGGATTCCGAGCCGATGCACCGGCCCCAGGTTCACCGATATCGGGGGTTCCAGGACTGGAAGGCGACGTTCTCCCGCTGACCACGACGCGCGGGGCGGTATCAGGAGTCATCTTGGACCCGGTTTCACCTGCAACGAGAGTGCCCAAGGAGAGATTCTCATGGCGATCGAGCACACCCGGCCGGGAGAGGTGGCCGACGTCCACCCGCTCGGACCGGCGCTGGCCTCCGCGAGGACGACCGTCCTGGTCAAGACCGAGGGCCTGGAGGTCATCAGGCTCGTCATTCCCCGTGGGAAGGCGATCCCCACCCATTCGACCCGTGGGGCGATCACGGTCCAATGCCTCGAAGGCCGCGTCGCCTTTACGGCCGCCGGCGTCACCTGCGAGCTGGAGCCCGGTCACCTGTTGTATCTCGACGGCGGTCAGCCCCACTCCGTCCTGGGGATCGCGGACGCCTCGCTCCTGGTGACGATCACCTTTCCCAACGCCCCAACGGCAGCTGAAACGCCGTCCACCCCTTGTCCGGCAGCCCCTGAAGGGGTGTCGTAGCAGGAGGGTTGCCACCGCTCGGGTTGCGAGATCGGGTCATTCCCGCGTCAACTCCGGCCGCCCCCGCCGGTTCACTCACCCTCGAAGAGGATCAAGTTGCATGTCTAATCGTCGCCCGATGATGGTGTCACCGCTCTGGTTGCAGGGGTCGATCCTGACATTCATCATCGGCTTCGCCTTCCTGTCATTCTCGGCGCTACGGATTTATCAAGACTCGGCGCCGGTCCCCTACCGGATCGTGGACGAGGCGAGCAAGGTGCTGTTCACGAGGCAGCAAATCCTCGAGGGCCAGGAGCAGTTCCTCACCTACGGCCTCATGCAGTTCGGCACCGTGTACGGCCACGGGGCCTACCTCGGCCCCGACTTCACCGCCGACTACCTGCACCGCATGGCCTTGCACATGAACAAACTCTACGGGGGCGACGAGGCGGCGGTGGCGCGGACGCGGCGCGAGTTGCAGACCAACCGCTACGACCCGGCCACAGGTACTCTCACCTGGACCGCCGGGCAGGTCTCGGCGTTCGAGGAGATTCACAGCCATTTCGGCGACACGGTGTATGGCCGGAAGGTGAGCGGCGAGGGTCTCAAGCCGGAAATGATCAAGAACCCCGAGGACACCCGCGCCATCACGTCGTTCATCGCCTGGACGGCGTGGACGAGCGTCGCGCGCCGGTCCGGGAAGACCTATTCGTACACGAACAACTGGCCCCCCGAAGAGCTGGTGGGCAACACGCTCACCGGCGACGCGGTCATGTGGAGCGCGCTGTCGCTGGTCACGCTCCTGGGAGGAAGCGGGCTGGTCCTGGGCGTCTACGGCCGCTATTCGCGGGTTGTCGGCTGGCACGAGACCGAGGAGAGGCAGGTCCGCTTCGTTCCCCCGTCCGATGTCGCCCTGACTCCCGCCCAGCGCGTGACCGCGTGGTTCTTCCTGGTCGTCGCGTTGCTCTTCCTGCTCCAGAATCTGGTGGGGGGCGCGACCGTGCATTACATGGTCGAGGCCGGGGGCTTCTTCGGCATCGACCTGCCGCGATGGCTCCCCTACAACCTGACCCGGACCTGGCACCTTCAGCTGGCGATCTTCTTCGTGGCCACGGCGTATCTTGCCGCCGGCATCTTCCTGGCTCCTCTGATCGCCGGGCGCGAGCCGCGCGGGCAGGGCCTGCTGTCGGCCGTGCTGCTCGGCGCTCTGGCGGTGGTCGTCTTCGGCAGTCTCGGCGGCGAGTACCTGAGTTACCACGACCTCCTGCCCCGCGGGCAGCGGGCGTTCTTCGGCGCCCAGGGGTGGGAGTACCTCGACCTGGGCCGGTTCTGGATGTACCTGCTCATCGCCGGGATGGCGCTCTGGGTGGCGATCATCTACCGGGGTCTGAGCCCCCGACTGGCCGTCGAGAGCCGTGGCAACCTGCCCTGGCTCTTCCTTTACAGCTCGCTGTCGATCCCGGCCTTTTACGCGGTCGGCCTCCTGACCCACACCCAGTCCACGTTCGCGATCGGCGACTTCTGGCGGTTCTGGGTGGTGCACCTGTGGGTCGAGGATTTTCTCGAGCTGTTCACGACGATGCTGGTGGCCTTGATCTTCGTGCTGATGGGGATCGTCTCGGAGCGGTTCGCCACCCGCCTGATCTACTTTGACGTGATGCTTTACTCGGTCGGCGGCGTGGTCGGAACGCTCCACCACTGCTATTTCAGCGGCGGCCCGGCCGTGGAGATGGCGCTCGGGGCGTTCTTCTCGGCCGCCGAGGTCATTCCTCTGACGCTCCTGACAGTCGAGGCGTGGTCGTTCCTCCAGCTCGGGAACCGTCAACAGGCCGGTGGTGCGGCGGCCTTCCCGCACCGATGGGCCGTGCTGTTTCTGGCCTCCGTGGGGTTCTGGAACTTCCTCGGCGCGGGGGTGTTCGGGTTCCTGATCAACCTACCGGTCGTGAGCTACTACGAGATCGGTACGCTCCTCACCTCGAACCACGGCCACGCGGCCTTCATGGGGGTGTACGGCATGCTGGCACTCGCGCTGCTGGTCTTCTGCACGCGCTACCTGGCCCGCCCCGAGGACTGGAGCGAGGGGATCGTGAGGTTCTCGTTCTGGGCGACGAACGTCGGCCTGATGCTGATGATCCTCGGGCACCTGTTCCCTCTCGGTGTGCTCCAGCTTGGCGACGTGGTGACCAACGGCTACTGGCACGCCCGGACCGAGTGGTTCAAGAACTACCCGTGGCTCTCGTGGGCGCGGATGCCGGGCGACCTTGTGTTCATGGCCGGCTCGGCCCCGCTCGTCTGGCTGACCCTTAAAGTCGCCTTGCGGACGCGAAAGACCATGGCCCCGGTGGACCAGACGGGGAAACTCCTCGAAGCCACCCTTTATACTGAGATTACTCCGGCCGGGCCCGTCGTCGAGGACTGAGACCGGATCGCCCGACCCCGGGGGTGACTCTTGATGTTGCCAACGCTGACCGTGTATGGCCTCACACTCGACCTCGGGCTGGTCTTCCTCCTGGCGTACCTACTCGTGCTCTGGGTCGGAGGCTGGGCCCTGGAGTCTCTGGCCAGGGCCCACTTCCATCGCGCCCAGCGGTATGCGCATGTCGGCTTCGCCTACGACGCCGAACTCGACCGCTACGAGTGTCCGCAGGGGGAACTGCTCACCCTGGACACGTTCGACGGCCGCAATAAACTGGCCATTTACAAGGCACCGGCCTCGACTTGCAACGAGTGTGTCCTCAAGGAGTTCTGCACCCCGCACGACAACGGCCGTCGCGTCTACCGTTCGCTCGCCGCGTTCCACGAGAGCGACGTCGGCCGGTTCCACCGCTTGCTCTCCCTGATGATCCTCGGGGTGGCCCTGGCGTTCTCGGTGGGAGGCATGATCGCCTGGTGGAACAAGCCGGGCGAGTGGCTCCTCGTGATCGCGGCAGGACTTAGTCTCGTCTTCCTCTGGCTCGACGTCCGCGATACCCCGGAGGAGGCTGACGCCGATGACCGGGGTTTCCCTCAAGACGAAATAATGGCCCGGTGACCAGAGCGGCCCCCGCGATCCCGATCCGAGGTTCGTGTCGACGTCCGGCGGGCGGGGCCTGGCGACGGATGCCGCGGCACAGTCCGATCATCGGATTTATGTTCAAACGAGTATAATTGTGATGTTTGGACCGGTTGTGACGATGTCCGTCGCGACCCCAAATCAACCCTATGGAGGGGTGCGAGTAACAATGGAAGCGAGGCTTAGCGTACGTTTCTGTTCCGATGATTGCGGAACCCCGTAAAGCGGACGGCAGCCAGGTGACCGACCTGCAACGCGACGCCATGCTCGCCGCCAAGGTCGATGCCGGCCACATCTACGAAGCTGCCGCCTCCGGCAAGCGCGACGACCGGCCCGGCCTCGCCGCCTGCCTGAAGGCGTTGCGTGAGGGCGATACGCTGGTGGTCTGGAAGCTCGACCGCCTCGGCCGCGACCTGCGGCATCTGGTCAACACGGTGCACGACCTGACCGCGCGCGGCATCGGGTTCAAGGTACTGTCCGGCCACGGGGCGAGCATCGACACCACCTCCGCCAGCGGCAAACTGGTCTTCGGCATCTTCGCCGCCCTGGCCGAGTTCGAGCGCGAGCTGATCGTCGAGCGGACCAGGGCCGGAATGGCTGCTGCCCGTGCCCGAGGCCGCAACGGCGGCCGGCCCTACACCATGACCGCCGCCAAGCTCCGGCTGGCGATGGCGGCAATGGCCAGCCGCGATACTAAGGTGGGCGTGCTCTGCTCGGAGCTAGGCATTACCCGCCAGACGCTTTACCGCCACGTCGATCCCAAGGGCAACTTGCGTCCGGACGGGCAGACGCTCCTGAACTGTCAGCAGTCGGCAACGAAGATCGGATGAAGTGGAGCCGATCGACCGGCCGGCGGCCCTGGGGCTATGACCGCATCTGCTCAGCCAGTTTCACCACGGCATCGAAATCGTTGTCGGCGATCTCGTCGACGTGCCGAAAATAAACCCGTCCAGCTCGCTCAGATGAACGCCGAGGGGTGCATGGCAAATCGCTCGGCCAAGGCGTCCCGCACACGGGGGCTAATCCGCCTCGTTCCCGCCGTAATCGAGCCCAGCGTCGTGACCGGGACCCGGTCTGTTCGGCCAAGGTTCGAAGTGGCAATTCCTTTGGTTTCGGTTGGGGTGGCTTGTTAGATTGCCCGTAATTGGCACCCTTCTTTCGTGGCGATTTGGCACCCAGGTGGGCCCCGGAACTGCGCCTGACGCTCGATCAACCCGTCGGTTCGTCATGAAGGGCACTCAGCGATTCGAGGTGGCCGGCTGCCTCAATCGCGAGGCGCTCCCACTGATTGCGGATGGGTCGAAGGACCGACCCGATCGCCAGGAAATCCCCCCGTTCGCCCAGCGTCATCAACTCTTGGCAGGCCGCCGACAAGGCCGCGGCCCCCACCGTCAAGAACGCCCCTTTCAGCCCATGTGCCTCCCATGAGACCTCACGGCCGTTCCTGTCGTCGAACGCTTGTTCGAGGCGTCTGAGTCGCACGGGGACATCCCTCAGCATACTGGCGAGAACCTCACGGATGAGCGTCAGCTCACCCCCGCAGCGGTCCCGCAGTGCCTCGACGGAGAACGACTGAAATGCGGGCTCCGTGCGTTGCCCTTCCGTCGGCGTCGCACGCTCGCCCCTAGAACTCCAGGTGAGGAGAGCCTCGCGAAGAGGGCCCAATTCGAGCGGTTTCGTGAGGTAGCCGTCCATCCCGGCCGCCAGGCACCGCTCCCGGTCCCCCTGCATCGCATGCGCCGTCAGGGCGATGATTGGGACGTGCCGATCGGACCCCCGCTCGCTCAGGCGGATCGCGGCCGTGGCGGCGAGGCCGTCCACCTCCGGCATCTGAACGTCCATCAGGACGACGTCGTGGCGGCCGCGCCCGACGGCCTCGATCGCCTCGCGGCCGTTGCACACGGACTCCACGACGCAACCGAGCCGCTCGGCCATCCGGGTCGCCACCATGCGATTGACCTCGTTGTCCTCGGCCAGGAGGATTTTGAGCGCCAGGGGCGGCTTCCTTCGCTCGTCGTCAACCTCCCGCGACTGGGTATGGAGGGGGACGGGCGACGCGACAGCCCGGCGGAGGATGTTGTAGAGCTGCGAGCGTCGGATCGGCTTCGTTAGCCGTGCGGCCCAGAGGCCGGGGTCGAATTCCACGCCCCCTGCGGGCGAGCTGAGCGAGGAGAGGAGCACCAGCGGGACACCGGCATAGCGCGGGATGGCCTTGATGACGCGGGCCAACTGCTCCCCGTCCATGCCCGGCATCTCCTGATCGAGGAAGATGAGCCCGAATCCTTCATCCCCGTCATTCGACAGGAGCCTGGACAGGGCATCGACGCCGGAGGCGGAGACCTCGGGTCGGCAATCCCAGGAGCGGAGCGTCTCCCGGAGGATCATGCGGTTGGTCTCCTCGTCGTCGACGACCAGCACGCGGAGCCCCTGCAACCCTTCGGCCGACACGTCGGGCTCGCCTTGCCCCCTGCCGAGGGAGACCTCGAACCAGAAGGTGCTCCCGAAGCCGTGGCGGCTCTCCAGGCCGATCCTCCCCCCCATGAGCTGCGTGAGCTTCTGGCAGATCGCGAGCCCCAGACCCGTGCCGCCGTATGAGCGGCTGCTCCCGCCCTCGACCTGCGTGAAGCTTTCGAAGATATCGGCCTGGCGGTCCTCGGGGATGCCGATGCCGGTGTCCTGGACCAGGATTCGGAGCGTGGCGTATCGTCCGTCTTCGGCGATCAATTCCGCCCCAAGATCGACCGCGCCGCGGTCGGTGAACTTGACGGCGTTGCCGACCAGGTTGGTGAGCACCTGGCGGATGCGGACCGGGTCGCCCACCAGTCGGCCGGGGACGTTCGGCGCCACCCGGCAGCGGATTTCCAGGCCCTTCTGTTCGGCCCTGGGCGCGAGCAGCTCGGCCACCTCTTCCATCACGGTGCGAAGGTCGAGGTCCGTCGCCTCGATCTTCAGCTTGCCGGCCTCGATCTTGGAGAAGTCGAGGACGTCGTTGATGACCGTGAGGAGGGCCTCGCCGCTGGTGCGGATCGTCTCGGCGTAGCGGCGCTGGAGATCATTGAGCTGCGTGTCGAGGAGCAAGTCGGTCATGCCGACCACGCCGTTCATGGGCGTCCGGATCTCGTGGCTCATGTTGGCGAGGAAATCTCCCTTGGCCTGAGTGGCCGCGACCGCCTGATCGTGGGCTCGTCGGAGTTCCTCGCGTTGCGCCCTTCGCTCGGTGATGTCCTGCGACGTGCCCTGGAGTCTGACGACCCGACCGCTCGCGTCGCGGATCGCCTCGCCCCTGGCGATGATCCAATGATGGAGGCCGTCTCCCCGGGTCATCTCGAGCTCGACCTCGTAGGGCTCCCCGACCTCGAGCGCCCTGGCCACCACCGATTGCAGGAGGGCGAGGCTCTCCGGGGTGTAGAGCTGGTCGTGCTCGGCATAGCGGGGCGGCGGCAGCGCCGGGTCTCGACCCGCGATCCGATAGAGTTCGTCCGACCAGGTAACGACGTCCGCGGCCGGATCCCACGCCCAGCTGCCGACCCCGGCCAGCCGTTGCGACTCCCTCAAGGCCGCCTCGCTCCGCCGGAGCGTCTCGGCAGCCAGTTTCTGCTCGGTGATCACCCGGCCTTCGGGGATCAGCAGCGTCACGCGGCCGGCCTCGTCATGGATCGGTTTGAGCGAGAAGTCGATCGTGGCGACCTCAGCCCCGGCCCCGCGGACATCCGCCTCGTAGCGGACGAATTGCCCGGCGGCGGCGTCCCGGATCGCCCGCCTGAGCCGGTCCTGGGACTCGTCATTCATCGACCACCATCGGGCTTCCCAGAACGGCCGGCCGACGACATCCCCACGCTCCAGCCCCCCGAATTCCAGTGCGGTCCGGTTCGCCTCGAGCAACGTCCCGTCGGGTGAGAGCAGTCCGATGAACTGGAAAGCGGAGTCGAAGATCGCCTGGAAACGAATCGCTCCCTCGCGGAGGGCGTCGTTCGCCGCGGCGAGCTCGGAGGTCCGCTCGCGGACCCGCCGCTCCAGGCTCTCGTTCAGGAGGCGGATCTGTGCCTCCGACTCCTTCCGCTCGGTGATGTCGAGGTTGACGCCGCCCATGCGGGTCGGGACGCCGGCACCATCGAAGAAGGTGCCGCCACGGCCCGCAAGCCAGCGGACCGAGCCGTCGGGCCAGACGACTCGATATTCGACCTCGTAGGGGACGCCCGCGGTCAGGGCGCGCCGGGCGGCCTCGCGGACCGAGTCGCGATCGTCGGGATGGACGATCTCGAGATATTCCCGGAAGCTGGCGAAAGGCCGGTCGTCGGGCCGGCCATAGAGGAGACTGAGGGAATCCTGATACGAGATCCGATCCTCGGCGATCTCCCATTCCCAGTGGGCAAGGCGGGCGGCCGTGAGGGCCCGACGCTGTCGCTCCTCGGCCTCGCCCAACGCCCGCTCCGTCTCCTTGAGCCGGCTGATGTCGAGGTTGAAGCCGGCCCAGCAAAGGGTCCGACCGTTGTCGCCGCGGACCGGAACGCCTCGGGCCAAGATGGGGTGATACCGGCCGTCCGTTCCCAGACACCGGTGCTCGACGTCCCACGTGCCCTCGGTCCGCACGCATTCCTTCCACGCCGCGGTCGTCCGCTCGGCGTCGTCGGGGTGGAGGATTTTGCCCCAACCGAATTCGGACCACTGCTCCTGGGTCAAGCCGACGAGGCGAAGGAACGACTCGCTGGCGTAGGTGTTGCGGCCGTCGGCGTCGCAGATCCAGACGCCGAAGGGTATGGACTCGCCGATGGCCCGATAGAGACGCTCGCTCGCCCTGATCTTATCGTCGGCCCGCTGCTGCTCGTCGACGTCGGTATTCGTCCCAAACCAGCCCAGGACCCGGCCGGCGTCGTCGAGAGACGGAACGACCCGGGTGAGGAACTTGCGGAAGCGGCCATCGGCCCCCCGGAGCGGGAGGACCATGTCGAACGGCTCGCCGCTGGCGATCGACCCGCTCCAGCGTTCCATCACCGCCGGGAGCACCTCGGGGTCGTGGACCGATTGCCATGCCCAGCCTTCCATCTGCTCGGCGGTCGTGCCGGTATAGTCGTACCAGCGCCGGTTGTACCAGAAGATGTGCCCGTCGGGCCGAGCCATCCAGGCGAGTTGCGGGATCGTCTCGGCGAGCAGGCGGAAGTTCTCCGCATCCCGCCTCCGCGTTGCCTCCGCTTCCTTGCTTTCGCTAATATTACGGGCAATCTTGGAAATGCCGAGGATCTGTCCGGCAGGATTTCTGATGGGAGAGATGGTCAAAGCGACGTCGATCCGACGCCCGTCCCTGTTCAACCGCACCGACTCGAAATGATCCACCCGCTGTCCGCGTCGAATCCGCTCCAGGATGGCCGTGTCCTCGTCGAGGCGGTCGGGGGGGAGGAGGAACGAGATCGGGCGGCCGAGCACCTCGGCGGCCGAGTAGCCGAAGATCCGCTCGGCGCCGACGTTCCAGTACGTGATGACCCCGTCGAGGTCCTTGCCCACGATCGCGTCCTCGGACGACTCGACGATCGTCGCGAGGTACGCCCGGTCGACCTCGGCGCGTTTCAGGTCGTCGAGTGCGCGTGTCAGCTCCACCGTCCGCTCGGCGATCACCTGCTCCAGCTCGATCGGGCTCCTCATCGCCAGGAGGGCTGGCCACGCCTTGCGGAGCGACCAGGCCGTCCAGCCCGAGACCAGGCCGGTTGCGACCAGGACATGCCCCGAGAAGCGGTAGAGCGGGTGGAAGAACGCGAGCATGTCGAGGAAGTGGCCCAGCCCGCAGAGGCCGATGAACAGCGCGAAGGAGCGGACGACCCCCCGGATCGGCAACCATTCCGGACGTCGCACCCCCAACCGCCAGATCATCATGGGCACGGCGATGTAGGCGAGCCAAACCATCGCGTTGCCCGCGACGTGCTCCCAGACGAGCCAGTCGGGCCAGAGGCCGCAGACCCTACGCGGGACGAATCCGTCGGGACTGAACATGCGACCGAACGCGTTAGCGGACCAGGACATGATGACCGACTCCGATGGCGAAGGTCGCTAGACTAACTTTTCGCATTCGAGGGCACAGGGACCGACGAGCGCTCAAAAATGACCTGGATGGGCCAGCTTACCGGTCACCAGGAGTTCCCTCACCATGTCGGGCAAGGTGTTATCTGCTGCCCCGGGGAAACCTCGAACTGGACTGCGCGGCCGGGATGTTCGTCGAGCTTGATCGGCACTTGCTTTTTCACGTCCCAATTCTTCCCCATCCCTCGGACACCGCCGTCCAGGAAGTCTTCGGCACTGTTCGCGTTCAGCGCAGCGAGCGGAAGGTCGCAGAATGTGACGGCGAAGGAGACCATATTCGCAGTCTCCATCAGATAGGTCTGCAAATCCTGGGCTCCGAACTTCGTGTTGATCGCCTGGGATATCACCTTCGGCGGCTCGGGGAAGATTACCTGGAAATTGCCCTCTTCCGACACGAACGGTGGAGATGCTGCCTCCGCCAAGACGGCGAACTCCCCCTTGGGCGTCGGCGCACCGTTTGTTGCAACCGGCGAATCCGGCGAATCCCCGCAGCCCCCAAGCACGACCACGAGAGCGGCCGTCGCAATCCTCAGGCCCATACGCCCATCTCCGTGACTCCCCAACGCGAAACAGGTACGACAGACTCATCTAAGAGTTTAACGGTAGGCGAACCCGGGGCTGGGCTGCCGGGTTAGGCGAGGCCGTGAGACTGACGATCAACGGAACGGCGAGTCATCCTCGACCAGGGGAAGGAACGCTTTGACCACGCGAGGGTCCAGGTGCGTATCGGCTAGTTTGCGAATATGGTCACTGACATAATCAATCGAGTATCCTTTGCGGTAGGGTCGATCCGATCGCAGGGCGTCCCATATGTCCACCGCCGCGAATATCCTCGCCGCGAGAGGTATCCGCTCCCCTTTCAGGCCCCGAGGGTAGCCCGTGCCGTCCCACTTCTCATGGTGGCAGTAAGGGATGTCGACGGCGGCGCCCAGGAACGGGATCGACGAGAGCATTTCCATCGCGAATGTCGGATGCCTCTGCATCACCTCCCACTCCACCGCGTCGAGCGGCCCGGGTTTGAGCAGGATCGCGTCAGGGATCCCCATCTTGCCGATATCATGCAGCAAGGCGCCGCGACGGATCTGGATCAGTTCTCTGCTGCCGACGCCCATAGCCCGGGCCAGTCTCATGGTCATCTCGGTGACACGCTGGCTATGCCCCTGGGTTTCCCTGTCGCGCATCTCTAACGCCAGGGACCAGCCCTCGATCGTGGCGTCGTAGGCCAGCTCCAGTTCCAGATTGGAGCGTTGCATCCCCTCGAACATCGAGGCGTTATCCATCGCGATTGCGGTCTGACGGGCCAATGCCTCCAGGAATTCATGCCAATCCGGGTCGGGATCGAGGGCCTCGCGATGGAACAGTTCCAGCATCCCCACGACCTTGCCCTTGGCCACCATCGGTACGCCCCAATAGGCTCGGAACCCCTCGGCGTCCATCATCGCAGAGCGTGGCGACGATTCGAGGCAACGGGACAGGTCCTGATAGCTCAGGGTGCGACGTCCCATCGCAGCCTCACCGAAGCAGCCCTCGCCCAGGCGGAATCTGGTCCGAGCTATCGACGAGGTCCGGAAGCCCTTGCCTGCTGCATATTCCAAGGTATGGGAGTGCGGGTCGCAAACCAGGACGCATGTCGCATCCACGCCCAGTTGAGTCGAGACCTGATCGAGGATCACCTCCAGCGTCAGCCGAAGGTCGTGGCTTCCGTTGATCTCCATGTCGATGCGCCGGAGCGCCGCAAGACTGTCGACCCGTCGCGCAAGCTGGTCATTCAGCCTCCGAATATGCTCCTCGGCGTGCTTCCGCTGCGTGGTCTCCTGGAAGACGACGATGCCACCTCGGACCATCCCCGCATCGTCACGCAACGGCCTGGCCGACACGCTGATCCAGATCCCTTCGAGCCTGAAGTCGTTCCGCAGGAAGATTTCCTCCGAGTCGACCGCCTCGCCGCGGATCGCACGCACCATGGGCGAGTCGTCGGGAGGATAGAGGGTCACCTTGTCCGAGAGGTAAGCGCCATAAATCTCCGGCCACTGATCCGCAGAGGCCTCGGGCCGACCGATCCCGAGGATCTCGCGCGCCGCCGGATTGAAGACGAAGGCCCGCCCCGCCTCATCGGCGACGACCACCCCATCGCCCATGCTGTCGAGGATCGACTGGAGGATCGCCGTCTGGTGGCGTAACGCTCCCTCGGACCTCGCCAACTCCTCCTGTGCCTCGAGGACCTCCGTGACGTCGATACCCATGCCACCGAGGAAACGTGCACCCGAGGCATCCGTCACCGGGAACTTGTACCAGAGGATCCGACGCTGCCTACCCTCACCGGCCGGGATCATCTCCGTCACCTCACTCGCGACATCGCTCGCGAGTGTCGCCAGATCGCTCCTAACGATTTCATTCGCGATGTCTCGGGGCCAGATCTCGAAATCCGTGCTCCCCAGTAACGTGTCGAGAGGGCGTCCGAACAGCGAGCAGGTCGTCTCATTCGCGAATCGATAAGTGCCGTCCGCGTCCTTCATCCACGCCGCTGCCGGACTGTTGCGCATAAATGCATTAAACAATGCGTCTCGCTCGCGGAGCGCGGCCTCCGCACGCTGGCGATCGGCGATCTCCCGCCGCAGGCTGGCGTTCACCCCCACGAGCTCCGCGGTTCGTTCACGGATCCGCACCTCGAGCTCCTCGTGCGCCATCCCCAGGGCCTCCTGGGCCTGACGGCGCCGATCGATCTCCGAGCGAAGGGACTGGTTGGCCACCTCGAGCTCGGCCGTGCGATCACGGACGCGGGCCTCCAGCTCGTCGTGCGCCTTCCGAAGCTGGTCCTCCGACCGCTTCCGCCAGACCGCGTAGCGTAAGCAGCGTTCGAGTTGGGATGAGTCGAACTTGCCCTTGGCGAGGTAGTCGGAAACTCCCGAGCGCATGGCCATGAGGTCGACCTCCTTGTCACCCTGGCCGGTGAGCAGGATCAGCGGGGCCCTGCAGCCCTCTCCGATCGCCGTGCGGATCAGGTCCAGGCCGTCCGTGGGGCCGAGCCGATAGTCGACCAGGATCACATCATGGCAATTCTGCGCGATCCTTTTAATGGCGTCCGAGGGCCCTTTAGACCATTCTAGCCTATAGGTATTAACTTGTGATTCTGCGAGCATATCTCGCGTCAGCACGTATTCATCCTCGTCATCATCGACGAGCAGGACTCTGACTTGATTATCGCTCATTTTAATCTCTGGCGAATCCGGGCGGCAGGTCGACGATTTCGAACCAGTAACGCCCCAAGTTCCGCATGACCTCGACGAGGCCGGCGAAACTGACGGGCTTGGTGATGAACGAGTTCGCCCCCAGGTCGTAACTCCGGTAGATGTCCGCCTCTGCCTTGGAGGTCGTCAGGACGACGACCGGGATTTGCCTCAGCTCGTGAGTCTCCTTGATGACCCGGAGCGCCTCGCGGCCGTCCATGCGGGGCATGTTCAGGTCCAGCAGGATCAGATCCGGACGCACGACGTCCGGGTGATCCGCATATCCACCTCGGTGGAACAAGTAGTCGAGCAATTGCTCCCCGTCGTTGACGAAGTGGATGTGATTCCTGAGCCGACTCTCTTCGAGGGCCTCTCGAGCGAACTCGCGATCGTCGTCGTCATCGTCGGCCATCAGGATGTTGATCGGCCTGCCGTGGATGGACATGGTCACTTCCCTTTCACCGTCGCGCGCACCGGCAGCGTCACCACGAACGTGGCACCTTGGCCCGGCACTCCATTGGCTGCGATGGAGCCTCCATGACACTCGACGATCTCGCGAGTAATGGCCAGGCCCATGCCCGTCCCTTCGTACTCGCCGCGGCCATTGAGGCGCTCGTATAGCTGGAAGATTCGCAGGGTGTGCTTGGGATCGAACCCAATACCGTTGTCCTCGACCGTGACGCAGCAGACCGGGCCGCGCCGAGGATCGGTGCGATCGTACCCCGCGGGCACAATCGTCCCGCGAATCCTGATAAGCGGAGGAATTCCCTCACGGCGGAACTTCAGCGCATTGCCGATCAGATTCTGGAGGAGTTGCCGCATCTGCAGCGCTTCGGCCTCGATCACGGGCAGGGGCCCGAGTTCGACGGAGCCGCCCGAACGGCTGACCTGGACTTCCAGGTCGCGGAGCACCTCGCGGCCGACCTGACCCAAGTCGACCCGGACGATCGGCCTCGTCGCGCTGCCGATGCGACCGTAAGCGAGGAGATCATCGATCAACGCCTGCATCCGCCTGGCCGCGTCCAGCATCCGGCCCAGCTCATCACGCCGTTTGCCCTCGAGCACCGGGCCGCAGGCCTCCTCCAGACGATCCCCGAATGTGCGGATCTTTCGCAACGGCTCCTGGAGATCGTGCGAGGCTATGGAGGCGAACTCCTCCAGCTCGCGATTGCTCCGCTCGAGCTCGGCGGCATACACCGCTGCCTGGCTCTCGGCCAGGATGCGCCGCGTCTGGTCCTCGATGGCGAGGATGATCTGGTGAGAGCGATCTCCCGCACCCTCGATGCGCTTCGCGTTCAGGTGCATGATCCGGCGGCCGATGCCGGGGAATTCGCGATCGACCTCGTAGCCCACGAATTCGGAATCGCCCGGTATGACCGTGTCCAGCAGTTGCGCCAGGTCGGAGAGGTCCCACTGGCCATCGCCGATCCCTGCCAGGACATGCCCCTCGGTCGCCTCGGGCGCGACGAGAAATGTCTGATAGAAAGCGAGATTCGCCCGCGTGACCCGCAGGTCGGCGTCGAGAATAACCAACGGCTGACGGATCGTCTCGAGGACGGATTCAGCAATCATGTTGCCATTAATCATGTGTGCTTAACGCCGCAATTGATCTCGGCTCAAAGCCAAGCCCATGCAGTAGGACTCGGCTTAATGCAACCAAACTTTCACATCTCGCCACACTATTTATAGTAATTGGCATTATTTAGCGATAGGGATATTCATGCTACGCACTAATGCGTGAGCTTATAATGTTTGCGATATGCCGTTGGATGCTGCCCGAGAGGGGTCTGGCCGTATGACCCTGAGAATGCCGTGTCTAAACCTCGACGAACGAGACTTGACGCATCAGATGATCGGCCCCTGTAAGACCGCAGCGTCGCTTTTCGGCGGTCGAGCGTTTCTAGCTTGGACCGCACTATGAATCTTGGATTTCAATGCGGCTTTCACAGCAGGGCGTGGCCGTCGCGGCGAGAAATGGCTCCGCGACCTACAGACTCGAAACGCCCTGTCGCATAGGCAACGATTGACGGAAGTGTTTGCTGACTTCGGATTCCAATAAAATCCCCCCACGATGCCTCAATCCGGGTCAAAACTCGGGATCATGTCGGGGCTTTTGAGGGGGGGATTTCCGGCCCACGATTCTGTCGATGTCTCTCGAGGAAGAGCACGTCAAAATCCTCGAGTCCGATCATTAGCCCTTCCAGAGCGATCCAAGCCTCCAGCGAGGACAACGAACGTTGCATGATCAACGTGCGACGGGCGGCGAGCAATTCCTGCTCGAGCCCGGACTTGACCCGTTCACGGACCATCATCCCTGTCCCAGCCAATATGGTCCGACCTCCGAGCGTCGGCTCGGAGGATGTAGAAGCCCGAACATTCCTAACGCATGTTCACCGATAATTATATAGGAGGCCCTACACGGTAGGCCTCAACGCGTCAGCATCGACACGAAACCTTTCTCAATTTCAAAGCTTAGTACACGATCGAGCGATCGCTGTGTTGAATTTTCGCGATATGCGGGAATTTTAGATTTTCTCTTAAACTCACCCACGTAAGACCGGATCCGCCTGCGTGAGGGCTAGTCGCCCTGCCCCTCAACACCGAACTTGACGATGCATGATAAAACCGGTTATCGTGCATCGTCACAATCAGGGCAGGGGGGACATGCATGGATGCTTTCGAAGGGGAAATTGTCGAACCGGTTGAGCCGGCCACCGATCTGGTGCTCAGCGACGGCCTGGTCCGCGACCTGCCGCCCATCCTCGCCGGCACCGCCGCCGGCCGCGTCGAGGAACGCGTCGAGCAATTCTTCCTGGCCGTCGCCGCCATCTTCGAGGCCTGGGTCGCCCGCCGTGCCAGCAAGCACACCCAACGCGCCTACCGCCAGGACGTCATGGCCTTCATCGCCTTCCGGAACATCGCCTGGCCCGACGACGCCATCCGACTCTTCCAGACCTCCGTCGCCGACGTCCACGCCTGGCGCGACCACCTCGTCGCCGCCGGCGCCGCACCCAAGACCCTCAACCGCCGCGTCGCCTCGCTCAGCTCCTTCTTCAAGTACCTCCAGGCCTCCGCTGCCGAGCTCCGTCTCCCCATTACCGTCCCCAACCCCGCGCACGCCCAATTCCTCGGCCGAGAGGCCGCCGACCCCCGCGAGGAGACCCGGGCCCTCTCCGCCACACGCGCCCGCCAGCTCATGGGCCTGCCCGCCGGCGACACCGTCTTCCACGCCCGCGACCGCGCCATCCTCAAGTTCTACCTCTATTCCGGCGCCAGACTCGCCGCCGGTTGCCGCCTCAACGTCGAGGACGTCCACCACGATCCCGACGGCGCCACCATCCGCCTCAACGAGAAAGGGGCAAGGCGGCGCACCATCGGCCTCCACTTCACCGCCGCCGAGGCGATCGCCGAGTACGTCGCCCAGGCCGGGCTGACCTCGGGGCCGCTCTTTCGGCCCAGGAAGAACTCCCGCAGCCGGAAGCTCGCCGACACCCCGTTCGACCCCTCGACGATGTACCGCCTCATCATGGGTTACCTGGAGCGTCTCCCGCGCGACGCTCAGTCCCAGGGAGATGACGCCGCTCAACCGCCCCCCTGCCCTTACTCGCCCCACTCGCTACGGGCCACGTCGGCAACCCTACTCCTCGGAGCCGGCGTCGATATCCGCAAAGTCCAGGAATTGCTCGGCCACAAGCACATCACGACCACCCAGATCTACGACAAACGCCGTCGCGCCGCAGCCGAAGGCGCTTCTCATGACATGCCTATCTGAACAGGTCATCAGACAAAGTGCGTTGCCTTGAATACTACCGATGTTTGCCATGAAGGCAGGAATCCACCCCATGACTCAGGTCACCGCAGCAAGTCGCTATCTCGATCTCGTCCGCGAATTCCCACTCCGCCCCATCCGGACGGACATGGAGCATGAAGCCGCCCTCGAGCGGCTCGTATCCCTCATGCCTCCCGTCCGGATGGAACCGCTGGCGGCGGAGGAAGAAGACTACCGGGACGTCCTCGCGAGCCTGATCCACGAGTACGAGGCCGCTACCGATCCCCTGCCCGAGATCGGCGGGGTACAGGCGCTCAAGCTACTGATGGAAGACCAGGGCCTGACGCTCCGGGCGTTGGCGGATCAGATCGATATCCCGTTCACCACTCTGGGGGCGATCACCTCGGGGAAACGCCAGATCACCGTGCGGGTCCGTGAGGCCCTGGCGAAGCGGTTCAAGATGCACCCGTCTGTTTTCGTCTGAGGTGTGGACGCTCCGGTAGGATTGGGGTAGTGAACTGATGGTCGGATGTTGCACTGTGGTGTCACTCGCCAGAAAGCGGCCCAAGCCGCCGGGGTCGGCCGGGCCACCGTTCAACGGGACGTGGCCGCATTCCGAGACGGGGGCTTGGACGGGCTGCGCCGTTGGGACGTCGAAGGCCAGGTGAGTGAATTGCCCGCCTATCGCGACCTGATCCGCGAGTCGTTCGAGGAGAGTCCCGTCCGCGCGGCTTCAGGTCGTCAACGGTTCAACGTCCCGGGTGCGCGGATTGCCGAGACGAACACGACCGTCGTCAACACGGAGACGATCAGCGAACTCTTGCGGAAGATCGCCGGACTGGGACTGATCGGACCGATCACGCCGGTGCTTGACAACGCCCGTTACCTTCACAACGCCGCTGTGAAGGCACTGGCGGAAGGGTTGGGAATCACGCTCCTGTTCTTGCCCTCGTACTCGCCGAACCTCGACCTGATCGAACGGCTGTGGACGTTCACCAAGCGTCGAGCCGTCTACGGTCGCTACCACCCGACGTTTCGCGAGTTTCAGGCGGCCATCCAGGAGACGATTGATGGCATTGCGACCATCCACGCAGAGCCAATGACGAAGTTGATGACCCTCAAATTTCAGCCATTTGAAGACGTCTCACTTTTAGCCGGGTGAAGTATAGCCGGGGGTAACTCCAGACCGGTTGGGAGATATGCCGACCGAGATGCGATCGCCCGACGCCAAGCCACGCCAATCACCAGGACTTCCCGCACGGCCACGACCACATCAGCCGCAACTTCCGCTCGGCTCCGCCCGGACGCGGGAATTGCGTACTATGGTCAAGGAGGAAGGCAGACCCTCGCGACGTCGCGGCGAATGGCAGATGTGGATCGTCAATAAGACCCCAGGCGGAACGCGGACGGCCCGGCCGGCTTGGGCGGGCCTCGGGCTGTTTGCGCTGGCCTATCTCGGTTGCGCCGAGGTCGGCGACGTCCTGTCGTTCCGTCCCGAGAAGTTCGCCGCCTTCTGGTTGGCGAACGGGCTACTACTGGCGGTCCTGGTCACACAGCGGGCGCGGACCTGGCCCGGCCTCCTGGCGGCCTCTCTGGCGGCGAACCTCGCTTCGGATTTTCTGCTCCACGGCAAACCGCTCATGATGGGCCTGGCCATCTGGGCCGGGAATGCTGCCGCAGCCTGCGTCGGCGCGACCCTGCTCCGACGCTTCGCCGACGCACCGTTCCGATGCTCGTCGCCCCAGCAGGTGCTCGGGCTGACGGTCCTAGCCGCGGTCCCGAGCGCAACGATCAGCGCCTCGGTCGCAACGGCGGCCCTGGCACTTGCGGGGGTCGACGTCTCCTCCTGGCATTTCTCGAGGATGTGCTGGGGTGCGGACGTCGTGGGCATTCTGTTAATTGCCCCGCTCCTGCTCGTTCCGGAGGGAGACTGGGCTGTGCCCCGGGTCGGTCGGCTTTTGCGACTGGCGGAGTGCGCATTCGTCCTGGTCATGATGATGACTCTCGTCGCCTTCGCGTTCGGGAAAAGGACACCTCCCGACGATATGATCTGGCGGATGCCGTACCTCTACACGGTCCCGTTCCTGCTCTGGAGCGGTGTGCGCTTCGGCCAGCGAGCGGGGGCTTTCGCCGCCCTGCTCCTGAGCCTGCTCATCGCCTGGTATACGACTCGTGGGTGCGGGCCGATCGCCTGGCTCACGAGCACCAACGCCGATCGTGTCTTGATGCTCCATGTCTGCCTGTCCACGGTCGTTTTCACGGTGTTGCTCATCTCCAGCGCCGTCGCCGCGATCAAGGACACCCAGACGCGACTCCTCGAGAGCGAGGAGGCGTATCGATCGCTCGCCGTGCTCCAGAGGGCAGCCCTCGACGACCTACGCCTGCTCCACGAGGAGCTCGACCGCCGCAACGTCCAATTGGCGGAGCTCGCCACGACCGACGCGCTCACCGGCGTCAAGAATCGCCGACGGTTCCAGGAGGACCTGGATCTACTGAGTGCCCAGGCGTCCCGCCGGAATTCGCCGCTGTCGCTGGTACTGCTCGACGTCGACCACTTCAAGCAATACAACGACACCTTCGGGCACCCGGCCGGTGACGAGGTCCTGGCCCGCGTCGGGGCAACCCTCCGCCAGGTCGTACGCGACCAGGACGTCGCGGCCCGCTATGGCGGCGAGGAGTTCGTGGTCCTGCTGCCCGGTGCCGGTGCCGACGAGGCATTGTCGTTCGCCGAACGGCTGCGCCGCACGGTCGAAGCCCATCCTTGGCCTCTCCGTCCGGTGACGGCCAGCCTCGGCGTGGCGACCGCCACACCCCCCGCCCCCGGCCTCGCGGACCTGCTCGACCGGGCCGATCGCGCCCTCTACGCCGCCAAGCGAGCCGGCCGCAACCGTGTCCACCGTGACGACGACCCCGGCGGATGCGCGGGACTCACGGGACGTCCCCGCCCACCGTCAGCCGCCGAAGCCACCAGGGCGTGAGGAGACGGGGAACCGCCCGGATAAGAAGGGAACGGAGCGTCCCCATTTCGCCAAACCCGCGGTCGGCAGATTCACAACGCTCCGTTGTTTTCTACGCCAAATTTCGGCCTCGACCCAAAGCCGAAGTGATTTTGTTAGACTTCGAAAAGGCTGGACTTTATCCATCGACGAACTTCGGTCTTCAAGACGGATCGAAGCATGTGCGCAACTCGGATTCTAGGCCGGAACGTCGGTGTTCGACAGGGATTGGGCACGGGATGGGATCGATGAAACCGAGTCCTCGGAACGTGGCGGCGGAACTCGAGGCGTTGGACGCGAAGGTGAACGAGCTGTTGCCGCCGCGGTATCAGCACTGTTACGGGGCGGTGTCGCCCAACTCGATGGGCTCGGCGGGACTCACCTACGACTCGGACGGGAAGGTGGCCTGGGACCAGATCTGGACCACGTTCTGCGACCTGGCGATGGCGGGAGGGCCTCCACATCGAGGGACGTTCCTGGAGCCGGCGCCGGAGGCCGAGGTGCTGGCCTCGCCGGAGCGCTACTCGCGAGTCGTGGCCGAGCTCGACCGGGCGCTCGGGTTGACGGTGGCCGCGGCGGTGGTCGAGGGGTATGCGCCGGGTTGGGTCGGGGTCCGTTGCAGCTCGCCCGCCGAGGCCGCGTGGCTCCAGTTCGCCGTGTTGGCGGAGAACGTCGCGGCGAGGAGGAGGAACTCCGACCTCCAACTCCCGGCCGGCCCGGCGTTCCGGGCCGAGAAGGAGATCAAGAACGTTGTCGTTGCGCTGTCGAAGTCGCTCCATTATTGGGATGGCCATCTCTCTGACGCGCAGCAACGGCTGTATCGCGAAAGCGGCTGGGAACCGGTGACGACGACGGAGGCTGCGGCGAAGCCGGCCGAATGCGAGGCGGCCCGGGCTGAAATCGAGGCCGGCGTGCGCGAGGCCGGGGCGTCGCCCTGGTCGCGACGCTATGCGGGGTGGGTCGGCGTCGAAGGGGCGGACGATGAGGAGGCGGTCTGGCTGCTCCGGGCCCTCATGGTCGAGCAGGTCCCGGCGAGGCGCGAGGAGAACGTCCTGTATCTTCCCGTCGACCCCTCGCCGGGCGCAGGGCGGGCGGCACGTGTCGTGGAGGTGTTCACGCGGGCCTGGGAGCTTCGCAAAGCCTCCGAGACTCGACGGCCTGCCTGGCGGCCGTCCGGTCGTTCCGGTTGAGGGCGGCCGTCAGAAGAACATCGCGAACCGCATCCAGAAGATGTTGTACTGGTCGATCGGATTGGGGGCGACGAGGACGATCGGCTTGTTGAATTGGGTCCAGACGTAGTCGAAGCTGAGGCGGGTGTATCGGTTCGGCCACCAATTCACGCCCGTCATGAGCGTGTCCATCCGCTCGGCGGAGCGTGCGGGGTCGGCGAAGCCCCGTTGGATGTCGCCGGCACCCGCGTTGAACTGCGACCACTGGGTGGCGACCTGCCAGGCCCCTGGCCCGAACTGCCCGCGACTCGGGATGAATGGGCGGAGCGGCTGGACGGTCGAATAGCCCTGGAAACCGTTCCCCTTGAAGTCGCTCTCGCCGGTCAGCCAGTACGACGCATTGATGTAGTACGCCCACTGCGTCGACCGGGCTGTCGTCTGGCCGTCGGTGAGCTCTCGGCTGAAATTCATCAGCTCGGCCAGGACGCTGAATCGGCCGTACCAGTAGATGTGGGGCGCGATCCTCGTCCGCACGCCGTCGGCGCGCATGTTGGAGTTGTAGACGTAGAACGGCAGGCCGACGTTCGTGACGAAGCTCGGGTTCGTGGTGGCCTCGCCGTTGTTGAGGAAGGCGATGCTCGACTGGTTCAGCTTATAATTCTGGTCCCCCGCCGACGCGCTCAAACCCCCGCCGAGACCTTCCAGGACCGAGCCTTTCCACCGATCGCCTCGGAACGGTGTGATGTCGACGGCACCGTTGTATTCGACGTTCCGGTTCAGGTCGCCGAAGAGGCTCGTCCCGGTATTTGACACGCCGGACCACCACTGGACCCGCGCATCGAGCGCCGTTCCGCTGAACATCAACCCGATCGGGCGTTTGCCGGCAAGCTGGAACAGCGGCGAGTTGGTGATGACCGGCTCGAGGGCGGGCGTGAAGCCGTAATACTCGTAGAGCGGGGGCGCCAGTCCTTTGCCCGCGCGGAGGGTGATGTTCGGCGTCAGGTGCCAGGCGACGAACGCATCCAGGAGGTTGTAGGTCCCCAGGAAACCCTGGGTCCCGATCTGGTAGCTCCAATCCTTGGTGATATTTCCATAGAAGAACGTACGCGCGAACGGAATGTTGAAGTTCTGTTCCGACGTCGGCAGATTGGCCCGGTCGTAGAAGGTGCCGTCGACCGTGAGCTGGTTCGTGATGTTGAGCGTGAACTCGTCGTTCGGGTCGCTGAAACTGAAGTTCCCGCCGCCCCCGAGTGGGCCGGTTGCCTCGGCGTTGTAGCGGTATTTCCCTCGGATCCGATGGGTACCGTCGGGGTCGGGTGGCTCGGGTCTCTCGGGCTCGAATGCGCCCGAGTAGTGGCTCGGGATTTCGTTCGCGTTGTCGCCCGATTCCGCATCAGGGCCCGATCCCGCAGCTCCCCCACTGGGTCGGGCCGAGTCAACCTCCGAGGAAACGGGGCGGACCGTTGCCGCATTCGATTTGACGGCGTTGAGCTCCCTGCGGAGGGATTCGACTTGCGCCTTGAGCTGGCGGGCCTCGGCAACTTCGGATCGGAGCTTCCGAAGCTCGGCCAGGATCTCGGCGTTGCCGGATACCGTGGCAGGAGGAATTAAGGGCGCCGGGGCCGTCGGAATGGCAGGTGTTTGGGCCGTAGCCGAATCGGGCCGGCCGCTCGCGATGAGGGCGACGACGAGTCCTCCTAGGATCCCGAATCCACGAAACGTCCTCATCCCCGCCTCCCCGGAGCCTCCACGGCGGCACGGTCGTCCGACCTTAATCCTATATTTCGGTCGGGCGCGGAACTGTCTGGAATAAATGGGTTTGAATAAAGATAACGATTCGCGAGGAGGGGTTGATTTATGGCGGCTTGCCCTGGATAGTCTAGCCATTCAGGGGGCAACCCGCAGGGTTCCGATGGGGCGGGACCCGTCGTCCGGAGTGGTTCGCGCATGGCCGATGCACACAGCGCCACTCGAGGCGCCGTCCTGGTCGTTTTGCGGGGTGTCGGGCAGATCATGTTTCAAGGGCACGCCGGGACCGGCGCCTGCTTCCTGGCGGGTATTGCGCTCGCATCGCCCTGGATGTTGCTCGGGGCCATTCTCGGAGCGATCATCGGCCCGCTGACGGCTCGACTTGGCGCGTTCGGCCGAGACGAGATCGGACAAGGTCTCTACGGCTTCAATGCGACTCTCGTGGGCCTGGCGACCCTGGTCTTCCTCCGCCCGAGCGTTCCGACTTGGGTCCTCCTCGCCCTCGGTTGTGCCGCGTCGAGCGTCGTGACTTTTGCCTGTCGGCGGTTCTTGAGCTTCCCGACTTATACGGGCCCGTTCGTCGTGGTCACCTGGGCCGTCCTGACGATCGCCCGCGCGGCGAGCGGGTCGATCGAGGTCGCGTCGGCTCCCCCCGAGCTCTCTGCGTTCGGTTTCCCGTTCGACGTGCTTCGCGGTCTTGCCGAGGTCATGCTCGGGGCCGGGGTGCCCACGGGCGTCTTGTTCCTCGTCGGCATCGCGCTCAGCGATCGGCGGCACGCCGGGATGGCCCTGCTCGGCTCGGTCGTCGGGACGGCGGCTGCGCACTATCACGGGGATGAAACGAAGGCGATCGCCCTCGGCCTCTACGGGTATAACGGGGCGCTCGCCTCCATGGCGCTCTCTCTGCGGAAGCGCTCCGTCATCGCGCCGATCGCCGCCGCGCTCGTCGCGACCGTCCTCACCGAATACTTCCCGAAGTCGTGGGGCGTCCCCGCGCTCACGGCGCCATTCGTGGCCGCCTCGTGGCTCCTGCTTGCGGTCGTCCTCGCGGAGGAACGACTCTTCCGCGACGGACGTTGACCCTCCCGACAATTCCCAAGGAGGTTCGCTCGTATGCACCTGACCCCTCGCGAGCTGGAAAAACTGATCATCCACCAGATGTCCGACATCGCGTTGAGGCGGAAGGCCAAGGGGCTGAAGCTCAACCATCCCGAGTCGATGGCCGTGATCTGCGCAGCCGCATTGGAAGGGGCGCGCGAGGGAAAGACCGTCGAGGAGGTGATGAAGGACGCGGCGACCGTCCTGACCCGGGAGGACGTGATGGAGGGAGTGGTCGAGCTGATCCCCTTCGTCCAACTCGAGGCGATCTTCACCGACGGCAGCCGCCTCGTCACCGTCCACGATCCGATCAAGTGAACCCCGAGCACGTACCCGGAGGCGATCATGTCCGAATCCGAGCATGAGGGCGAGATCCACGGCGTCGGCGACTGGAAGGGGCACCCGGACGCCTCGCCGCACGTTTCCCCGAGGACCAGGAAGGTCCCGGTGGGCGGGGTCGTCGTCGCCAACGGCGAGATCGAGCTCAACGCCGGCCGACCCAGGACCACGCTGAAGGTCCGAAACACCGGCGATCGACCGATCCAGGTCGGCTCGCACTTTCATTTCTTCGAGGTCAATCGATACCTGGAGTTCGACCGCAGGGCGGCCTTCGGCAAACGACTCGACATCCCCGCGACCACCGCCATCCGCTTCGAGCCCGGGGACGAGAAGGAGATCACGCTCGTCCCGATGGGGGGCAAGCAGTTTTGCTACGGGTTCAATAACCTCGTGGACGGTTGGACGGGCGAAGGTCCCACCCCGGACTACCATCCGAATTTCGACGCGGCGATGAGGCGGGCGAAAGAGAACGGTTTCAAGTCGACCGACTATTGACCGAAGGGGACCGACGCATGTCGAGGATTTCGCGGAAGCAATATGCGGACCTGTTCGGCGCGACCGTCGGCGACAAGATCCGCCTTGGCGACACCAGCCTCTTCATCGAGATCGAGAAGGACCTCCGCGTCTACGGCGACGAGCTCGTCTGCGGCGGCGGCAAGACGCTCCGCGAAGGGATGGGCTCGGACAACATGCTCACCCAGGAGTCGGGCTGCCTCGACCTGGTGATCACGAACGTTACGGTCCTCGACCCGATCCAGGGGGTGGTCAAGGCCGACGTCGGGATTCGCAACGGGAAGATCGTGGGCATCGGCAAGGCGGGCAACCCCAGCACGATGGACGGCGTGACCCCCGGCCTGAGCACCGGGGCCTCGACCGACGCGATCTCGGGCGAGCACCTGATCCTGACCGCCGCCGGCTTCGACACTCACGTCCATTACATCTGCCCGCAGCAGATCTGGTCCGGCCTCTCGAACGGCACCACCACGTTCTGGGGCGGAGGCATCGGGCCGACCGACGGGAGTAACGGCGTCACCAGCACGAACGGCCCCTGGAACCTCGAGATGATGCTCCGGGCGGTCGAGGGACTGCCGGGCAACTTCGGATTCCACGGGAAAGGAAACGTGAGCTCCCCCGGCCCCTTGATCGAGCAGATCCGCGCCGGTGCCTCGAGCTTCAAGATCCACGAAGACTACGGGACCACGCCGGCCGCGATCCGCTCCTGCCTGAGCGTCGCCGACGAATACGACGTCAGCGTCTCGGTCCACACCGACACCCTGAACGAGTCGGGCTTCGTCGAGGACACGATCGCCGCGTTCGACGGGCGCACCATCCACACGTACCACTCCGAAGGGGCCGGCGGCGGTCACGCACCCGACCTCCTCAAAGTCGTGGGCCAGCCGAATGTGCTCCCGAGCTCGACCAACCCGACGCTCCCGGTGGGCGTCAACTCGGTGGCCGAGCTGTTCGACATGATCATGGTCTGCCACAACCTGAACCCGAAAATCCCCTCCGACGTCGCCTTCGCCGAGAGTCGCGTCCGGGCCGAGACGATCGTGGCCGAGAACGTCCTGCACGACATGGGCGCCATCTCGATGCTCGGCAGCGACTCGCAGGCGATGGGCCGCATCGGCGAGAACTTCCTCCGCACGATCCAGACGGCCGATTCGATGAAGAAGGCTCGCGGCCCCCTGCCCGAGGACGCCCACGGCAATGACAACTTCCGAGTCCTCCGCTACCTCGCCAAGGTGACCATCAATCCGTGCATCGCGGCCGGCATCAGCGATACGCTCGGCTCGATCGAGCCGGGCAAGATGGCGGACCTCGTCCTCTGGGAGCCGGCCTTCTTCGGCGCGAAGCCGAAGCTGGTCCTCAAGGGGGGCTTCATCGTCTGGGCCAACATGGGAGATCCCAACGCCTCGCTCCCGACACCCCAGCCGATGATGTACCGCCCCATGTTCGGCGCATACGGCTCGGCCCTGGCGAAGACGAGCATCACCTTCGTCTCCCAGACCGCCTACGATCTCGACGTGAAGTCGAAATACGGCCTCCAGCGCATCGTCCAGCCGGTCTCCAAGACCCGGGGGCTCACCAAGCATCACATGGTCCGCAACGATTATCTTCCCAAGATCGACGTCGACTCCCAGACCTTCGCCGTGAAGGTCGACGGCGTTCACGCGACGGTCACGCCCCCCAAGTCGATCTCGCTCAACCAGCTCTATTTCTTCTGCTGATGGCGACACCCCAATTCGTCAGCAATTCGTCGGGTGGGCATCGCCCACCGGCATTGCGAAAGGCTGGTGGGCGGTGCCCACCCTTCGGGGATGGGATTCGCGGAAAAGACTCAACGATTGCGGAGACGAGCGTGATGATCCTGGTGGAGAAGCCCCTGGGCAACGCCGATGACCCGACGTGGGCCGGCCGACTCGAGGGGGCGACCGTCGACCCGCTGCCTCTCGACCAATGGCAGGCGCAGAAGAACCGCTTTCGTCTGAAGTCCGAGGGAGGGGTCGAGATCGCCGCGGCCCTGGACCGGAACACCCACCTCCGCGATGGCGATATCCTCGTCTGGGACGAGGCCACGCGAACGGCGGTCGTTGCCAGGGTCAGCCTCAACGACGTGATGCGCCTCCACCTGGACGAGTTGCTTGCGAAGTCTCCCGAGGACCTCGCCCGCGCCTGCGTCGAGCTGGGCCATGCGTTGGGCAACCAGCACTGGCCGGCCGTGATGAAAGGAATGACGGTTTACGTCCCATTGACCGTCGACATCAAGGTCATGGCCTCGGTGATGAGGACGCATGCGTTCGAGGGGGTCACGGTCGAGTTCGTCCCCGGCTCCGAGGTGATCCCCTACCTCGCCCCGCACGAGTCCCGCCGGCTCTTCGGCGGGGCCGAGGCGTCGACCCATTCCCACGCCCGTGCATTGGCCGCGAACGGCGCAAGCGAGACGACGGAGTAAGCCCCTTGGCGACGATTGCGGAGCTCATGCGCGTCCTCCAGTTCGGCGACTCGCTCCTGCCGGTGGGGGCGTTCTCGTTCTCCAACGGGCTCGAGTCGGCCGTGCAGCTCGGGGTCGTGAGCGACCTGACCACCCTCCGCGAGTTCGTGAGGTCCGCCGTCGAGCAGGCGGCCACGTCCGACGGTGTTGCGGTCCTCTCGGCCTTCCGGGCCTCGGAGGCGGGGGACATCCTAGGGGTCGCTCGCGCCGATCACGCCGTATTCGACCGAAAGCTGAACGAGGAGATGCGGACGATGTCGGTGCGGATGGGGAAGAAGCTCGCCGAGACGGCCGTCCGCGTCATCGGGCCTTCGTCCTCGACCCTGGCCGATTGGCTCAGGAGGATCGCCGCCGGGACGACTCCGGGGTGTTTCCCCGTGGGCCAGGCCCTGGTCTTCTCGGCCCTCGGGCTATCGGAGCGCGACGCCTTCGCCGTTCACCAGTACGGCGTGGCCGCGATGATGCTCAACGCCGCCTTGCGGCTGATGAAACTGCATTACCTGGACGCCCAGGCGGTCCTCTATGAGGTCAACGCGGCCGCCGAAGCGGACTACGGACGTATCACGGGCCGATCGCTCGACGACATGGCGGCGTTCGCCCCGGTCTTCGACGTCCTGGCCTCGCTCCACGTCCGGGCCCACGTCCGGATGTTCATGAATTGAAAGGCACGTCATGGCCAAGAAGATCACCCGGATCGGCGTCGGCGGCCCGGTCGGGTCGGGGAAGACGGCGATCATCGAGGCGATCACGCCCAAGCTCCTCGGCCTGGGCACGCGCATCCTCATCATCACCAACGACGTCGTCACCACGGAGGACGCCAACCACGTCCGTCGTGCGCTCAAAGGCGTGCTGGTCGAAGAGCGGATCATCGGCGTCGAGACCGGCGCCTGCCCGCACACGGCGATCCGGGAAGACCCGAGCATGAACCTCGCCGCCGTCGAGGACATGGAGGCGCGGTTCCCCGACACCGACGTCGTCCTGATCGAGAGCGGCGGCGACAACCTCACGCTCACCTTCAGCCCGGCCCTGGTCGACTTCTTCGTCTACGTTATCGACGTCGCCGCCGGCGACAAGATCCCCCGCAAAAACGGGCCTGGCATCACGCAGTCCGACATCCTCGTCATCAACAAGACCGACCTCGCCCCGTATGTGGGAGCGAGCCTCGAGGTCATGGATCGCGACTCCCGGATGATGCGCAAGGATAAGCCGTTCGTATTCACCAACTGCAAGACCGGCGAGGGGATCGACCGCCTGATCGACTTGATTCGCGAGAACGTCCTCTTCGACCTCGCTTTCGAGGTGGCCCCCCGGTGAGCGACACCCGCGTTCCCATCGAGCTGGCCCCGTACCTCGACGAGACTCCCCAGCACCCCAGCGGGGCGTTCGGCAAGGACGCCCGATTGCGCCTCCGGTTCGAGCGTCGGGGCGACCGCTCGATCCTCGCCACGATGGAGCGTCGGGCCCCCCTGCTCGTCCAGAAGGCTCTTTATTGCGACGAGGGGATGCCCGACCTCCCGGTCGTGTTCATCATCACGAACTCCGGCGGGATCATCCAGGGCGACCGCTATACGATCGACATCGCCGCCGGCCCTGACGCGTCCGGCCACGTCACGACCCAGGCGGCGACCAAAATCCACGAAATGGACGTCAACCACGCGAGCCAGTCCCAGGAGATCACCCTCGAAGAGGGCGCTTATCTCGAGTATCTTCCCGAGGCCGCGATCCCGTTCGCCCGGTCCCGGTTCCTGAGCCGCACCCGCATCCGGATCGCCCCCTCCGCGACCCTCCTCTACGCCGAGACCCTCGCCGGCGGCCGGAAATACTACGGTGACGGCGAGCGGTTCCAGTACGATCTCTTCTCCTCGACGGTCGCCGCCGAGCGTCCCGATGGTACGTCCCTCTTCGTCGAGAAGTTCCGCGTCGAGCCGCATCACTCTCCCGTCTCCCGGCCCGGCGTCATGGATGACTTCGACGTCTTCGGCAACGTCCTCCTCTTGACCCCTCCCCCCGTCGCCGACGTGGTCGCCTCCCAGGCCGTGTCGGCCTGGAACCGCGACGAGGGGTGGGCCTCGGGCGTCGGACGCCTCCCCAACGGCGCCGGGCTCGTGTTCAAGATCGTGGCACGGGAGACGAGCCAGGTCCGGGAACGCATCCGCGAATTCTGGTCCATCGTCCGTCCCGCGGTCAACGGGTGCCCGGTTCCCCCGGAATTCGCCTGGCGATAAACCATCGCAGGCTTGTCGCCGCTTAAATATTTGGTGATGACTTCCGGAGCAGGGCGTCGACACCGCCGGCGATCAGGTGTTGCACCAGGTTGTAGACGATGATCGGGAGCATCACCAGCGGCTGGGAGCCCATCGCCATCGAGGCGAGAACGAGCCCGGTTCCATTGTTGTTCATACCTAGTCCGAACATCAGGGCGACGCGCTGGCCGCGATCGGCGCCGACAATTCGGCCGACGGCGTGACCCGCGGCGAACGTCAGCAGGCAGAGGCCCGAGACGAAGACCATGACAATGCCGAGGAAGTCCCAGTCGGGATTCCCCAGGGCCTGGGGCAAGCACGACGAAGCGTTCGCGTAGCAGAGCACCAGCAGCACGATCGGCGCGACGACCTTGAGCCGGGACTCCACCGCCTGGGATCGGGCTTCTCCCAAGGCCGAACGCGCGGCGATGCCAAGTGCCGAGGGGATCAGGACCCAGGCGAGGAGGAATGACCCCGTGTCGCCGCCGGCGAGTTGGTGGAGTCGTTCACCGTAATGCCCGGGGGCCAGGAGCCCCAGGGCGTGGAGCGATGCGGGGGTCGTGAGCGGGCTCAGGAAGGTGGAGCCCAGGACCAGCCCGAGGCTCAGGGCCATATCTCCATCGGCGGCCTGGGCCCAACCGGTCGAGGATCCGGCGATCGGCATCGACGTGACGAGGGCTAGGCCCACGAGCACGAGCGCAGCCTCGTCGGGGTTGTGCCAGATCCGAAGAGCCGGCACCATCAAGGCGAGGAATGCCAGCGGGACCACCAAATTGGCCGCCAGGCCGGCGAGCATCATCCCCGGCCGTCGCACGAGTTGTTCCAGCCGCCCGCCTCGGACGCGGAGCCCGGCGTTAAAGAGCAAGACCCAGAGGAGGAGCTTCGGCGCGGTGACCGAGGAGAATCCCGCGAGGCCGACCAGGTCGAGGATCGCGCACTCCTTGAGCCAAAGCCCTGGGCCGGGGAAAACGGCGGCGAGACCGTAGCTCAGGATGATGAGTTTGAGAAGGTGGCGGTGGAGGAAATGCGACACATGGGACATCGTGTCCTGGACCGTGGTCATCGTCCCGTCCCTCGAGCTGGCATCGGTATTCGTCGAGCGAGAGCCCTACGTTGGCTCCCGACCGTCGAAGCATACGAGCCAACCCTGAGTTCCTCGTGAGGGCCGGCTAAGATCGTTCTTATCGCGGTCTCACGCTCCCCTCATGGTCGTCCGGATACGATGCCCAACGCCCTCGGAGAACCCCGGCCATCGCGGATGCCGCCGGGCGAGATTTCATTGTCGAAGGAGGATCGTCATGAAGGTTGCCATCCTGTCGCTGGGATTGCTCGTCGCTGCCGGAGTCGTCGCCCGCGCTGACGATGAGGAGACGATCGCCGTCAAGGACCTGCCCAAAGCCGTGACCGACGCCGTCCATGCCAAGTTTCCCAAGGCGAAACTGACCGAAGCTTCCAAAGAGAAGGAAGACGGCAAGACCGTGTACGAGGTCGGCCTCGAAGACAACGGGGTCAAAATCGACGTCGCCGTCTCCGCCAAGGGCAAGATCCTCGAGATCGAGAAGACCATCGCCAAGGACTCCCTACCCCCCGCCGTCCTCGCCGCGATCCAGGCGAAATATCCCAAGGCCCAGGTCAAATCTGCCGAGGAGATCGCCGAGTTCGAGGAAGGTGAGGAGGGCGAAGGCCCTGAGACGTTCTACGAAGTCGACCTCTCGATCGCCGGCAAGCCCAACGTTGAAGTGAAGCTGACGCCCAAGGGGAAGATCGTCGAGGACGAGGAGGACGAGGAGGACGACGAAGACGAGAAGGACGAGAAGGACGAGAAGGGCAAGGCCGACAAGGATTGAGCATCGCCGAGTCGAACCGCGTTGGTTCAAGGGGCGAATTCGATGATGGAAGCGGCGTATCAGGGGTCGCACCGGTTGGAACATCCGGTGCGACCCGGATGACGCACGGGCGATACCACACGGCCGACGCAGGTGACAGCACCGATCTCGGTTCGTGAGCCAACCCGGTCTTCACGAAAGGCCGGGTTTCAAGTTCTTGCAGAAGTGACGGGACGGCCCCTGCCCTGCTCTCGGGACTGGGATCGACGACCCGAGATCGCTACCCTTCGAATGGGCCAGCCAAGTGAAACTCGGCGCAAGTTCAGCGGCCGGGGTGCGATGACGAGGGGGTGTCCGCGATGGGGATCCGGGTCCTGGTGATTGAGGATGACGCGGAGATCGCCGACTTCATCGTGCGCGGTCTGCGCGAAGAAGGGTTCACGACCGAGCGTGCCGCGGACGGCGTCGAGGGGGAGCATGCCCTGGAGCACGGGTCCTGGGACGTCATCGTGCTCGACTGGTGGCTGCCGGGCGCCGACGGCCTGACCTTGCTTCGCCGATTCCGGAGAATGGGGAATATCACCCCGGTCCTCTTCCTGACCGCCCGAGACGCCGTCTCGGACCGGGTCCGCGGACTCGACGGCGGCGCGGATGATTATCTGTGCAAACCTTTCGATTTCGAGGAACTGCTGGCCCGGGTCCGCGCACTGTCGCGGCGGCAGATCAGCGCGGTGTCCAACGTCCTGAGTTACTCCGACGTCCGCGTCGATCTGGTCTCGCATCGGGTCGAACGCGCCGGCCACCGGCTCGAGCTCACGGCGAAGGAACAGGCCCTGCTCGTCTTCTTCATCCGCCACCCGAATGAGGTCCTCTCGCGCACACGCATCTATGAGCACGTCTGGGACGAGCGGTACGACGGGATCTCGAACACGCTCGAATTCCACGTCATGCAGTTGCGCAAGACGCTGGAGTCGCGAGGCCCTCGGCTCATTCACACCCTCCGGGGCCGAGGCTACCTCTTCGGCACGGATCCCGTCGAGAGACTCGACTGATGCCCATGCGACTCGGGACCCGGCTGGTCATTTCCTACGTGACCGCGATGGCCTTGGTCCTCGTGGGATTCTCGACCGCACTCTATGTGCTCGCCGACAAGCACCTCCATCGCCAGGTCGACGAACGGCTCGAGGGGGCCGTCCATACCCTGGTCGCCGCGGCCGAAGTCGGGCCGTTGGGGGTCGAGTGGGAGCCCGAGGAACGGAGCCTCTCCTTCGGCCGGGAAGCGATCCAGGGACAATTCGCCTGGCGCGTCGGCAACGAGAACGGCACTCGCGTGGATGGGTCCGCGACGGGCGTCATCGACGAGCTCCTTGCCAAGCTCGGGACGCGAGTTGCCCCGGCGCGGGATGTGGCGTCGGTCGTGGACGAGTCGGGCACACCGTGGCGTGCGATGAGTCGTCGCCTCGCACGGCCGACCCCCGATGCCAAAGCCGGACTCCCCGTCACCAGCCCTCGTCCCGGCCGTTACGAGGCACTCGTCCTGGGTGCCGCGACATCGCTCGAAGGGGTCAGGGCCACGCTCCGCAACCTGGCCCTGGCGTTGGGCGGACTCTCGCTGGCCATCTGGACGCTCGCGCTCGTCACCGGCCGACGGCTCTGTCGGATGGCACTCCGGCCACTCTCCGAGATGGCGGAGGCCGCCCATTCGATCGGAGGCGACGAGCCAGGCCGGCGCTTGCCGGTCCCCTTGAGCGACGACGAGCTCGGCGAACTCGGCCGCTCCTTCAACGGGCTGCTCAATCGTCTCGGCGAATCGTTGGAGCGGCAGCAACGGTTCACGGGCGATGCCTCGCACCAACTCCGCACCCCACTCACCGCGCTCCAGGGGCACGTCGACCTCGCCCTTCGGCAGGAACGATCCCCGGACGAGTATCGACGAGTCCTCGCCTTGGTGCAGTCGAAGACGAGGCACGTCCGCCAGATCGTCGAAGGGCTGCTATTCCTCTCCCGGGCCGACGCCGAATCGCGCCGCCCTGCCCTGGAAGAAATCGCCCTCGACGCCTGGGCCCGCGAGCATCTCGACTCCTGGCCCGACTCTCGCCGAGCCGACGTCGACTTCGAGCCGGAGACTCTCAATCGTGAGGGCTATCGAGTCTTCGCCCATTCGCCGTTGCTCGGCGAGTTATTCGGGAACCTGCTCGACAACGCCGCGAAGTACAGCCCGGTATCGACCCCGATCCATGTCCGGCTTAGGCACCAGGACGGCGAGGTTCAACTGTCGGTGACGGACCATGGACCGGGGATCGATCGCACCGACCTCCCTCGTCTTTTCGACCCCTTCTTTCGCACGGAGGCGGCCCGGACCCGAGGGCATCAGGGGGTCGGCCTGGGCCTCTCTGTCGCGGCTCGGATTGCCGCGGTCTTCGGCGGCCGAATCACGGCGGAGAGCACCCCAGGGCTCGGGGCGACGTTCACGATCCATCTCCCGGCGTGTGTCGAGTGAGGGGCCACTGCCTCGACCACTTCGGCGGGTTGACCCGCCAGGACCAGGTCGGGACGCCGGCTTACCCAGTCACGACTCGCGGATCGTCATCGGGCTCGATCGTGCCCATCGTGCGATCTCGTCTTTGCGGGCGAACCAGACTCCCTTGTGCTTCGAGGCGTAGGTCAGGAACTCGCCGAGCACACGGACGATCTGCGGCGTGCCGCCGATCCGGTCGTGGGTGCTGATCGACATCAGCCGACGCCGGCTGCCGGCCTCCTCGTAGAGCTGGTCGAACTCGTCCTTGAGCTGCTGGGCGAAGTCGGCCGTCGAGAAGTGCCGGCCTTCGACCAGGAGGATGTCATTGCAGCGGAGTGTATACGGCACGACGACGAAATCGCGGCCGTCGACCGGGACGAGAAACGGCTCATCGCGGCTCACGTCGTCGATGTGGTAGAGGAAGCCGAGCTCCTGGAGGATCGAGAGTGTGTTGACGCCTCGGCGGAGCCAGTTGCAGTTGTATCCGATGGGCGTCTGTCCCGTGGCCTCCTTCACCGCCGCCACGCCTTCGGCGATGAATGCCTTCTCCTGGTCTCGAGGGAGGGCGTATTGCGGCTGCCAGGTCATGCCGTGCGCCGCGGCCTCATGGCCTCGTTGGACGATCTCCTTGGCGAGCGCCGGGTTCTTGCGGACAGCCGCACCGACCATGTGCGACGTCACCTTCACCTTGTGCTTGTCCCAAAGGTCGAGCAGTCGAGGGATCCCCTCCTTGTAGCCGTACTGGAACCACGTCGAGGCCGGGAGGTCGGGGTATCCCTTCGGAAGTGGATTGCCGGAGAACGGGCTGTCGGCCCCTTCATCAGGCTGGCCCCCGGCTTCGAATTGCATCGACACCGAGACGGCCAGGCGTGCCCCGTCGGGCCAGAACGCGGTTGCGGGCCCTCCAGTTCCCGAGTCCCGGGCCTCGGCCAGTCCGGTCGTCGCACCAAGGGCGGCGCCGGCGACCAGCCCGCTCTCGAGGAATCGTCGTCGAGTTGTCATCATTCCCAAGTCCCTTCCTAAAAGTCGGCAGGCATGACTTTCAAGGCTGCGTCGCGAAGGAGTCCGCGTGTTCCTTGAGCAGTCGACCCGCGGCCTCGCCATCTCCGACCTCGAGCGCGTCGACGACGGCGACATGCCAGTCGGCGAGCGTCACCAGGTCGTGCGTCCCTTGAGCAAGGACCAGGCGGGTCCTCGTCTCGAACGCGAGTGATTCCCAGGCGTGGAGCAACGTCCGGTTTCCGGCCGCGGTGACGATCGCACGGTGGAGATCCAGGTCGTGCCGGGCGTATCCTTCGCGGTCTCCGGATCGGGCGGCTTTTCGGAGACCGGAGAGCGATCGCCGAAGCCCGGCGACATTGCCCTTGAAGACATGGGCCGCGATCTCCGCCGCCATCCGCTCGAGCACGCCTCGGACCGCATAAGCCTCGCCCATCTCGGCCACGCCGACCTCGCGGACTCGGGTCCCTCGATAGGGCTCGGACTCGATTAGGCGGAGTGACTCCAGCTCACGTAACGCCTCGCGCACGGGGGTCTGGCTGGCGCCGAACTCGCGGGCGATCTTGAGCTCAACGAGTCGCTCGCCGGGTTGCAACGCACCGCTGATGATCCGCTCGGCGAGGGCCTTTCGGATCTGGTCGCTCAGACAGTCTCGATCCAGGTCCAAGAGGCCTCCTGTGGGAACACGACGTCGTCGTTGAGGATCGTCTCGCGGTCGAGCAAGGAGTCATCGTCCAGGCCACGAGCGAATCCTATATAATCGATTATGCAGGGTCAAGGGTCGCGGCGATCCGATGTTCTTGGGGATTAACGTATGGCGGAGCTGCGGACGAGAGGAGGGAGCCTCCTGGCGAGGCCGTGTTCGCCGTCCACCAGTGATGGCATTACGCGGCGTAACACGGGATGGAGGCGAGGTCCAAGTCGGGTGAATTACGCCGCGTAACACGAGATCGGGGTGGGGTCTCGATCCGGTGTTACGCCGCGTAACAGGGAGCACGGGTGGGGTCTCGATCCGGTGTTACGCCGCGTAACAGGGGGCACGGGTGTGGTCCGAATCCTGGATGTTACGCCGCGCAACAGGGGGCAGGGGTAGGGTTCAGGCTCGGTGTGTTACGCCGCGTAACGGGTGAGTTTCGCGGTCGCACGTGTCGCGAGACGAGGGCCTCCCCCGGGGTTGTTGGCCGGGGTTTGCTGACTCATGTTACGCGGCGTAACGCGCCGATAGAGGGAGCGCAGTAACGCCGAGTAACGCCCAACTCAACGGGGGCATGGCCGTGCGAACGATCGCGTTCTTGAATAAGAAGGGGGGGGTCGGCAAGACGTCGACCTGCCACCACCTGGCGGGCACACTCGCCCGACGAAACCTGCGGATCCTCCTGGTGGACGCCGACCCTCAGGCGTCGCTGACCCAGGGGTTGCTCGGCCCGGAAGTGGCTCGAGTGCTCAAGCCCCGAGAGACGATCGCGGGGCTCTTCGACGAGTCGTGCGACGTCGAGATGGCCGACCTGATCCGGCCGGCCACGATCCCCGGCGTGTCGCTCGTGGCGGGTTCGGGCCGTATGGATCGGTTCAACGCCCTCGAGCCCTGGACGACGGGCGAGTCGCAGTACATCCTCCGCGACGCCCTCGGCGAAGTCGCCGGCGACTATGACCTCGCGCTCCTCGACTGCCCTCCCCATATCTACCTCTGTGCCTGGTCGGCGATGGTCGCGGCCCAGGGGATCGTGGTCCCGCTCCAGGCCGAGGACTACGGGGCGCAAGGCGTCGCCGCGATCCAGGACTCGATCGACCACGTCCGCGCCGGGGCCAACCCCCGACTGACCGTCCTGGGTTTCTTGCTCACGATGTTCAACAAGTCACTCGCGGTCCACACCAACTACGCGGGCGACCTCCGGGCGATCTACGGCGACGACGTCTTCGAGACGAGCGTCCCCCTCGCCAAGGACTTCAAGGAAGCGGTCATGCTCCGGAAGCCCGTGGTCGACTACAAACCTCGCTCGGCCGCCGCGAAGGCGATCGAAGCCCTCGCCGATGAGCTCCTGGCAAGGCTGGACGCTCGGGTCCCGTCGAAGCCGAGGAGCGGGGCAGGGGCGGTCTCCGAGGACGGTCCTGAGGATGAACCTCAGGATGGATCCGACACCGACGATTCGAGGAGGGTGGCCTGATGAGCCGGGCGAATCTGACGGAGGAAGCGAGGAATAACCGCCTCGCGTCGATGACCCGGACCGCGGCCCCTGCCGACGTTGAAGGGGTCGGCTCGGACCCGGACGCCCGGCTCTTCGAAGGACGCTCACGGCTCAAGGCGGCATGCGAGATCCGGCTCGACCGGATCGTCGCCGACCCGAACCAGCCCCGCGTCGAGTTCGAGCCCGACGCCCTCCAACGCCTCGCGGCGAGCCTGACCCAGCGCGGCCAGCTCCAGCCGATCCGGGTGCGTTGGGACGACTCGTTGGACCGCTACATCGTGGTCGTCGGCGAGCGACGATTTCGGGCGGCCAAGCTCGCCGGGATGACGTCCATCGCCTGCGTCGTTGCGTCCGGGAACGCGGCCCCGGAAGACATCCTCGAAGATCAACTTATCGAGAATTGCCTTCGCGAAGACCTCCGGCCGATCGAGCAGGCCAGGGCCTTCCGCGCCCTCCTGTCGCGACTCGAGATCTCGCAGCGCCAACTCGCCGAGCGGCTCCAGGTCAGCCCGCCCACGATCACCCGGGCCCTGGCCCTCCTCGAGCTCCCCGACGCGATCCAGACCTCGGTCGACGCCGGCGACATCGCACCCCAGACTGCCTACGAGATCTCGAAGATCGAGGACCCGACGACCCAGGCCGAAGCGGCTTCGAAGGCCGCCCAGGGGCAGCTGCGTCGCGACGACATGCGATCTCTCGTGACCAAAGCCCCGAGGTCGAGCAGGGCAGGGGCGCCCAAGCCCTGGGTCCACGAGGTCGGCGGCCGGGTCAAGGTCACCGTCACGTCGCTCGTCGACGAGGTCGGCCAGGACGAATTGGTCGAGGCCGTCCGCGCCGCCCTGGCCGCCCTCCGCAAGAAGGGGAAGGGCCAGGCGGCCTGATCGGTCGGAGCACGGCTTGGGGCACGCACCCAACACAAGCCCGAATCGCCGGCGAGTGAATGTTCCTCGATCCTTTGCGAGGAGGATCCACTCGCCGGCGATTCGGGCTTGTCTCAGGAGTACGGGGCGCTCACGAATCGGGAAAGAGGGTCTTTTGGGCGGCGGCCTTGCTCCCCGACGCGAGCTGCTCCTCGAGCGCCGAGAGGCAGAGGGGCTCGAGCATGGTTTTCCAGCGGGTCAGGCCGGGATTGGCGGCCCGGACCGAGGCGCGGATCGCGTCGCGTTCCGCCTCGGGCAACTGCTCCCAGGCCTTTCTCAGCGCCTCCTCGCGGGCTTCGGCGCGGGCTGACTCTTCCTTGGCCCGCTTCTTGTCGAGGACCTTGGCCGCTTCGGCCTCGCGGTTCCCCTCGGCGGCCTTAGCCACCGCGTCGGCCTGGGCGAAGTCGCCGGGGGCCTGGTAGTCGGCCCGAATCGAGGCCACGAGATATCCCGCCGGGTTCTTGCCGATTCGCTTGTCCTCGTTCTTCAAGAGCCAGTCGAAGACGTCGAGCTTGGTGCGAATCCGGGCGTGCGCATGGGCCTCAACCAGCTCGGTCGCCACCTTGACCGTCACGCCACGCGTCTTGAGGGCTTCGACCAGGTCCGAGGTCTCCTGGGACGTCGCCTGTGCCGTCGCGGGGGCTGACTCGGCTTGCGGGCCGCGCCCTCGGATCAGGATGATGCGCCAGCACCCTCGTTTGACATAGGAATAACGCTCCTCGGGCGAGAGCGGCTCGAGGAACCCGAGCTGCTCGAGCTCCTCTAGCGCCGGCTTGAGCCGTCGCTTCAGCTCGGTCGGGGCATATGAACGACTCATCCCGATATGTTCACAAGCGAGAATTTTCAAGTCGAATTCGAGGCGGCTTCGGCGGTAGAACCGCTTGTCGAGGAACCGGAACATCCGTTTGGTCGTCGGCAGGCGGAGCCGCAGGTAGAACTCGAGGTCGAGCTGCTTGAGGTTCCCGCTCTGGAAGCTCTGGAAGATCACCTCGTTCCAGCGGAAGCTCGAGAGGGGCAGGGGGGTCTTGCCCGGCTTCGGGGCCTTGCTCGATCGGGCGGCCAGCTCTCGCCGCTCGCGATCGTAGAGCGTGACGTTGTCGAGGACGTGGAAGTTCTCGTCGACCCAGCTCTTCGCCGCGTTGTCCCACCAGGCGTTCTCGTACATCAAGACCACGCCGACCCAGCGGTGCAACGCCTCTTCGATCCGGCGATAACTCTGCCCGCTCCTCGGCCAGCCGAGCAGTTCGATCAGTTCGTAGCGCGAGAACTGGACCTTCTGGTCGGTGAAGTTGCTCCGACGCTTGGTGAGCTGAATCAGGCCAACCAGGACCTCGTCGTCCATCGAGGTCGGCAGTCCGTGCTTCGGGGTCCCCATGATCGTCAGCCGGCGGACGATGGGCGCGCTGTCGCGCCGCTCCATCTTGTCCTCGAAGACCAGGGTCGTCTGGCCGTCCGGGATCCGGTCGGTCAGCGCCGCGATCGGGAACTCGGCAAGGTTGAGCTCGTCTTTCCAGCCGCCGTCGACCGCAAGTCCGTTCTCTTCCGTCAGCGTCAAGCCTCCGGACTCCTCCATCGGCTCGTCCCATTCGTCCATAGTGGTCCCCGGTGCGAGGGTGACGATCGAGGTTGGACTCTTTCTTCCGGTCGAAACAAGAATAACACCAACAAAACGTCCGAGTCGCTGTTGTTGTCTTTCTAGTCTAAACAAGAGTCTAATACAAATTCTCTGCGCCGCAAGTGGTTTGAAAATCAGAAGTTACGAGGGCTAAATATGTCCCGTTAATCGGTAGTGGTATGTCCGGTTAATCCTGAGTGCAGGCCCGAAGTATGTCCGGTGCATCGGTAGGAGTATGTCCGGGCAATCGGTAAAACGCCCCCAAACCATGTCCGGTGCATCGGTATGGACAAAAAGGCACTACGGGCGGAAAATCGCTAGCCAAACGCTCACCGATTTGGCCTCGATCTACCTATGTCCGGTGAATCGGTATGTCCGTCCGTTCACGGTAACCAATCCAGACTCAAGGTCGACCGACTCGACCATTCCCAAAGGCCCGCACGGACCCTCGAATGTCGGGTGATCGAGGCCTACGAACCCCTCGCTTGACTATGTCCAGGGAATCTCTGTATACTCATGTTCACTGGATAGGTTGCGGGAGTATCACGGCCGGAGTATGTCCGGTTAATCGGTAGTTTTCGCGGCCGTGGGTGGAGGACGGTGTTAGGCGAGAGGAACTATGTCCGGTTAATCGGTATGGGGACGCATTTGGGGTTCACCCAGGCTCGTTTGCCTGACTATTTCACCCAATTTCCATTAGAGAATGCCTTCCGCCCCTTGGTCGGGAGGGGGTGGGAGTGATTGTTGGCGCATGGTGGGAGGGGAGACGCGACCTCGGGGTTACCGATCGTTTTTCGGGAGTGCCCCGATGCGGTTGATCAGGTCTCTCCAGGCGGAGTGATTCTCTTCTTCGAGGCGGCCGACCCGATCGAGCAGCCAGGTTGCGGCGGCGTTGGGATCGACGTTCTGGGGGATGTTCCGAGGGATCCGCAGTGGTGCGACCTCGGGAGGTGCCGGCAGCGAGGCGGGGGAGGGGGGAGGGGCCGGCAACCGGGTCGGGAAATGCCGGGAGAACTCGGCGCGTAGGGAGGCCAGCTCGTGGTCGATCTTTTCGATTCGCTCGAGATGGGCCTCGAGAATGGCGGCGTTGCCCTGCTGGATCTGGCGGACGACCTCGCCGAAGAGGTCACGCATCTCCTCACGCTGACGTTGCGCCGAGATCTGGGCCTCGCGGACCGTGTCGATCATCCAGGCGATCATCTCATGCCTAGGCTCGGCGGGGACGTTCGCCAGATCGCTGGACGTCTCCACCGGCACTCGGTCATCGACCTCGGAGCTGACATCGACATCGACATCGACCTCAACTTCGACGTCGGTTTCGGGATGGATGACGCGGGCCACGAGGTTGGGAGCGTCGTCATGGCCGGTATCCTTGGCCTTGCGAGTCTTCGGGGGGACGACCCGTACGGTGAACTTGGTCGAGCCGATCGCCAGCGTCTGGCCATCCGCGAGAATCGAGGCACCCGGGACCTGGCGACCGTCAAGGCGGGTCCGTCGACCGCAGAAGTCGACGAGGTAGGCCGCGTCGGCCGTCCTGACGAAGGCGCAATGGATCTTCGAGGCCGCCTCGTCCTTGACCTGGATCCCGCAGGAGCCGGACCAGCCGACGAAGACGAGGGGCGAGCCAAGTTCCCAGGGTTCGCTGCCGGGCGTCGCAATTGGCTCCAGAGCCACCGAGACGAAGTGACCCGACTCAGCGTCGCCCAGCAGGTCGTCGTCGCAAGGGGGGGGCGTGATGGATTTCCCAGCGATCTCGGCGCGGACGAGCTCGATGGTTCGCCCGGCGACCTGGAGGGTGTCGCCGGGGGCGAGCCACCCGGAGGGCGTGCCCCGCCCGCCGACCGCGGTCCCTGCGCGGGTCGCAAGGTCGACGGCGAAGACCCCCCGGCGATCGAGGTGGAGGTAGGTGTGCCGAGCGTTGACGTTCGGGTCGTTGATGCGGATGTCCGAGTCGTTCGCGAGGCCGATGAGCCCGAATGGACGGCGGATCGAGACGACTCGATCCGGTTCAGGGCCGAATCCTCGGACCCGAAACGTCATGCCGCCGACGACCCAGAGCGGGTCGTCGGCGTCCTCGAACGCGATGTCGGTCGCGGGGCCCGATCTCGTCATTTCTCCATGACCTGTTCCCAATCGGCGAGCTCCGAGGGTTGAAGTTGCTCGGGACGTAGACCCGCGTCCTTGGCCCGCGCCCGGACCTTCCGGAAGTCGTCTTCCCTCCCCTTCAAACGATACGCTCTCGCGAGGTGGTAGAGATACGGCCCCGTCGGGATCGCCTTGGCGGCGATCTCGAGGTCGGCGATCGCCTCGTCGAGCTTCCCGAGCCGGATGAGGATGACCCCACGTGTGTCGAGCAGGTTGGGCTGCCGCCCGACCTTTCCGACCATCTCGTCGGCACGCTCGAGGCCCTCCTTGGGCCGGTCGAGGTTCTCCGAGAGGGTCCACGCCATCTCGTTGAGGAACGTGACGTCGGCCGGCTTCTGGTCGATGATGGCGTGGTAGATCGAGATCTGGTCGTCGTAGCGACCCTGGAGGTACCGGACACGGGCCTGTTGCTGGAGCACGTCGGAGGATTCCGGCATGCTCTTGGCGGCCCTGGCCAGCAAGCGGTCGGCGATCCCGAGCCACCTCGGGTCGTTCTTGGTTTGATAGGCGAGCGTGAGGGCGGCGTTGCCGGCGTCGAGGTCATCGCCCGCCTTGGATGCGGCCTCGATCTTCGCGGCCGCCTCGTCGTGTCGACCTCGGCCGCCGAGGAACATCGCCTGGATGCACAACCCCTTGGGGCTGAGGGCCCCCACCTTGGCGGCGACCCGTTCGGCGGCCTCGGGCTGCTTCAGGCGAAGGAGGAGGCCGATCATCTTCTCCCCGACGGCGAGGGCGTCCGGCGTCTTGGAGATCTCGGCGTACGACTTCTCGAGCACGGCCCCGGCCTCTTTCTCCTTGCCCTGGGCGATGAGGAGCTTGGCGCGCAGCTCGGCGACGGCGGGGTTACTGGGATTCACCGTCTCGAGTCGCCGGACCTGCTTCTCGGCCTCGTCGTTCGATTTGGTGTCGAGCAACAATCCGGCGTAGACCAGGACGGCGTCGGGCGTTGCGTTGTTGCCGGCGGCCTTGGCCGCGTGCGGCAAGGCCTTCTCGAGCTGGCCCGTGGTGCGGAGGAGCCTGGCGAGCTGCTCCTGGACCGTCGCCGAGTTCGGGGCGTCGGCGGCGAGTCCTTCGAGGATCTCGACCGCCTTCTCCCGATCCTTCGGGTCGGGGCTCTTGCCGTAGATGCCCGCACGAGTCAGGCGGTCGTCGGGGGTGTCGTCCGAGCTGGTCGCGGGGCCGATCAGGGCGATGGCCTCGTCCCAGGCGGCCCGGTCGTTCTCGTGGCTGGACAGGCTCAGGGCGAGGGCCCGCGTGGCCCAGCCGAGCGCGGGGTCGAGCTTCCGGACGTGGCGGAGCGTCGCCTCGGCCTCGGCACGCTGGCCGGTCTGCTCAAAGTAGGTGATTGCGGAGGAGAGGACGGCGATGTCGTCGGGCCAGCGCTTGAGGGCGTCACGGAAGCAGACATCGGCCCGAGCCTTGTTGCCCGCGACTCGGTAACACTGCGCCCACATGAGCTCGGGTCGATCCGACTTGACCTGAGTGCGAATCTGCTCGACGGTCTCGGAGGCGTCTTTGATCTGGTTGCGTCCGACCTGGAACATCAGGAGTCGGACGAGCGGGGCGGCCTCGCCGGGGCGTTGTCGGACCAGGAGCCGGAGCGCGGCCTCGGCTTCCTTGGGCTTGCCGAGCTGGTTGAGGACCTCGGCCTGCCAGACTCTGGCATCGAGCCCCCGGGGGTTGCCCTTGACCATCATCGCGGCGAGCTGCTCGGCGCGGTCCTTATCGCCGACCTCGATGGCCTTGACCGTGGCGAGGCGCTCGACCTCGGCGGGGATCGTCACCTGATCCTGGCGGAGTCTGGCGAGCTCGTCGTCACGCCCTTCCCGGACCAGCAAGCCCATCAGCGGGACGAGGGCCGCGCGGCCGCCGCGCTGGGCGAGCGCCTTTTCATAGGCGGTGATCGCCTTGTCGACCCGCTTCCGTTTCTCTTCGAGCCGGCCTTCCAGGAGATAAGGGGTGGGAGAGTGGGGCTGGAGGTTCTGGAGCTCGCGGACCAGCCGTGCGGCTTCGTCGAAGCGAGCGGACTCCTTGGTCTTGTCGGCCTCGGCCGGCCGGTCGCGGAGGAGCTCCTCGACGCGGGCCATGCGCCAGAAGGGGGCCTGTGTACCGCCGATCCCCTTCATCGCCTCGACGTCGGCACGGATGAGCTTGTCGTCGCCGGCGGCCATGGAAAGGGCCAGCAGCGCCGAACGAGGTTCGGGGCTGTCGGGCCGGAGGCGGGCCCACTCGCCATAGGCGGAGCGCGCCGCCGCGTAATTCGACTGCCCCTGGTAGAACTCGCCGAGCGCTTTCCAGATCAGCGGTTGTTGATCGCGGGGGACTTGGGCGAGGGCGTCGAGGAGCGAGGTGCGTGCCTCCTTCACGTGCCCCTGGGCGATCATGCCCGCGGCCCTCGGGATGATGAGGCTGGATTGGGGATCGGCCCTGATCGCACGGTCGAGGAGGGCGGTCGCTTCGGGGGTCCGGCCGAGGCGTTGCAAAAGGTTGGCCCTGGCGAGCACGAGCGAGGTCGACTTCGGATTGATCTTCGAGGCCTTCTCGAGCACCTGGAGGGAATCGGCCGACTTGTTGATGCCGGCCAGGTAGTCGGCCTCCACCAGGGCGAGCTCGACCGAGTTGGGGGCCACCTTGCGGGCCTTAGCGAGGACGTCTTCCAGCTTCGTCCAGGACCGTTTGCCCGCCTCGAGCTGGGCCTGCTGCCGCCAGAGGATCAGGGCGAGGTTGACGAGGAGCTTCGCCTCCTCGGGGTTCGCGGCGATCCCTTCCTCGAGGACCCGGACCGCGTCGTCGAGGTTCTCCGGCCCCTGGAGGTTGGCGATCTCGACCCAGGGGGAGACCCACCGGGAATTTGCCTTCGTGGCCAGGCGGTACGCGGCCAAGGCCCTCGACGTATCTCCGACACGCTGATAGCACTTGCCCAGCACGTCGTAGAGGTGCGGCTCGAGCCCTTTGGGCACCTTGAAACGGAGCGCCTCGAGCGTCTGGATCGCCTCGGAGGGGTGGTCGTCCTTCAGGGCCGAGAAGCCGGTCAGATAGCGATAGTAGACGTCGGGCTCTTCGCCGCCGACGAGCCGACGATACTGGGCGATGAGGGGCTCGGCCTCTCGGGTCCGCCCCATGTCGAGGAGGACCTGGGCGAGCCTCCAGGTGAGCTCGGCGTTGTTGCCACCGGCCTTCACCAGTCCGGCCCGCCAGCTCTCGACCGCGGCGTCGGGGCGTTGCTCGTTGAGTTCGATCATCCCCTCGATGAGCTTGATGATGAGGTCCCCCCGCTGGTCGGCGGGGATGGCCTCGAGGAACTTCCTGGCCGCGGCGGTGTCGCCCTTCTGATTGGCGGACTCGGCCGCGGCGAGGACGACTTCGCGGTCGCGTGGGTCGGCGACGACGGCCTTGTCGATCTCGGCGGAAGACGGCTCGAGCTGCCCGGCGATCGCGAAGTATCGGGCCCGTGCGAGGTGCGAGGCCGCCAATTTCTGGGGGGATTTCTGATTGGTCGCCACGAGCCGATCGAGCACCTGGAGCGCCTTCTCGGGCTCCTTGAGCTTGTCGCGGTAGAGCAGGGCGAGCCGCTCATTGCCCCGGACGTCGCCGGGCTCGATCGCCTCGGCGGCGTCGTATTCGCGGCCCGCCTCTTCGTAGGCCTTGGGGTCGCCCCCCTCGCCGGCGCGCTCGAGCGCCTGCGCGAGGAGCCGATGCGCTTCGGCGTCCTTCGCACCTCGCTTGATCAGGTCGCGAGCGAGCGCCACGGTCGTGGTGGCCTTCTCGCCGACGTCGAGCTCGAGCTTGAGCAGGCGTCGACGCGTCTCCTGACGCTTCGGTCCGTCCGGGTCGCGGCCGAGGACCTGGTTGTGGAGCTTCAGGGCGTCGAGCGCCTGTTCGGCCGTCCGGACCTCTTCGGCGAGGATCTTGGACTTCAGGTCGAGCGCGTCGATGTCGTCCGGGACGAGCGCCAAGTATCGGTTCAAGAACTGGAGCGCGAGGTTCGGCTGCTTCTGCTCGAGGCGTTGTTCGGCCTCGCGCAAGAAGAGGGCATTGTTCTGTCGGCCTCGAGAGGATTTGAGGACGACGATGGAGGCGACGGTGATGAGCAGGCCGGCTCCGAGGATGATCCAGGCCCGTCGATTCAGGCGACGACCGCCCAAGGCCCCGCTCCGCTGGCTCATTTCCAGGTCCTCCAGGGCGGGTCTTGGAACCCTACCCGACCAATTTGCGCTAAGAAAGGGATGGAATCGATTCTGGGGACTATACTAGGCATGTGTTCCGAGGTGCTGCAATCCGACTCATCCCCTCATGCGAGCGTTGTGGAAAATCAACCATCGGGCCCGAACGCGGGGGGATTTCTGGAATTTGGGATGGGTGGGGTAGGGGGTTGGATTTCACCCTTGTAATCGTCGACCCGGGCCGCCCATGATACCAGAAAGGATCGTCGTGATTATTGCGCCTCGGTGTTCCCCCTCCTTGCGACGGCCTCCCACGGCCGGCCTCTGTCAAGCTTACGTCAGCCTTGACCGCTCTCGGTCGGATTTCGGGTCGATACCCGGTGAGGTGTACGTGGCATCGGCCGGTGACCGAAGGGGTAGAGCCTCGCGACGACAGGTGTTGTCATGAGCACCATCCAAGTGCCTGCCAAGCCCGAACAACCCGCGCCGACCTCGGCGACTCGGCCGGCGTCGAGCTCGAAGACCTGGGCCCGCGTGGCGATCGCCTGCCTGATCCTGGCCGCGTCGGGTGGGATCCGGTGGTGGCAGTCGCTCCGGGTCGAGACGTTCCTCCGGGACGCCAGGACCGCGCCGTTCCCGCTCAAAGACCTCCCGATGAATGTCGGTTCCTGGAAGGGGGAGGTGGCGACGCTCGACCCCGAGATCGTCAAGGCGACGGGGGCGACCGACCTCATCACCCGGCGCTACGTCGACCAGAAGACGGGCGCGGCGATCGAGGCCATCGTGCTCTACGGCCCCGCGGCCGAGATCAGCCTGCACCGCCCCGAAGTCTGCTACCGCAACGCCGGCTACGACCTGGTCGGCGGGGGGAACACTCGGATGGTGAAGTCTGGCTCGCTCGAGACGCCGTTCCGGACCCTCGTCTATTCCAAGCGTGGAGGACTGGCCAACCTCCAGGAAGTCTACTATTCCTGGCGCTTCAACCGGCATTGGTCCCCCGAGCTCGATATTCACAAACAACTGGAACGAACCCCCGGGATGTTCAAGGTCCACCTCGCTCGTCAATTGACCGAACGCGAGCGTCGCGACGTCGGCAACCCGTTCGAGTCGTTCCTCGAGTCGATGATCCCCGAGATCGAGTCCCGTCTGGCCCTCGCGGCGGCCCCCGCCCCCGCTGCGGCCGCGCGTCCGACGGGAGGAGCCGCGCGATGAGTACCCTTCCCGAACCGGTGGGAGGCCCCTTGGGCGGGCCCCTCTATCCGAAGAATGGTCGGTTTCCCGGCGAGTTGGAAATCGACCTCGAGGACGGCCAGAAGCCGAAGCAGGAGAAGTTCTCGCCCCAACTGATCTGGCGTGCCTTCCGTCGGCACTGGTGGCAGGTCCTCGCGGCCTGGGCCGTGGGGTCGGTCGGCATTGTTTACATGGCGAATCAACGGATCAAGACGGCTTACGACGTCACCGCCCGCGTGCGCGTCGAGCCCGGCGATCAGCCGTTGCACGTGAACAAGAGCATCATGGGCGGCAGCGACCTCGCCGAGTTCCGCGAGGTCCAGATTTCGACGGTCACCAGCCCCGTCGTATTGAACCTGGCACTCTCCGACCACCCCGAGCTCTACCGGTTCGGCAGGCTCCAGAATACCGACGATGCCGAGGGAGCCCTTCGAGGCTCGATCAAGGTCGCGCCCGTCATCAAGACGCCGCTCATCGAGATCTCGATGACGTCGAATTCTCCCGACGAGGCCGTGGGCATCGTCAACGCCGTCGTCGACGCCTACCTCAAGAACGCCGCGAGCATCACCAGCGACGAGACGAAGCAACGCATCGAACAGCTCCGCAAGGGTGAAGAAGATTACACGCGTGAGCTCGAGGAGAAGCGTCGCGAATCGGTCAGGTTGAGCGAACAGTTCGGTGCCGCCGACATCGAAGGGGCCAAGGACAGCAACTCGATCACGTCCGAAGACTACCGCATGTTGAGCGACCAACTCGCCAAGGTCGAAGTCGAACGGGTCACCCTGGAGGCCGAGCTCGAGCACTACAGACGACAGAAGCTGACACCTCCCCCGACGGCGGTCGACAACGGACAGCTCAACGAGGCGGTCGAAGACGCCCTGAAGAGCCACCCGTCCATCCAGGACATTCAGAGTCAGATCGATCGAATCGTGACCCAGCTCGAACACATGGGGAGGACGGCCCGGACTCGATCCGACCCGGCGGGGATGGCGCTGCAACGCAAGCTAATCGCTTTCAGGAAGCAGCTTGCGGCCAAACGGACCGAGCTCAGGCCGAAACTTGCGCGTCAGCTTCGGCCACCGGTCGTGGAAGAGGGTGAGGATGAGGCCGTCAACTCGAGCGAGGCGAGGCTCGCCGCAATCAAGGTGCACGAGGAATATCTTCGGGACAAGCTGAAGGTGATGAAGGTCCGGACCCAGAAGGCCGGGTCCGAGGCGATGCGGTTGCAGTTCGCGAACTTCGATACCAACCGCGCCGCGGAAGTCCTCCACAAGGTCCAGGACTCCCTCCATCAGCTCGAGCACGAGTCGAGGAATCCGCTGGCGCGGGTCCGTCTGGAGTACCCGGCGCGGATGCCCAAGCGTCCCAATCCGAACAGCAAAGGCCGCGTGATCATGATGGGGCCGATCGCCGTCTTCGGGATGGTCCTCGGCCTGTTCGTCCTCCTCGAGCGGCGATCCGCCCGCGTGGCGAACCCCGAAGATCTCCCCGGTCGCGCCCGGCTCCAGGTGCTCGGCGTCGTCCCCCCGTTGCCGACGCTCCGGCAGCCGGCCTGGGCCTCGATCCGAGGCGAAGGGCGGGGCCAACGCCTGCTCGACGAATTCGTCCAGAGCCTCGACCATCTCCGAGTCACCCTCTGCGCCAAGCCTGACCCGTGGGGGCGCGATCGCCACTGCCTGCTCATCACCAGCGCCTGCGGGAGCGAGGGGAAGACGACGCTCGCCGCCCAGCTGGCCGAGCGGTGCGTCAATGCGGGCCTGATGACCCTCCTGATCGACGCCGACCTCCGCAACCCGACGCTCACACGGATGTTCGACTTTGAATCTTCCGATGGACTCGTCAACGTCCTCAGGGGCGACGTCGAAGCCGAGGACGCGATCCGGGTGGTCAGCGAGGCGGGCGGGTTCCACTTCCTCGGCGCCGGGTCTCCTCGGACGGATCCCTCGAGGGTCCTCCAGGGCGAGGCGTTGGGCAAGTTCCTGGCACGGGCCCGCGAGAGCTTCGAGATGATCATCGTCGACGCGCCGCCGGTGTTGCCCGTCCCCGACGCCCTGACGATCGGTCGGTGGACCGACGGGGCCGTGCTCGCGGTCCGGTACGACACGAGCCGCTTCCCGTTCGTCGAGCGGGCCCAGCGCCGGCTCTCCAGCGTCGGCGTCCCGGTCCTGGGCGCGGTCGTCAACGGCGTGCGATCGGGCGAGGCGAACTACGGCGGTTATGCTTACGGCAACATCCCGAGCTCGTCGTCCGCGACCGAGGGTTGAGCTCGGCGGTCGAGCCGAAGATGGCTCGCTCGCTTCGTTGATATCCGGCGAAAATGGCAAGGCTGTAGAAGAAAAGCCACGACCGGTCCGTCGAGCTAAAGTAATCTAGAATGGTGCCGCGACCGTCCCTAGAATGGACGCGGCCGACGCTCATATAAAAGTATCCGTCGCATGTGACTCAATGCCGGACCTTGCGTCGCGCCCTCGGGGCGTGACCGGTCCGCATGATGTGGACTCGTGCCGGGTGTCGTGCGATCGAAGGGGAGTATCCGAAGGTGGCAAGTCAGCCGTTACCTCGTGCGGGACACTGGCGGCCTCGGGCGTCGGACATCGCCGCGGTCGTCCTGGTCGCTGCGACCCTGGGGATCTCCTATGCGACCCCGATCGCGATCCTGGTCGATCGTTGGGTCCGCGACGCGAACTATTCGTACGGCTTCCTCGTCATCCCGATCGCCGCAGCAATCTTCTGGGGGCGGCGGAATCTCCTCGATCGCGACAAGATGAAGCCGAAATGGTGGGGCTTCCTGCCGTTATTCGCCCTGCTGGCGCTGCGCGTCCGGCTCTATGAGCTGAACGAGCAGTACTTCGAATCCGTCACCCTCCCGCTGGTCATCGCATCGCTCGCCCTGGCGATCGGCGGCTGGCACCTGCTACGCGTGGCCTTCCCGGCGATCATATTCCTGTTCTTCATGTTGCCGCTCCCGCCTCGGATCAACTCGTTCCTGGCCAACCCCTTGCAACGACTGGCGACCATCGGCAGCGTGGCGACGCTCCAGTTCATGGGCTTGCCCGTCCTCGCCGAAGGGAACGTGATCACGGTCGGGTCGGAACCGCTGGAAGTTGCCCAGGCCTGCAACGGCCTATCGATGCTCTTGAGCTTCGTGACCCTGATCACCGCGATGGTGATCCTGATCCCTCGGCCGCTCTGGGAGCGGATCGTCTTGATGCTCAGCGCGATCCCGATCGCGCTGGCGTCGAACATCATTCGGATCGTCGTCACGGCCTGGTGCTATCATCGCCTTGGACACAAGGCGGGCGACAAGGTGGCGCACGACCTCGCGGGGCTGGCCATGCCGGTCATCGCGCTGGGGTTGGCCTTCCTCGAACTCAAGTTGATGTCGTGGCTGGTCATCACGGAGCCGGAGCCCGAACCGCCGAGCAAGCCGCTCGCCTCCCTCGCGCCCCGATGACGGGGACCTCCACGCCGGGCACCGCCGGCAGACAAGGCCGCATCGATTGAAAATCGTCTACTTGAACCCTGTTGGGACGATCGGCGGGGCCGAGATGTGCCTGCTCGACATCCTGGCAACGCTCCGGTCGGCGCGGCCGGATTGGGAGCTCGCCGCGATCCTCGGGGATGATGGGCCGCTCGCGACGGCGATCGAAGACCTCGGCGTCCGCTGTTCGGTACTCCCGCTCCCGAAGGCGTTGGCCCGTATGGGAGACTCGGGAGCCCCGAAGGGGAAGGGGGGCCGGGTCGCCGGGCTCGCGAAGCGAGGACCCGCCGCGGCCCTGGCGTCGGCCGCGTACCTATCGCAGCTCCGCCGCCGGTTCCGCGCCGAACGACCGGACCGGATCCAGACGAACGGCATGAAGGCCCACGTGCTGGGGACGTGGGCGGCCCCTCGACACGTCCCCGTCACGTGGCACGTCCACGACTTCATCGGGTCGCGGCCCGTGATGGCCCGGATGCTCCGCGCCACCGCCCGACGTCGGGTCACGGCGGTCGCGGTCTCGCGGTCCGTGGCCGAGGACGCCGGGAAGGTCCTGGGCGATCGGGCCGAGATCCGCACGATTTATAACGCGGTCGACCTGGAACGGTTCGCCCCCGGACCCGAGGACGGTCGATGGCTCGACGAGGCGGCCGGGCTGCCGCCGGCGCCGGAGGGGACGGTCCGGGTCGGGCTCGTGGCCACCTTCGCGGTCTGGAAGGGGCACGACGTCTTCCTCGAGGCCGCGTCGAGAATTTCCAACGACCGTCCATGTCGGTTCTATATTGTAGGTGGCCCTATCTACCAGTCGCAGGGGTCGCAGGTCACGCTCGAGGACCTGCGGGCCCGCGCCGAGGGGTTGGGCCTCGGGGCCGGAAATCGGCTCGGGTTCGTCGGGCACCAGTCCGACCCGGTCCGGGCGTTCCGCTCCCTCGACGTTGTCGTTCATGCGAGCATCCGTCCGGAGCCGTTCGGAAGGGTGATCGTCGAGGGGATGGCCTGCGGCCGAGCGGTCGTCGCGATCGCCGATGGCGGGTCGGCCGAACTGTTCGAGGACGGGGTTTCGGCCCTCGGCTGTCCCCCCCGCGACCCCGCCGCACTCTCCCGGGCGATCGACCGACTGGTCGCCGATCCCGAACTACGCCGCCGGCTCGGTCACGCCGGCCGGCAAGCCGCGCTGGTCCATTTCGATCGCCGGCGACTGGCCGAGCAATGGAGTCAGGTGTATGAAGCCGTCGGGCGCTAAACGCAAGTGGGTCATCACCGGGGGTGCCGGCTTCATCGGCAGCCATGCCGCGGCGCGGTTCCATGAGGCGGGCGACCACGTCGTGCTCGTCGACAACCTCAGCCGACGAGGGGCCGATACCAACCTCGAGTGGCTCCGCCAGCAAGGCATCAACGACTTCATCAAGGCCGACGTCCGCGACGCCGAGGCGATGCGCGAGATCATCGGCCGGCACGCCGACGCCGACGTGGTGCTCCACCTCGCGGCCCAGGTCGCCGTCACGACCAGCGTCGTCGATCCGCGCAACGACTTCGAGATCAACGCCCTGGGAACGTTCAACGTCCTCGAGGCGGTCCGCACCGCCGCCGAGGGCGGACCCGCGGTCTTCTACAGCTCGACCAACAAGGTCTACGGCAACCTCGAACACGTCAACGTCGTCGAGCGTAACGGTCGGTATGCGTATGAAGACCGACCTTTCGGCGTCGACGAATCCGAGCCCCTCGACTTCCACAGCCCTTACGGCTGCTCGAAGGGGGCAGGTGACCAGTACGTCCGAGACTATGCGCGGATCTACGACCTCAAGACGGTCGCCTTCCGCCAATCCTGCATCTATGGCACCCGCCAGTTCGGTATCGAAGACCAAGGGTGGATCGCCTGGTTCTGCGTCGCCGTCACGCTCGGCAAGCCGTTCTCGATCTTCGGCGACGGCAAGCAGATCCGCGACACGCTCTGGGTCGGCGACCTCGTCGAGGGTTACGCACGGGCCTACGAGCGGATCGACGTGGCCGCGGGCGAAGTTTTCAACTTCGGCGGCGGGCCTTCGAACACGCTGAGCCTGCTCGAGCTGGTCGCCATCCTCGAGAAGGCCTTCGGCCGGTCGCTCAACCCGGCCTTCGCCGACTGGCGGCCCGGCGATCAGCGAGTCTTCGTCGCCGACATTCGGAAAGCGGAACGCGTTCTGGGATGGACGCCCAAGGTCTCGACCCATGAGGGAGTCGAGCAACTCCTGCGTTGGGTCCGCGACAACCGCGAGCTCTTCCGGGCCGTGGGCCTCGGTTGAGCTCGGGCCGATCCTCGAGTTCTCAAGGGCGAGTCTCCATACCAATGAGCCGGATCCGCGTCTGCCACCTCGGTAAGTATTATCCCCCGGCCGCCGGGGGGATCGAGTCGAACGTCCGGACCCTGGCCCTGGCTCAGGCCGACCTCGGCCTGGAGGTGCAGGTGTGCTGCATCAACCACCGTCCCGGTCCGACCGTCACCGAAGACGACGGGCCGGTGCACGTGACGCGGTTCAGCCGATCGGCCTCGATCGCCAAGCTCGACCTCTCCCCCACGCTGACTTCGGGCCTGGCGCGGATCGACGCCGACATCCTCCACCTGCACGTGCCGAACCCGACGATGATCCTGGGGATCCTCCTCTCCCGGACCACGATCCCGGTGGTCGTGACTTACCACAGCGACCTGATCAAGCAACGATTTATCGGTCCAGCCTTCCGCCCGATCGAGCGCCTCGCCTATCGCAAGGTCCGCGCGATCCTGACGACGAGCCCCAACTATCCGGGGGGCTCGACGTTCCTCCGCCCCTATGCCGACCGAACCCACCTCTTGCCGCTCGGGATCGACCTGGCCGCCTACCTCGAACCTTCGCCCGAGAGCCGGGAGCAAGGCCTTCGGATCCGCGAGGAGCACGCCAAAGGGGGCCCGCTCTGGCTCTGTGCAGGCCGGCAGGTCTACTACAAGGGATTCATCAACGCGATCCGGGCGCTCTCGCGGGTCCCTGGCCGATTGCTCCTCATCGGCGATGGCCCCGACCAGCCCGAGCTCCGCGCCGAGGCCGAGCGGCTCGGCGTCGCCGACCGGGTGGTCTTCCAGGGCTATTTGAAGCATTACATGGACCTGGTCCCTTACTATCTCGCCGCCGACGCCTTCTGGTTCCCCTCCAACGCCCGGAGCGAGGCCTTCGGGCTCGTCCAGCTCGAGGCGATGGCGAGCGGGTGCCCCGTGATCAACACCCACATCCCCTATAGCGGCGTCGATTGGGTGAGCCGCCACGAGGAGTCGGGCCTTACGGTACCGATCGACGACCCGGTGGCCCTGGCCGACGCCGCCTATCGACTCCTTCGAGAGCCCGGACTCCGCGATCGGCTCGCGATCGGTGCCCGAGAACGGGCCGTGAACGAGTTCGACCACCGCGTCATGGCCGATCGGAGCGTCGCGATTTACCAGCACGTCCTCTCGGGCGAGCCGATCCCCAAGGCCGCCGAGCACGCGACCCTGAGTACCAGCCCAACCACATGATCGCCACCCCCTCATCCCGAGTCGTGGGGTCGCGACGATGAGCATCGATCGCCAGCACCTGGTCACCGGCGAATACCCGCCGCAGCCCGGCGGTGTGGCCGACTACACGTCGCTTCTCGCCAAGGGGCTCTCGGCGGCGGGAGTCGACGTCCACGTGTGGACGTCCGAAGGGCCCGAGGACGCGACGACTTTCGAAGGAATCACCCTCCACCGGATCGCCGGCCGTTGGTCGCCGACCGACCTCCGCCGGCTCGATGACGCCCTCGATGCGTTCGCCCCTCCGCGCAAGATCCTCGTGCAGTACGCGCCGAACGCCTGGGGCTATAAGGGCATGAACCTCCCTTTCTGCCGATGGGTGGCCGGCCGGAAGGCCCGAGGGGACGAGGCCCGGGTGATGTTCCACGAGGTCCGGTATTCGCTCGAGCCCTGGGACAAGCCCGCCCGTTGGCTGCTCGTGGCGGTGCAGTACCTGATGGCCAGGACCCTGGTCGGGGCGTGCAAGACAGTTTACATCTCGATCCCGTATTGGGAAAAGATCCTCCGCAGAGTCGAGCCCTCGGTACGCCGGCCGATCACCTGGCTCCCGGTGCCGAGCAACATCGGCGTGGTCGACGACCCCTCGGCCGTGGAAGAAGTCCGCCGCCGCGTCGCACCCCAAGGCCAGGCCATCGTCGGCAGCTTCGGGACGTTCGGCGGGACGATCGGCCCCATGCTCGAGGAGACGCTTCCGAAGATCCTGGCGCAAGGCGACGATCGCGTTGTCCTCCTCCTCGGTCGGGGGAGCGAACGCTTCGCGGCCCGCTTCGTCACAGCCCATCCCAATCTTGCCGGCCGGGTCGTTGCCTCGGGCGGCTTGCCTCCGTCCGCAACTTCGGCGCATCTCCAGGCCTGCGACGTCATGATCCAACCCTACCCGGACGGCCTGACCAGCCGACGCGGCAGTCTTATGGCCGCCCTGGCGCATGGCAAGCCGGTGGTGTCGAACCCGGGACGATACAGCGAGACGATCTGGGCCGACGAAGGGTGCGTCGCCCTCGCACCAAATCCTGATCCAGGGGCCCTTGCCGGGCTCGTCGGCTCGTTGATCGAGCGGCCCGAGCCACGAGCCAAGCTTGGTGAGGCGGCCCTGGCTACCTACCGACGGCACTTTGCCATCGAGCGGACTGTCGAAACCGTCCTGCGCGATGTAGCACCTTCGGCCGCTCCAATGGCAACCCTTTTACAAGCCCGAAGCGTAAGCGAGTGAATTTTCGTCGCGGGAAAGCGAAAACGATTCACTCGCTTGCGCTTCGGGCCTGCAAGAGGTCGCACTGGATGGCCGCTGATATCTGTAAATCACGTGTGATTGACTCGTAGAACGACCACGACCCGGACATCCCACCGAATCGACGGCCGATCAACATGAAGCGATTCCTGCTCGTCAGCGGAGATTTCGTCAAGACCGGTGGCATGGACCGGGCCAACTATGCGTTGGCCCTCCACCTGGCCCGGCAAGGGCACGAGCTCCACCTCGTCGCGTACAGGGCCGCACCGGACCTCCTCGAGTTCCCCAACGTGACGCTGCACGAGGTGCGTCGGCCGTTCAACTCGTATCTGCTCGGCCATCCCGTCCTCGCCAAGGCCGGCCGTGCCCAGGCCCGGAAGTTCGGCGAGGAAACCCGGGTGATCGTCAACGGCGGCAATTGTCGCTGGGGCGACGTCAACTGGCTCCACCACCTGAACGTGCTCGACGCGCCCCCGGCCATGGGGAGCCCCGCGCGTCGGATCCACCGGCAACTGGGTTACTGGATGTATTCCCGGGACGACCGTGCGTCGTTGAACATGGCCCGGGTCATCATCACGACCTGCGAGCGGAACAAGACCGACCTGGTCAACTGGCTCGGGACCGATCCGAACAAGGTCCATGTGATCTATTACGGGACCGACCCCGACGTTTTTCGCCCGGCCGTCCCCGGCGAGCGCGAGACGCTCCGGGCCAAGTTCGGTTGGCCGACCGATCGGCCGATGTTCGCCTTCGTCGGGGCGCTCGGCGACCGCCGAAAGGGCTTCGACACCCTGTTCAAGTCCTGGGAGTCGCTCTGCCGCGACTCGAACTGGAACGCCGACCTCGTCGTCGTCGGGACGGGTGCCGAGTTGCCTGCCTGGCAGTCCCGGGCGGTCGAGGCGGGGATCGACTCGCGGATCCAATTCCTCGGATTCCGTCGCGATGTCCCGGATATCTTCCGCGCGTGCGACGCCCACGTCCTACCCTCGAGATATGAGGGCTATTCGCTGGTGACCCAGGAGGCCCTCTGCTGCGGCCGACCGGCGCTGATCACGAAGACGGCCGGGATCGCCGAGCGGTTCCCGAGCGACCTCCAGGACCTGTTGATCCCCAACCCGGACGACTCCGTGGACCTGGCCGACCGACTGCGGTCGTGCCGCTCCCTGATCGAGCGACCGAGCCCCGCACTCCAGGCGTTCTCGGACCAGCTCCGATCCGCGAGCTGGGACCAGATGGCGGAGCAGTTCACGGGGGTCGTGGCGGCTACGGCGCCCGGGCGATAAACTCCAGGGACGCCTGCAACGCAACTAGTTCGAGGCCCGACCGTGTCGTCCCCGTACCTCCCACCTCGCCCACCGACGCCCCCGCCCAGGCCGGTCGCCTCGCGACCGACCCCGGCGGACGCCGAGGCTCCCGGAGGCAAGGTGCCCTGGGGGTGGCTGGAGTGGATCGCGATCTCCCAGACATTCCTCCCGGCGCTCCTGTTCGTGCCGGGGTCGTCCCCGCTGCGGACGCCGATCCGGATCGCGGCCTACATGGTCGCGCCGATGGCCTGGTACTTCGTCGCCAAGAAGGGGAAGTTGCAGCCGGGGAGCACCACGTTCCCCGCGATCCCCTGGCTCACGGGATGCTCGATCTGGCTCGCGCTCTCGATCTTCCACCCGAACTCTTACTCGCTCGTGGCCGCGTCCGCGCAGGTCATGCTTTATATCTCGGTCCTGTCGCCCGCGTTCTGGGCCCCCGCGGCGATGACGTCGGGCACTCAGGTCCGTCGCCTGATGGCCATCTTCCTGATCTGCAACGCCCTCAGCGCGATCGTCGGGATCTTGCAGGTCTTCAAGCCGGGGACGTTCAACCCGCCGGTGATCCCGGCGATGAACAACCAGTTCAACGGCGAAGACCTGATGTACGAGAGCGGGGGCATGAAGATCATGCGCCCCTGCGGCCTGACCGACTCCCCGGGAGGCGCCGCCCCGGCGGGCATGGCCGCGGCGCTGATCGGGCTCTGCTGGGCCCTGCTGCCGATCAAGATCTGGCTCCGTGCCGGGTGCGTCTTCCTCGCGCTCGCGGGCGTGGCGGTCATCTTCTACACGCAGGTGCGGTTCACCCTCGTCATGCTCGCGATCTGCGTGATGGCGCTGACCGGGCTCCTGCTCATGCAGCGCGACGTCCGCAAGGCGAGCTTGCTCACCTCGCTCGGGGGCGGCCTCCTGGTCCTCGCCATCTCCTGGGTGGCGATGTCGGGCGGCGACGTCGTGACCAAGCGCTTCATGTCCCTGGTCGAGGAAGACCCGGGGAGCGTCTACAAGAACAGCCGCGGCGGCTTCATCCAGGAGGCGTTCGAAGTCGTCCTCTGGGAAAACCCCGTCGGCTACGGCCTGGGATGGTGGGGGATGATGTACGCCATCTTCGGCAGCCCCAGCCAGCCCTCGCCGATCTGGTGCGAGGTCATGATCCCCGCCTGGATGTACGACGGCGGGATCCCGCTCTTCGTCGGCTACGTCGGAGCCCTCGCCGTCACGATGATGGACCTCCTGCGGGTCGCGTTCGGGTGCCCGGATAAGGAGCTCGCCTACTGGGCGGCCGTCGTCTTCGCGTTCAACCTGAGCATCCTGGCCTCGTGTTTCAGCTTCGTCGCGTTCCTCTCCCCGTTCGGGATCCCTTACTGGCTCCTCGCCGCGTCGGTCCACGCGGCCGACGCCCGGGTCCGCCTCGCCAAGAAGGGGGCGGTCGCCCCGGCCTGACGCCTCCGAGGATGGCACTCGAAGGCCTTCTCCCGGACCTTTAATCGTTCCCGCACCCGAAGCGACCTCACCTTTGCGAACTCGCAACGCCTTATTGAATTTCGGAACGATGTTGTCGTTCACCCTGGTCACCACGGTGGTGGGCCTCTTCGTCACGCGATTACTCGTCGAATGGCTGGGGGAAGACAAGTTCGGAGCCTTCCGGGTCGTCCTCGACTGGCAAGCGTTCCTGAACCTGCTCGAGCTCGGATTGGGGGGCGCGATCGCCCCGCTCCTCGCCCGGGCCTTCGCGCACAATGATGAGCCGAACTTGCGGGGGACGATGGCGGCCGCGACGTGGGCCTACCTCCGCGTCTCGGTCGTGGCCGTCGCGGTCGGCGCGGCGTTGACGATGATCCTCCCCAGGCTTGTCACCAAGCTCTCGCCCGGCGACATTGTCGACCTTCGGACGGCCTGGCTCGTCGGCTTGCTCGGGTTCCTCGCGCTGAGCTTGACCCCATTCCGCGCGGTGCTCGAGGCCAGGCAGCTCGGCTACAGGGTCAATCTCCTCCTCACGGCGCAGGCCCTGCTCATCGCCGGGGTATCTCTCGCGTTCGCCAGCGCCGGTTGGGGGATTACCGGTCAGGCGATGTCCTACGTGATCGGGACCTGGACATTCGCACTCGCCGTGACGTTCCTGGTCTTCCGGAGCCATCCCACGCTCGTCCGGTGCTGGTCGGTCCGGGCCGATCTCGGCACCCATCGAACCCTCTGGACCCTGAGTGCGGCGACCTTCCTCTTCAACGTCAGCGGGCGGGTGAGCCTGATGGCCGACAACTCGATCGTCGGCTCGATGCTGGGGGCGAGCATGGTCACCTCGCTCGTCAACACCCAGAAGCTGACCGTGCTCTCCCAGTCGCTCTTGCAGGGGATCGGTGGGGCGACGTGGGCCCCCTTGGCCGAGCTCCACGCCAGGGGCGAGCATGAGGCGTTCAACCGTCGGCTCATCGAGCTCGTTCGCCTGGTCGCGATCATGAGCCTCGCCAGCCTGGGGCCGATCGTGGCGTTCAACCGACACTTCGTCGGGTTCTGGATGCCCCCCACGTTCCACTACGGCGGCGATGCGGTCGTGATCATCTCCGCCGTCAACGCGTTCCTGCTCTCGCAGCTCTCGCTCTGGGGCTGGTGCTTCGGGGCGACGGGAAAGACGGCGGTCCTCGTCCCGCTCGCAATGACCTCGGCGGTCGTGAACGTCTTCGCGAGCATCACGCTGACCCGACACTTCGGCCTGATCGGCCCGCTCCTAGGCACACTGACCGCGTTCCTCGCGGTGAACCTGTGGTGGCTCCCCCGGCTCATGCGACAGGTTTTCGGGACGTCACGGCTTGAACTGCTCCGGGCCGCGGCCGTGCCGCTGCTCTTCGGGATCCCGCCGACGCTCGGCCTCTGGTGGTTCACCCAGCATCATCGGCCGCCGGGATTCCTGGCGGTCGTGGCCGAGATGGGCGTGGCCGCCGTGGGCGTGGCCATCGTGAGCGGGGCGCCGGTCCTCCTGGATGTGAACGAGCGGCTCCTCTGGCGACATCGCCTGCGGATCGCCTTCTCGAGGGGTTGACGAGACTCGTGCGAGAAACCGACACGACATGAAAGTCTTGATGATTGGGCACTCCTACGTCGTCTCCCTGAATCGGCGCCTTTGCCGGGAACTGGCCCTGGCGGGCGGCTCCGAAGTCGACGTCACCGTGGCTGCACCCGCCACTTTCCAGGGCGACCTCGGGCCGATCCAGCTCGAGGAGGGCCAGGAGGAACCGTACCGACTCGAAGGGATCCCGGTCCGGGCCTCGAAGTCGCCGCACCTTTTCTTCTACTCGAACACGCTCCGACGGCTGCTCCGGGACGGGCATTTTGACGTCGTCCATGCCTGGGAGGAGCCTTTCATCCTTTCGGGCGGCCAGATCGCCTACTGGACGCCCGCGGAGAGCGCGCTCGTCTACTCGAGCTTCCAGAACCAACCCAAGACCTATCCCCCACCTTTCAACCTCATCGAACGCTACTGCCTCCGCCGAGCGTCCGCCTGGCTGGCGTTCGGCAAGACCGTGGCCGAGAACCTCCGCGATCGCGCCGGGTACCGCGATCGCCCCACCAGGACGATCCCCGTCGGGGTCGACCTGGACGTCTTCCGACCCGACCCCGACGCGGGCCGTCGCATCCTCGTGGGACTTGGGTGGAAGGAGCCTGGGCCGGCGGTCGTGGGCTATCTGGGCCGGTTCGTCCCGCAGAAGGGGATAGCCATGCTCATGCGAGCCCTCGACCGCCTCGAACCGGGCACCTGGCGAGCCCTCTGGGTCGGCGGAGGGCCCATGGAGGGCGAGGTCCGGGAATGGTCCGCAAAGCATGGCGACCGGTCGAAGGTGGTGACGGGCGTCGGACACGATGCCGTCCCCGAGTACCTCAACGCCATGGACATCCTCGCCGCGCCAAGCCAGACGACCCCCGCGTGGCGAGAGCAATTCGGCCGGATGCTCGTCGAGGCCATGGGATGTGGCCTCCCGGTCGTCGCCAGCGACTCGGGCGAGATCCCGCACGTCGTCGCCGACGCAGGCGTCATCTTGCCCGAGGCCGACGAGACGGCCTGGGTCGATTCGTTCCGGGGCCTGCTCGCCAGCGGCGAACGCCGGCACGACCTCCGCGACCGCGGCCTCGCACGCGCCCGAGACGAGTTCGCATGGCCGGTCGTGGCTCGGAAGACCCTGGATTTTTACGGATCCTTGTTGAAGTCGAAATCTCACGCACGCGTCTGAAGTCCTCCGCTCCATTGGTATCGGGGACTCGACGGTCCTACGAAATGAATGCCGATGAACTTCGATTCGAATCAAGGTCATGAGTTTCCCGGACCGGCCGAGACTGCGTCTCCCCGGGCGGGGCTAACGCGTGGCTGGATCGGTCTCGCCGTGTTGATGGCGGCCTACGCGGTACTCTTCGCGGCCTTCTATCCCCCGCTCGCGGGGATCGAGGACGAGGTGGGGTTCCTGAATCAGGCGATCGTCTGGTCGCACGGGGCGGTTTCCTCCGAAGGGGCCGGGCTCCAGGTCCCGCACGACTTCATCGAAGTACACGGCCGGCACGTCCCCGCGAGGCACCCGGGACGTTCGCTGGTGACCTTGCCGTTCTTGTTGGCCGGCGGGGTCCGAGCGACCTTCGCCTCGGGGTTAGTGCTCCAACTTGCGACGACGGCCCTCGCGGGCCTGGTTCTCGCCAGGCTCGGGCATTCTCCGCTCTGGGCTGTCCTTGTCCTTTTCCACCCGACCCTTGCGACGTACAGCCGTACCATCACCGCCGACTCGTCGGCCGGCGGGATGTTGTTGCTATCGGCACTCGCCTTAACCTCGACCTCGGCGTTGGCCGGTCCCTTGGCCGGACTCGGCGTCGGGGTCGCGGCCATGATGCGCTACCACGCCGCCCTGGCATTGCCCGTCGTGGCCGCCTCGTTCTTGCTCCCGCCGGCTCGGCCTCGCGCCTGGCGCGACGCGATCCTGTGCGTGGTCACGGCCGCGGCCTGCGGGAGCCTCATCGTCGGCTACAACTTCGTGGTCTACGGCACCGCCACCGAGCCGTTCACCGGAGGACGGGGGACATTCCAGCTCGACGTCTTCGTCCCCCACCTCGTCTTTTACAGCACGGCCCTGGCGGTCCTGTGGCCTGGCATGATCGTCGCCCCGGTCCTGGATCGGTCCCGCTTGCGTTGGATGGTCCGAGGGCTTTGCGGCGTCTTCTTCGGCTTCCTGACGTTCTACTACTTTCACGATAGTGGTTCGAGCTGGGCCGAGACCCTCGTGGTGGGCCAGCGACTGCTCCAGGTTGCGTTGCCGATCTGGATCGTCAGCTACGCAGGCGTCCTCGATGACTGGATCGTCACCCCGATCCGGCGGGCCCTGGGCGGACGCGTCTGGAACGCGCTCGTCGTGGTTTCGTGCGTAGTCCTGCTCGGGGCGATCGGCGTGGTCTTCAAGAAGCATCAAGGACACCTCAGGACCTTGCTCGAAGCCCGCGAGGCGGTCGTCGCGAACGTCCCGCCGAACTCGTTGATCGTCTATGCCGGAGCCTTCTTCAAGCTCGTCGACTTGCCCGGCGAGACGCCAGCCTATCGGATCAGGGAACTCATGTATCAGGATCGACCGAAGGAAGACCCGAAGATCCTCATGGAGGATCTCGGCCGAGAAACCGACTCGTGGTATCTCGCGGCGCTCGGACATCGGAATCGGGCCGAGACTCTATCCGACTATCCTCGGTCGTTGGTCGAACGGTTTGCGATGGTGGAAGTCCCGACGCATTCGTCCTCGCTTTTGCTCTACGTCCATCGAAAGGGGGGCCCGGTGCCGGGCTCCACGCCGAAGCCATGACGCCGACCCGCCTGGCCCTGGTTTGCGACTACGCCGAAGAAGGCTGGCCGAGCATGGACCTGATGGGGGAGATGCTCTTCGCCTACCTCGGTAGGGAGCACTCGGCCGAGCTCTCGGTCACCCCGGTCTGCCCGCCTTACCGACATCGCATGACCCGCGTGCCGATCGTACGAGGTCGAGGAGCCGCGCGGAATGCGGACCGGCTCCTGAACCGATTCTGGGACTACCCAAGGTCGCTCGGCCGACGAGCCAGGCAAGGCGAGTTCGACCTGTACCATCTCGTCGATCATAGCTACTCGCAGCTCGTCCACGCGTTGCCCGACGACCGGACGATCGTCACCTGCCACGACCTCGACACCTTCCGCTGTCTGCTCGATCCCGCCCGAGAACCGCGCCCGGCCTGGTTCCGAGCGTTCGCCCGACGAACCCTGGAAGGGATGCAGAAGGCCGCGGCGGTCGTCTGCGACAGCGAAGCGACTCGGGATGCGATCCTCGCCCATGACTTGTTGCCGGCCTCGCGACTCCACGTCGTCTACCTAGGGACGCACCCCGAATGCTCGGCGGAGCCGAACGCCTCGGCGTTCGACGAGGCCGCGACATGGCTAGGCCCCATCGACCCGCAGGGGCCCCCGGACATCCTCCACGTCGGGTCGACGATCCCTCGGAAGCGGATCGACGTTCTGCTCGACGTCTTCGCCGCGATTCGTCAGGCCCATCCGGGGGCGCGCCTGATCCGGGTCGGGGGCCGGATGACCTCGACCCAGGAGGAGAGGGCACGGGAACTCGGCATCCTCGACGCGGTCGTCTCATTGCCATTCTGCTCGCGAGCGACTCTGGCGGCCGTCTATCGGCGTGCCACTCTCGTCCTCCTGCCGAGCGAGGCCGAAGGCTTCGGCTTGCCCGTGGCCGAGGCGCTGGCGAGCGGCGTCCCCCTCCTGGCCAGCGACCTCCCGGTCCTCCGCGAGGTCGGTGGCGATGCTCCCGTCTACCGTCCGGTCGCCGACGTCCCCGCATGGACCGAGGCCGCGCTCTCCCTCCTCGAGGAACGCCGGGCCAACGATCCGGTTTCGCGTTCGCGACGGGACGCCGGACTCGCCCGGGCCAAGATTTTCAACTGGTCCCACCACGCCGATCAACTCGCCGCGATCTATCGCCAGGTCCTCGGCAATCGCCCGAGGTGAAGTACGCCTCTCGGTCGAAGGGCCGACTCGTAACCGCGACCCCTCAGCGTGTCTGAACCGGGGCAGGGGAGGGGGCCTTCGATTGGAGGCGATAGAAGTTCGCGAGCCCCGGGTTCCCCGACCGCTCGTGGTAATCGGCCACCAGGCGGCAGGCCTCGGGTTGTCCGGGGGTCGCCCTCAGGATCTTCTCGGTCCAGCGCTCCCCTTCGGGACCATGGCCGTGGGCGAACATCCAACCGGCGACCTCGAGTTGGATCGCGACATCGTGGGGGGCGTGGACGAGCTTTTCCTTGATCTTGTTCAGTTCTTCGTTGTCGGCACGCAAGCGTTTGACGATGTCGAGCTCGTCCTTCGACTCCTCCTGACGCCCGAGCCGACCGAGGACCAGGACCCGATCGTATCGCGCGTCGAGGTCGAAGGGGTCGAGCGCGATCGCCCGGCCCAGTCGCTCGAGGGCCGGCTCGAACCGGTCTTGCTTGAGGTCGATCTCGGCGCGTTCGCGTAAGGCTTCGACGTTCTTCGGGGAAAGCGCGATGGCCCGGTCGAAGTGGAGGATCGAGGAGGCGGTGTCTCCGAGCTCCGACGCATTGTTGCCCGCCCCGACGTGGGCCTCGGCATCGTCCGGGCAAAGGGCGAGATAGGCGTCGAATTCCTTCGCGGCCTCCTGGTTGCGATGGAGCTTCAGGAGTTCCTTGGCCAGCCCGATCCGGGCCTTCGTAAGCGTCGGGTCGAGGGCGACGGCCTTGCGATAGTCCGCCAGCAGCCTCGAGCTCTCGCCTGGGACGCGGTTGTCGATCTCGACGCGCCAAAAGTAGGCCTTGGCACTCCCGGGAGCGTCCGCGATCCAACGGTCGATGACCGCCATCGCCTTCTCCAGCTCGAAGTACTCGAGATAGATCCTGGCGACGGCCTCCTTGAGCATGGGGTCGGGCGTCTTCCTCGACTCGTACTCGCGGATCAGGACGGGCCAGGCGTCTCGATAGCGGCTCTGCCGGACCTGGAGCAGGGCCACGACCAGCTCGACCTCGGACTCCGGGGCACCGAGTTCCTTGGCTCGCTTAAAGCTCGACGTGAACTCGTCGACCCGATCGAGCGCGAGCATGGCCCTCGCCTTGGTCAGGTGGGCTTCGGCCGAGCGCGGGGAGGCCTGCAACCAGGAGTCGATGGATGGCAATGCCTTGGTGAACTGTCCGGACGCCATCGCCTTGCGGGCGAGGAGGGCTGCCGGAGGGACGGACTCGGTTCGCAACCAGGAGAGGGCCGAACCTACAGCCGCCACGATGGTTGTCAAGACGAGGACTCGCACCAACGTGAGCCGAGGGGGGGACGCCGGTACCGCCCGGGACGTCTCGGAAGACGACGGTGCCGCCATTGTTGGGATGACCCCTTTGAAACCTTCGCGGGCCGCTTCGCCCGCCCTGCGACCTTAAATACCGACCTCGCCGGACGGGAACCCGCAATGAGGTGATTATATCGATCGGACGATTTCGGAATCCATCCCGGACCGGGACGACGCTCATCGATAATCGATTTGAAGCAGAAATTTATGAATAGCTTAAGCACGTAGGAGGTCGGAGTTCCCGAAGATCGTTTCCTGGGGGTCGTGGCGTGCTAGTCCGACCATGATCCGTCGCGGGGGGTCTGCGGATAGAGGAAATCAACCGGTCGAGTGCACGACAACCTTGTCAAATCACGCACGATTCGAGCTGGTTAACCGAATTCGTTAAAATGTGTAAATCCAAAAGGATGAATTCGGGACGCCGTACTTTTACGGACTTCGTTGACCGAATTTCATAGGGCGGTCCAATGTTCTTATTTGACAAGAGTTACCGGAAATAGCTTGGACGCACGCGGAAATATGGCAAAAATGTGTTGCGCGACTGCGATCTCTATTGTGACGACTATCTCTGCGCCTCACTGATCCGAGGAGGCGTCCAGACCGGCAACCATCCATGAATTCGTTCGAGGTCCACCGCTCCTCATCCCGGGTGACGGCCGAGCGTCGGTACAGTCATCCCTGTCGTGGGGATGGTGCCGGTGGATTTCCCTTGTTCGGATCGATCGATCGGCCGGTGGTGGTTCAGGAGGGGGTGCTCACGCGGCCCCGACGTTGTGGCCGGGGGGCCGGGAGGCGTTACCTGCAGTCCTCCGGGACGTCACCCGTTCCCACTGAAGCTGTCTGATGTGAGGTTGCAGGTCCTGTTTGCGGTCGTGTCCGTCTTTCGAAGAGTCTGGTCGAGGTCGATGTTCGACGTCGGTCATGCCGGAGGCGGCAAGGCCGAGGGATGTTAATCGGCTTATGTATTATTGATCAAACACGGTGCCGTCCGTAGGACGTCATCGGGCCGAGAACCCCACCAGAGCCGGTCGAGGCCGACCGGTTGCCGTAGAACGAATCGTTTTCCCCCTCAAGTACTCAAGGAGTCATCCGATGGTTTTGTCTCGACTTCGGAAGCCCCGCTCGGGCTTCACTCTCATCGAACTCTTGGTGGTCATTGCCATCATCGCCGTCCTGATCGCGCTCCTCTTGCCCGCCGTGCAGTCGGCCCGCGAAGCCGCCCGACGCGCCCAGTGCGTGAACAACCTGAAGCAGATCGGGTTGGCCATCCACAATTATCATGACTCGTTCGACATCTTCGTCCCGGGTGCCATGGCGACCAACCCGAGCCAGGGGTGGGGTGCGTGGTCGAACAACGGGATGTCGTGGCGGGTCCTGATCCTGCCCCAGATGGAACAGAACCCCATCTTCAACTCGATCAACTTCGGCCTGCACGAAGGGGGCGACTCGAGCGCGGCGATGGCCACCGCCTGGTACACGACCGTCAGCGTGTTCCTCTGCCCTTCGGACGGCAAGCATAACAACGGCTTCCTTCCCGCCAACACCTCGACCGGCGTCTACCCGATGTACGGCCCGCCGGCGAAACCGGGCGGAGGCGCGGCGGCCTGCCCGGTCGTGAACTACTACTTGAGCTTCGGCGACAATTACGCCATCGGTGGCCTGACCGGAACCCAGAATCCCTGGGAAACCCCCTGCGGCGCCACCCTCGCCCCCGGCCAGGCGACGATCGGCTTCGCCGGATTCTGGGGCACCAGCTATGACTGCGCGGTCTCGAACGCCAACGGTGGCGGCGTGATGCGAGGCTTCTCCGACTACCGGACGATGCACACGACCAACATGGCCGGCGTCACCGACGGAACGAGCAACACCATCCTCGGGGGTGAAGGCCTCCCGGCCGAAGACCCCAACAGCGAAATGTGGACCGCCACCGGTGCCGCGCTCGGCACGACGATCCCGCTCAACTGGAAGACCGAGGACCCCAACGGCGGCTTCGGGTCCGACGTCTGGACCTCGCGCTTCAGCTACGCGGCCCGTGGTTTCAAGAGCCGACACCCCGGCGGTGCCAACTTCCTGTTCGCCGACGGTTCGGTCCACTTCCTGAAGAACTCGATCAACAAGGTGACCTACGTCAACCTCGGCAGCCGCAACGGCGGCGAGGTCGTCAGCTCCGACGCCTATTGATCGCGACCGTGGAAGGGGAGGGGCCGGTCTCGAATGGCCGACCCCTTTCCTTTCGCACACCGAATCCAATCGACCACACCGGGCCGCCTCGGCGATTGAACGTCCGAGGCGGCTTTCTTTCGATCCATCCCACGGCGGCAACTCCGGAGGGTGCGCGGCGTCGGATCGCCGCTCTCCTCCGTCGCCGCTCCCGAGTTTTCAAGATGACCCACGATATTCCGGCCATGCACGACGTTTCGAATCGGATGCGGCGTCTCGGCCTTCTGGCCACGATCGCCGTCGTCATTTCCGGCTGTTACGACGATGGGCTCTCGAAACGATATCCCGTTTCGGGTACCGTTTCCTATAACGGAAAGCCCGTCGAGAAAGGCGTCATCACCTTCATCTCGGACGGTGGCGATGGTCGTTCGGCCACCGGCACCATCGAGGGAGGGTCGTACTCGCTCACAACCCTGACTCCCGGCGACGGCGCGTTCCCTGGCAAGTACAAGGTCACCGTCGACTCTCGATCGCCCGACATGGCGGCCGCCGAGGCGGCCGGCAAGGCCAAGGGGGCGACGAGCGTGATGATCCCCCAGGACTTCGTCGCCAAGGCTTATAAAAAGGCCAAGAGTGCGGTCCCCAGCAAGTACAACAGCGTCGGTAAGACGGACTTGACCGCGGAAGTGAAGGAAGGGAACAACACTTTTCCGTTCGACCTGAAAGACTGACACCGGGACGGCCGATTCACCTCGCCGGGGCGTCTCACGCCCCCGGCCGAGCCCGGGAGGACTCGGCGTACTCGTTCGACGGCCCGTTCGGAGGACCCTCAGACATGTCCCATCACCATCCCTGCGGCGGTATGAATCGTCGCCACTTCCTGGCGGGCGCGGCGGCCGCTCTCCCCATCCTCTCCGCCAAACGGGTCTCGGCCCAGGAGCCCAAGGCTGCCGCGGCCGATCCCAAGTCGTTCAAGGACAAGCTTGGTGCACCGGGGCCCTTTCCCGGACGGGTCGTCGAGGTCCGCAACAAGGGCATGATCAAATCCGGCGTCAAGAGCCGCGAGGCGATCCGCAAGACCCTCGACAAGGGCATGAAGCAACTGACCGGGGCCGATGAGGCTGTCGACGCCTGGCGTTCGTTCTTCGAACCCGGCGACGTCGTCGGCGTCAAGGTCGTCCCGAACGGCTATCCCCTGGCCGAGAGCTCGCCCGAGTTGATGCTCGAGGTGATCGAGGGCCTCAAGGCCGCCGGGGTCAAGACCTCCGACATCTTCGTCTATGATCGCTACCGCAGCGAGTTCATGGGCGGGAAGATGCACGAGCACGTGCCCCAAGGAATCCGCTGGGGCGGCCTGACCCCCGAGGACGACGGCTCCCAGCTCCTGCTCGATTGGCCGGGCTTCCGTAACGACCCGCTCGCCGGATACGACCGCGACGAGTTCGTTGAGATGAACCTCGTCAGCCGGGGGAACGACATCAAGGACGACCGGAACTTCCGGTCCCACCTCGGACTCTTCCTCACGAAGCGGGTCAACAAGCTCGTCATGCTCCCCGTGCTCAAGGACCACGGCTCCGCCGGGGTCACCGGTGCGCTCAAGAACATGAGCCACGGCTCGGTGAACAACGTCGCCCGTTCGCACAGCACGCCGGATACGAACGCGTGTAACATGTTCATCCCCGAGGTCGTCAGCCACCCGATCATCCGCAAGAAGGCCGTCCTCCAGATCATGGACGGCATCCGAGGCGTCTTCCAGGGCGGCCCGTTCGCTCACAACGTCAAATTCACCTGGGAATACAACGCCCTCTTCTTCGCGACCGACCCCGTGGCGCTCGACCACGTGGAATGGACGATCATCGACGCCAAGCGCAAGTTGCAGAAGCTCCCGCCCGTCGCGGGCACCGGCAAGCTCGCCGGAGACCCGCTCGGCACCGAAGGGTTCGATGTGCGGCAGCCGCAGCACATCACGCTCGCGTCGTCGCTCGGGATGGGCTACTTCGACTTCAAGTCCCCCCTCGGCCGTCGATTCTCGATCGACCACCGCATCGTCCAGGCCTGAGTCGAAACATTCGGAAACAAGTCGCCGCGCCTCTTCGAGGGTGCGGCGATTTCATGCGCAGGATTAATACAGGGGGGGGCACCACGAAGGACACAAAGGGAATATTGGAAATCGAGTTTAGGCTTTAATTATCCTTTGTGTCCATTGTGGTGAACCCTCCTCGCTTGCTACGGCAAGCCCTTCAAAGTTGGAGTTTCCGTCGGGATCTTGGGGATATTGTGGAGCGTCCTCGAGGTGTGGGCGACGTCGACCACGGTCGACTTCGGCATGTGGCAAGACACGCAGTCGTCGAGGGGGTTGAGAGAGAGCCGCTCGGGCTTCGGCAGCGAGCATCCTCGCTTTTCGTGGCACTCGAGGCAACGGCCACGGTAGAATGCAACCTTCTCGCCGGCGTCGGGAAGTCGATGCGGGTCGTGACACGAGAGGCAACCGAGACGGCTGTTGCTCTTTTGATAGCACCGGCTCTCGCGCATCTGTTCAACCTGCCCGACGGCATTTTTGCGACTGAGAGGGTCGCCGGCCGAAGAGCTGACGGACACGAATTCGTCGAACGCCAGACCTGGGCGATAGTCGAACGGGGAACGGCCCGGCCGGTTGACGCGCCTGCCCCCTTGATGATGGCACTGCTCGCAGACCGCCTCTCGGAGCGGGGGGGAGAGGTCGGCGGGATTGACGATCGTGGGATCGTCGTGGCTGACGAATTCACGACGATTGGCATGCCGCTCCCCAGGCCCGTGACAGCGCTCGCAGCCGATGGACAGTCCGAGGAAGATCAGGGGTTGTCCCGGCGATTCAACGACCCGGTCCGCATGGCAGTAAAGACATTCGGATGTGACGAGCCTGTCGAAGTGATAATTCTTGCCGCGGTATCCCGGCGCGAGGTCCCATCGTCGCGTCTCGGAGTACCACGAGAGGGGAGATTGATACATCTTCCCCCCTCGCTCGAGCAGGAAAGCGATCCCATGCGTCCCCGAGCCGAGGGCGTACTGGACTTCGGCTTCGGTCGTCTGCAGCACCCGCCCGGCCGAGTCGCGACGCTCCTCTCGGTGGAAGACACGCCCGTCCCGGCGTTCGATGGAATAACGGAGGTCGTCCACGTCGAGGACTTGGCCGACGGATTTCGGTTCGACCTCGGCGGCGGGTGACATCGAACGGCCCATCGGGTGTTGATGGTACGTCTTCGCCAGCCCGGCATGGCAGCGGCTGCACACCGCGTCTCCCACGTAGGCCACGCCGGCCTGAGTATTCTCGTAGACGCGGCTTCCAGCTTCGACAGCGACTCGTGTGCTCTCGGGCTTGAGGGCCTCGCCTCGGGGCCAGACGGCCCACGAGAGGCCGGCCGACACCAGGACGAGGACGAGGACCGCCGGGATTGGTCGTCGAGCGAGGCGCATCGGTTGGTCCTGGGGGGAACAGCGAACCGTCCAAAGGGCACCTTCCGGCTCGGTCGAGTCCTTTGTCGGGATCAGGAAGTCCGTGCCTGGTCGTCATCATCGACGAGGTTCCGAGAGGCTGGTTCCAGGCTATCAACGGTGTCCTTCCACGACTAGACGCGTCCTTGCCGACCAGGGGGTTCTCCCGATAGCATGGCCCTCGGCGAACTCGCCGAAAGTCCACCGGGCCGTTGGGGTTCAGATTGCGATGGAAGACCAGGCGGAGGCGCCCAAGGGGATCATCCTGGCCGGGGGCTCGGGGACCAGGCTCTACCCGCTGACGCGGGCGATCAGCAAACAACTGTTGCCCGTCTACGACAAGCCGATGATCTATTATCCCCTGTCGGCCCTGATGCTGGCGGGGATCCGCGAGGTTTTGCTCATATCGACCGCCGAAGATATCGGCAACTTCGAGCGTGTCCTCGGCGACGGTCAGCATCTCGGGATGTCGATCCGATACGCAGTGCAGCCCCATCCGGGAGGCCTGGCGCAGGCATTCCTGATCGGTCGAGAGTTCGTCGGGACGTCGAACGTCGCCCTGATCCTTGGGGACAACATCTTCTACGGCCAGGGGTTCCAGAAGATGCTCGCCCGCGCCCGTCAGCAACGGTCGGGGGCGACCGTCTTCGCCTACTTCGTCAAGGATGCGCGGCGTTACGGAGTCGTCGAATTCGACTCCCTCGGCCAGGCGGTCTCCATCGAGGAGAAGCCGGCCAGGCCCCGATCGAACTTCGCGGTGACGGGCCTTTATTTCTACGACAATCAGGTGATCGATATCGCCGCGAACCTGGAGCCGTCCCCTCGGGGTGAACTCGAGATCACGGACGTCAACCGCGAGTATCTCGCCCGTGGCCAACTCCGCGTCGAGCGCTTCAGCAGGGGGTTCGCCTGGCTCGACACCGGCACGATCGAAGCCTTGATCCAGGCCGCCAACTACGTCGAGACCATCGAGTCGAGGCAGGGGCTGAAGATCGCCTGCATCGAAGAAGTCGCCTATCGGATGGGTTACATCAGCGCCGACCAACTCGTGGAGCTCGCTCGCCGGATTCCCAACGACTATGGGCGATACCTCCTCGACCTCCTCCGGTTCGAGGATCAGCCGGATCCTTGAGGACTGGGACGATTATTTCTCGACACCGAGGCGACTCGCTTCGGCGAAGTCTTCCTCGGCGTGCGCCTTGTCGCCCAGCTTTTGGTAGGCCACGCCTCGATTCGTGTAGGCGCCGGCGAGTTTCGGGTCGAGAGCAATCGCGGCGGTCAGGTCCTGGACGGCGCCCGCGTGGTCGAACATGGCGATTCGAGCGGTCCCTCGGTTGAACAGGGCCTGGGCATCCTGGGGGCGGAGCTTGATGGCGCGGTCGAAGTCTTCGATCGCGGCGTCGTGCAGGCCCATGTTGGAGTACGTCCCGCCGCGATTATTGAGGGCGGGCACGTTGTCCGGGTCGACCGCCAGGACCTCGCTGTAGGCGACGAGGGCCGAGACATAATCGCCGGCCTTGAAGGCGTCGTTGCCGACCTCGATGAAGGACTTGGGGCGGGTTGGCGGAGGGACTGTGGCGGTTTCCTTGACGACCGGCGGCGAAGGCTCGATCGGAGGACTTTGGACCTTGGTGATGACCGACGGGCTGACGCGTTCAGGCTCCTCGAGCACGGTGACGATCGGCTTCGGGACGACCGAAGGAGTGGAGGGGGCCTCGCCCGAGCGCGAGGGGATGGGCTCAGGGACAGGTAGCGGCTTGGTCCTGGTGCGAGCGGCGTCGGGCAACTGGATGTGCGTGAGCACAAAGGTAAGAGCGGCCAATCCCAGCACCGTCGCAGCCAGGGTTGCCCGAAGCCTCCAGGGACTCTTCGGTTTCACCGCCTCCCGCACGGCTTGAATGAACGTCCGGCAGTCGGGCCAACGTTTGGCCGGATCCTTGGCGAGGGCACGCCTCACGATGGCCCGTTCGCGAGGAGGGAGCATCGAAAGGTCCGGCGGTTCCATCAGGTGGCCATGCATGAGCGCTTCCGCGGTACCTCGGAATGGGGGACGACCTCCGCGGAGCTGGCAATACGCCACGGCGAGCGAGTACTGATCGGACCGGCTCGACGTCTCGCCTCGGAAGAACTCCGGCGCCGAGTAGACCGGTGTTAATGCACCCGAGTGAGCCGTTGCCGACGTCTCCAACAATCGAGCGAGTCCGAAGTCGGCAATCTTCACGCCACCACCGACCAGCAGGATGTTTTGCGGCTTCACGTCGCGATGCTGAACGCTCATCGACTTGCCGTCGAACAGGTGCCGTCGCTCGTTGAGGAAGTCGATCCCCTTCGCGGCTTCTTCGAGATACCCCACGAGCTCGTCCGCCGGGATCCCGACCAGGCCTTGGGCGTTGGCCTGGTTCAGGCGGTCCATCAAGGTCCCTTCCGCCAGCTCCATGCCGATGACCAGGTTGCCATCGACCTGCCATGCCGCGAACGGTGACATCAAGTTCGGGTGTCGGATCCCCTTCGTCGTCTCGAAGGCGCGAAACTCGATCGTTCCCTGGGTCGCGTCGAGCCGGACGAATTTCAGGGCGACCTGAACTCCCCCGGGGGCTTCCGCCTTCCAGACCTCGCCGAAGCCTCCCCGGCCGAGGAGCTCGGTCAGCCGGAATCCCTCGAACTCCGCGAGGCTTCGCGGCAAACGAGGGCTTGGCCCTCGGGCCGCCCCGCCCATGTTCCGGAAGGTCGACTCGACCGAATCGATCTCCAGGGCGGGGAAACGCGTTTGGTACTCCTCGAGTGTTGGCGATTCTCCTCCCTCTCGCCGCAGCGTGGCTTCGGTGACGATGAGGACCGAGAGCAGGCTCGATCGCTCCGCCTCGTCGACCCGGCCGAGCATATCCTCGATCCGAGGACGACCGCCTCGCCGCCACTCCGACGCGAACTCGGAGCCGTAGCGGCCGGTGCGATCGCCCCTCGCGAATCTTCCCTGGTCTCGGTCGATGCTCATGACGGTCGGAGCCCTCCGCAGTCGGCCTGAGAGATCCATCGATCGCACGCCTCAAAGGGGCCGTCCAAGTGGGTTCTCGCACCCTCAAGAACGCAAGACGGCGACAGTCCGGACACAATCCAAAAACATTCTAAATCCTTGGCCTGCAAGCGTCACCGAGAATTGCTTCCTCACGTAAGGCGACGTGTTCAGCGAGCCGGGGCGAGTCGACGCATGACCGGCGAGATCTTCTCAAACACGTATCGATGGAGCCTTGATCGATGACGTTTGCCAAAGCCCTGAGCATCCTCGCCATCGTCGTTTCACTGGCCATCCCCACCCTGTCGAGAGGCCAATCAACCGGCCCGTTGACCGAAGACGGGATGACTCGCCTCGTGAAAACGTTGAAGATCAAGCCCGAGGCCGTCGCCGGCATGGTTCGCAACCGGGGGATTGGCTTCGAGGCCGATGCGGCGACCCTCGGTCGCCTAACGAAGGCGGGTGTCCCTGAACTCGTCCTCGATGCGATCACCGAGGCCGGCAAGAAGGCCGAAGAGTCGAAGGCCGCCCCCGGTGCCGAACAGGCGGTGACGTTCGACGAGCTCGCCGAGATGGTCCGATTCAAAATCCCCGACGACGCGATCCTCGAGCGGATCAAGGGGAGCGTCTTCACTCTCGGCATCGACCAGGCCGCGGAGCTCAAGAAGCTCGGCGCGTCCGAGACTCTCCTCAAAGAGCTCGGGGCCGTGAAGACCCTGGACCCTTCTCGTGAGATCGCCAACCTCGCCATCCTCGTCGATTGCTCGGGTAGCATGTCGGAGGGCACCGCCGACGGGTCGACCAAGATGGAGGCGGCCAAGCGTGCGGCGATCGAATTGATCCGGAACGCTCCCGAGGGTCTCTATCTTTCGCTGATCATTTACGGTCATGACAAGGCCCTTCGCTGCGAGGCCGTGAGGGTTGTCCGCCCGCTCGGCGCGATCGATGCCCGGGGGCGGGATTCCCTCGTCAGGTCGGTCGGGCTGTTGCAACCTTCGGGTTCGACTCCGATCGGCCTGGCGCTGAATGTGGCGGGGCGAGAACTACTACGGTCGCAGGGGCCTTCCGGTGTCGTGCTGATCAGCGACGGAAAAGAAATGTGCAACGGCGACCCGGTCGGTGAGGCCGCCCAGCTCGCCAGGAACCTGAAGTTGAAGTTCGGCGTGCAGGTCGTCGGCTTCGGCGTCCGACCCGACGAGAAGGCGTCCCTGAAGGAAGTCGCCCGAGCAGGTAAGGGGGGATACTTCGACGCACCCACCCCGCAGAAGCTCCAGGGCGTGACCTTGATGCTGGCCAAGGCCGTCGCCGAGGGAAAGAAGCCCGTCATCGTGGAAGAAGCGGGTGAGTCCGGCTTCCATCCCCTCTTCAACGGGCAGGACCTCGCCGGATGGGTCGTCGACAGCGGCGACCCCGACGCCTGGCATGTCGAGGACGGCGAGCTCGTCGTCGATGGCAGGGCTCCGAACTCGGGCTGGATCCACACCGATCGGGATTACGCCGACTTCATCCTCAAGCTCGAATTCAAGACATCGGAGGGGGCGAACAGCGGCCTGGCGTTCCGGTCAATCTCGGGCGAGAACTATATCTCGGGCAAGAGCTCAGGCCTACCTCCTCAAATCCAGATCACGGACGATTTCCACCCCGACCGCGACGCCCGCCTCCATCCGATCAAACGTTGCGGCGCCCTCTACGACCTGGCCATCAACAGGCCGGCGACCCTGAATCCGGTGGGGACGTGGAACACGATGCGGCTCGAGGTCAAAGGCCGATTCGTCCGCGTCCAGGTCAACGGCCATTCGGTCCTCGAAACGGACTTGATCAAATATCTCGGCAAGTCCAGGCAGTTCCCCGGCATCCAAAGGCAATCCGGACGGATCGGCCTCGAGAACTGGATCGGACAGGTGCGGTTCCGAAACATCGAAATCAAGGAGCTCGCCGGCCCGGTTGTTCCCGTCGAACGAGTCAAGGTCAGCAAGCCCGTGCCGGCTCCTCCTCCAGTGGCCCGCGCCGTCGAAGAAGAAGAGCCTGCGGGCGAACCGGAGCTTTACACCTTCAAGGTTCACGAGCCTGGCACGGTGCTGCTCAGGACCCTGTACGACAACAAGCGACTCGTCTCGGTCGGACGCGAGGGAACGCTCCGACTCTGGGATCTGTCGACGGGGAAGGATTCGACGATCCTGGCCGACGATGTGAAGGACGTGGTCGACATCCAAACCTCGAAGACCGACCCGTTGATCGCCGTGGCCCTGGCTAACGGGAAAGGAATCATCTGGGACGCGGACGGGAAACAGAGAGTCTTCTCCGAAAATTCCAATCACCAGATGTCATCGGTCGCATTCAGCCCCGACGGGAAGCTGGTCGCCTTCGGTGTCGGGGACGGGACTCTCAAAATCTACGATGTGGGGTCCGGGAGCGAGACCGTCGAGTGTGTCGGGCATGGCGGTGCGCTCAAGGCGAGAGAGATGGTATTCTCGCCCGATGGTCGCTGGCTCGCGACCGGCGCCGCCGACAGCAGCATTCGCATCTGGGACGTGGCGACGGGCAAACGGAAGAAAACCATCGCCGACCTGCGCGATCCCTGGTCCGTAAGCTGGACCGCCGCCGGCGATCGTCTGTTGTTCATCGACGGCGGAGAGGAACACGTTTTCGACGCGGAGGGCGGGAAGCTCCTCTTCAAGCACGAAGCACCGACGACAGGGGCCGGCCCGAGTCGGTTCCGCGAATCTCCGGACGGCCAATGGCTGGTGGCCTTCAGTTGGAGGGATGGACTGTTCGACATCCGCGACGCCAAGACCTTCAAGAGCCTCGAAGGTCGGCAATATGTCCCGGAGAATGAGTACTTCCTCCTTCGGAGCAAGCCGGCTTTACTCACGCACCAGGGGCTCCGCATCTTCACCACCAGGTTCGTTATCGCCGGCGGACAGGTCGACTCCGGCAAGATTCGGATCGTGCAAGAGCATACAAGTCCGATCGTGACATCCGCATTGACCGCCGACGAAAAGTACTTCGCCACCGCCGATGAAAAGGGCATCATCAAGGTTTGGTCGGTGGCTCGGCTCCTCAAGCCTGAATGAGCGAAAGGGCTGCGAACTTTCTGAGACGAACGCCCCGGACCGCTATCCTCGCCGATAGCGATCCGCTGCGTCTGGTCGTTCGGAATTTTCCCCCTCGGCACTCCCATCGAAGACGGCTCGCGATTCTGCTTCGGGGTCAGGTTGCTTTATAAGAGCCCTTCGATCGGTTAGCCTGCGATTACCCTCTCTTTGATACAAGCTCGAAGCGCCAGCGAGTGAATCCTCTTCAATTTCTCCCGTGGAAATTCGCTCGCTTGCGCCTCGGGCTTCTAAAAAGTCACTCTGGGGAGACATCGGGTGGTTGCGTGCCGAGCGTCGTCCGCTCCCGAGGTCGCTTTTACCCCCTTACGGCATGCGAAATGTGTGAGAAGATGACCCGTCGATACCGTCCGGAATGGTTTGACGACGAAGATCGGCGTGCGTTGAGTCTCGTCCCGGACAAAGACGCCTGTACAGAGATGGATACTTGCGGCGGACCCGGATCCGATTTTTGCGGCCAACTCGCCAAGCGATCGGGTTTTACGAAAATTGACAAATGGCGACGCGGCTCCACGGGCGAGCTGAGGTCTGCCATACCGGTGAGTGTGTTCGGCCCGATTCCTGCCTCATTCTCCCTTGGATTCGCCGATGAGCCGACCGGATACGGAGATCGACCTCTCAAATTGCGAGAACGAGCCCATCCGCATCCCGGGGGCGATCCAGCCACACGGGGCGTTGATCGCTGTGGGGGTGGCCGACATGATCGTCTCCCATGCGAGCGAGAACCTGGATGAGCTTTTCGGGATCGCGGCGACCGACGCCCTCGGTCGGCACCTGACGGATTTGGTCGATGATGTCGACTACGCACGTGTTGCGACGGGCATCGCGGCCTTGAAGGACGAGACGGCACCCAAATACCTCTACACCGTCCGCACCAAGGGGGGCATGGCCGGGTACGATGCGATTGTGCATCGGGCCGGGGACCGCATCATCCTCGAGTTCGAGCCGATGCGGAACGCGGTCGGCGCTTCGGTGGCCGACCTGTACCGGATGACCCAGGGTGCGGTCACCGGCCTGCGCAAGGCGTCGAACTTGAGCGAGATGTACGCGCTCTGCGTCCAGTGGGTCCGGAAGATCGCGGGCTTCGACCGCGTGATGGTATACCGCTTCGATGCCGAGTGGAACGGCATCGTCATCGCCGAAGCGAAGCGTGACGATTTGGAGTCGTTCCTGGGGCTCCATTACCCCGCCTCCGACATCCCCAGGCAAGCCCGAGAGCTCTACTCGCAGAACTGGCTCCGGTTCATCGCCGACCGCGAATACCAATCCGTCCCAATCCAGCCACCCGCCGGGCCCACGTCGCCCGTCCCGCTCGACTTGAGTTACGCGGTCTTGCGGAGCGTCTCGCCGATCCACATCGAGTATCTCCGCAACATGGGAGTGGGAGCCTCGATGTCGATCTCCCTGCTGAAGGATGATCGACTCTGGGGCCTCGTGGCCTGCCACCACTACACTCCGAGATATGTCCCCTACGACATCCGCACGGCCTGCGAGCTCCTGGGTCAGGTGATGTCGATGCAGCTCGTCGGCCGCGAGGGGCGAGAGGAAGCCGTCTACGGCGAACGAATGGCGTCGATCCGGATGGCCCTGGCAGACCGGCTCTGGCGGATGGAACAGGTCGGGATCGCGCTGACGGATGTCGAGCCGACGATCCTGGATCTCCTCCAATCCAGCGGGGCGGCCGTCATCCACGGCGACGAGGTCACTCGCATCGGCATGACTCCCGCGGTCGAAGAGATCCTCCGAATCGCCGAACGCCTCGCCGAGCGGGAACACACCGAGCTCTTCCACACCGATGCCCTCGGCGCGATGTTCGGCCTGCACTCGATCGGTGCCGTGGCCGCCGGGCTCCTGGCGATCTCGATCCGCAAGGGGAACCGCGACTGGGTGATGTGGTTCCGACCCGAACAGGTCCGCGAGGTCGACTGGGCCGGCGACCCCTCCAAGGCGGTGGAGAAGGGGGGCGACGGGGTCCGGCTCAGCCCACGAGGGTCGTTCGCCCTCTGGAAGCAGGTCGTTAGGGGCCGGAGCCAGCCCTGGTCCTCGGCCGAAATCTCCGTCGCCTCCGACCTCAGGCGCGACTTGGCCGAGGCGATGCTCGGGAGGGCCGCCGACCTTGTGAGGCAGAACCGGGTCCTGAGGAAAGGGGACGCCGACAAGGAAGAGATGCTCGCCAGCGAACGCGCGGCCCGCAGCGAGGCCGAGCGCATGAACCGAATCAAGGACGAGTTCGTGGCAACCCTCTCCCACGAGCTCCGCACCCCTCTGAATGCCATCATCGGTTGGGCCCAGATCCTCCGCCGCGGTGGCGACATCGAGGATCTCCGCGAGGCCAGCGAGGTCATCGAGCGCAACGCCCGCGTCCAGGCGACGATGATCGAAGACTTGCTCGACGCCAGCCGCATCACCTCGGGCAAGCTCCGCCTCGACCTCCAGTCGATCGACCTCACCACGGTCGTCGAGGCGTCGATAGAGACCGTCACTCCCGCGGCCCAGGCGAAAGGATTGCGGATCGAGCGACTCCTAGACCCGCTCCACCATGTCAAGATCTCGGGCGACCCGACCCGCCTGCAGCAGGTCTTCTGGAACTTGCTCTCGAACGCCGTCAAGTTTACGCCAAAAGGGGGGAAGATCCAGGTCATCGTCGAGCGCATCGACTCCCACGTCGAGGTCAGCGTCTCCGATACGGGGCAGGGGATCGAGTCGAGTTTCCTCCCCCACGTCTTCGATAGGTTCCGCCAGCAGGATGCCGCGAGCAACCGCACACACGGCGGACTTGGGTTGGGCCTCTCGATCGTCCGGCACCTCGTCGAGTTGCACGGAGGTACCATCTACGCCCGGAGCGCCGGCGCAGGTCTCGGCGCCACGTTCGTTGTCTCGCTGCCCCTGCGGGCAGTCTCCGATACCGAGCGTCGGACCGGCGTCCATCCGACCCGAGCGACCGGGCCGATCGATGAGGAGACGCACGACCTCAAGGAAGTCCGCGTGCTCCTGGTGGATGACGAGGCGGATGCGCGGTCGATGATGCGCCGAATCCTCGAAGACTGCGGCGCCGCCGTGGTCACCGCCGGTTCCGCCGAGGAGGCCCTCACCGAGTATCGCAGCGGCTCCTTCGAGGTCATCGTCAGCGACATCGGCATGCCCGGCGTCGACGGATATGAGTTCATCAGACGACTCCGCCAGCTCGAGTCCCAAACCGGAGTTCCCCGGTGCCCGGCCGTCGCCCTGACTGCCTATGCCCGCCCCGAGGATCGTCGACGCGTCCTGTTGGCCGGTTACCAGATCCACGTCGCCAAGCCGGTCGACCCCGCCGAACTCACGGTCGTGATCGCGAATCTGGTCGGTAAACTTTAAAAGTCGATCCTTCGCATTCTAACCCTAAACCAAGCGTATCGAAGACCCTCTCACGCCCCTCCAACTTGGATTTAAGGGGTTTTGGCAACGGCACTTGCGCGAGCGTGTGCGTTTTCGAGTGAGCGCCTCTTCGATTTCCATAGTTTCGTGGCATGCCTTGTTTTATAGGGC
>NZ_JBTYIP020000037.1:0-99422 GCF_054877945.1 Singulisphaera rosea | reverse complement strand
GCTGCTGGCCCGGCTCTGCCGGACGGGATTGGTTACCCGCAGGGTTCCGATGAAAGGTTTCACATTCGCAATGATTCCCCTTTCCCGAGCTTCTTGGCGCAAGGTCAGACCTAGTTTCTAGTTTTTTTACGGCGCGGCGACGTTCGATGTCCTGTCCAGTTCGTCCTCCATCTGGGACCTAAAGGACAGGCATCGCAATCTTGACGGTCGGCTTCTCCGCGAACAGTGTTCAAACGAACAAAAAAGGAGACCCTTCCGATGACGATGGCGAGGACCTAAGTGGTCACGCCTCCACCACGACGTGGTCGACGCAATGGGCCTGACAGCTCAAGATCAGGTCGTTCGCCCGGTCGACGGGCTCGAGGGCGTCCTCGGCGTCCATCTTGACGAGACCGGAGATCCGCCGGATTTTGCACTGGCCGCAGATGCCGGCCCGGCAATCGTAGTCGATGGCGATTCCGAGGGCTTCCGCGACCTCGAGCACCGTCTCTCTTCCGGTCACTCGCGCGGATTTCCTCGAGCGGGCGAACGTGAGGGAGGCGTCGCCGGGAGCACGGTCGCCCGCTTCGGGCGCGGGCGTCGCGGCGGAAGGGACGGGGTCGGACCCGGTCGAGTCGGCAGACGAGGCGAGGCCAGGCGACGCGAACGTCTCCGCTCGGATCGAGTCGTCGGGGACGCCGAGTTCGAGGAGCATCCGTCGGGTCGGCTCGACCATCTCGGTCGGGCCGCAGATGTGGACCCGGCGCGTGGCGATCTCGGGCACAAGCCGGGCGAGCATGGCGGGATCGATCCGGCCCCGCTCCCCGACCCACTCCGTCCCTTCCTCGCGCGTGAGGGTGACGGTCACGTGCAAGTTCGAATGCCGCGAGCGGAGGAGGTCGAGCTCGTGGCGGAAGATGATGTCCCTCTCGGTCTTGACCGAGTACACCAGGTGGATCTCCCCGGGCCATCCCTGGTCGGTCAGATAGCGGACCTGGGACATCAGCGGGGTGATCCCCACCCCCCCGGCGATCAGCACAATGCCGAGGGCCTCGGCCCCGGTGAACGTGAACCGGCCGGCCGGGGCAATGACGTCGATCAGGTCGCCCGCGCGAACGACGTCGTGCAGGTGCCGCGACGAGAGCCCTGAAGCTTCGCGCTTGACCGTCAACTCGCAGTGGTCGACCCGGGTCGGGGACGACGCGATCGTGTACGACCGGCGGACCTTCCGGCCGTCGATCGCCAGCGTGAGGTTGAGATACTGGCCGGGGAGGAACTCGAAAGGCAGCCGGGCCCCGTCGAGGGCCTCGAGCCGGAACGTGCGGACCTCGGGCGTCTCGTCGAACACCCGGGCGACTCGCAACGGCCCGGTCCAGGGCGAAGGCCGCACGGGGACGACGACGGGCGAGGCGGCCCCGTCTTTTCGGGCGTCCGACCGGAGTTGGCGGTAGCGGGCGGCCACGCGATAGAAGAGGAGCACCCCCAGGGCCGCCGCGAACGCGACCGGGCGTCTGACGTCGGCCTTGACGAGCATGTAGAAGTGGAGTGCCCCGGCCGCCGCCGCGACGTAGGCCAGCCGGTGAAGCGACTTCCAGCGCGCCGGGCCCAGGCGTCTGATCATCGCGTCGGTCGAGGTCGCCGCCAGCGGGACCATCAGGACCAGGCCGAGCATGCCCACGAGCAGGTAGGGCCGTTCGAAGACTTCCGACACCGTGTCGCCGACGCTCGCCGCCCGATCGAGTATGAAGAAGAGGAGGAAGTGCAGCCCGGCGTGGAAGAAGGCGTAGAGCCCGAGCATGCGCCGGAACTGGCCGAGCCAACCCCAACCGGTGATTCGCCTCGCCGGCGTGACGGCCAGCGAGAGCACGAGGAAGATGAGCGACAGGATCCCGGTCGTGCGGATGGCGAAATTGACCGGGTTGGCGCCCAGCCTCCCTGCCGCGGCGTCCCAGCCGAGGAGGAACACGGGCACGGCACCGTTGAGCGCGACGACAACCTTCGTGAAGCGATCGACTTTCAAGAGCACCGCCCCATCGTGCCAGTGGATGCCCGGCCTTCGGGCTCAGAAGTTGATATTCAAATCCATGCCGGAATAGAGGTGGGCAACCTGCTCGGCGTATCCGTTGAAGAGGAGCGTCGGCCGCCGGCCCGACTCCCCGATCCGCTGCTCGGTCGCCTGGCTCCAGCGGGGATGGGGGACGTCCGGGTTGACGTTCGAGTAGAACCCATACTCCGAAGGGGCCTGGGCGTTCCATGTCGAGGTCGGCCGGTCCGACGTGAGGGTGATCTTGACGATGGACTTGATCCCCTTGAACCCGTATTTCCAGGGGACGACCAGCCGCAACGGCGCTCCGTTCTGGGCCGGGAGCTCCCGACCGTAGAGGCCGGCGGCCAGGATGGTGAGCGGGTGCATCGCCTCGTCCAGCCGAAGCCCTTCGACGTAGGGCCAGGGGAGCACCGAATCATTCTGCCCCGGGAAGCGTGCGGGGTCGACCAGGGTCTGGAAGGCGACGTACTTCGCATCTCCGGTCGGCTCGACGTGGTCGATCAGCCGAGACAGCGGGAGCCCGTTCCACGGGATCACCATCGACCAGCCCTCGACGCAACGCATCCGGTACACCCGCTCCTCCAAGGCGCCGAGCTTCAGGAGCTCGTCCAGGTTGAACACCTTCGGCTTGCGGACCAGTCCTGCCACTTCGACGGTCCAGGGCCGCGCCACGAACCCGGCGGCCGCCGCCGCGACCCCCTCCTTGTCGGTCGTGAATTCATAGAAGTTGTTGTAGTTGCCGACCTTTGCGAGCGGCGTCATCGGCTCGTCGACGCGAAACCCCCGGGCGAGGTCTTCCGGGCTCGCCGGCGCAATCGAGGCGCCCCGGAGGGCCGATGTCTCGATCGCCTCCGCCCCCGGCCGGTTCAGCCTCCGATAGAGCGTGGCCGTCGCCGCCAGGCTGGCCGACGCGGCCACGCCCCTCATGAGCGAGCGGCGGTTGAAGTAAACCCCCGGCGGTGTGACCTCACTCGACGGGATTCGGTCCGGTCCCGGCATGGATAGAACCTCGATTCCGGGGGAAACGCGAGAGGGCGACGGGCGATCTCCGTCGAGGGCATCCCAGGGGCGGCGAATCCACCGGATGCGGAACCGCGAGCCCGCCGGCCGCCCCTCGCGCCCAACCCCTCTTCCCGATCATAGCGAACGAGATCCTTGCGGTCGATCACGTCGGCCGCCGACAATAGACACGATTAATTTTTCAAATTTCATAGTTGTTCATTTCAATGATTTATTTCGGGGACGCCGCGATCGCCCCCCGGGGTCGACGCCCTGGGTGTCGCCCGGGTCCGGGGTCCAGGGCAGATCGGCCGACTGGTAGACCACGCCGGTGCGCTTGTCCTGGACGAAGGCGGCCAGGCGAAGGTTCTTGGGCTTCCAGGTGGGCTCGACCTCGAAGGTAAACCGTTGCGTCACGGGCGACTTGCCGTCCAGCTCGACGAACTCGTACTTGGTCCGGCGCGCCGGGAAGCGGGCGACGAGCGACTTGCCCTTGTTCTCGCCGGAGGGGATGTCCGTGACGACCCCGTCTTCGCGGAGCACCGCGCAGACCAGCATCGGCGACTTCTCGACCAGGATCGACTTGCTCGTCACCTTGATCGTGGCCGTCCCCGATCGGCCGTCGGCCTTCAGGTCGAGGGCGACCTCGAGCCCGACGGCCGGTTTCCTGGACAGGGCCCGTCGGATCGCCGCCTCGGCCGAGGCGGGGTCCCGGCCGTTGACGGTCTCGACGCCGTCGATCATGAGCATCGGCGTGTAATAGAGCCCGTACTCGGGATTCTTGGGGCCCTGGTAGAGCTCGTTGTAGGTCATCTGACGTCGGCTGTAGAGCGGGTCCGAGAAGACGTCCTTCCAGGGGTCGTTGAAGTAATCGACGTGGAAGGCGATCGGCACAATCCTCCGGTCCTTCTCCGCGAGTGCGCCGAGGATCTTCTCGGCCGCCGGGCACATGTCGCAGCCCTGCGACGTATAAAGTTCGACGAGGACCATGCGCCTCGCCCCCCCGCGGCCCGACTCCTGGCCGGAGGCACCGTTCCCGAGGAAGATTAATGCCAGCATCGAGAGGGAAAGGCGGCTTGTGACTTGCACGATGATCAACTCCCGTATGTGCCTCGACGCCGGTCCATGAGCGTTGGGCCGGAGATCGTCGCTGGAGACCATAATGACGCGGCGGCCCGAGGGCCGATCGAAAAGGAGGTCCGCGTCGAGGTTTTCATCAAGGGAGGAGCTTCCCTTTTTCGACGAGCAAGAACTGGCCTGGGAATACGCGTGCCGTCATCTCGACGTTCTTGAAATGGGTCCCTTCGCCGAGGAACGCTCGCTTGCCGTCCCCCGTCTGAAGGTAGTGGTAGATCTTACCGTCGACCGCCTCCAGGTGGTGGAGGTGTCCCAGGGCGCAGGAATGGGGGAGGTCGGCGACGCCAAGGCCGCACTGACATTTGTTAGCCCCCTTGAGGGTGACCTCCTTCCCCTCTTCATCCCGGTACCGCGCCAGGTCGATCCCCGGATCGGACTTCGCCTTCGCGAGTGAATCGACGTGCAGGAGGGCCCCGGAGACGAGCAGCCGCCCCTTGACCGCTACGGCCGTGCCCGGCGTCACGTCCTTCAGGAATCGCCGGTTCTCGGGAGTCTCCAGGAACGCGTAGACCCCTCGTCTGGTGACCAGGGCGCGATCGGCAACGCCCATGAAGGTCGGCTGGGCCCGCGCCCGATCGGCCCGCACCTTGTCCCCGTGAACGCGAGGGAACAGATCGAAGACGTCGGCGACCACTCCTTCCGCCTCGAACGGCGTGACGGCGGGCTCGTCAGCCGCCCTCGCGACGTCGAATGAGGGCGTCAGCGCCAGGACGAGGATGACTCCTGAGGCAATCTTCATGCGACTTTCCTTCCGACTGGGTGTCGATCGGGATCTGGGCCGGAGGCCCTCACAAGGCTCGAGTTGGGACTCGACCCGCGGGAGTCCCCGGCACGGCATGCCTCGGGTCGGCCCTCCGGGATGGCCCCTGGAGCACCCGATGCGTATCACCTCAAGCGACGATCAGGCCATCCGTCACTTTGAGTTGCCGTCCATCTTGCCTTTCTCCATGGCCCCACTTTCCATCTTCCCGGATTCCATGGCCCCACCTCCCATCTTGCCTTTCTCCATGGCCCCGCTTTCCATCTTCCCGGATTCCATGGCCCCGCTTTCCATCTTGCCTTTCTCCATGGCCCCGCTTTCCATCTTCCCGGATTCCATGGCCCCACCTCCCATCTTGCCTCCTTGGGATTCGTCGGAAGAACAGGCGGGGAGGGCTGCAACGGTCAGCAGGAACGCGACGGCCTGGGACTTGAGAGCGGTCAAACGCATCGGTGAACTCCAATAGTCTTGGGTGTCGGAAACGAGGACACGCGACGATCGTCAGGCCCTCGGGCGCTGGAGCATCTCGGCGACGAACCCAGAACAGGCCACCAGACGAGTCCCCTCGCGGAGCAGGCCCTCGATGAATCGGGTCCCATCGGCGTCGAGGTAGGTCAGGCCGGAGAGGTCGAGCCTGATCCGTTCCCGGCGGTCCCGGGCCTCGCCGCAAGCCAGCTCCAACTCGCCGATCCAAGGTCCCAGGAGCTTGCCCTCGAGCTTGAGTATGCAGCCCAGGTCGCCATCCTCGGTTCGCGAGATCATCAGCATGACGGCCCTCCGCGAGAACGGGAGACTCCCCCAAATCGCGATTCCCGTGCCGGCCGTCTGGCAACCCGCCAAGAGCAACACAAACATTTTATCCACAAGAAGATACGATCACCGACTCCCGACAAGGGCGGTGTGCGAGGGGGAGTCTCGCCACGAAGGGTCGTGGGGACTACGAAGGGTCGTGGGGCGGCCGAGAGAGGCCGAGCTTCTTCAGCCGACTGCGAAGTGTGTTGGGATGGAGTCCCAGGACGGCGGCCGCGCCCCTGGGCCCTTCGATGATCCACCGCGCCTGCCCGAGTACCTTGAGGATGTGGTCGACCTCGACCGCTTCGAGGGATCCGAGGACACTCGAGGCCCCCGCGAAGGGCCCCGGGGCGGGGAGACCGAGGATCTCGGGGGCGAGGTCGAGCATCGGGCCGGAGGCGAGGATCACGCCCCGCTCGAGGACGTTCTCCAATTCCCGGACGTTGCCGGGCCATGGATACGCCGAGAGCCGGGCGAGCGTGCCCGGCTCGATCCCATCGAAACGCTTCCCGACCCTCCCGGCATATTTCTCGAGGAGGAAATGGGCCAGGAGGGGGATGTCCGAGGCACGTTCGCGGAGCGGCGGGAGCTTGATCGGGAAGACGCTGAGGCGATAGTAGAGGTCCTCGCGGAACGTCTTCTCCCGGACCGCGCCGAGCAGGTCGCGGTTGGTCGCGGCGATGACCCTCACGTCGACCCGCTTGGGCGAAGTGCCCCCGACCGTGTCGAACTCATGTTCCTGCAAGACGCGCAGGAGCTTGGCCTGCGTGTCCGCGGGGAGCTCGCCGATCTCGTCGAGGAAGATCGACCCCCCATCCGCCAGCTCGAACCGGCCGGTACGGCGGGCGATCGCCCCGGTGAACGCCCCCTTCTCGTGGCCGAAGAGCTCGCTCTCGACGAGTCCGGCGGGCAGGGCGGCGCAGTTGATCTTGATGAGAGGCTTGTCGGCCCGCCGGCTCGCGGAATGGACCGCCCTGGCGATCAACTCCTTGCCGGTGCCCGTCTCCCCGTAGATCAAGACCGTCGCGTCCGTGGGGGCGACGCGACGGACGTTGTCGAGCACCGCCGCCAGCGCGGCGCTGCGGCCGACGATCTCGTCGAAATTGTGGACCGACTTGATCTCCTGCTGGAGGTAGAGATTCTGCTCCGCCAGCCGGGCACGCTCGGCCTCGGCCAGCACCCGCGCCGTGACGTCGATCCAGATCGAATGAACGGCGCGGATCGCCCCGTCGTCGCCGCGTATCGGCCTCATCCATACATGAGCCCATACGGGTTTCCCGTCGCGACGCCGCATCTCCAGTTCCAGCCCGGAGATCTCCTCCCCGTCGAGGCCGCCCCGGAGCGCTCGCTCGGCCCTCGGTCGGCCGGAAGACGTGTCCGCGAAATGCTCCATGATGCCCGATCCGAGCAAATCCTCGGCCGGGCACCCGAGGAGTTCCGTCGCGGAGCGGTTCACATGGATCAGGCGGAGGTCGGAGTCGAGCGACATGTAAGCGTTCGGCGCCTCCTCGTAGAGATTCCGATAGCGACGCTCGCTCTCGACCAGCCGGCGCTCGACTCTCAGGCGTTCCAACTCGACCGCGGCGCGGGCGGCGAAGATCTTGAAGAGGAAAAGCCGGCGCGGTTCGGCCGGCATGGGCCGTTCGTCGAACACGGCCAGGTGTCCGAGGACATTCCCTTCCCCGTCGAGCAGCGGGACGCCGAGGTAGCTCTCGATCCCCAGGTCGATCAGCCCGCGGTCCTGCGGGAACTTGCCCTGGACCCCGAGCGGATGATGGCAGAGTCCCCCGCGCACCACGTCCTCACAAGGTGTCCCGGCGATCTCATATTCGATATTCGGGAGGATCTCGCCCCGGCCCCAGTAGGCGAGCGTCCGGACGTGCGTCGCGCCCACGGCGAACTCCGCGACGAAGGCGAAGCTGACGCCGATCGCGGACGCGAGGTGCCTGACGAGCGACCCGAAGAACACCTCGCCCGTACTCCGCGCCGTCCCCTCGACGATCGCCTTCAGGGCGGCGATCTCCTCATCGGTCGTCGGCGGAAGCATGCCCATCCCGTCTTCCACCGCCAGCTCGCCGGAGGTTGCCAAGGCGGTCCTCCACAAAGTGGCTCGGCATCTTCAGCCTTCGCGAAGGGAGCGCCGATCGCCAACGAAGCGTCCCCGACGGCTCGTTGACGACAGACGATCCGTACTCGCCGGATCCTCTGGTTACACGGAATCGGAGTCTCGGCGTTTATCGGGAGACGTACCGAGGAGGGACTCTATTCGATCCGCTCGAAGACCAAGGCTTCGCGCTCGTTCTCGACGGGCGTCCGACCGGAGGCATGCCGGAGGAATCGGCCCAGACCGACTGTCGTGACGAGGTCCGGGCTGCCCGATCCAATCCCCACGCGTTATACTGATTTTAAGAAGGAGTTATGGAGAGAGGGATCTCGCCAAGCACCGACGCATGGCCTTTGCGCCGGGGCCGAACCCTTGGCGGCCCAGGGGCTCCACGCTTCCCTCGAGAACGGTGGGAGGGGTGCCTATCCCTCGCCCAACCCCGGGCCCCTCGGGCCTCCCGGCCCCGGAGAAATCGGCCTCCCACGCGGATTCGTGCGAATAAGGCCGAGCGGACATACGAATCTCATCTTGGCGGGCGTCGAGACGACTCCCCCTCGCCCCGCCGCCGAAGTCCGAGGACTTATCGCCATGGCCATACATCCGCAAGATCGTCGCCGCCCGTCGGCGACCCGCCCGAGCCTCCCGGGTCTCCTGGCCGTCTTCGCCCTCGCCCTTGCCCTGCCGGTCCCGGCGATGGCGGGCAAGCTATCGTGGCTCGACGAGGTCGTCCAGGAGGTTGTGCGCGAGGCCAGGGCCGGCGGCCGCACCGCCGCCCACCTCGAGTCGGCCGGAGCCCGGTCGTCGGGCCGTCTCTTCGCCCGGGAGGCCGACGAGGGCCTGGAGATCGTCGCCAGGCGTTACGACGACCTGGCGAAGGTCGGCCGACGGGCCGAGGCCCCCTCGGAAACCTTGCTCCGCACCCGGTTCGCGCGGCTCCTCCCGCACGACCCCGAGGCCGTCCGCGTCTTCTCCGAGCTCGCGCCAGCCGAGAAACGGCTCGTCGTGGAGATGGGCGAGACGGCCGAGATCCTGGCTAAACGCTACCCCGGGCAGGCCGAGTCGATGATCCGGTCCCTGGGCACCGAGGGCCTCTCGGCCGTCCGCGTCTTCGGCGACGACGTCGCCGAGGTCCTGGTCAAGGAAGGGCCGGAGAGCCTGGGCGTGCTGCGGAAGACCGGCCGAGGCGGCTGGCGATTCTTCAACGAGCAGGTCCTCCCTCACAAGAAGAAGCTGGCCGCCGCGGGCGTGCTCGCCGCCTTCCTGGCCAACCCCGATCGCTTCGTCGACTACGCCGGCCAGGCCACCGAATACGCCGTCCGCGAGTTCGCCAAGGCCGGCGTCCAACTCGCCGGGGCCATCGGAGGAGGTGCGGCGAAGGGCCTCGAAACCACGATTTCCCAGGCCCTGGCCGAGCACGGGCTCGACTTCGTCGTCTTCCGCTACCTCGGGATGGGCCTCGCCGGCCTCGTCGTCGTGTTGGCCTCCATGGTCATCCTCGGCCTGCCCGTCGCCTGGTTCTTCCGGCCCTTTACCTGGCCGGTCCGCCTCGTTTTGGGCAAGCGCAAGGCCGCGAGAACCTCGGCCGTCTAGCCTGAGAAGAGAGCTTGGGTCGCAGAGGTCAGGGCGGGGTCGAGTGTCTCTTAATTTGAAACCCGGCTTGTTCTTCAAAGCCGGATTTCTGACAACGTCAACGCCGACCCATCGCGGGATGTCGTCTACCCCCACAGAAACCGGGTTTCAGGACAGGCTCTGAGAGCAAGAAAGCATGTCCAACCGTCGCAAGGCCCATCTCGACGCCCTCGAGCTCCGGCTGACCGGCCCGAAGCGGATCGGCCTCTTTGGGCATCGGAACGTGGGCAAGACCACGCTCCTGGCGATGTTCTACCGGCAGGCCTCGAACGGGCAGGTGCCGGGGGTCCGGCTCGCGGCGAGCGACCCGGCGAGCGCCGAGTACCTGGCCGAGAAGATCGCGCAGATCGAGTCGGGTGAGCCGCCGGCGGGGACACTGGCCGAGACCAACCTGAAGCTCCGGCTCTACCACGGGCCCGCGCGGTTCGACCTGATCGTCAAGGACTATCAGGGCGAGCACGTCACGCTCGGCTCGGACGAGCTGATCCAGGCGTTCTTCGCCGACTGCGACGCCGTGCTCCTCTGCCTCGACCCCGACGGCTCCGCGAACCCCGTCGACCGCAGACGCCGGCAGCAGGAGGTCGAGGGGCTCCTCGAGCGTTACATCGACCGCTCGGACGACGCGACGACCGAACGGCCGATCGCCTTGATCCTGACGAAATACGACCGGATCCTGGCCGGCGGCCAGGATCTCGGCGACCCGGGTCGTGCGGACGACCCGGCGAGTTGGGGAGTCGAACGCCTGGTCGAATCGCTGTACGGCATGACCAAGCACGCCCTGGCCGAGCACGCCCCCCACGGGGCGATCTTCGCGGTCAGCTCGTACGGCCAGGGGGGCGAGGGAGGACGGCCCCCCGCCGAGCTCCATCCCCTCGGCCTCGACCGGCCCCTGGTCTGGCTCGCCGAACAGCTCGAGACGACCGATCACGATCAGTTGGAATGGCTCTGGGCCGTCGCCCCGGACGACTTCGCTCGGCTCTCCCGATGCGTCGCCGCCTACAGCAAGCGCTACCCGAAGTCGGGCCGAGCGATGGATTTCCGGACGAGGCTCAAAGTCCTCCGGAAGCGGAAACGGCGCCGGCTCGCGGTCCGCCTGGTCCTGACCCTGGCCCTGCTGGCCGGGACCCTGGCCGGCTACGACGCCGCGGGATTCTCCCGGGCCCGCGATTTCGAGCGAGAAAACCCCGCCCCCGCCGTGGCCAGGCGTTGGGGCGAGTTTCTCACGTGGCACCCGACGCTCGACTGGTTCTGGCCGGCCCGGGCCCGAGTCGCCCGGCTCAAGCAGGCCGAGTGGACGATCAAGGCCGCCGGAGTCCAGGTCGCGCTCGGGACGGCCGCACCCGACCTCCGCCAGCGGCTCGACGGCCTGAAAGAAGAGGCCCCGCAACTCGCCCCCGCCATCCGCGAGGTCGAGCGGGCGCAGGACCAGGTGCGGCACGACACACGCTGGGCCGAGGTCAAGGCCGAAGCCTTAACCCCCGGCGACGCGCCTGAGAAGCCCCTCGCCGCGCTCCGGACCTTCCTCCGCGACTACGCCGAGTCCCCCCGACGCGACGAGGCCCTCGCCCTCTCCTCGTCCCTCAAGGCCCAGGTCGCGGCTCGCGAATCGGCCGTCGACCGCCGGCTCCTCGACGACCTCGACCGCGACGAGCGACTCCCCGGCACCGACTTCCGCGACCTCATCGACCGCGCCCAGCAATTCCTCGTCGAGCACCCCCGCAGCGACTGGCGGGGCGACGTCGAACGGCGATTGGACGTCTACGCCGCGAAGCTCGACTCGCGCGACATCGAACGCGCCCGGCTCTATTCCCGGCAGTACCCGACGAACTTCGCGACCCGGATTGAGCGGTTCCAGGACTATTTGAAAGCCCACCAGGCCGGTGGCCGTTACATTAGCGAGGCGACCGAGGCACGCGACCGAGTCCTCCGCGAGTGGGACACCTACGCCTATCGCCAGGCGTACGACCACCTCCAGGCGCACCCCGACGACGTCGCCGAGGTTGCCCGCCGACTCCGCGACTACCTCCACGACCACGCCGACGGCCGATATGCCCTCGACGCCCGCCGATACCTCGAGTGGTGGGACAAGGTCTCCGTCCCCGGCGACTACCGCGTCACGCTCCGCCGAGGGGAGGTCGAGCCCGCCGTCGGCAAATACCTCGGCGGGGGCGGCCCCGACCTGGGCGTCATCGTCGAGGTCGCGGGCGCGGTGTACGGCCCCTCCCCCGTCGTCCGCAACAACCATCGGCCGATCTGGGACTACACCTTCCCCCGCCCCGTCCGCTGGAAGACCGGCGACCCCGTCCGCATCCGGATCGTCGACTACGACTGGTCCGACTCCACCGTCTTCACCCTCAACAGCCGAAAAGGCGACCCCCTCGCCATGCGCAACCTCTCCGGGACCGTCAAAGGTGCGAAAGGAGGTAAGACGACCCTCGTCTTCGCCTCGGACTTCTCGATCCCGAGACTCAGCAGGCCCGAATAAGAAACCCGATCGATCCACAGATGACGCAGATGGACGCAGATTTTTAAATACGGTTTTTCAAATCTGCGTCCATCTGCGTCATCTGTGGACAAATTCCCCCTTTCTTATCCGTGTTCCATCCGTGTTCAATCCGTGGCTAAAAAAAATCCCCATGCCCACCGTCCAGGTCCACTACGAACAAGCCGTCTACGGCAGCTTCCCGTTCTGGGACCGTGGCTACGCCATGCTCGCGCATTCGTCGGGCTGCCAGGAGCGTTGGCTGTCCAACTTCCGGGCGGCCTGCCAGAAGCTGGGCGAGCGGCCGTCGGGGGTTTCGGAGTCGGGCGGGCTGTTTGCGCTGCGGTTGGAGAGCGGGCCCTGGGCGATCGTCGGGATCGGGCCGCAAGGCGTCGACGATCGGGGACGCCCCGGGGCCCTGGCCTTCCACGCCCTGTTCGTCGACCCTCGCGAGTACCGCAAGGCGGGCGCATCCCCGTTCGGCTTCGCGGGGCTGCTCCGGAACGACTGGACGGCGGAGGCCACGTCCCTCGGCTCCGGGACCGCCTCCGTCGAGGTCATGGGCCCTCCTCCTCAACTCTCCGCCCAACCCGTCGACGATCGGGTCGCCCGGATCGCCTCGTCGCTGGCCTCCGGGAGGCGAGTTGCCCTGCAGTCGTCGGGGCCGATCGACGTCCTTGCGGACCAGGTCTGGCAAAGGCTCCCGATCTCGGTCCGAGGCCGGCTCTCCCTGGCGACCTGGGCGTTCGGCAACGGCAACCGGTTCGACCTCGTCGCCATGCCCAGACTCGCCGGCATCACCCTCGACAACACCTATCTCGACCCTTCGGCCATCGACCTCGAATCCAGGCCTTCGCCGCCCCATTCGTCGCGACCTCGCAAATCCATCCTCCTGCGAAACCCAAGCCTCGCGTGGGCCGTGCCAACCCTGGGCGTGATCGCGATCCTGGTCATCGCCGGACTCACCGGCGTGATGGGCCTCGACGACAACAGGACAATCCCCGCCGATGGTCCTGGCGTTGCTCCCGCTCCCACCACCTCGCGCCCCTCGATCGTCGATAGACCCCGCCCACCGGACCGGGCCACCTACCGGGAAAGCCCGACCGATCTCGACGATCGCCCGCGCGTCCTCGAGGCCCTCGTCGGCATGGCCGACCGGTTCGGCGTTCTCAGCCCCCCCGAGGACCCCGCCGACCTCATGACGCGGATCTCCGAGCACCTCCGCTATCGAGGTCCCCGACTCTCCCCAGACGAACAAACGCGCCTGGCGACCGACCCGACCGCCGAGTCGAAGCACGACCGGGACCTCGCCCTCGCCTGGCATGCGAAGGCCAGCCGATTCGTCGACGACCGCCCCCTACCCGATGACTTCGCCCAGGGCCCCCTACGCTGGCAGCTCGACACCCTGGCCTGGTCGTTCCACCTCGACGACGACCCCGAACTGCCCCGCCGCAGCACTCCGGAGCTCCCCCACGCCCTGGCCGAAGCCCTCGTCGTGGACATCCCCCTCCGCCGCTCCCCCCTCCTCGCCCAATACCCGGCGCTGGCCTCGTACCTGGACTTCCTCGGCAAGCTCCCCCGACGCTGAGCCCGGCGCCGACCGACCATCAACGATCCGGCCAATCCTCGGGGGGCCGTCGTTAACGGGCCGAGAGCGCCGGCCGCTCCGTAACGAACATTGAGACACCCCATGCGAATGCACTTCCGCCGTTCCTTTCGCAAGACGACCGCTCGGCCGCCCACCTGACCGACTTGGCGCTCGCCTGAACGGGCGCCAAGTGGTACGATCCCGGAGTCGAGGGGAATTGCTATGGGGTGCTCCTCGTGAACTTCCCAGGTCTTCTCCGACCCCGATCTGACCATGACGATTTCACACATGGCTCGCAAGCGACATCAACGGGCGAAGCACGAGCGCATCTCTCCATGGCCGGAGCACCACCCCACACCGGAGGAAGTAGCCGAGAGGGCCAGCTATGCAGGAAGCAGCGAGCATAAGGATTACGGGAGTATCGCCGGACCGCCCGCACTCCGGTCTGACTCCGCCCGTTGCGACTCCCGCTACACGGACTTCGCCCCAATCACCGAGGCACTCCGAGCGGAATCGCCGACACTGGTTCCGGGCGGAACTCGATTAGCAAATCGCCCAACTACGCCGAGACACGACTTCCAAGAACGCGGGTACCTTACTCGTGCGACTCGAAGAAAGCCGAATTGACAACGACGAATTGTCGAACAACATTCAATCTCGACTGTTTTCGTTCATACGTCAGGCCGCGGGAATCCTGGATCCCATCCCCGAAACAACCGCCATCACCCGACTGGCAGTCACCGAGAGACTCATCCCCGATCCTACCGATAACCTGATCCTCCACTCGATCCTTGACCACGCCCGCGGTTACCCCGAGGCAGGGAAAGCACTCCTGACGGACAACACGAAGGACTTCGACACCGAAGAAGTCCGGGTTGCTCTTGCCGCGGCTGGCATCAGCAGGCCTTTTCGTTCGGTCACGAACATGCTGGGTTGGCTGAAATCACGTACCCAGTGATTCCCCGGGCGATTTCGATCGTGGGCTTACATAACGGCGGGTCCGTCGTGATCGACAAGTCGATGGGCTTCTTCGTCGATAAGGCCTCCATCCACGACACCCGCCACCATCGTGAGGGATCCCAGGCCTTGCTCGGGGCGAAACGAATCGACCCAGGCCTTGTCGCTGATGCGGGGGCGAGGGAGATCGGTTACGATTGGAAGGGTGCCCGATCCCGGTTGGAAAACGGCCCGACGCGGATTTCGGCCTTCGGGACGACGCGCCGTGATTGCTGGCCTCGAACTCGGGCCGAGGGCTGCGGACTTTGGGGGATGCCCATGCCGTTCGTCTCGGCCCTCGCCTCGTCCTGCCGGAGAATGAGCCGACTCGTGCGCAACCTCCAGAATCAAGACCGGCAGTGGAGCCGCCACGCCGCGCGGTATGACGAGCTGTTCCTCGACTCCTTCCACCCCGGCGTCGAGAACCCGCTGCTCGCCATCCTCGACGCGGTCCCCAAGCCCGAGCGTCGGGCCGTGGCGGACCTCGGCTGCGGGACGGGCCCGCTCCTGCCCCGCCTCGTCGGCCGGTTCGGCAAGGTCATGGCCCTCGACTTCGCCCCCGGGATGATCGCCCACGCCAAGGAACGGCTCGGGGCCGACGCGGACAAGGTCACCTTCGAAACCCGCGCGATGCACGAGCTCGACGACTATGCCGGCACGTTCGACGTCGTGATCGCGGTCAACTCGCTCGTCATGCCCGACGTCCGGCTCATCGACCAGACCCTCCGCGCCATCCGCGCGAGCCTCAAGCCGGGCGGCGTCTTCCTCGGCGTCGTCCCCTCGATCGACGCGATCCACTACCACACGATGCTCCTGATGGACCAGGCCCTCGACCGCGGCCTCGAGCCCGAGGAGGCGGAGCGGACCGCAGCCTTCCACGCCGAGCATCACTACTACGAATTCGCCTTCGGCCGCTTCAAGTTCATGGGGCTCCGCCAGAAATTCTGGCAGCCGTTCGAGATCCGACATCGGATGCTGAAGGCCGGCTTCACCTCCGTCGAGCTCGACAAGGTCCTCTACCCCTGGGATGAGAGCATGGCCGGAGGCGCCGAGTTCGCGGACCATCCCCGGAGTTGGGACTGGTCCTTCCAGGCCCGCACCTGAGCCTGGGCCTTCGCGAACGGAAAATCGAAAGTCACGCATCCCGAGGAAGGGGAAGGAAGGAGGGCCGCCCGTGTTGAATCACTCGCCCCGCGAGCAAGAGCAGTCGATCAAGGAAAGGAAACACGAGCTCTTCGCGTCGGAGAGCCCGTCCGGCCCCCGGAGGCAATTCGCGGAATACCTCCGCGAGGCCCCCCCGGTCCCGCTCTCGTCCATCCAAAAGGCCGGCCTGGGCGCCTTGGGCGTTCTGGTGGCCCTTCTTTTCGTCGTCGCGATCCTGACCGTGCCCGACCATTCGCACACCAAACGCGGCCAGGGTCAACCGAAGGGGACTCCCGCGCCGCCCGCGAAGGGGCCCTGAGCCGCCCACCTCGCGGGTTTCGGCGGGGCCTTCGAGCCACTCGCAATCCCGGGCCGGAGGCGTTGCGTCGAAAACGCAAAGGCAAGGCTGCCTGGACGCCTCCTTGCCGATCGTCTTATAATCCCGAACGTTCCGGCGAGCCGGGTTGGTCTCACCGGGTCGCCGTTGACGCCATTCAGCGAAGGGGAATGCGATGGATAAGTCTCAGTTGATCGACAAGTTGAACGAGATCCTCCGGTGGGAGTACGCCGGCCTCGTCCAGTACACCCAGTTCAGCTTCGTCGTCCGAGGTCCTTGGCGCGAAGTCTATCACGAGTTCTTCCGCGAGAACGGCGAGGAAGCGCTCGGGCACGCCCACAAGGTCGGCGACAAGATCGTCGCCCTCGGCGGCGTCACCACCGTCGAGCGGGCCGAGGTCAAGCAGTCGCTCGACCTGACCGAGATGCTCGAGTTCTCGCTCGCCGTCGAGCGGAAGCACGTCGAGCTCTACACCGAGACCCTCGACATGCTCGGCCCCCGCGACGTGGCCTTGCGCAACCTCCTCGAAGAGATCTGCATGGAAGAGCAGTCGGGCGTCGACCACCTGGAGAAGATCCTCCAGAAGGGCGAGCTCGTCGCGGGCGGCCAGTCCCACCCGCAGCAGAAGGTCGGCTGAGCGATCGTCTCGAAATCGGCCGCTCGTCGGCCGAACCGGATCGCCCCGCAGGCACGCTCCCGGCACGCAAGCCACGGATCCGGCTTCGGATTCGTGTGCCCCGAGGTTGATATCGCACTCGGACGGGTTGCTTTCCAACCCGTCCGGCTTCAACCCGTGCGCCATTCCATGCGCGGGATCGCCCCTTGCTCGGGATCCCTCTTGGCCTCGACTTCGAGGCCCAAAGCTCTGCTCAGATTCCGTCGCCAACCGCCGCCCGTTGCGGGCTGGCTTCGCGAGGGCCGGGGAACGGCAGGGTCATGGGCGGTTCTTCGTACTCGGTCAGGAGCGACGACTTCAGGCCCAGCACGCCCTGCAATTGTTTGAATTGGCTTGGCTCGAGTGACATCGTCCGCTGATCAAACCAGCCGATCCCTTCGGCATAGTGCTGATCACACAGGTCGATCGTCAGTCGGCCATCTCGGGACTGGCCCAGCGCCACCAGCAGTCGCTGGTGGGGGCCCGATCCGGGAAGAGTCGCCAGGTGAGTCCGTATCGCCATGGTGGGATTCTACGGAACGAGCCATTGAGACTGAGTATCAACGTCAACCTTAGGATAACCGATCCACCCCGCCGGTCAATAGTGAACGAACGTGGTTTCCGACCTCGACCCTCCTAAACCCTCCGGCACCTCCGCCATTTCGACCCCAAATTGGTTTCGTCCTTCCTCCCGAGGCCGGACGCAGAGGCACCTTGCCGTCTCAAGCCTGATCCTCAGAGCCGGCGCAAGAGAGCCTCTGGACACCTGATCGTAAGGCCACTCTTCGCCCCCTCCTCCATTTCACGCCGAGAACGATTCGCCCTCCCCCTCGACCCGATCATCAGTGTCGGTCCCCAGGGCCAAAAACAAAAACAAATAAGTCTTTGCATGCTCACATTAGTTTTTGTTGACGAAATCTGCGACCCTGTTCTCAATTCATATTCACTTACATCACAACTTCAAAAATATCGAGTGGTGGGCGCCAAGAAAAATCGGTGAGTTCGTGCGCCGAGGAGTTGACGAACCTCGGACGGCTTCCGTATCATCCGATCTCATTGAGATTGAATCTCAGTATCAGACATCTCTCCTGATTGAGCCGGCCCTGGTCCCGTCGGCCCGATCACCTCCCGTGTCGAGGGATCCCCAATGGTGCCGAGCCGGTCGACGGTGCGGCCCAGTCCGCACGCTCGCCCGAGGCGAGGTGTGCCGCAACGCTCCGGGGCCTTTCCGGGGCGGTCGGGCGAGGTCCGGGCATTGGCCTCGGGCCGGCCGACCACGGTTGCGGCGTGGAATCCGGTCGAACTCCGGCGCTCGGGCGATCCCCTTTGGGACGTCGGTGGCGTGCGGGGCTCGACCGTTTGGGGAAGCCCGTCGACGTCCCCGATTCGGGGGAGGCGTGAGCGCCCGGCCTCGGTCCTCCGGGCCTTTCGGCCGAGTGAAACCACCGCGATGAGGATCAAGGACACCGCGATGGGACAGACCCAAGACTTGTGGAATCGTTGCCTGGAGCTGTTCAACCAGGGCCGCATCGACGAGGCCGATCGGCTCGCTAGCGAGTCGGTCCGGGCCTTTCCCGATGACGGGCTGCACTGGCAGATGCACGGGCTGCTCCGCCAGCGCGTCGGCGACTTCGCCGGGGCCTGCGAGGCCCTGGAGACCGCCAGTCTCCTCGTCCCGCTCGAGCCGGCGGCCCAGTGTGCCCTGGCCGACTGCCACGCGAAGGCCGGGAGGATCGAACTGGCCCGAGACCTGTATCGGGCCCTCGCCGACAACGGCCGATGCCCCACGTCATTGCTCCCCTCGGTCTCCTCCGGCTTGAACAACGTCGGCGACCATAGGACGGCCCTGGAAGTCTGCCGAGAGCTCATCCGGCGCGACCCGAGCCGGCACGAAGCCCACTTCGGCGCGGCCTACGCCATGCGGAAGCTGGGCCACTCGTCGGAGTCGATCCTGCCGACGATGATCCGGGCCCACGAGCTTGCCCCCGAGTCCCCCGTGTACCGGATCGTCCTCGCCTCGCTCCAGGCCCAGGTCGGCCAGCACGACGAGGCGTACGACCTCCTCCGCGACGTCCGCCCGGATTCGGTCCGCTGCCCCTGCTGCGTGCGCCGGATCATGGCCATCTTCCAGCGAGCGGGCGACGTCCAACGCCTCGAGGCGTTCGAGGAATCGGACGACCCGTGCCCCGACGCCGGGGACGCCTGAAAGGGACCGCGACCTCCGGACACGCCCTCGAGGCGTGTCGGCATGCCCGCCGGGGAGCGCATTCGTCGTCGTGTCGGCGGATGCGGGACCACTCCCCGGCGGCGTGCCGGCCGTTTGCGACATCCGGTGGAACCTCGGCGCCGGCCCAGTCCCGGCGCCTCTCCGCCCTGGTCTTCCCCCGACGCGTCGAAGTGGACCGACGGATGCCCGCGACCCTGGACCTTGGACCCGATCGAACGACCGCCGGAAGTTGGGAGCCCGAACGCGATCCGCGGGCGCTCGATGGGTCGAGGGAGAAAGCCCGCAAGACCCGAGAAGCCCGGCAGAAGACGTTCCAGCGGAACCACCGAATCTTGCCGGGATGATGACCTCCGAATCCGAACGGGGCGAACGCCACCCTCAGAGTCTGTGCCGAAAGCCGTGTCTCGAAACCCGGTTTTTTCTTAAAAACCGGGTTTCTGGCCCGCTCGACGCCGACATCCCCTCGCGGGAAAGCATCGTCTCGTGGCACAGAAACCCGGTTTTTAAGAAAAAACCGGGTTTCGAGACAGGCACTCAGAGGAGCCGGATTCGCCTTCGCCTCCTTTCCCCCTTTGAGCGACACCCATGAGACATCTGAAAATGAACACAATGAGACTTCGACTGCTGCTGGCGACGGGCGTCCTGCTCGGTGCCCTCGCGCCGGGCGCGGCCCGGGCCCACTTCCTCTGGCTCTCGAACGACCGAGAGACTAAAGATCCGGTCGTCCTCGCCTTCCTGAGCGAGACCCCGACCCCCGACTCCGAGGAATTCCTCAAGTACATCGAGAAGGCCAAGGTCTCGGCGAACGGGAAGCCCCTCACCTGGACCAAGGGTGAGGATACGTTCCGGGTCGCCCTGCCCGAGCCTCGCCCCAAGGTCGTCGACGGCGACTGCGACATGGGCGTGCGGGCCGGCGGCAAGACCGAGCCCTACCGCCTCTTCTACACCGCCCGCGTCCAGTACGGCCCCGCGCCGGCCGCCGCCGCCGAGTTGGGCGACTCGTTCCGCGCCCGCCTGGTCGACCGGCCGGGCAAGACGCCCGCCGTCCTGCTGACCTTCCAGGGCAAGCCGGCCCCCGGCTCCACGGTCAAGGTCTTCGGCGAGGACGGCAAGGCCGTCGAGCTCACGTCCGACGCCGAAGGACGCGTCGAGGTCCCGGCCGCCGTGGCCGGGGGCCAGGGCGGGCTGCTCGCCAAGTGGGTCGAGCCGAAACCCGGCGAGTTCGGCGGCAAGTCTTATCGTGAGGTCCGCTACTACGCGACCTTGACCATCGCCGACGAGAAGACCAAAGCCCCCGAAGCCAAGCCCAAGCCCTCCGCCGCGGCTCCTGCTGTGGACTCGTCCCCGTTCGCCCTGTTGCCCGAGGCGGTCAATAGCTTCGGGGGCGCCGTCCTCGGCGACTGGCTCTACGTATACAGCGGCCACATGGGCGAGACCCACGCCTACCACGACGGCACGTCGTCGAAGCACTTCCGCCGACTGAACCTGAAGGACCGGACCACCTGGGAAGAGCTCCCCCCCGGCCCTGCCCTGCAAGGCCTGACGCTCGCGGCCCACGGGGGCATGCTCTACCGGATCGGCGGCATGGCGCCGAAGAACCGCGAGGGGGAGCCCAACGACCTGGTGTCCGTGGCCGACTTCGCCCGGTTCGACCCGAGCTCGAAGACCTGGACCGCCCTCCCCCCGATGCCCTCCCCGCGCTCGACGCACGACTCGGTCGTCGTGGGCGACACCCTCTACATCATCGGCGGCTGGTCGATGAACGGCGGCAACTCGTCGAGGGCCACCTTCTGTACCGACGCCCTCTCCTTCAACCTCGCCGCGGAAGGATCCAAGTGGGAGACGCTCCCGACTCCTCCGTTCCGCCGTCGGGCCTTCGCCGTCGCCGAGGTGGGCGGGAAGATCTACGCCCTCGGGGGCCTGAACGAAGACAACTCGGTCGCCAAGTCAGTCGAGGTCTACGATCCCGCCAGCCGCACGTGGTCGCACGGCCCGGACCTTCCGGTCAAGGACCGCCAGGGGTTCGCCGCCTCGGCCATCGGTGTCGGCGGCAAGCTCTACGTCACCGGGCTCGACGGCAAGGTCTCCCGCCTGAACGCCTCCGGCGACGGCTGGGAGACCGTCGGCCCGCTCGCGATGCCCAGGTCGACCCACCGCCTCCTCCCGGGCCCCGACAAGACCCTGCTCGTCGTCGGCGGGACCTTCGCGACGACCCCGACGCGGATGGTCGAGTCCTTCTCCCTCGACAGGCCCTCGACCGGCCCGAAGGTCGTGACCTGGTCGGTCCCCGTCCCGACCGAGGCCCGCCAGGGCCAGGCCGTCGCGCTCGTCGGGCCCAGGCTGATCCTGGCCGGCGGCAACCGGACCAACGAGCCGCACGCCTTCGACGCCGAGAACCTCCTGGGCGACGCCGTCGCGGTGACCGTCGGCTCGATGAAGGCGAAGCCCGCCTCCCTCCTCCCCGCCCCTCGGCAGTCGGCCACTCTCGTCGTCGACCCCGACGGCCGCCCCGGCCAGTCGCCGGCCTACCTCCTCGGCGGCATCGGCCTCGACGGCGACGTCACCCGGACCCTCGGCACCGTCTTCGCCCTCGACGCCAAGACCGGGGCCTGGTCCAAGACCCCCGCGACGATCCCCGACGACCGCGGCATGTTCGGCACCGCCTACCACCAGGGTGCCATCTGGATCTTCGGCGGCAGCCTCTTCGATCCTCGCCCGAGCAAGGCCAGCCGCACCATGCCCACCGACATCCTCCGCTGGGACGTCGCCGGCAAGGCCTCAACCTTCGAGGCAATCACCCCGAGCCTCCCCCGAGCCCGCCGATCCTTCGCCGGGACCGTCCTCGGCTCGAAGTACTACCTCGTCGGCGGCCTCGGCGCCGATCGCGAGCCCGTCGCGCCCGTCGACGTCTTCGACTTCGAGACCAAGACCTGGAGCACCATCCCGTCCCCGAAATCCCCGCGTCTCTTCGCCTCCCTCGTCGCCCTCGACGGCAAGCTCTACCTCGCCGGAGGCTTCTCCAAAGACGCCACCTCCCACTTCGCCCCCGCCCGCTCCATCGAAGTCTTCGACCCGGCGACCCAGACCTGGTCGACGACCCTCGAATCATCTCCGATGCCCCCAGGCGAGCTTCACATGCTCCCCATCCAGGGCCGCCTCCTCCTCGCCGCCATGACCGACGGCCCCCGAGAGCTCCGCTTCGCCCTCGTGGCGCCCTAATACGTAGGTCGGCGACAAGCCACCTCGGCACGGCCCGATCGCATGAGGCGACCGTTTTCTTGGAAAGGCTTCATCGCAGTCGGGCCTCGATAATCTTTGAACCGCCTTGACCAGGCAAAAAGGGCGACGGGAACTGCATGCGAATTCCGTAGGTTACAAGTTTCGATCCCAAAATAACTTGCGTCAGCAACAGGGGTGGCTGCCTGCACGGACCCCGGCCTGAGTGAGCTTGTCGCAAACTGGCACCTTCTGACGCCTTCAGTCAGGGCCGCGATCATGGAACTGGCTCGGGGAGAGCAAGTCTCATGAGAGGGGTTGAAGTCGCGAGGAATTGAACCTGCGACGTGAAACTCAGGCGGCCTTCGGGAAATTGGGCCGGGCAAATTCTCCGGCCAAGGGCATGAGGGCCGCGTCGAAATGTCCACCTCCGATTCTGGCTCTTTTAGCCTCCCCCCTTTCCGATAGAAGGTGTGACCCGGATTTTTTTTGCTGAACATTTGGCCTCTGCCGGGGGTGCGGGACTGACTGCGGGCCGCCCGTCGTGTATTTTAGAGCGTCGAGATAGAGCCCGAGGGACCGAGATGCCCAGAACGCCGCCATGTCGGTAGATGCTGTCCTCGAAACACTTGGCTACAAGGGATCGCCTAACTTCCTTCAAGAGAGGGAGTTCGGAGACGTACCGGGGTATTCCCACCTTTTTCAGCGGGCAACCCACAGGTGCCAGCTGAAGGGCATCTACGCCCTGAAGGACACGGGGAGCGAGAATGAGCCCGGCATCGTGCCGCTTGTGTACGTCTGTCAAGGCGATGCAGCTACCCTTCCGCATGAGATTCATCGGCTTGCCTGGAACCAGAACGTCGTCCCTTTCATCCTCGTCGCCTCCCGCGATGCGGTGCGTCTGTACTCGGGTTTCAACTACGGCACAGCCACGCCGGGCACGGACCCGGACGCCGGACGCGAGGGCGTGCTGAAAGGGGCCGTCGCCTTCAAGCAGGTGGCCGAGCAGTTGCGGACACTGCGGGCGGAAGAGATCGACCGCGGCGAGGTTTGGCGCACGTGGGAGCGGCGGATCGACCCGCGCGGCCGGGTCGATTGGACGCTGCTGGACAATCTCAGCAAGCTCGGTGGCTGGCTGCGCTCCCACGGGCTGCAGAAGAACACGGCCCACGCCTTGATCGGCAAGTATGTGTATTTGAGATACCTGCACGATCGCGGCATCCTGTCTCCCCTGAAATTCGATGAATGGGGCCTCAACCCCGACACCGTGTTCGGCCGCCACGCGACGGTCACGGGGCTGCGCTCCGTAATCCGGCGGCTCGAGGATTGGTTGAACGGTTCGGTCTTCCCGCTCAAGCTCACGGGTACCGGTGCCCCCGCGCCGAAGCATATCGAGCGGGTTGCGGGCGCGTTCATGGGCGACGATCCGATCACCGGCCAGCTCCATCTCGACTTTCAGCCATACGATTTCTCCCACATCCCGATCGAGACGCTTTCCGTCATCTACGAGCAGTTCCTGCACGCGGAAGGCAAAGGGAAAGATGCAGGGGCCTATTACACGCCCGTGCCGATCGTCAATTTCATGCTGCAGGAACTGGAGGCGCGGCAACCGCTTAGACCGGGGATGAAGGTTCTGGACGGGTCGTGCGGCTCCGGCGCATTTCTTGTGCAGTGTTACCGCAGGCTGATCGAGCGGAGGGTGAGGGAGGATGGGGGCGATTTGAAGCCGAGCGAACTTCGCCAACTGCTCACGGATAGCATCTACGGCGTAGATCGCGACAAAGACGCTTGCCGCGTGGCGGAACTCAGCCTGGTGTTGACGCTGCTTGATTACATCGACCCGCCAGATCTGCGCAGAAACCCGTCGTTCAAGATCCCCAAGCTCCAGAACAACAACATCTTCAGGAGCGACTTCTTCTCCCCCAAATGCCCGATCAGGGCCGGTAACGAGGATGACCGGTTCGATTGGGTTGTGGGCAATCCTCCGTGGGTCGAGGTGAAACGGCCGCCGGAGGAAGAGGCCGGAGAGAAGAAGGAAGATCTCGACCGTTACGTTCGGCGGTGGATCGTCAGGAAGGCGAAGACGCACCCGACCGGCGGCAATCAGGCGGCACACGCATTTGTCTGGCGGCTCGGCGGCTTGCTGAAGGAAGACGGCTGCGCCGCCTTGCTTCTACCCGCCAAGATACTATTTACATACGAATCGGAACGATTTCGGCAAGAAATGTTCAAGCGATTTCATGTATGGAGTGTCGCAAATTTTTCCAACTTGACTGAGGTTCTATTTGCCGGCAAGTCTCGCGTCCCCGCTGCTGCATTCTACTTCTCGCTTCCCCCCGTCGATGCGCCCCAGGACAGTTTCATCTACTCCCCGTTAGTCGCCAACCAGGAGGCGAACCGGCCGGTCGATCCGAATAAGCGGAAAGATACCTGGAACATCGTCATCAATGCCGGCGAGATCAGGAGGGTGGGTGCCGCGGATTCCGCCCTCGGCGACCTGCTGACATGGAAAGTCGCGATGTGGGGATCGCCCCGCGATGAGAGGCTCATCCGGTCGGTGAGGAAGCGCTTTCCGGCGCTGTCGACACTCCGAGATAGCGGCGTGGAGATTCAGGAGGGCGTCCAGCTGCGGGCGAAAGGCACGAAGGACACCGAGCTGGTCGAGGACTTGATCGACAAGAACGTGCTCCAGATGGATCCTCTTCGCGGCAAGGGCCGAATCTTCGCGTTTCCGAAGGAGGCGATCGGGAGAATAGACCGCGACAACGCGTACCTGCGGACTCGCGGCGGCAAGAAGGGACTGCTTGTCAGCTACCCGCCCCATGTCATCGTTGACGCCTCGCGTCGGTTCGCCGTCTATACGGATGAGTTCCTGGTGGTTCCCCCACGACAGATCGGTATCGCTGGCAAACGGCACCACGACAGCCTGCTCAAAGCACTATCGCTCTTCTTGGTTTCCGACTTCGCGACCTACTATCAGTTCTTCACCTCGCCCGACTGGGGCGTGAAGCGGGAGCTTGCGACAATTCGCTCCCTGAAGGAGATCCCCATCCCATTCGTGGGGATGAGCGAGATGGATTTGGCCCCCTGGGTTGATTTGCACTCGCATGCGATCCGCGAGTGGAAGGCGCAGCGTACGCTCTTCGACGATGTAGACGAAGCGCCGGGCATGAGCCCGTCCGAGATCGACGAAAAACTCAACATGTTGACGTACTTTGCCTTGGGCCTCACGCACCAGGAAATCAGCCTTGTCGCGGATCTGGCGAGGGTACGCATCGAGCTAGATGAAGGGAAGCTCGGTGCGGCCGCCGTGGACCGCCCCGAAGAGCCCGAGCTAATCTTCTACGCGCACGCACTCGCCAGCGAGTTGGATACCTTCCTCGGCGACCCCGAACGGACGCATGCGGTGAGAATCCTGCACGACGGCGTGTCAGGCATGGTCGAAACACGAATCACTCCCCGCGAGCCCGATCATATCCATCTCTCGATCGAATCCGCCGATCGGCTCACGGCCGAATCCCTTGCGGAGTTGAGGGATCTCGCCCGGCACGAGGTCAGCCAGTGGGTCTATTTCGATCGGAAGCTGATCGTTCTGGAGGGCGAGAGGACGATGCTTCTCAAGCCCCTCCAGCGCTTCCACTGGACCACTGCCCAGGCCTTGAACGATGCGGATTCGATCATCGGAGAAACGATTTCGGGGGGCGAACAGGTCAATGTCGATAGCGTCTAAGGCCGCAAAGAAGGTGGGGGCGAGCACGAACCGTCCTGATTACAGGGCAAGCTTCCTGCGCGATACGCACCGTCTTGTCGCTCGGGGATACGCTCGGATGACGCCCGTGGCCTTCAAGGGGACCGTAGAGGAGGTGATCACCGAAAAGCTGGTCGAGGCGATTAACGCCGCGATCCAGTCTCCCGGCGCGGAGTCCTGGATGCACAGATATCATGCCGTCGATAACCTGCCGGTCAGCCATCCGAAAAAGACAGGGAAGCGGCGGCCGCGAGTTGACATTGAAATCACAAATGTCCGCGCCGGCACGCACCCGCAATTCCACTTCGAAGCGAAGCGGCTGGGGAAGGGTTATCCTGTCGGGCAGTATGTCGGACGAAAGGGTCTGGGTTGCATCATCCACGCCGATTACGCGCGACATCATGACGACGCGGGGATGCTGGGTTACGTTCAGGCCGGCACTTGCGATGATTGGGGCAAGAAGATCGAGAAGAAGCTGATGGGTGATGGCCCCACGCACTGCCTGCTGAATGGTTCCTGCTGGCGGCTTTCGATCGTCACGAAAGATCTCGCCCATACCTTTCGGACGGAGCACGAGCGCCCGTCGCTTTCCCGCCCGGTCGACGTTTACCACACGCTCCTGCTCTTCCAGTGATCGCCACGGCGGACGCACAGCGAGCCGCGTAGAGAATAGTTGGCCGGTAGGTGACCTTGGCTTCCTTGAATAAAGAGGCGAAGAATGCCGCCTCGCGAAGAGCTGCTGGGGTCGATCGCCACGCTGATCGCCGAATACCGCCAGGGCCGAGCATCTATTGGCACAAGGCGAGTGCGGAGGCCGTCCTCCTGCTACGCTCGTATTACAAGGCGGGCCGCTGGAATCATCTTGAGAGACAAGCACTTGCGACAACTCCAGGGATCGCGGCTTGAACCGAAAAAATCGGATCGGTCCCACTCGGGGTCTATCCGGCTTTGAACCTCGCACAACGCGCGTCTGAGGAGAGGCTCGGGGCGAGGAGCCGACCGAATCGATGGGGCGACGAGGACGATTCGATGGACGATCGGGTAGTGACCGCATATCACGAAGCTGGCCACGCCCTCATTGCGCACCGCATCGACCCCACGAACGTCGAATACGTGCAGATCTACTAGGACGTAGGCCGCTACGAGGGCGACACAAGACTCGACCCCGAGAGCCTGGACGAGATGACGGCAGTTCATGCCGCAGCCGTCGCGCTCGCGGGGATGCTGGCCGAGGCAACCGCGGTTCTCCACGGGACGAACGCTGGGGCTTCGATTCCGGTGGACGATCGGCTCATGGCCGAAATTGAGCGGGCCGTGGGACTCGTGCCCGCTATGGGCGACGAGCCCATTCCTGCGAGCATACCCACGAGCTCGATGGTTCAGCTTGTTCGACGAGTTCCGGCAAAGCTCACGGTCGAAGACGCCGAATTTCTCGGCGACGATGTCCTAACCGCCGCTCAACTGAAGCAAGCCGCGACAAAGGCCCTATTCCACGTCAACGACGGCAGCGACTGGCAGCAGATCGTGAAGACGGCGAACGAGTTGATGGCCATCGAGCCCGAACGGCTCACGGGTTATGCGGCGTTCCTGGATGGAGATTGAAGACGACGGCCTGGAAGAATCGAACTTCCGCGGAAAACAAGGGCACCACGTTTCACGGCGAGTATGCGCGTGCGATTCGAACGTCATCCGACGAACCTCTAGACCCTTAGAATGATCTGATCTGCAGCCGACATGGAGCACGCGCGATGGCCGACAACCCTAACCAGAAGACGAAAAATCAGCACTGGGTGCCGCAGTGCTATCTGCGAAGGTTCGCCGACGAGCAAGGCGGTTTCTTCAGTTTCAACAAGCTCTATCAGAAGTCTCGGCCGGCCAACATCAAGAGCTCTGCATCGGCGGACTACTTCTACGACTTCGAACCGTCAACACTTCACAATCCAACGGACGAGGTTCAGTGGGTCGAGACCACGTTCTCGCTACTCGAGAAGCGGTTCAAGGAGATCCTGGACGCCTTCCTTGCTGAAGCGAGCCGCGGCCAGGTAACCCCGGACACGGGGATGTCGATGGCGCATTTCGTCGCGATCCAATTGATGCGAACGAGAGGGCACCGCGACACAATGCTGGAGCTGAACGCGAAGGTGATGCAAGACTTCGTGAATCGTTGGTACGCGGAGAACCACCCTGGTATGCCACCGGGGAAGTTCACCATGGGCAAGGGATACGCAGAGGCGTTCCACGCTCAATCGATGTTTGAAGACGATAGCATTTTCATATTCGCTGAAAAGTTATCAAACTTGCTTTGGATCGTGGGCCACAACGCGACTGACAAGCCATTCTATACCTCCGACGAACCGGTCGTGCGACGGATTCACCCGATCGAGAACCGGACGACGCGACCCCTGCCGCCCGGCGTCGGGCTCGAGTATGCGTATCCGCTGAACAGCGAATTCATCCTCATGATGCTCGATCGGAGAGGTTTGTCGGATGAACTCGTTAAACTCGAGCGAAGGACGGTCGAATTTCCGCCTGAAGCCGTCGAGCAATACAACTCCATGCAGGTGGTGTCGAGCACGCAGTACGTGTTCTGCGAGAAGCAAGACTTCGAACTCGCCGAGCGCGTGTGCCGTGAGCATCCCGAGATTTGCAATCCGAATCGGCCGCGAACCGAATAGTCGTCGCGCCCAGTCTTGATTTCGGAAAGCTGACTCCTACGATTCGGGTGACCCACTCGGCGGGCAACCCCCGCCTTGGAGTCGTCCGAACCCTTGTAAGCTGAAAACAAGGCCCGGACGGTGGCGCGATAGGGCGCCGCTGTCCGGGCTTTTTCGTTTTTCGAGGGTGCGGTCGAGAAAGGTGCACGGTCGAACGTCTTTGACAGGAGTATCTCGATGAAGGCTGAATCGATCGCTTTGTTTCAGGAGCTGCTGGATCATCACCGCCTGGTCTGCGCACGCGATGACGGAACATCTCCGCCGCGAAGTCAATGCATCATCGCGTACCTTGAACTCTGCACGAGGGCGAGAGTGCCGCACTTGGCGCGATACCCCGGCAAGTTTCTCCAAGAAATCGCCGAATACTGCGCAACGAACGGCTGGCCGCCGATCAACTCCCTGGCGATCAACGCCGAGGAGGGGCATCCCGGCTCGCATTATGACCTGGCTCCGGGCTGCAACCTGCTCACCTGGCCCGACGAGGTTGACGCGTGTATCAGATTCCGAGGATATCTGGAACGCATGCCTGGACTGCTCCCGGCCTGAGCTTGGTCGAGTCGTTGCGAGCGGCCGAGGACATGGTCTACAGCGGTTCTCAGCCACATCTCACACAACAGAATTGGCTGATAGCTTTAGATTTCGGGCGGAACCGTTCACTCTGTGCGATATGCCTGCGTTAACCGCTGTAAAGTTGCTGGTGCCGGTGCCGTTCCGCGTAAGCGCGTTCCTCGGAAATCCCGAGCCGCTTGGCAGCGCGTGTCATGCTCACCCTGCTCATCCCCTTCGCTTAGCGTAGTGGCGAGTTGGTGGCCAGCCAGGTGGCACAGAACGCTCCCTGCTACAAGCCGCGCATAGTTCGAAAACGCGGGAGCCCGTCCCGGCGACTCCCACTTGGAGGGGGGAGACGGCGGGACGGGCCCGGAAGCGAGGATTGGGCTCGGAGTCGGAGGGCTGGCGCTCGATCGGCGGGGACAAGAAAAGGGGACATAACAAATATCGACAATCGTAAGGGAGCTGAAGTCAACTTCGTGCGAACACATTCCGTACCCTCAGCCTAAGGGGAAGAAACAGGCACCTGTGGCGTACCACAGGTGCCTGGATATGTTCAATGGATGCGACAGGAAATGCACCCACGCCCTGAGAAGCGTAAACGTCTTTTCAGAATTGCGATTGCAACAAATTCTCTTACGGGTGTATCCGTAGCGTTTGAACGGCGGCGTTGCACGAGTTGGTCGCAGAATGGCAACTCCTAGCTCCTTCCGTCAGGGCGAAGATCATGGAATTGGCCCGGTCGGGCGAAGTCTTGGGAAGAGGGCCAGAAGCGGGATGAATTGAACCCGAGTGGGGAGAGCAAAGCTGAGCGGACATCTCTGCGTCGACAGGATGCTCAACAACTGTTTCGTGGCTCCTCTAGCCTCGTCCCCCGCCGCCGGAGCGGATAAGATGACCTCCCAAGGAGGCTCGACCATGGAAACCATCACCCTCACCTCTGCCGCCCTCGACCTGCTCCGACGCCGAATCGACCGCGAGCGGGTGGACGTCACGGATGAGACCCGCCACTATTACCGCGAGCTCGCCGCCGCCGGGTTGGCGATGCCGCTCCATACCATGACGGGCGGCGATGAATCGGCATACCGCCTGACCGAAGCCGGCGTCACCTCCCTCGCCAGCCGTCCCGCATCTTCCTGAGCATCTCCCTCGCCGGTTCACTGACCGGCAGCGAGGTATCCGGGCCGCGCCTCAACGCCTCCTCGTGGGTGCCGCCCTCGTATTCCTCATACTCGTGCGCCCCGGCAGCCTGCATCCGGTCGCGGAGCCGGAGCTTCCGCCAGTAGTCGCCCGTCTCCTTGTCGTGGGGGGGGCGTCCATGGCGTCCGGGTTCATCACGCCGCTGTCGAGCGTGATGGTGTCGCCCGGCCCCAGGCTGCCGACGGTCCTCTCGTCGGGGAGGAATGTCTTGCGTTGCAGGTCTTCTGGGTCGAGGGCAGCGAAGCGATTGGGGTCGATGCCGAGATCGACCACAGTCTCGCCCGCGGCGATGTCCAGTTCCTGCGCGTCGCGTCGGCTGAAGTCTTCGGCGTGGTCGGCGTGGTCTGAGGGTGGCTTGTCTAACATCTGACGAGGATAGCTGAGCGGATGGCCAGGCGGAAGCGAGTTTCACTCAGAACGTGTGCCGAGCGTCCTTGAGCAGGTGCGTCTCCCTCGAACTCGGCCTGGGATGCGGGGCAGGAGTGCCCCGCCAACCGGCCGTTCGCGGAGCTTGCACGGTAGCCCCACGCTTGGCCTTCGAAAAGCGCGGGAGCCCGTCCCGGCGACTCCCACCTGGAGGGGAGGAGTCGCCGGGACGGGCCCGGAAGCGAGGATGGGGTTCGGAGGGCTGGCTGGCGTTCGATCGGCGGCGGGGCCGATCGATCGGTCAGGTGCCGAACTCGGGGCGGCGGGTCGAGAGCTGGGACTGGAGGCGCTGGATGATGGAGGAGTGCATCTGGGAGACGCGCGACTCGCTCAGGTCGAGGGTCGCCCCGATCTCCTTCATGGTCAGTTCTTCATAGTAGTACAGGATGATGATCAGACGCTCGTTGCGGTTCAGGCCCTTGGTGACCATCCGCATGAGGTCTTTGCGCTGGAGGCGACGGGTGGGGTCCTCGCCCTTCTTGTCTTCGAGGATGTCGATCTCGCGGACATCCTTGTAGCTGTCGGTCTCGTACCACTTCTTGTTGAGGCTGATGAGGCCGACGGCGTTGGCGTCCATCGCCATCTTCTCGTATTCGTCGAGGGGGAGGCCGAGGCGCTCGGCGAGCTCGGCGTCCGTGGGGGGACGGCCGTGCTGGGCCTCGAGGGACTTGCGGGCCTCTTCCATCTTCGTGTGCTTGGAGCGGACGAGCCGGGGGACCCAGTCCATGGTCCGGAGCTCGTCGAGCATGGCGCCTCGGATCCGGGGGACGCAGTAGGTCTCGAACTTGACCCCGCGGCCCAGGTCGAAGGCGTCGATCGCATCCATCAGGCCGAAGACGCCCGCCGAGATCAGGTCATCGAGGTCGACCCCTTCGGGGAGTCGCTGCCAGATCCGTTCGGCGTTGTACTTGACCAGTGGCAAGTACCGTTCGACCAAACGATTGCGCAAGGGCGTGGTGGGGTGTTCCTTGAACTCCCGCCAGAGTTCCGTCACGTCCACGTCCAGCTTTGTTGACATCCTGACCTCCATGTCGGCCTCGCGAAAGGGGGCACATCCATGTGCTTCGTCGGGGCAGACGCCGTTCGGGGCGGCGTCGCGGGACGGGCGTCCCTCGAGTGATCGAGGTCCGAGTCCGTTCCCTGCCCTGATCCTCTCGCGGTCCAAGGAACCCAATCTATCCTCATCTATCGGACAATCGGCGGAACCCGCTTGAACGGCGCCGAAAAAAGATTCGTTAGAGTCGGCATCCTCCGGGAGATCCCCACCCCGGCGACACCTCGCAGCCATCCATCGTTCGGACCTGCCCTGTCCAAAACCAAGCTCAAGCTCAAGCGTACGCCCGTCAGCGGGCGAGCCGGCTTAGCGCCCAACGGGCGGCAAGCGAGGCGAAAAAGCCTGGACGTCGATTCGCGGTCGGCTGGCATTCCTCGACCAGATCCCTGGCGAGCCGGCGCACACCCCTCGAGGCGACCGAAGTCGGGTACGCGACCACGAAGGGCCGACGCATCCGGACCGCCAGGGGGACATGCGGGTCGGCACGGACATACCCGAGCCCGGAGACGACGGTCCCGAGGAACTGCCGGCTCGAGGCGGCGAGGCGTGCCATGACGTCGGACGCTTCCGACGCCGAGGTCGCCTGGTTCACCACGACCCGGAGCCGGGACGGCCCCACGAGGCGTCGAAAGCGACCGATCACCGCGTGGGCGTCCGCCATCGAGGTCGGCTCGGGGGTCGTGACGATCACGACCTGCTCGGAGGCCGCCGCCAGGGTCGCGATCCCGGGCCCGAGGCCCGAGCCGGCGTCCACGAGGAGGAAGTCGGCCCCCGCCTCCAGCTCCGCGAGCTCTGTTACCAACCGCGCCGGGCCGTCGTCGAGGATGTCGACCAGGGTCCGCATCCCGTGCGCCCCGGGCACGATCCGGATATCTCCGGGGCCCGAGACCAGGGCCTCGGCCAGCGGGCAATCCCCCGCGAGCACGTCCCCGAGGTCGCTCGACGGCGCCAGGCCGCAGAGTAGATCAATATTGGCCAGGCCGAGGTCGGCGTCCACCAGCACGACCCGTCGGCCAAGCTCACCGAGCGCGATCGCCAGGTTCAGGGCGAGGTTCGACGTCCCCACCCCCCCCTTCCCGCTCGTTAAGAGCAACGATCGCACACCGGCCCTTATCTCCCCTTCTCCCTCCCCTTCGGCCTCGGCCTTGCGGGACAGCCCCGGACGCTCGGCCAACGCCGCCGTCCCCGAGCGTGCCCTCACGAGTTGTCGCAGTCCGTCGGCTTGGTCGGACATGGAATCCTCTAGGGAGTAGACAGTAAACAGTAGACAGTAAACAGTAGGGAGCAGAGAGGAATCAGGAGATAGGGAGTAGGACGCACGAGAAAAGAGGCGGTCGGTTGTTTGTTGTCATCAGGAGTTTACAGATCGAGAGCATAAAGGCGTCCAAGAGTAGGGACAACACGAGAATCGGCCGATTTGGCCAACACTTGAAAGGCATAAGGGACAAGAGTAGAGACGGGCGAAGGGAGAAGAGCTGGATGTGAGGGCGTCGCCTGCGAAAAAGTCGAATTAAGAGAGGTCTCGGTCGTCGTAGGATGTGATGGCTCGGATGTAGGATGAGAGCATTCGGCCGACCTCGTCTAGAGACTCACTTAACTCGAACGTTTCTCCATAACCTAGGTCTCGAGCGAGGATGAGATAATAGCGACACTCTTCCAAAGAGCCTTGTGAAATATTGTTAAATCGCACCTTATCACGCCGACTATCTTCTTGAACCCTTCCGCGATATTCGCGGGTATCGAGACGGCAGCACGGCGAAATTGCGACGTCAGTCCAAACAGTTCATGACGAGGGAATCGCTCCGTAAATCGATAGACAGACAATACCCAAGCGTGAGCCTTTTGCCAGACCAATACATCCTCGAAACGCTGCGATCCCAAAAGGCCACTCCTTACATCGTTTATAGAATCCGGTCAACAGCCTTACTCATACTTCGCGACTTGTGACTCACAGGCGGAATCTCAGCGCTTCGAGCGGTTCTCTGCCGCAATGCATCCGGAAACTCTCTTTTCTACGGCCCCGCGAGGCCCTCTTCCGGAACGCTTTGCGACACGAAATACCAATACCGACGCGGAGCGTCGAAGACGGCATTCCCACGGGGACCGTGGGAACGAGTTGCCCCGGGTCGCCTGAAAGCTTCGTGGGGTGTCTTCTCCTCTCTCCTGCCTTCTCTCTTCCCCCCTTCTGTTTACTGTCTACTGTCTACTGTTTACTCCAAATTCTCATGCCCCAAGATCAGCCGCGCCAGTCGTCGGCGATTGGCGGGCTCGATGTCGTCGGGGACGGCCTGGCCGGTGGTGAGGTAGCTGATGGGGCGGTTGGCCTGGCCGAGGACGGAGAGGACGCCGCCGAGGCCGTCGGCCTCGTCGAGCTTGGTGAGGATGAGGCGATCGGCGCGGACCATGGAGAAGCGGTCGACGGCGGCGCGCAAGCTCCGTTCGCCGGCGACGGCGCTGAGGACCAGATGCGTTTCGTCGGGCTGTGCGGCGTGGAGGAAGTCGGAGAGCTCGCGGATCTTGACCTCGTCGCGGGGGCTGCGGCCCGCGGTGTCGATCAGGACGAGGTCGACGTCGCCGAGCTCGTCGATCGCCCGGCGCATCTCGCCGGGGGCGTTCGCGACGGCGAGGGGCAGGTCGATGATCTCGGCGTAGGTCCGGAGCTGCTCAATCGCGGCGATTCGGTAAGTGTCGACGGTGACGAGCCCCGGCCGGAAGCCGTGGGCGAGCTTGAAGTTGGCCGCGAGCTTGGCGACGGTCGTGGTCTTCCCGACCCCCGTCGGCCCGACGAGCGCGACGACTCGACGGGTGCCGACGACCGCGGCGATCGGCGGGGCGATCGGGACGCACGACTCGACCGCCTCGCACAGGGCGTCGCGGACGGCGTCGGGACGATGGACGTGCTCCGGCTCGAGGCGATCGGCGACGTACTTGACGAGCCGCCTGGCCAGGGTCTCGGGGACCTCGGCCTCGAGGAGCTGGGCATAGGTCGGCACGAGCTCGCCGGGGAGGTCCGGCAAGAGATGGTCGATGCGTCCGTGCCGGCTCAGGTCCTCCACCATCGCGTGCAAGCGGCTGAGCTGGTCGCCGAACTGGGCGTGGAGCGCCTCCGACGCGACCGTCGGGGCCGAGACGACCGTCGAGGACATGGTCGGCGCGACCTTCCCCGAGGTGGCGGCCCTGGAGGCCTTCTTCGATGACGGGGTGGCCGACGGGCCGACGACCTGGCTCTCGGACGCGGTGACCTCGATCAGCTCGCGGGACCCCAGGCCGAAGAGGCGACGTCGGCGCACCTCGCGAGTGCCCAGGATGACCGCGCCTCCGCCGAGGTCCCTCCGGACCTGGGCCAGGGCTTCCTTCATCGTCCCCGCTCGGTACGTTCTTGGGGTCATTGAGCCCTCGATCCCGTGGTCTCGCCAGGGGCACCACGCCCTCGGCCGGATGGTCTGATCGACTCCGTCGCCGTCGCCGTCTCCCTCAATCCACTCCGCTCATACCCGAGGCCAGTCCGACCATCGTCCCAAGCTCACGAGGTCACGGCGACCGCCGTGGAGAACGAGTTGACGGCCGAGTGGGCCTCCTCGACGACGACCCCGAGTGTCTCGACCGGGGTATCTCGGGGGATCTCACGCTGGCTCAAGACGACGAGTCGCGGCAGGTCGGCGCGGGTGAGGTCCTTGAGGACGGGCCGGGCCTCGGCCGAGCCGAGGACGATCGGCGGCAGGCCCGCCTCGACGAGGACCCCGACGGCCGAGGCCACCGCGCGGACGATGCTCCGCGTCGCCTCGCCGCCGAGTGCGGTCGCCGGCCGCATCTCGACCTGGTTGCCGGCGGCCACCAGCCTGGCGTCGAGCATCCTCGACAGCGAGACCACCCGCAGGCGACCATCGGCCCCCTTGTACTGTTCGGTGATCAGACGCGCCAGGCCGCAACGGACGTGCTCGGAGAGGGCGTCGGTATCCTTGATCCGCCCCGCGTGCACGGCCAGGGTCTCGAGGATGGTCTCGAGGTCGCGGATGCTCACCCGCTCGCGGAGCAGGTTCTGGAGCACACGTTGGAGCTCGCCGGCGCGGAGCAGGCCCGGCACAACCTCGTCGACGAGCGCGGGCGAGGTCACCCGGACGCGGTCGAGGAGCCGGCCGACCTGCTCGCGAGTCATCAACTCGTCGGCATGTCCGAGGACGATCTCGCCGAAGTGGCCGGCGACGACCGCGGAGGCCTCGAGGATCCGGCAGCCAGCGAGCTCGGCGACCTCGCGGCCGTCGGCGTGGATCCAGACGGCGGGCTGGCCGGTCACCGGGTCGACCCCGTCCCGGCCGTCGGGCCGGGTGACCAGGCCGGCCGGGGGGACGGCCAGGAGCCTCCCCGCATAGGCGATCCCCTGCCCCACCACGGTCCCTCGGATCCTCAGCCGGTAGTCATAAGGGCCCAGCCCGATCTCGTCGCGGATCCGCACCTGGGGCACGATCAGGCCCAGGTCCTTGGCGACCCGGTGGCGGATCGTCCGGAGCCGGTCGAGCAGGTCTCCCCCTCGGGTCGGCTCGGCCAGGCCGATCAGGCGGTAGCCGATCTCGAGCTCGAGCGGGTCGACATGGAGCAGGTCTTCCATCCGATCCGCCGGGGGCTCGGCCGACGGGGCCACGTCCGCGACCTCGTCGGGCGAAGCCGCCGGTGTCGACTCGACCGGGCGAATCCCGAGCCAGTAGGCCCCGGCCGCCAGGGCCGACGCCAGGCCGAGGAGCGGGAGCTTGGGCAGCGGCGTGAACGACAGCACGGCCAGGAACGCCGCCGCGACCGCCAGGACGCCTCGACGCCCGAAGAGTTGATCCACAATGTCCTGGCCGAGGTCGGTCTCCGTCGACGACCGGGTCACGATCAAACCGGCCGCCAGCGAGATCAGGAACGCCGGGACCTGGCTCACCAGGCCGTCGCCGATCGTCAGCTTGGTGAAGACGTTGACCGCCATCCCCAGGTCCATCCCATTCTCGACGATCCCGAGATAGAGACCTGCGGTGATGTTGATGGCGATGATAATGATGCCCGCCACGGCGTCGCCGCGGACGAACTTGCCCGCACCGTCCATCGCCCCGAAGAAGTCGGCCTGGCGATAGACCGACTCCCGGCGCCGGTGCGCCTCGTGCTGGTCGATCAGGCCGGCGTGCAGGTCGGCGTCGATCGCCATCTGGCGCCCGGGGAGGCCGTCGAGCATGAACCGCGCGGCCACCTCGCTGATTCGCGTCGCCCCCCGGGTGATCACCACGAACTGGATGATGACCAGGATCGCGAAGAGGATCGCCCCGATCAGGACGTGGTCGCCGCTGACGAACTCGCCGAAGGCCCGGATCACCCGCCCCGCGGCGTCGAGGCCTTCCTTGCCCCCGTAGGTCAGGACCAGACGGGTCGTCGCCACGTTGAGGACCAGGCGGGTCAGGGTCGTCGTCAGCAGGATCGTCGGGAAGGCGCTGAACTCCTGCGGGCTCCGGATCGAGAGCGTCGTCAGGAGGACGAGGATCGACAACGTGATGTTGGCCGCGAGCAGCAAGTCGAGCACCGCCGGCGGCACCGGGATCACGAACACGAGGATCGCGCCCACAATCGTGACGGGCAGGATCAGGCTCGACCAACCGGCGGCCACGGTTCTCGATGCAGTGGGAGGCATCCCTTCCCCTCCACGACCCAACAAATTAGGAATAACAACCCCGGCTCCGACACGCACCCGACGCCCGAGCCTCCTGCGCGGGCGTCGCATCGCGAGGAATGTCCGCCAGGCCCTTCAGCCCGGCCATCCTCGCGTCCCTTTGCGGTCTCGAAACCGCGTCAATCCGCTGGAAATATAGGTGGAAGTTCGTCGAGGTGATGAGCGTCGGACGTGTGGCGGGACGATACCCCCCAACGCCCGGGATGTCCAGACCGAAACGGGCCTCCGCCCCCCTCGCCCCATCGATCCACACACGCTCAATCCTGACATCCGTAGAGGGCCGCGTCTCCCCAACCCGGTCGGCCCTTGGACTTCGCCGTTGCCACGCGAACAGACCAGGGATATCCCGCTGTCGAAGCGCGGAGGCGTCCCTAAGACGGACGTCGCGACACTGAAATAGGCAACAACACAACCAGCCCATCGTCCCGTCTTAGCGACCCCTTTTAATCCCTACAATCCGACCAGCGATCGAGCCCGACCGACGAGTCAGCCCCCCCCTCAAAGGACACGTTTTGGAAATTTAACAGAACGATCAGGCGGTCTGTTGTGACAGGCCAAGACTCACCATAACCTCTTTTTTGATGGCAAATTAGACCAAATCAGGACGTTTCCGGACTCCTCCGAGCACGAATCTCTCTGTGATGGACGACCCGGTCTTTCCCAGAAAATACCCCAAGAGCGTGGGAAGATGTCCTATTGTTTGAATGATGGCAGTACTGACGGTTGCGACGATCCGACGAGCGGCTCAATAACCCAACGTTTTCTTTCTTTATTTTTCTTGAATACCACAACACAAGGCTTGACTCGCGAGGAAGCGATGTCCGTTGGGATTCCCAAGAGCGGCAACGGCGTCCCGAAACGCCGACCGAGTGTTGGGACACCGGGGGCAAAATGCTCACAAGACACACAGGTGGACCTTGCAACCCAAGACCCCCAGTTTACCGATTTTCTCTTGGACTTTTCGACTCCATTCTTGTATGCTATTCGAACAACAGGTGGGGGGTGGTGGGCTCGCAGACCTTTTGCGTTCCTGCCCTTTGTGCAGAGTCGCACCCTCGACCGCTGCTATCAGAATCCAAGCGATCCCTTTCGCTTAAAATAGCAGAAGATCGGTCGCCGTCGCCGCGAGGCGTTGGTCGACCAAGGACCTCGGTGCGTGCACAAGGTCGACGTGCACGGCCTTGGGCCGCTCCGCGGATATCTCGTCGAACAGCCCCCGGAGGGAGGCAAGGCCCCGAGTTGATCGGGCCGAGCGTTCCCGAAGGGTCGGCCTCTCCCGTTTCGGTGTCGGCCGACGGCCGGTACCCCTTAGTCCCCGGCTTGACCATTGCGAGGGCCGCACGGTGCCCGTGCGGGCCGGAGCCGACTTCGGGTTCCTGACCACACTCCCTGACCGTTTGCGTAACCAACCCGGTCGAGGGCAGCGTCCATGCTGCGCCCTCTTCGAAACTCGAATTCTCGGGCAAGGAGCGAGAATTCCATCTCAGGGATGATGCACCGACGTAGACGAGATCAGACCCTTGAGATCCCCCAAGAACTCGAACGGGCAGAGCTTTCGCCCCGCGGTCGTTGACCTGGAATGCCGGCGCCTGCTCTCGAACGTGACCGTCAGCTATGCGGGGGTCGACGGGAGCGATATGGTCGGGCCCACGGCGGCCGTCGGCCCAGACGGGGTCCCGGATCTCCATATAATCGTGTCGGGCGTGCCGACCTCGGGGGCCTCGCCCAACCGAGTCGCATCCCCGATCCAGTCGTTAACGATCTCCGACCCGGCCGATTCGGACTTCACCTGGGTATTCGGGAACAACGCCCAGCTTGGACCGAACGTCGTCTATAAGGTGCAGCCCGTCGGGCCGAACGACACCACCGAAACAATCGACATCTATATCAACCCGACCGTCGTGAGCGCCGACCAGACGCAGACCATGTCCCTGCCCACCGGCAGCACGCTGAACATGGCGCTCGCGTATGCGGTGAATAACGTCACCTCGACGTTCAACACCTCGACGATCAAGCCGACGAACCTCGGCCGGCCGGCTCCGGCGAGCTCGCCGTCCTCGGCGACCGTGGTGACGAACTCCCCCTATACGGCGGTGCTGGGCAGCCAGGACGCAACCTACGGCACGTCCCACCTGACCGTCTCGAATCTCCCCGCCGGGGTGAACTTCCAGTCGATCGAGATCAGCGACGTCGCGGGGAACACCTGGTACCTCGGGAACCCGGGGAACTCGGTCTTCAACGTCTACCCGACGCGCCTCTCTTCGACCTCGTTCGACCTCGGGTTCAACTCCGTCCGGCCCGAGGGCGGGTCGACGATGCTGGTGCGGTTCCAGCTCAAGAACGACTCGAACTACTACGTCGTCCCGTTCGTCGCCTCCTCGTCGCAGACCAACCCCAACCTCCGCGACCCGCAGACGAACGTGATCGCGGGCCAGGCGCCGATCCAGGTCTACCCCAGCACGCAGGTGGACAGGGTCAGCTACGTCGACGCGAAGGGGACGCACACGGTCGACATCCAGACGCTCCTGGACATGGCCAAGCCGGGCAGCAGCCCGCGCTACACCAACTTCGTCTTCAACGACGGGGTCACGGGGGGCATCTACACCTTCGACAAGACGTTGCAGGTGAACTCCGGCCTGATCCTCAAGGCGGCCGACCCCAAGGTCACGTTCCTCTTCAACTTCTCCGCGACCGGCACCTATGACGGCGCGATCAAGATCCACTCGAGCCACGTCACCCTCCAAGGGTTCCAGGTCCGCTTCACCGGGCCGACCCACCTGGGCTTCACCTTCGGCAGGGACACCTATCAGTCGGCGATCATCGACGGCTTCGAGCTCGGCCAGGCCTCCCGGGTCGACATCAACATCATCGGCCTGAACATCCAGGCGGTGATCGACCCCACCGCACCGACCGCCCCGGGCAACACCGAACCCAACGCGATGCTCGACATCGCGATGGGGTATTACTCCTCCGGGACGATCGTGGGCAACACCCTACTGGGCGGAGGGATGTCGTTGCGGTTCGGCCCATGGTCGATCCTCAACAACACCTACGTCGGGGCGCTCGCGGGCACGGTGTGCATGGGCGTCTTCAACATCAACAACCCGATCGACGTCGACATCGAGGGGAACACGGTCGTCACCTCGATGCCCGGCTACACGACCGGGGGCGACGTCTACGGCCTCTTCTCCGCCAACTACGGCGGATACAACATCACGCTCAAGAACAACGACGTGAAGGTCGGCATCGTCCCCCCGGGCACCTCCGGAGACGTCCCGAACCATCCCGAGGTGATCCTCACCGAAGGGTACTCGTACCTCTTCGAGGGGAACACCGCGGCGCTCAAGTTCTCGGCCGACCGCACGCTCATCGCCCTCCCGACGGCCATGCTCGGGGTCCTGCCCGGCAGCGGCAGCGTGATCACCATCCTCAACGGCCCGAACGCAGGCCAGTGGTACACGATCGCCCAGACGTTCCAGTCGTCCGACTCTTCGACGATCTATCTCATCCTCCAGGGGATGGCGACCCTGCCGGCCGGGAGCTACGACATCGCGATCTCCTACGGGTATCGCGACTACAACATCATCGGGAACACCCTCGACGTCAGCGGCACGAGCTCGACGGCCCTCGTGCTGACGTCGGGGCTCTTCGGCGTGACGGTGAGCGACAACACTTTCATCGGCGACGGCACCCGCATCAACTCGAACGGCTGGCAATACAGCCAGGCGATCCGGGCCCAGGTCAGCTACACGTCGGGGAGCGGCCCCTTCGACGGCTGGTCGTACAACCCGATGGCCGGCGTCGTGATCACCGACAACATCATCAAGGACGCGATCGGCGGCATCCGGGTCTCGATCGACGACGCGTTCACCAAGACGACGCTCGGCCGATCGTACGCCTTCCTGACCATCGACGATAACGACTTCATCTACTCGACGGTCTACCGAGACGCCCAGGGGAACGTCCTGGCCCCGCTGGTCGTCGGGACCGGCGGCTACTACGGGTCGATCGCCAACAACGTCGTCTCCCTCGCCGCCGGGGCGCTCGGGTTCAGCGATCCCCGAGACCTCGACCTGACGATCCAGGGGAACACGATCCAGTGGGTCGGGGTCGCCGCCCCTTCCTACTCGTTGCAGGTCGTCTCCGCGTTGGTCAACGGCAGCATCGTCCTCAACCAGAACAGCGCGATCCCGGTCAACACCTCCTCGCCGGTGGTCGACCTGAGCGGCCAGTACAACCAGGTCGGCATCACCTCGCCCAACGGCACGGTCGCGGGGCAGTTCGGCCCCACCGGGACGAGCTACTCGTCGAGCTCGCTCCCCGGTCAGGTCGACTTCGGCCAGGCGAACTTCCTCCTCGGTCGGGTGAACACCAACGACGAGGTCGCGGCGAAGGGACAGTCGATCGCCTTGCCTTCGGGCCAATACGCCGGGATCGCCCTGCTGGCGGCCTCGAGCAGTGGGGTCCAGACCGTCACGTTCGTGGTGAATTACTCCGACGGCTCCCGAGACCTCATCACACTGTCGATCAGCGACTGGATCGGCGGTTACACCGGCGCCGGGACGACCGGGCCCGGCGAGACGATCGCGGCCACCGGGCTCCTGAACACCGCGAGCGGATCGACCCAGGTCCTCGGCAACACAAACGCATACCTCTATGCGTACTCCCTGCCGATCAACTCGAGCAAGACCGCCGTCAGCGTCACGCTCCCTTCCAATGACAAGGTCAAGGTCCTGGCCATGAACATGGTCGGCTCGGCCGCCATGTCGACCTCGAGCGGCACGGTGCAGACCCCCTTGGCGGGCAACGCGGTGGGGACGACCTCCGACTCCAACACTCGAGCCGGGAACGGCAACGCCCTCCCCGGCATCGACGGCGCCGGCAACACCTACTCCGCAGACCTCCTCGGGTCTTCCATCACCTGGGGTTCCTCAGACTTCGCCATCACCGGACCTGGCTCCTACAACGTCGTCCAGTCCGCCGCACAGCCCGTCTCCATCCCGCTCACCCAGGGGCGTTACTCCTCCATCCAGTTCCTCGGGGCCGCCGTCAACGGCGCGCAGTCCGGCACCTTCATCGTCACCTACAACGACGGCACCACCTCCGCCGTCACCATCAAGCTCAGCGACTGGGCCTCCGGCGGCGGTGCCCCCGGTGAGACCATCGTCAAGCAGATGGCCTACCGCAACACTCCCAACGGCAAGAGCTCCGGACTCTCCTTCTACGTCTACGGCTACTCCATCGCACTCGACCCCAACAAGACCGTCGCCTCGCTCACGCTCCCCAGCAACAACGGGAACATCGTCATCCTCGCCGTCGACCAGGTGGCCCTGCCGGCGACGAGCGTGCAGAGCTACGGCCCCGGGCAGGTCCCCTTGACGGGCAACGCGGTGGGGACGACCTCCAACGCCAATACCCTCGCCGGCAGCGGCAGCAACTTCTCCGGGATCGACGGAGCGGGCAACTCCTACTCCGCAGACCTCCTCGGGTCTTCCATCACCTGGGGTTCCTCAGACTTCGCCATCACCGGACCTGGCTCCTACAACGTCGTCCAGTCCGCCGCACAGCCCGTCTCCATCCCGCTCACCCAGGGGCGTTACTCCTCCATCCAGTTCCTCGGGGCCGCCGTCAACGGCGCGCAGTCCGGCACCTTCATCGTCACCTACAACGACGGCACCACCTCCGCCGTCACCATCAAGCTCAGCGACTGGGCCTCCGGCGGCGGTGCCCCCGGTGAGACCATCGTCAAGCAGATGGCCTACCGCAACACTCCCAACGGCAAGAGCTCCGGACTCTCCTTCTACGTCTACGGCTACTCCATCGCACTCGACCCCAACAAGACCGTCGCCTCGCTCACGCTCCCCAGCAACAACGGGAACATCGTCATCCTCGCCGTCGACCTCGTCGGGCAGGTGAGCACGACCCCCGCCGCGACGCCGGTCGTGCTCAAGTCCTCGGCCATGATGCTGTCCGCCGCGACTTCGACAAGCGCAACGACCTCCACCATCTCCGCGATGGCGATCGCCGACACCTCGACCCCCACGACCCTGGCCCTAGCGACCTCGGCCGTCGTCACGACGGTCGCGGCACCCGCAACGACCTCGACCACCCCTGGCACGATCTCGGCCGAGTCGGTCGCCGCACCGCAACAGAAGGTCGCGATCATGGGCCGCCGACACCCGCACGGGGTCAAGTTCCCCCACCTCCGCCCTGCCCTCGCGGCCGGCCACAAGCTCCCGCACCGGGCCGTCGGCCACTTCCCGGGCCTCCACCGAGGCGGGAAATCCTAAAACGAAGAGTCCCGACATCGAAAAGCCTCGCCCGCGTCGACCAAGTCGGCGCGGGCGAGGCTTTCTGCGTTCCTGGGCCATCGGCCAGTTCGGCCAACAGCTCAGGCGGGATGGGAAGCGCAGGGGCGGAGCAGGTGCCAGTTTCCGGGCGAGGTCGGTCGCGTCGACCAAGGAACGGTTAGCAGAGCCGCTCCGCTCAGGGACGCCCCCTAACCGGGTGCGAAAGCAACGACTTCGGACGGAGAGGGGTTTCCTGCGGGCCACGGCCCGAGTAAGTTGATCCAGGTTGAAATATGTAATGGGCACCAAAAGTATTAGTAGAAGAGGTATCTAGTAATGGTAACGGCCGCTTCCTCTCCGCCCCCTCTCACCGGTCCCAAGGCGCTCGATCCCAGGCTCCGCCGTCTCGTCTACGACCTGGATCGAGCTGCCGGTTCCCGGCTTCGATCGGATGTGTCCAGCGCCTTCATCGCGTCGAGCGAGGACCTGACGCCGACACAGGCCCCTGATACCCAGAAACTCTTCAAACGCGTCCTCGTCAAGCTGGACCGGGACAAGATTCCGGCGGCGATGGCGGGCCTGGACTGGTCCAAGATTGTCGATGATATCTATTCGGTGAATGTGCCGATAAATCGCCTACGCGACCTTTCAACGACCACCGGTATCCAGTTCATCTCGGCGGGCCATCCGATCGGAATGGATCTCGATACGTCGCGGGCCGAGGCGCGGGCCGACCTGGTCCAGGCTCCTCCCCCGGGGCCCGATCTCAAGGGCGCGAACGTGATCGTGGGGATCATCGATTTCGGCTGCGATTTCACGCTGCACGACTTCCGGAATGCCAACGGTTCCACCCGGATCGCGTTCCTCTGGGATCAGTCGCTCGTGCCCATCGCAGGAGAGAGTTCTCCGGTCGGATTCGCCCACGGGGTCGAGTACACGGCGGCCGATATCGACTTCACCAACGGATTCGTACCATCATCTGGGGTCACGGTCCGGCATAGCACAGGACTCTCGGAGCACGGAACGCACGTCCTGGGGATCGCCGCTGGGAATGGGCGGTCGGGGGACGCGGCTTTTCCAGCCGGCAACTACATCGGGATGGCCCCGGAAGCGACGATCATCTTCGTCCAGCCGGCCGCCAATGACCAACAGACGACGTTTACCGACTCGGTCCACGTGGCCGAGGCAGTCGCTTATATTTTTCGGAAGGCCCAGGAGCTGCACCTGCCCTGCGTGATCAACATGAGTCTCGGGCAGAACGGTGGGAGCCACGACGGCGAGAGTATCGTGGAGAGGGCGATCGACCGACTCCTGGACGAGCCGGGTCGCGCTTTTGTGGTGGCCGCGGGGAACGAGCATGTTTGGCGGCCCCACGCCTCCGGGGTGATCGCCCTCGGCGCGAGCCGCAACCTCCACTGGCGGGTTGGCGGTCCGATCCCGCCCCCCTTCGGGCCGACGCCCCCCGGACCGGACCGTACGCCCAACGAGATGGAGATCTGGTATTCGTCACGCGACCGCTTCGAGGTCCGCGTCATCGACCCTGCCGGCAACGCCACTCCTTTCGCCGCGCCCGACGCTCCGCCAATCGACCACCCGATGCCCGGCGGAAACCGGGTCTTCGTCGACTCGGAGCGGTTCACCGTCATGAACGGGGACGCTCGGGTCTATATCGAAGTCAGCCCTGACGCGGCGGTCCCCGCTGTCATTCAGTCCGGCGTCTGGATTGTCGAGATCCGCGCCATCGAAGCCCAGGACGGGAGTTTCGACGCCTTCATCGAGCGCGACCTGCGGAGCCTGTCAAACAACTTCGCCGACCAGTCGATCTTCGACGGGGCCGACTTCGACCCAACAATGACCCTGGGTACGCCTGCGACCACCCGGCGCGCCATCGCGGTCGCCAACTATCGCCATGCTCCGCCGATCGCCATCAGCGACTCCAGCAGTCGCGGTAGGACCCGGGACGGCCGGACCAAGCCGGAGGTCGCCGCGCCGGGCACGCAAATCCATTCGTCGAATTCGCAAGGGGGTCGGCCGGCCCCCGCCCCGGCACTCCCCGGGACGATGATCCCGATGCGCGTCAGCATGAGCGGCACCAGTATGGCGGCCCCGCACGTCACGGGAATCGCCGCCCTCTTGCTTCAACGCGAACCTCGCCTGACTTCGTCCCAGATCGTCAAGATCCTGGTCGCTGCGGCCCGCCCTCACCCGGGTGCCGCCGGGCCAGGATACGACATCGCCTTCGGCTTCGGCCTGATCGACGCGGACGCGGCGGTCAGGCTCGTCCCCTGAGTGACAACCCTCCGCACCGCCGGGGCCGGCTCATTTCCGATACTTCTGGCCGGCCTCGACCTGGACGACCCCGTCAAGATCGGCCAGTTCGGAGAGGTGCCCGGCCCCGATGTCCACAGTCACCAGGTTGGCCTCAGGCAACCAGGACCGCACCGACCCTCCGTAGGCCGTGACGCCTCGCTCGAAGGCGAGACGGTCGATCGAGGACGCGACCTGTATCAGGGTGGAGACCGTTTCGTTACCCGTCGACCGCATTGCTATCTTCTTCGCTGAGGACCCCAGACGCTTTGAGAGGATCGGGTTCATAGCAGCACCCTTGTTCTCCGGGACTCGGGAGCGAACGACGGATCTGGACCTGTCGGCCTGGGCGCGCGCCGCCGGTGCGGGCCGGGAGGACTTCAGCGAAACGGAGTTCGGATCGTCGGCGCCGACGCAGCCCGCCGGGGCAAAGGCGATCCCTACAGCGAGCAGTGCCGTCGACGGGGCCGAACCGGCCGAGTTAACGCATCGAGCAATCAACATCCCCAGTTCGAATCGCCTCGGAGCCATCATCGATCCTCCAGCCTTCGGAGTCTCACAGCATCCAACCGGCGAACAACGAATAATTGTCGCACAACCAGCATCAAAGATCGAGCCAAGAACCTGGACAGAACCAGAATTTTGACAGATAAGGACCAATGGCAGCGACAACCACCAAGGCTGGTGGAGGTGGATCACGCAGTTCTCCCGCGCACCTCGGGTTGCAATTCCCCTAATCGAATGCCCAATGCCCCGGGACGACACGACCCTCTCAACAAGGAACCGGAGATCCCACGACCAGGGCCCGCGGGACGCGGCCCAACCGAAAGAGCCGACGCCTCCGACTCGGCCACGCTACCATCACGCGATGCCTCGAGGTCCTCGCACCGCTCCTGCGCCTTCACTTGCTCGACACGTCCCCTTGATCAACACGTGGCGGAATCGCCTCCGAGACTGTTCCGTGGGAGCCGGTCAAAGCCTCGGCGAATCTCGATGAACCCTTTTGCATATCAGGGATCCTCTCTGTTCCAGGCCCTGGCTACGGCTCGCCGCGCGGGTACAATCGCGGCCAGCGACGGGTAGTCGGTCTACTTCGGGCCGTCCCCGACGCGCCACGGTCTCGGAGGCGATGATGAAGGCAATCCTCTCAATCTCAATGGCGTTGGCCCTCGGTGTCTGCGGCCTGGCGGGTGCGGCGGATGATAAGGCGGCCGATCCGGTCGGGACGTGGAATTGCGAATACGAGGTCGGCGGCCAGCAGCGGACCTCGACCCTGGAGATCAAGAAGGACGGAGATAAACTCACCGGGACCATGAGCTGGTCGAACCAGAAGGACGAGATGCTCAAGGATCTGAAATTCAAGGAAGGAACCCTGACGTTTTCCGCCGTACGGAAGGTCATGGATAACGAGATCTCCATCGACTACACCTTCAAGGTCGACGGCGACAAGCTCAAGGGGAAAGGTGAGACCGAGTTCGGTGGCGACAAGCGGGAGTTCGACATCGAGGCCAAACGGGAAAAGACGGACAAGTGACCGTCGCGCCCAGGCCTTGCCGCCAGCTCGATCCTCGTCGATCGGTCGAACCCTGAGCCTGCACCACCTACCCTCGACTCGACCCGGAACGCCCCACATGAGCCCTGCGTCCTGTCGCCGCTCGACCATCTGCGTCATCCTGCTCGCGGTCGCCACCAACTCCGAAGTCCACGGCCAGCAGCCTCCCTACGACGTCTTCCCTCCGGCCGATCCCCCCTATTACCGGGTGCGGTACGAGCCGTCGAAGGAGCCTGGTGGCCTTGCCTTCGGCGTCAACTACACCGCCTGGTTCCCGCCGGGCGTGAAGGCCCTGCGCGGGGTGATCGTCCACCAGCACGGCTGCGGCGAGGGGTCTTGCAAGTCCGGGCTCACCGGGGCGTACGACCTCCACTGGCAGGCCCTGGCGAGGCGTCACGATTGTGCGCTGCTGGCCCCGGCCTACGAGCAGCCCGAGACGGCCGACTGCCAGAAGTGGTGCGACCCACGCAACGGTTCGAGCGATTCATTCCGTAAGGCCCTGGCCGACCTGGGGGCGAAGTCCGGGCATGACGAGTTGGCCAAGGTCCCCTGGGCGCTCTGGGGCCACAGCGGCGGTGGCCACTGGGCGGGTGGGATGGTCATGATGCACCCCGAACGCGTGGCGGCCGCCTGGCTGCGCTCGGGGGTCCCCCTCCTCAAGCCGAACCCGCAGCGGCCCGAGATCAAAGTCCATAACTTGCCCGACGCGGCGCTCGCGGTGCCGTTGATGTGCAACCTCGGCACGAAGGAAGGCGTCACGGTCAAGGACAGCCGATTCTCCGCGGTCTGGCCCGCGAACGAAGTCTTCTTCGGCGAGGTCCGCTCTCGAGGCGGCCTCGTCGGGGTGGCCGTCGATCCGCTCACCAGCCACGAGTGCGGCAATCAGCGCTATCTCGCGATCCCCTGGCTCGACGCCTGCCTCACCGCCCGCCTGCCGAAGACGCCGGGCGAACCCTTGAACGTCATGCCCGCCGGCGACGCCTGGCTCGCCGTCCCGACCGGGACCGAGGCGTTCCCTGTGGCAAAGTTCACCGGCGATCCCCTGAAGGCCGGATGGCTTCCAAACCCGACGATCGCGTCGGCCTGGATGCCGTACGTCAAGGACACCAACCTGCCCGACGCGACCGCACCGCCTGCCCCGACGAACCTGCGAGTCTCCGGGGGGACCCTGCGATGGGAGTGCGCGGCCGACCTCGAGAGCGGATTGGCCGGATTCGTCATCGAACGCGATGGTGAGCTCCTCGCCAAGCTGCCCGAAAAGCCCAGCAACCCCTTCGGACGCCCCCTCTTCCAGAACCTCCAGTACAGCGACACCCCTTCACAACCGCTCGTCCCCATGGAATTCACGGATACGACGGCACGACCCGGTGCAACCCATACATATAAGGTAATCGCCGTGAACACGGCCGGGATGAGGTCCGAACCGGCCAGTGCAGAGCCGGGAAGGTGAAATGATTGACACTCCTCGCCAATCTCTACCGAACCCTCAGCCGAGGATTCTTTCACCACAAAGGCACAAAGGTCAGTACCCCAAGGGAACGGATCCCTTTCCAATGTCCTCTCGGGACCCTTTGTGTCTTTGTGGTGAGTCTCCCACTGCGTCAACCGAAGACGACTCGGTGGACTTCAGCGAGGCGTCTCCATTTACTCCCACGCCGATCGGAGCCAGATCCCGCCGTCCACAGGGATCGCTGCGCCGGTGATGTAATCGGCGTCGTCGGAGGCGAGGAATGCCGCCGCTTTTCCGATGTCCTCGGGCGTACCGAGCCGACCCCAGGGTAGCGTCGGGCCGGCTTTCGCGATCGCCTCGCTGCCGAAGGACTCGTGTTCGCCCGGTGTGTCGATCCAACCCGGCTCGATCACGTTGACGTTGATCCGATGGCGATAAAGCTCGGTGGCGATGGTGAGCGCCATGTGGTTCAGCCCGGCCTTGGCGGCGTTGTACGCGACGCTTCGGGCATAGGGCGTCTTCGCGTGACAGCTCGAGATGAAGACGATCTTGCCGCCACCGCCCCGCTCGACCATGTGGCGAGCCACGAGTTGGGCCATGTGAAATCCGCTGCTGAGCGTCCCGTCGATCACCCTGGCGAACGTCTCGGGGTCGTAGTCGAGGAAATCGGCCCGGCGGTTGAACGCCGGATTGCTCACCAGGATGTCGATGCGTCCCAGGGCCTCAATCGCCCGAGCCACGACCTGCTCGCAGCTTGCTCGCTGGAAGACATCCCCTTCGACCAGGGCCGAGCGACGGCCCAGGGCCAGAACCTCCTCGACCGCGGCCTCAGCTTGGGCGGTGCGATCGCGATCGTTGATCGCCACGTCCGCCCCGCCCTTGGCGAGCTCCAGGGCGATCCCCCACCCGATCCCTCTCGCCGCGCCCGTCACCAATGCCGTCTTGCCCAGGAGTTTCATCAGCGTCGAGGCCCTGTTGAGGATTGCCATCGTCTGCTGACGAGAATAGCGGCCACGGCGAGGCGAGGCAAGCAATGGACGCAGGCGGGGAAATTGGCGAAAAGTGGCCGTCAAGTCAAAGCCAAGAAATGAGCACCCCTGGCAGAGGGAAGCGTGGAGTGGGAAGACTTCCACGAAGGTAGACCACGAGAGCCGAGCCACAACTCGATTCAAAGCAAATGCAACGCTTGGCACTTTGCATATTCACCGTTGCCCACCGTGATATCCCACCTCATAATAGCCTTCCCCAATGACACTAGGGGCTACTTAAAGAACCGTCACGCCAGGACCTTATTCATGCTATATCTGATCCTCGGCATCGTCTGCCTGGGCCTATTTGCTGCCGCGCTCTTCTTCTTCCTCAGATCCAACGAGCTTTCCACGCAGATCAAAGCAGCGCAAGACGACTGGCGACTCAAGGAAGACGACTATACTTCCGAGCTTGCCAAACTCGAAAAGATCAGGCACATCCCGAACGTCGTCGAAAAAGCCCGACGAACGCAAGCCGAGGTCGAGGCAAAACTGGCGGAGGCGGACCGAGCGGCTACCGAGAGGGTTTCTGACGCGAACCGACGGGCAGAAGAGATCGTCCATCGCGCCTTGGCGGAGGCTCAGGATCGTAGCCAACAGATCAAGTCCCAAGCGGAAACGCTGAAATCCGAGGCGACAGAGTCGCTACGGTTGGCGAAGTGGCAGGCCCAGAACGCCCTCGATGAAGCCCAGAAAGAGGCAAAGGATCTGGCGTCGAAAGCCCGCAAGGACACGAAAGAGAAGCGGGACAAAGCCGAGTCAACCCTGGAGCAGGCCATCGCGTATGCCTTGGAGATTCGACAAAAAGCCGACCATCGTGCAACGGAAATAGCCGGGGAGGCTTACGAGGCCAAGGGCAAGCTTCGGGACTATGAGGCCGCGATACATGCCATTGAGAACAGAATCAAAAAATACGACGGTGTCTTCATCATCCCGGCAACCCACTTACTCGACGAACTCGCCGGGGATTTTGGCTTCCAGGACGCCGGTACGCGGCTGAAACTTGCAAGGGAGAGAACCAAGCGCATGCAGGAGAACGGCACAGCCGCGACCTGCGGCTACAGCGAGGGATGGAAGAAAGAGCACGCGTTGAAGTTCGTCCTTGGCACGTTTAACGGAAAGATTGACACGATCCTTTCACGACTGAAGCCCGGCAATCAGGGCAAACTCCTTCAGGAGATCAAGGACGCCTACGCCATCGTGAACCTGGACGGTGAGGTGTATAAGAACGCCCGCATCCAGGAGGAATACCTCGACGCTCGGCTCGATGAAGTGAAGTGGGGTGTGGCGGTCCTGAAGATCAAAGAGAAATCCCGAGAAGAGCAGCGGGCGATCAGGGAGCAGATCAGGGAGGAACAGAAGGCCAAAAAGGAGATTGAGAAGGCGATCAAACAGGCCGTGCGCGAGGAAGAGTTGGTCAACAAGGCTATTGCCAAGCTTAGGAAGCAGTTCGAGGAAGCGAGCGACGCTGAGAGAGCTAAGCTCGACCTTCAGATTATGGAGTTGGGAGCCAAACTCGCCGAGGCCGAGGAGAAGGGTAAGAAAGCGATCTCGATGGCCCAGCAGACGAAGCAGGGGCATGTCTACATCATATCCAACCTCGGGTCATTCGGCGAGAACGTCTATAAGATCGGCCTCACGAGGCGGATCGACCCCACCGAGCGTGTCAGGGAACTGAGCGACGCGAGCGTCCCTTTCCCGTTCGATGTGCACGCGATGCTGAAGTCCGACGACGCGCCGGCATTGGAAACGATTCTGCACCGGCGATTCGTCGAACGGCAAGTCAACAAAGTTAACAGGCGCAAAGAGTTCTTCAAAGTTAGTCTGAAGGAACTTAGGGAAGTTATCGACGAGCTCGGCATCGACTGCACTTGGACGCTGGAATACGAGGCAAGCCAGTACCGTGAGACTCAGGCGTTGGAGGAGGCAATGCGCTCGAATTCCGGGCTAAGGAAGCAATGGCTGGAAGAGCAGGCGACGTTCAAATTCGACGATCAGGACTTCGAAGACGCAGAGCACGAGCTCGAAGATGCAGAAGCGTGATTAAATCATCTAGAAAATTAAAACATTTCCGAACTACGCTTTATATCAATCTCTTCACAATTTTACGATGGTCTGGCGCCTAACGAGGCCGTCGACCTCTCGCCTCCGTGCCGAAGTCCGGCTTGTGCGGGTCGGCAGGGATGCTATCATCCCGCGTCTTGCCGGGACGCGTTCGGGGAGGGTCGACGATGCCGAATGGGATGCTTTCTCGTCGCGGGTTTCTCGGGGCCACGATGGCGTCGCTGACGCTTGGGGCCGGCCTTCCCGTCTGGTATGCACGCGAGGTCGCGAATCGGGCCCGCGCGAAGCGGGCTCGCGCGCGGAAGCGGGTCGCTCCGAGCGAACGGATCGGGTTGGCGGCGATCGGCGTCGGCGGCCAGGGATATCGGCTCATGACGGAGGCCGTCCTGAAGCGCCCCGACGTCGAGCTGATCGCCGCGTGCGACGTGGACGCCGACTGTCTCCGGGCGGCGATCGAGAAATCCGAGCTCGACGGGGTCGTCGGCTACAACGACTTCCGGGACCTGCTCCAGCGCCGGGACATCGACGCGATTACGATCGCGACGCCCGACCACTGGCACACGCTGATCGGCGTCGCTGCGATGCGGGCGGGGAAGGACGTTTACTGCGAGAAGCCGCTGACGCTGACGATCGACGAAGGAAAAACGTACAGCCGAGTCGCCAAATCGACGGGCCGGGTCGTCCAGGTGGGAACTCATCAGCGATCCGACCCGCGTTTCCGACTGGCCTGCGAACTGGTGAGAAACGGTAGGATCGGCCGTTTGAGCCGGATCGAGACCCGCGTCGGTGCAAATCCGCGCCCCAAGCCGCTCTACCCTTCGGCGGTCCCGAGCGGGCTGGATTGGGACCTATGGCTGGGGCAGGCGCCGGCCGTCCCCTACATCAAGGAACGGTGCCGATACGACTTCCGCTGGTGGTACGAATACTCCGGCGGGAAGCTCACCGATTGGGGCGTTCATCACAACGACATCGCTCAGTGGGCGATGGGGGCCGACGAGACAGGTCCCGTCACCATCGCAGCCGAGAATACCCCGGTCGGCACCGATCCCAATGCCTACTACTGGCCGTCCGACTTCAAGGTCACCTACACCTATGCGAACAGCGTCGAGCTGATCTGCTCGGCCAAGGGAAAGAACGGGATCCTCTTCACGGGCGACGCGGGCTGGATCTTCGTCGACCGTGCCAAGATCGAGGCGAGCGACCCCCGGCTGCTTAACGAGCCGCTCTCGGCGAATGCCATCCGCCTCCACTCGTCCGACGATCACATCCGGAACTTCCTCGACTGCGTGAAGACCCGAGATACGCCCGTCTGCGATGCAAGCATCGGGCATCGTTCGGCCAGCGTCAGCCACCTCGGCAACATCGCCATCCTCACGGGCCAATCGCTCCAATGGGACCCCTCAGCCGAGCGATTCGTCGCCAACGCGGCGGCCGATGCGAGGCTCGCCCGCCCCATGCGATCACCGTGGACGCTTGATAGCCAGCAAGTCCACATCAGATTTATCTAATTAGAAACGTAAACAAATATCAAATTTTACGATATTCGCCGACACTATCGCGCGATGATATCACGTACTTCCCATTCCACGTCCCCTACTTGATTCGCGTTGACCTGCTACGGATACTGAGGTGTGGAACGGCAGTCATCCTGGGAAGCGCACTCGTATTCGTCCCCGATGCACTGCGAAAGTGCCAGGGATGCTCGGCTGCAAGGCCCGGAGAGGCGGTGAGATGCAGAAACTCAGACTATCCCTACGAGTGGTTTTCTATCGAGAGGGAGAATACTGGATCGCTCATTGCCTTGAATTCGACCTGCTCGGAGATGGCGAGACGAGGAAGGATGCACTGGAGAATCTGTCGGCGGCGATCGCCCTTCAGATCTCGGCTTCCATCGAAAACAAGAACCCCTCAAATCTCTTCAGCCCCGCTGAGGGCAAGTTCCTCGAGATGTTCGCGGCCGGGAAGGATATCGCAGAAGGTCAACTTCAAGTCCAGGTTCAGCAGCTTCGCGAGACATTCCCTATAGTCGATGGCGTCGAAGCCCGGGAGTTTGAAGGAACCATTCCCGAACTCGCCTTGCGCTGAGGACGCCTGATGGCCGACCGTACGATCAAGATGGCCGATCTCAAGTCGATTCTCAACCGATACGGTGTGGGGTGGTCGGAGCAAAGAGGAACGGGCTCGCACATCCTCTTCAGCAAAGAGATGGATGGCGGAATTTTCACGTATCCCATCCCAACTCACGGCAAAGATGTCCTTGCCTGTTACCTGCGTGGCGTTCGAAAGAAGTTCAAGCTGAGAGCCGAGGACGGAGTCGCCGACAAGGATTTTTACAGCAAATCCTGACCGACCGATCTCCGAGGGTTTATCGCTAACCCTCGGGGCGTGAACATTCGAGGCCGGAGGCTATCCACGACGGGAACGTCGTGGCCCTATCGAAGTCCCATTACGGTCCAGGCACCGTCCATCCACGCTGCCTTTTCCGCGGCTGCAAAGCTGTGCCCCCATCACGCGGTTCGTCGATCGGCACGCCGTTCATCCCGTGGACGCTCCTTCTGACGCGATTCCTCCAGGCGGTGGCTCAGCAGCACGTGCTCGGGTTGCCCCGACGCCCAACGCTCGGGCAGCAATTCGGCCAAGCGTTCCAGGCTCGCGTCCATCGACTTTCAGCGTTCCGGGGCCGTCGGCCAGATCGAGGCCAGCTCGGTCATCAACTCGGGAGGGATGGGGAGCGCGGGGGCGGAGCGGCCGGCGAGTTTGCGGGCGAGGTCGGGCGCGTCGACGGAGGGGATCTTGGCCTTCTCGGAGGCGACGCGGAGGGTCAGGCCCGAGCTGCCCTGCAAGGCGGAGCGGACGGAGACACGCCGAGGGGGGGGGCCTCCTCCGAGGATGAGGGTCAGGCCTCGAGGGCCCTGGAGGACGAGGGAGGCGCCGGTGAGGATCTCGGCGGAGTCGCCTCGCCAGCTCCGGGCGAGTCGGCGACGGCGGGCACGGAGGGCGGGGTCGCCTTCCATCGAGCGCATGTCCTCGCGCTGTTCGTCGGGGGTCATCATCAGCCGGGCTTCGAGCCGTCGGCGCTGCAGGGCGAAGTCGATGAGGCCCAACGCCAAGGTCGCGGAGGCGAGGGTCAGGGCGAGGCTGCGGAGGGCGTGGCCAACGGCCGAGGCGAGGGCCGGGGTTTCGAGCTCGGCGAAGGCCTGGGACGCCGGCCAGCCTGCTCGGATCGACCAGACGGCGGCGGCCAGGACGACGGCCGTCTTGATGATGGCCCAGAAGGTCCGGGCTCCCCGCGCCGCGAGGCCGGGGCCTCGCCCGAGGCTCCAGAGCCGCTCGGGGTCGGGGAGGGCCAGGCCGGGAACCCAGAGGCCGCCGACCTGCGCCTGGTGGACCGCCACGGCGGCGGCCGAGGCCCCCGCGATGATGAGGCCCAGCGGCCAGGCCACCGCGAGGGCCTGCCGGCGCAGGAGGGCGACGACTTCGCCAGGGTCGGCCGAGAGGGGGGGCATGCCCTCGAAGGGCCCACGCAACAGCGATACCAGGGCCAGGGCCAGGTCGTCGCCGAAGGCCCCCAGAAGCGCCACCGCCGCGAGCAGGGCCGAGGCGCCGGTCAGCTCGGGGCTGTGGGCCACCTGCCCGAGCTCGCGGGCCCGCTGGAGGCGCTGTTTCGAAGGGGATTGGGTCCGATCTTCGGACTCGGACATGGCTTCAGCCTCCCCCCGGCCAGGACGTCCAGGCCCCAGCGATCGTGACGGCCAGGGTCGCCATGCCGAGGCCGACCACGATCAGGCCGATCACCGAACGGACGGGCATCGACAGGGTCACGAGCGGCAGCGAAGGTGCGGCCTTGCCGAGTAGCCCGAGTGCGACTCCCGCAAGGGCCAACGCCAGGGCCGGCGGCGCGGCGGCGCGGAGCGCCAGCTCCAGGGCCTGGCCGACTCGGGCGAAGGCCAACGTCGCCGTCTCCTCCGACAGGGTCACGCCTCCGACGGGCGCGACTCGGTAGCTCTCGACGAGCGCCTGGACGAGGACGAGCGGGCCGTCGAGCGCGAGGAAGATCGCCAGGGCCACGAGGCCGTACCAGTGCCCGAGGGCCGTCATTTCTTCACCGGCGTCGGGGTCGAAGAGGGAGGCGGCCGAGAGCCCGGCCTGGGCCCCGACGATCTCGCCGGCCTGCCTCGCCCCGGCCACGATCAGGGCGGCCGACCACCCGAGCCCCGCGCCGACCAAGGCCTCGAGCAGACACGCCTTCCCCAAAGCTTCCAGGCCGATCGGGACGGCGACCTGCGCCGAGACCGCCGGGACCAGGATCGCCCCGAGGACCAGGGCCAGGGCCAGGCGGGACCGCCAATCCGCGCCCGGGACCGCCAGGCCCGGGGCGGTCCAGGCCAGCCCGAGGACCCTCGAGAGCACCAACGCCCCCGTCCCGGCTTGCCCGAGCAACCAGGCGAGTTCGATCGGCGTCATCGGTCCGGGCTCGTCGGCCCGAGGGTTCGACCCGTCTTCGCGTCCATGGCAGACTCCTCCTGAGGCCGGGGCCGGCACGCCCGCTTCGGTCGCCTCGTCAGAATGACCCCGGGATCGACTCGATCAACTGGGTGGCGAACGCGACCCAACTCCCCAGGAGCCAGGGCAGGATCAGCATGACGACGAAGAGCACCGCGACGAGCCGGGGGACCAGGCCGACCACCGGCTCGTGCATCTGGGTCATCGTCTGCACGACGCCGACCACCAGGCCGACCAGCAAGGCCACGCCCAGCGGCGGGCCGCTCAGCAGGATCGCCAGGCGGATCGCCTCGCGGGACCAGTCGACGACGTAGGACATTTCCATCGGGCCCGCTCCTCGTTCCACTCGGCGGCGGTCCCGAAACCCGTTCTTTCTTAAAAAAAGACGGGTTTCTGACGCGCTCGACGCCGACAACTCTTGCCGGGATGCCGTCGCCTAAGGCCACAGAAACCCGTTTTTTAAGAAAAAAACAGGTTTCGGGACAGCTCAGGTCGCGAAGCTCCGCAGCAGCATCGAAGCCACGAGCATCCAGCCATCGGCGAGTACGAATAGGATCAACTTCAGGGGCAAGGCCACGAGCGAGGGGGGGAGCATGAACAGGCCCATCGCCGCGAGCACCGCCGAGACGACCAGGTCGACGACCAGGAACGGCAGGTAGATCGTGAACCCGATGACCAGGGCCGTCGTCAGCTCGCTGAGCAGGTACGCCGGGGCGATGACCCGGAGCGGGACCTCCTCGACGGTGGCCGGCTCGGGCTGCCCCGCCGAGCGCGGGACCGCCAGGTCGTAGAGCTGGAGCAGGTAGCGCTCGTGCTTCGTACGGACGATCTGTTCAAACATGAATTGCTTGATCGGCCGAGAGCCCGACTCCCAGGCCTCGGCGGCGGACGCCCGTTTCGAGTTGTACGGCTCGATCCCCTTCTTGTAGACCTCCTCGGCCACCGGCTGCATCACGATCGCGGTCAGCAGGAGCGAGAGGACCATGAGGACCTGGTTGCCGGGGACCTGCGGGCTCCCGAGCGCCTGTCGGAGCAAGAGCAGGACGATGTTGATCCGAACGAATGCCGTCACCATCAGGAGCGCCGCGGGCGCCAGCGAGACGAGCGAGAACAGGGCGACCGTCTTGAGCGTCCGGACGACCTGGTCCGGGTCGTCGGTGCCCAGCGGGTTCGCCGGGGTCGTCGCGGCGGCTGCGGAGACGGCCGGGTCGGCGGGACGTCCGGTGGCCGGCGGCGGGGCCGAGGGCCCTGGCTTGCGGCCCGAGGGGGTCGCGACCGTCCGAGGGGGCCGCGCGGCCTGAGGTGCGGGCTCCTCGACCGAGACGGCCTGGTTCGACAGGACCACCGAGCCTTTCGACCCGCGCTCGTTCGGGGCGGTCGGTCGGCCGGGGGGCGAGGCGCCGAGCAGCACGACCACGCCGATCGCGAGGGCGAGAGAGGGCCGACCGACGTTCCTCCAAAGTCGGGGTCGCGTGTTCATTCGTCGTCCCCCACCCGGCGATCGAAGGAGGACGTGACGACGGTCGGAGCTCGGCGCCCTGGAGGGGCGAAGGCTTCGAGGTCCTCGGGGTCGCTGAGCTCGCCGAGCAGCGAAGGCGCGCCTTGCGGGCCGGCGCCCACGATCAGGACGCGGCTCCCCGCCCGGAGGAGGTAGACGGTGTGCTTGGGAGAGAGGCTCGTGCGCCCGACCACGCGGAGCGGCCCGGAGGCCAGGCCGGGCAGTTGGCGTCTCGTCGCGACGCCGATCCCCCCGATGACGGCCAGGACCACCGCGACCCCGGCCGTGCCGAGCCACCATGATCCCGAACGACCTTGGCCCTCCGACGACCCTCGACGGAGGACGTCTCGGGACGGCCAGGGGTGCGAGTCGGAAGCCTTGGCGGAGGGGACGCTCGAAGGGGCCTCGGCCTGGGCGGCCTCGGCGTGGATTGAGAGCGGGCTGAAGGCCCATGCCCCGAGGATGAGGATCGTTCCCATCCCCGCGAGGGCGCGTCGGCGAATCCTGGTTGCGCTCGGCATTCGCAAATCCTTCGCGAAAGGGCCGTCGGCGTACTCGAATGTTGACGAACGAAGTTCGAGGCCCCGGGGTCTTCTTACCCCTCGTCCCGTCCCCCGCGCGGCCGATTCGACCGCACGCGAGGGGCGAACGAGATATGTCGGAATTCCCTGGGTGATTCGCGGCCGATTGGCCGAAAACAAAGGGGCCGATTCCTAGGCCACCATGTCCTCGGGGTCATCGAAGGCGACCTGCCCCGCCCGGCTGAGCCGGCAGAGGGCATCGACGACGGCACGCTGCGCGGTCTGCACGGTCTCGAATGAGACCGACGCATGCGCGTTGACCTGGGCCTCGAGTTCGACGGCCGAGGCGGTGGAAAGCTTGGTGAAGAGCAATCGGCGGACGCCCGGAGGGGTCCCGCAGAGCGCCTCGAGGAGTTGTTCGCGAGACACTTGACCGAGGACCGCACGGAGGTCGGTCCCGTCGAGGTCTCCCAGGTCTTCGAACGCGACGAGGTCAGACAAGGATGGCCTCCTGACCGTTGGGGTCGGGAAGGGTGAGTCGTCCGTGGTCATGGAGGCGACGCAGCCTTTCGGTCACGTCGGCCTGGGCGGCCTCGGCATCATCGAGGCGGAACGGCCCGAGCTTGGCCAAGGCCCTGCGAAGCGAATCGGCCGAGGAGGCCGAGAGAGCCTCGAGGACCCTGGCGCACACCGGGCGGGCCGCCCCGGCCAGGGCCAGGGCCCAGGTCGCGGCGTCCTCCTCGTGATACGCCTCCCGGATGTCTCTATCGTCCATCTTGACCACATCTTCGAACACAAAACGGAGCCTTCGCAGGCCCAGGCCGTAAAATTCCTCAAGGACGGAATGCTGCTCCGCCGGAGCGATCCGCTCGAGCCGGGCAATCTCGAGGGTCACCGCCTCGACCGCCGAGCGGTCGAGGTGGGCCAGGAGCTGGGAGGCCAACGGCTGCTCGAGGCTGACGAGCAGGATGGCCGCCTTGCGGAGCGGCGTGGGCTCGTCGTCGGGGTCCGGAGACCCGGCCACGCCCGACGCGGTCGCTCGGTGCGATTCCTGTCGGCTCATCCGGCGTGCCCTCCCTGTCCGATCCAGCGGTTCAGGACGCTCGCGGCGGCATCGGGATTGCGCCTGATCAACTCGCGGACCCGCTCGGTCGGGGCCGGGACCGACTCGGACGGCTCATCCCTCGTGTAACGGCCGAGGTCCTTCTCGGGAGCGGGGGGAGCCGGCGACGGCCGTCGGACGGCCAGCATCCTCAATCCGACGATCAGGGCCATCGCCGCGATCCCACCGGCAACACCCGCGGGGAGCCACCAGGAGGGGCTCCGGAGCGTCTCCGGCATCGCGGGGGGCACCGGCGCGATCCTCGTCTCCACGTCGTCCGGGATGGTGTCGATCTTCGGCTCCTCGCCCACCTCGGCGGGGGCGACCGCCAAATCCACGGCCTTTCGGATGAACCCGTGGGTCTTGGCCATGAGCTTGCTGATCTCCTCGGAGGACAGGCTCCGGCTGGCGGCCGCTCGGTAGTAGAAGCTGCTCGGCACCTTGACCCAGACCTTCGCCAGATAGCGGTCGACGGCCGGGGCCGGCGGCGGAGTCGGCTCCTTCGGGACCGCGGGGGCCGGCTTCGGCTCGGGGTCGAGCGGCACGACGGGCATGTTGGCCATGACCATGTCGTGCGCGGCCGGCGGCGGCTCGGGCGCCGGGGTGGGCTTCGGCGGCGGCGGAGGGGCGGGGACGAGGCGCACCGAGACCTGGAGCCCCTTGATCCAGGAGAGCTCGTCGGAGACTTGCCGACGGATCTCGTCCTCGCGGGCCCTGGTCCTGGAGATCGCCCCGACCGTGGGATTGCCCGCCTTCAGATAGAATCGCCCTCGGGCGATCACCGAGACGGCGTCGGCCTTCACCTCGGGCTCGTTCGCGACGATCACGTTCTGGATCGCCTGCACGACGTCGGGGTTGAGCTCTCGGTTGTCCTCGGTGTCGAGGTCGACCGAGGCGCTCGTCATCGACACCGGCCTCAGGCCTTGGTAGGTCCGGATCCGGTTGAGCCGGACGAAGACCGACTCGATCCCGTTGAACTTCGCGATCAAGGATTCGAGGATCTCCTCGCGAACCTCGAGGTCGCGCTGCTCTCGCTCCGAGGCCGTCTCGAACGACTTCCAGAGCCCGGAGGCCTGGGTCCTCCGACGGATCTCGGTCGGCGAGTGCGGGCCGAGGTCGAGTTTGGAGAGGATCGCCGAAGCTTCTTCGAACCGATCGGCCGAGACGTCGATGCACTGGTCGACGACGCGATACGGGATTCCCTCGGCGTCGAGGGTGCGGGTGATCTTGTCGCGATCGCCCGAGGTGTAGGATCTCCCGCCCCCGAGGTACTTGCCCGAGGCGGGGGCGGTGGCCATGTAGCCGAACGCCAGGATCGCCGCGAGCACACCGAGGCCCGCGAGCCAGCGTACGGCCGGCCCTTGCTCCAGCACGGAACGCCGGGCGCGCGACCAGTAGTCGCGGATCCTGGCGGCCGGCGTTGAGGGGTTCTCGGTCCGCATCGACTCTCCTCCGAGCCTCTTCGGTCGCGACGCATCCGCCGAGTATGCCCGAGTCCCGCGAATCCTTTCGAGGGGCCGTCCGGGGTCGACATCGCCGCGGTCTTTGGAGGCGCGTGAACGGGGAAAGCAGACGGGAAGGGCCCAATCGGCCGGCTCGCCCCGAGGGTTCCGCGAGGGCCGTTCGACGCCCTCGTCCCTCGACTGTCGCGAACCGCCGCCATCCCGATCCTTGGGATCCAGGGGCCCGTCGCATCCTGCATTGGGGATTTATCCACAATCAGCCCGGTTTGTCAATCGCGAGCGACGCGGCAAGGCGTGCCGATTCGGCGGTCCTCAAACGACGAAAAGGCCCTCGCATCGTGCGATGCGAGGGCCGCTTGAATCTCAAGAGGATTCAGACCGAAGCCAGGGTTGGCTTCGGTCCGGGCTCCGTCGGGTCTCGGGAGGTCCCGAACACCCCACTTGAGCGAGGGCTAGCTCAGTTACCCGCGGGGGTGGAGAAGAGCAGGCTGCTCTGGGGGGCGTTGGCGGCGGGAGCGGCCGGGGCCGGGGGAGCGGCGGGGACTTCGGCGGCCGGGGCGGCCGGGGCGGGAGGAGCCTCGTCGCCAGCCGGGGCGGCAACGGCTTCGGTGGCCGGGGCGGTGTAGCTGGCCGCACCGTAGATCTGGCCGCTGGCGACCGCCTGCGGGCTGCTGTAGCCCTGCGGGCTGCTATAGCCCTGGGGGCTGGCGTAACCCTGGGCCGTCGGGTAGACGGTGCTGCAGGTGTCGCAGGTCGGGGCGGCGCAGGGGGTCTTGTGGTTCCAAACCAGCTTCTTCTTCAGCACCCACTCGTACTGGAAGGTGAAGCACTTGGGCTTCTTGAAGCCGGAGAAGAGGTTGCACTTCTTGGGGGCGGCGCAGGGGCTGTAGCCGCAGTCGCTCTGGGCCGAGGCGATCGGGGCCGCCTGGGCGCTGGGGATCACGCCCTGGGGCGAGGCCAGGCCGCAGGTCGAACAACCGCTGCCCGCGAACAGGCCGCCCGCCATGCTCACGGTGGAGGCGCCAAGAGCGACGGCGAGGGCGAGGCTCAACGTCAAGGGCTTCAACATGGGAGACTATCTCCTTGGCAATCGATCGATCAAGGGAGGCGAATCCGGCCGGCCGTCTCGCTCATCCCTTTAGTTTGGCTGGTCACGGTGTCGTCCTTCGGCGGGCTTTCCCGAGCCCGAGGCCTTGCGGCCCAACCCTCTCGACGACACCACCCAATCGGTGCTCCCGAGTCCTCGCCGTGGCCGTTGCCTTGGCGAGCCATGACATGTATCGTCATCGCAGGCAGCCCCCTTGAGGTCGCTTCGCGTTTTATACCAAGGAGTTACGTCGACAGATCGTGCCGGTTGTACGGGTCGGGAAATCCAGGGAATCTAAACAAAATGAGACGCCGGCAAACTCGAGGTAATCCGAAAACCATCAGTCATCCCGTTTCGCCAACACGCAATCTCTCCCCAATCCCCAACGTCAAACTGACGAGAATCCCGTTCGGATTGGGTAAGGATGATCCCCTCCGGTAGGCGGGACACTGTTGCCCTGTGGCTTTCGTCTCGGCTTGCGGAGCAAGAGCGGGGCAGGAGTGCCCCGCCAACCGGGGGGAGGCCCGTCCGGTCCTGTGTGTCAGATGACAATGAGAGTGGCGGCTCACTCCGAATCAAAGGTCGACGAGGCACTGGGTCCTCACCGCCGAACGAAACCGGCGTGCGCGCACACAGAGGGGAGGTGCCAAGCTTCGGCGCCTCCCCTCTGCGTTTGAGGATTCGGTGGTATTGGGAGGGGGATCCCCCCCTACCCTGGCCCGCCTACTTCCGCCCGCTCTCGTTCTCGGAGGAGCGGGTCGCGATGGGGCCCGAGGAGTCGACGCGGAGCAGGACCAGCTCGTGCCGCACGAGGCCCTGCTCGGAGTGGACTGGGGTGGCCAGGCCCGCAAGGGCGGGGGCGAACGGCTCGTACAGGGCCTTGCGGATCAAGACGTACGAAGAGGAGCGATCCGGGCTCGCGATCCAACTCAGGAGGATCTTCTTCTCGGACTCGAGCCGCTTGTTCGGGTCGAGCTCGAGCTGCCCCGTGCGGAACTCTTTGTAGAGGTCGAAGCCCTTGTTGTAGACGGGCTGGCTCCCCGGCACCGGGGCGAGCGTCCGGTCGCGGAGGTAGAACCAGAGCCCCTCGTCGAGCTCGTGGAAGAACATGACGGTCCGCACGTCGGGCGGGAGGACCTTGTCGATGCTTGCGGCCAGGGCCCGATGGCTCCGCGTCCCGTTCAAGGTCGGCGCGACCGCGCCATAGATGATGAGGATGCCGAACGCCCAGGCCCCGACGAGCGAGGCCATCGCCCCGACGTCGGCCCCTCGACGCCACGCCCAGGCGCTCACGACCACCGAGGCGACGGCCGCGACCGAGAAGGCGATCATCCAGCCCAGGAACTCCGGCGCGATGCGATAGATGACCACTGGGGCGACGACCGCGGCCACGAACCCCGCGACCCAGTGGAATTGCAGGACGCGCCGGGCCGCCCCGGAACCTTCCCCCGTCTCACGCGCCACCCTCGTCAGGCGGACCCATTCGAGCCCGACCAGGAGCGCGACACCGGGTAGGCACGGTAGGTAATAGTTGGGCTTGGCGACCGACCAGAGGCAGAACATCGCCAGGTTGCCAACCGCCCAGGCCCAGGGGAACCAGATCAATGGACGGTATTTCTTCCCCCGAGGCATCAACGGCAGGATCACGGCGGTCGTCGCGAAGATGATCCAGGGGGCGGTCATCAGCGGCCAGTCGGCCGCGAGCACGTCGTGGTGCCGGTGGTGCGAGATCCCGGCCGTCCCCGCCTTCTGGCCCATCTCGAGGTACCAGACCCGTGCCGCGTTGGTGTCGTTGATCACGACCGGGACCGGCCAGCTCAGGGCCAGGAGGACGAACAGGCCCAGCCCCCAACCGTCCGCCAGGCAGCGCAAGCCTTGCCGGAACCGGCCCGCCGAGGCCAGGTACGGGATCAGGGCGAACGCGACGAGCACGATGATAATCGGCCCCTTGGTCAGGAAGCCGAGCCCGAGCGCCTCATACATCACGAAGTTCCAGACCCGGGCCCCCGGTGGCTCTTCGTCGAGCGCCTCGCGATTGCCGTGCAGTCGCCGCCAGGCGGCGTAGATCGCCAGCGTCGTGAAGAAGGCGAGCGGGCCGTCGTTCCCCGCCTGCCGAAGCTCGCTGATGAAGAATGCCAGCGAGGTCAGCACGAACCCCGACGCCAGCCCGACCGACCGGCCGCCGAGCCGGCAACCCAGCGCATAGACGAGCGCGACCATGCCGAGCGCCGAGAGGGCGCTGGGGAGCCGGACGACCCACTCGTCGCGAAGGCCGGTGAGCGTGACCAACGTGGCGATGGTCCACCGAGGGAGCGGCGGCTTCTCGAGCCGGGGCCTCCCCTGGATCTGTGCCACGAGCCAGTGCTTCTGGTCGACGGTGTCCAGCGCCTCGGCCGACGCCCGCTGCTCGCGCTTGCCCCAGAGGTCGACCGCGCCGAGGAACCCCAGGAACACCACACTCGCCAGGACCGCCAGGACGACTTCCATCCCCCAGCGCCGGGCCCACGCCCCGATGGCCAGCATCGGCATCGACTCCTCCCTGAGCGTCGCCTCAACGCGCTCGGCCAACGATCGCGCATTCCTTCCGCGATCCCGGAACTCTCACTGAAGACGCGGCGGGAAAATAACCGAGAGCTACGAATTCAGCAAGCCGTTTGTCGCGGCCCCTCGATGAAGCCCCCCCATTTCTGCCATTCGCGCTTCCCCTCGCCGACCCATTCAACTTACCCCTCTGGGGAACCTCGCCCCGAGGTGCCCCCTATTTGGGCCGGATGACGTCCCGAGGCTCCTCTTCACAGGCTTTGACGACGGCAAGGACATCGCTTTCGGCAAACGATCCACAGGAACGAATCACACCCTTATGATCAATCAGCACGGCGTGCGGAAACCCCTGGATCGCCCACTGCGTGCAAATTGGCCCCTCGACACCCGACTCCCACCAACAAGGCCAGGTGATCTCGCCCTGGTCGATCGCGCGACGCAAGGTCTCGGGGTCCTCGTCGGTGTTCACACTCAGGAGGGCGAACGGCCGGCCCTTGAGACGCTCCACGAGGGCGCGTTCTTCGGGGTACTTCGCCCGACAGGGCCCGCACCAGTTGCCCGAGAAGGTCAGGAACACGACCCGGCCCCGATACTCGCTCAGCCGGAATCGGCGTCCCTCGACATCCTTGCCGTCGATCTCCGGGGCCACCTGCCCGACCTCGAGGTCGCGAAGCCGCCGCAAGTCCGCCCGAGCCACGTCGGCCAGGTGTTTTCCCCCGTCCGAGGAGAAGGTCGGGTCGTAGGGAAGGTCGCCGTAGTCGGCGATCGCCAACTCCAGCAGCCGTTCCCCTTCACGCGACAGGGCTTCGGGGTCCTCCCGCAGGAGCTGATTGTAGTAAGGCAAACGGTGGGGAGAATCCGCCTTCACACGCCCCATCCGCTCGCCGCCGCCCGGCTCCTTCAGCGAGGCGACGGTTTCCGACTTCACCAGGAGAAACTCGCCCAGCGCCAGGCACGCACGCCCCTTGATCCCTCGATCGGTGCTCCTGGTAAAGACCGTGTGGAGGAAATCATCCCTGAGGGGCGCCGCCCCCGCGACGAGTTCCAGGCAGAGGCGACCGACCCGGACGTCGTCGAGATGGGCCTTGGCGAGCCGGTCCATGGCCCGCTTGATCCGTTCCCCCCGCTCCTTGAACGCGTCATATCCACTAGTACTGGTCGCGACGATCCAGATGAGCGCGTCGACCGAAGCGGGGTCGTCGGGGTTCGCCTCGGCCAGGGCCAGGAGCCTTGCGTAGTAGTCGTGGGGCGACGGGAACCTCGCGCGAAGCTCCTTTTGCCGCTCTTCGGTCGTCGCCGACCCGTGCTTCGCGTTGAACTCACGTCGGGCCGCAACGAGCTCATCGAGCACGGCCTGATACTGTTCGCGGACGGTCAGGCCGTCGGCCGCTTTATCCCCTTCGCGTCCGCCCAGACCGCCGACGAGTAGCACCGAGACGACGATCGCCCGCATCAGTCCCCTCCCGCACCTTGCCAAGGACAATGAGCAGCCCGCCCTTCCCCCACTGTAAGACATTTGTCATTGGAACACAACCCGCCGCCGGGGACGACATCAACGCCTGGAACGCCCCTTCTTCCGTGTTGAGGACGCCGCCTTCTTCAGGACCAATCGTTCGGCGTTCTCGAGCGTCTTCACCCCGGCGGTGAAGGCGGCGGAGGGGCCGAGCTTGAAGGAGCCGGCCCGGTCTTTCTCCAGGGTTTCGAGGGCCGCCTTGACCGACGAGGCCGCGCGAAGATCATCATATTTTTTCGTAACCTCATCCACCGACCGGCGCAGGTCTTCCAGGGTCGTCTTGACCGTTTCGCGGTTCTTCTTGCTCTCCTCCTCCAACGCCTTGCGATCCGTCTCCTTGGGCACCTCGTCCTTGAAGTCCTTGAGGTGCGACTCGACCTCGGCCAGTTCCATCCGGATCTGGTTGCGCTGGGCGACCAGCGGCGACGAAAAGCCCCCCCGGCCGAAGTTGCCGGCCCCCTGCCGCCCCGGGCCATTGCCTTGTTGAAAACTTTGCTCGTTTATTTGTTGATTCATATCCTCGAGCCTCTGCCGGAGCTCGGTGCGGCATGCCTCCAACTGGGCGAGCTCGCCCGAGGCGCGGCCCGACTCCTCCTTCCGGTTCTCGGTCGCGGTGTACTCCGCGAGGGTCGCCCGGGCTTCCTTCATCTTCTGCAAAACGGGCTTCTCCGCGTCGATGACGAAGAGCCGGCCCGACCTGATGAGCCCCTGCTCCTTCAAGGCCGTCAAGGCCGGGGAATCGGCCGCGAGCGACACACTGGACGCGAGGACGACGACGGAGAAAGACCACGCGACCGGGCGAATCTTGAGCATTGTTGCCCCCATTCTATGGGACATGGTGAGGCCGTCATCGTCGAGACGATGTGAAGGGGGCGGCGGCCAGCTCCCCTACGTTGTAGAACGTAGGGACTTCCTCCGCGCCGACCGAGATTCATAAAAAGAAACACTTCGCCGAATCCAACCACAAACACCCACCAAGGACAGAATCCCGAGGGAACGGATCGCTTTCCGAATGTTCTCTCGGGACCCTTTGTGCCTTTGTGGTGAGTCTGTCACCACCTCAATCGCAGACGACCCGGTGGACTTCAGCGAGGGGTTTCCCCCCGGGTCCTGCACTTCAACAAACACAGCGTGCCCGAAGTCGTACGGCACTTATGGACGGTTGCTCGGCCTCATCGCCCTGGCACGATACACCTCGTAGAGGAGTAAGCTCCCGGCCACACCGAGGTTCAGCGAGTCGGCCGCACCGACCATGGGGATGCGCACGAGATCCGTGCAGAGATCACGCTGGGTTGGCGAGAGTCCCTGGCGTTCCTCGCCCAATGCGAGGATGGTGGGTCGGGGATAGTGGAAGCGGTGGAGGTCGGCCGAGCCGCCCGGCGAGGCGCCGACGACGCGGCAGCGATGGCGGCGGACCCAGTTCCGAAGGCTTCGGTCGTTCGTCCGGATGAAGGACTGCCGGAACAACGCCCCCATCGAAGCGCGAACGACCCCCGGAGCGTAAGGGTCGATCGAAGGCCCGACCAGGATGAACCCGGCCCCCCCGATGGCCTCGGAGGTCCGGATCAGGCTCCCGAGGTTCCCCTCGGAACGGACCGCTTCGAGCAAGATCCAGCAGAGTCCGGCCTTCGGCGAGGCGCCGTGCAGCGTCGACCACTTCTGGGCGACGATCGCGCCCACGCCCGAGGCTCGAGGCATCGCGGAGATTTGGCGGAAGTCTTCGGGAGACATGTGGAACGTCGGCGTGCCCGACCGGCATCGGTCGCGGACCAACTTGCGGGCGATCGGGACGATCAGGAGCTTCTCGCTCCAGACGAGCAACTCGATGGGGACGTCGTTCTCGAGGGCATGAACGACGTTCCTCACCCCCTCGATGAAGAACACCCGCCGAGTATCCCGGTGGGCGCGATCGGCCTGGAGGCGCCTGATCTCATCGAGCGTGGACCGGACATCGGGCAGGGCCCGAACGGAGCCGATATCATGTGGCATTCTCCTTTTGGCGAGCCCAGGGCTCAGTACGAGGAGATGGCGGAGCCCGTGTCCCGACCGACCACAATCGGCCGTGATTCAGACAGCAGGACCGCAACCGAACAAGATAGCGGCTCGACGCGGAGATGCCCAGGGGGCGTCCAAGCGAATCACACAAACGAACGCTTTAATGCAAATCCAATAACAACATCACCACCTTCTTTGGACCCTCGCCCTGCCCTTCGGCGCAAACGCGGAGAGGTGATGACGATGTCGGCCGACCCTGCGAGATCGCTCGGGGTCTCGGCCGCCCGATTGTGCGGGGATGGGGGGGGAAGGGCAAAGGCGATCGGCTCTCGAGCGACGTACGTGAAGGTCCGTCCCGAGGAGAACCGGCTCACGCCGACCGGAGGGGACCGACCGGGTTGATCCGCATTCGAGTCGCGATCAATCCAGGACGACGTCTCCGGAATCGATCCGGGCCGCCACATCCTGATGAATCAAGATGATGACGTCGTTGCGGGCATGGGGGATGGCGCGGTAGAGACCGGCCTTGGCTTCCCGTCGCATCGTCGTCAGGATCCGGTTGATCCCGTTGCCGAGGCCGTCCACCTTCCCGAAGGGGATCAGTTCGGCGACCGGCTGAAGTTGGTAGCGAAGGTGCGGGATGTTGCCGTTCCGGGAATACTGCTGAAAGCCGAAGTGGACCTCGTTGATGATCGCGTCGTACTGCCGACTCGTGATCACGACCGGATCGGCCCCGGCGACCGACAAAAGGAATCGGTCCTCCAGACCGGCGGGAGCCTCGGGTCGGTAAGCTCGCGTGCGCATTCGCGACGTTCCTCTCCTGCGGGGCGTGAAAGTGAGCGCGTGTGCCGGACCCCCGGTCGCGTCAACGACGCCACCCTCGGCTTTGCTTTTGAGGATGGACGCCCGGGGCCAAAGGACGGCGAACCGCCATCACTCGACCTCGACTCTTCTTAACTATTCATCGACCCTTGGCGGCGGCAACTCTCGCCGATTCCGGACGACCGTCGACCACTCCCGGTCATCGTCCTCAAGGACGGGCAGGATCGGCCCGACTCCCGCACGGTCACCGAGGCGCGGACTCACCCAAACGGAATTCCCGACGACCTGTTGTGATCGCGGGACGGTTGCGTTCAGATCCAGGGGAAGGCCGGAGCGATCCCGGCGGACGCGGGACGGCGAAAGACTCGACGGCGGAGGCCCGTGCGACGGAGAGGCCTCGTGAACGGGCGGAAGGGGGCGGGGTTGTCCTCCTCGCGCGCCCAACTGTTAAGGCGGAGCGCTCGGCCCGTCATCGTTTGCCAATGAAGAGGGGGAACACATGAAAGCCGGTAGGGCGAAGGCTTGGGTTGCGTGGTTGACCGTGGCCACATCCTCGGGACTCTCGGCGTATGGGCAAACGCCCGGCGCGAAGGACTCGAGTTATCTTCCGGTCGTGGTCAAGGAGACGCCCGAGGCCGTCCGGAAGGGGATGGAGGCCGCCAAGCCGGAGATCATGGCGAGGCAATTGGGCCTGCTCGCCGAGCGGTACGACCTGGACGACCGGCCCGCCGATGGCGTCACCATGTCGCGCGGCAAAGCGGTTCAGGGAGGGGTACGGGCGAAGTTGCCGGCCGGGATGACCTGGGAGGTGCTCGGGACGATGACCCCCGAGGAGATCAAGGCCCAGGACGTCTTCCCCAAAGGGTTCTTGCCCCTGTCGCACCCCAACCACCCCGAAGGTGGGATGATCTTCCCGAAGTTCCACATCGACGAGATCAAGCGGCAGGAGGCCCGCGACCTCACGCGGTACGACCTCGACTATGACCTCCCGGACCACGTCCTGCCCGAGTTCCCCGCGCCGATCTACCTGACGACGAGGCCCGACCTCGGCGACGTCTCGCAAGGCAAGGTCGTCACGATCGCGAACTACTTCGCGATCTTCGACGGGATCCTGAACCCGAAGCAGCTCGAGGGGCTCCGCCTGCTCGTGACGCCGTTCCCGCAGCAGCAGTTCAACTCGACCGACGACCGGCGCTCCGTATTGCCGAGTCGGGGGGTCACCTGCTTCGATTGCCACGTCAACGGCCACGCCAATGGCGCGACCCACCTCGCGCCCGACGTCCGTCCCCAGGCGTCCCGGCACCGGATCGACACGCCGACCCTCCGTGGCGTCCACATCGAGCGCCTCTTCGGCTCACAGCGGGCCCTCAAGAGCATCGAGGACTTCACCGAGTTCGAGCAAGGGGGGGCCTATTTCGACGGCGACCACGTGATCGCCGCCAAGAAGGGGGTCAACCACCTCGACCGCTCGACGCAGGTCTCGTTCATGGCCGAGTTCCAGGAACTGCTCGACTTCCCCCCCGCCCCCAAGCTGAAGATCGACGGCAAGCTCGACCCGAAGAAGGCGACGGAGGCCGAGCTCCGCGGCCAGGAGGTCTTCTTCGGCAAGGGGACCTGCGCGACCTGCCACGTGCCGCCGTATTACACCGACAACCTGATGCACAACCTGAAGACCGAGCGGTTCTTCACCGCGAGGACGATCAACAACCACACGGCGGTCGGCGACGGCCCGATCAAGAACTTCCCCCTGCGAGGGATCAAGGACTCTCCCCCCTACCTCCACGACGGCCGGTTGCTGACCCTGGATGACACGGTCGAGTTCTTCAACCTGATCCTCGAGCTGAAGCTCAACGCGTCGGAGAAGGGCGACCTCATTGCCTTCCTCCGACAGCTGTAAACATCAGGATACAAGGCTGTCTTCCCGATCGGGCCTTTGGACCCGGCGCAAGGGCCCGATCGCACCTTCGCCACCACACCAGGAACACCGCCATGGGCGATTTCCGCGTGGAACGCATGCCCCGAGAGGAGCTCGACCGCGCCCTCGACGCGGCCGCCCTGGAGGGCTGGAATCCCGGCCGGCACGACGCCGAGTGCTTCTGGGCCATCGACCCGTCCGGGTTCTTCATGGGGACCGTGGACGGCCAGGTCGTCGGCCGGGCCTCGGCGGTGGTGTACGACGACACGTTCGCCTTCTGCGGCCTCTACATCGTCGCACGCGAGTTCCGGGGCCTCGGCTACGGCCTGGCGATCACCCAGGCCAGGCTCCGCCACGTCGGGGACCGCAACGCGGGGCTCGACGGCGTCACCGCGATGGTCGACCGATACGCGAGGCTCGGCTACCGCTCGAGTCATCGCAGCATCCGCCATACGTTCACGCCCCGGGGCCCGATCGACTTCGGGACCTTGCCGAACGGGGCCGAAACCGGGGTCGTGGACGTTTCGGCCGTCCCGTTCGAAGCCCTGGTCGACTACGACGCCCGGCACTTCCCCGCGCAGAGGCCCGCGTTCCTGTCGCGCTGGGTCGCCCAGCCCGACACGACCGCCCTGGCGTTCGTCGACGGCGGATCGATCCGGGGCTTCGGCGTGATCCGGGCCTGCCGGGTGGGCTTCAAGGTCGGCCCACTCTTCGCGGACGATGAGGAGGTGGCGACCGCCCTCTTCGGGGCGATCGCCGACAAGGGGAGGGATGCGCCGGTCTCGCTGGACGTCCCCGAGCCGAACCGCGCGGCCATGGCGTTGGCCGGTCGACTCGGCATGGTCCCTGAGTTCGAGTGTACCCGCATGTACCTCCGCGGCGACCCGGGCCTGCCGCTCGACCGCATCTACGGCATCACCGCGTTCGAGGTCGGGTGAAAGCCACGACCACGCGAGGATTTCAGCACAAAGGCACAAAGGGGAAGGGCCAGAGAGAGCCAATCCTCCTCGATCTTCCTTGTTGAGTATTCTTTGTGTCATGTGTGCCTTTGTGGTGAAGAAATCTTCCGATGAAGGCTCGGCGGAGATCAGCGAGAACTCTCGTCAACGCGATAGGGCCGGGCGGTCCAGGGCGTTGAGTGCCTCGATGGCACGGTCGACCTTGCCCCGGGGGTATCCCGGAGATTGCCAACCGATTCGGACCGCCCGCCAGTAGTAGGCACGGGCCCGCTTCGGGTCGCTCGAGGCGAGGCGACCTCCCAGCGCGACGCAGGCGTCGAGGGTCAGTTGGTCGTCCTCGAAGGCCGAGTCGGCGAGCCGCTCGAGCAGGCGCAGGGCCTGGGCCGTGCGACCCGTCGCGTCGAAGAAGCGAGACGCGAAGAACAGGGCCGCCGGGTGGACCGGGCCCGGCGGGGTCAGGGCGAGGGCCAGGCGCTCGGTCGTCGGGTTGAGGGCGGGGTCGTCGTACCTCGAGAGGACCTCGAGGCCGGTGAGCCCCGAGTCGAGGAGGCGTTTGGGCCTCAGCTCGAGGAGGGTCCGCAGGAGCCCCCGGGCCTTGTCGCTGTCACGATTCGGCCCCCACATCAACTCACGGACGACGGCCTGAGCAAAGAGTTCTTCGGCATGGATGGGGTGCGGCTTGCTCGCGTCGAGTGCCGTCAACCCCGCGCGGATCGTGGGGAGGTCCGCGTCGAATGAGGGCCCCTCCGCCGCCGTCTCCTTCGCAAAGACGAAGTGCTTGAGGAAGGCGACGGCGAGCGGGGCGTCGAGCACGTTGCCGTAGCCGAGGCGGGTCGACTCGGACAGGTTCTCCGAGTTGGCGAGCGCAATCAGCGTGACCTTCCGGTCCGGCACCCGGAGCAACAGGGCGGAGCTGCCGTTGCCGTAGCCGTAATGCCAGACCAGGCGGGTGCCGGCGAATTCTTGCGAGAACCAACCGATCCCGTAAGGCCGAGGCGTGCCGTCGCGTCCGAGGCCGGGCGACTCCATCACCTCGTAGCTCCGGCCCGAGATCAACGCATGCTTCTGCAATGCGACCGCGTATCTGGCGAGGTCCTTGACGTTCGAGAAGAAGCCCGAGGACGGGAAGTAATCCCTCGGGACGGGCGGGTTCGCGGCGGGGGCCGGCCGGCCCGTCGCCGGGTCGAATCCTCCGTACGGCTTCGCCAGCAGGCCTCGCAACGAGTCCGAGAGCGCGACCCCGGGCTGCGGCAGGGTCCGATCCATCCCGAGCGGCCGAAAGAGCCTGCGAGCGACGGCCTCCCCGTACGCCTCCGGGGTCGTCCCGAAGGCCCCCAGGACGAACCCGAAGCGGTTCCCCTCGTAGCAGTAGACCTCGCCCGGAGGCCCCTGCGACGTGTGGCTGAGGACGTGCCGCAAGCGGACCTCCGGCGTGATCCGCGTCGGGTAGAACCAGCGGTGGAACGGGTATTTCACCACCCGGTCATCCAGCGAGACCTTACCCTCCTCGACGAGCTGCATGAGGACGACCGCCGTCATCGACTTCGTGACCGAGGCGATCTCGATCAGGTGGTCGGTCGTCATCGGGACCTTGGCCTCGAGGTCGGCATGACCGTAGGCACGCTCCATCACGACCTGGCCGTCGCGGACGACCGACACCTGGAGCCCCGCCACGCCAAGGAGGCCTCTCAAGGCCTCAACCTCACGCCCGAAGGCGTCGGGACGATCCGCGGACGTCGCGGGCTCCGAAGCACCGGCCGACGCTCCCAACGTCACGCCTCCCGCCACGCAGACGAATACGACACTCAACACTTGCGTAAACCTACGAAAACCCATGCTGTACGTTTTCAAGAAGGTGCCTCCAGAGACGGACGAAGACCGGGCCCCGCCTGGGGGTTCCGTTCGAGGTCCAGAGTTCTTGGTCGAGAGCGTCAGCGCACGATGAGGAGCGAACGATCGGAAGTCATCTTGTTCACCTGCCGTGGCGCCCCGATCGACTCGACGCGGGCATCCCCGCGCGAGAGGACGCTCAGGGTCCCCTTCGGGCGGACGATCCCCGAGGAGTGGCCCGACGCGGTGACCTTCGCGTCCTCGACGGCCAGCCGGGAGGCGTCGAGCCGGGCCTCATCGCCCAGGACAGCCGACAGGTCTTTGATCGTCCCGGAGGCCTCGAGCTTCGCCGAGTCGGAGACGGTCAGGACCACGGTCGGGGCCTCGAGCCCCTCGGCCACGACGGCCGAGCGGCCTTCGGCGAGGACCCCGACAAGCCGGGGCGCCGTGACGCGAACCTCGAGGAGGTCGACTCCTCCCTGCCCTGCTCCGTCGCCGGCCTCGTCCTCGCGGGGAAGCCGCTCGAGGACGAGTCGGCCGCCTTTCGCCCTGGCCTCGACCTTCGACCGCAAGCGAGCGGCCTGGGCCGGGCCCCCGACGACCGTAAACCGCGACTCGGCCCCGGGCGAGATGACCACGCGGAGGTCGCCGATGACGCGCACCTCGTCGAACGGAGCCACCGGCTCAGGCGGTCCCGAGGCCTGGGCAACAGCCTCCCCCTGCCCGACGACCCGACGGACCTCCACCCCGGCGCCTGCGACCGCCAGGGCGAGCACGATCGCCCACTTCCAACGCGCCAGGGCCAACGAACGCAAGACGCCATCGGCCAGCGTTCCCAAGGCCTCGGGGACCGTCCCTCGTCCTGCGGAGATGACCGCGCAGGTCGAGCGAAACAGCAACTCCAGGGCCTCGGGAGAGACCGTCGCGGACCCTCCGGGCACGACGGCAGCCCCTGGGGCCATCCCCGCAGGCGCGAGGCCTCGCCGTTCGAGCTCGCGCCTCAGTCGATCCCGCCCTCGGGCGAGGCGGCTCTTGACCGTCCCGACGGGACAGCCCAGGTGCCGCGCGGCATCTTCGTAAGAACGCCCTTCGAGATCGCAGAGCACGATCGGGGCTCGAAACCGTTCGGGCAAGCGGTCGATCTCCTCGTGGAGCGCCCCGACGACCTCACCTTCGTTCGCCCTCGAGGTCGATCGGCCGGAGTCCTCGGCCGCCAGGCGTTCGACCCTCAGCCGACGCCCCGACGCCTGCCTCGAGCGGACCGCCACGCGGCAGGCGACGCGATGCAGCCAGGGGCCGAGCGAGTCCCGGACCCAGAGCGAACGGCCGCTCCTCGCGAGGGCCAGGAACGTCGCCTGGAATGCGTCCTGGGCTTCGTGCTCATTGCGGAGGATCTCCCGGCAGGCGAGGTAGACCATCCGCCCATGCCGCTCGACCAAGGCTGAGAAGGCCCCCTCGGCCGCCTCCCCGCGACCCGCCGTGAACCGCTCGAGCAGTTGCCCGTCGGTCAGGCCGCCGGCGACCCCCACCGTGAACAGCGTGCGAAGGTCCCTCAAGGCCGCCACCCCGTCCCAGCGTCGGATCACGCGTCTCGCCCCCAAAAAGGCCCCTTTCGATGCTCCCCGACACCAATAAGGCCGGCAAGTTTCCCGATTGTTCCCGAGGCCGAAAAAAATTCCGGCCTTCGCCGGTTGGGGCAATACGACCCATCCGCCTTCCGCCCCGGGTCAAGACCTCGGACGTCCGGGAAGGTGGCGCCCAGGGAGTGCAAGGAGTGCGGAAATGGCTTGATAGAGGAGATTCGAGACGTCGATTGTGATGCCTCCACCCACACAGTGTCCCGAGGGTACGGGTCGTCACGACCACCTCGACGACCTCGCAAAATCGCCGTTTTCTGAAAAATCGGCACCCCGCAGCGTCTCTTCCTCCCTTTTTCATTGCGGCTTGGCGCAAGCGCTCTAGTGTTGCCGCCCCATTGCACATTACACTTGGATGGCTTTTACCCCCCCACTGCATTTTCGTTATGAGGCAGTCATGGCCAAGAAACTCGCCACCAAGCACGTCGAGAGTGAGGAGCGACAGGAAGAACTGACCGACGTCGGCAGCGCCATCTCGAAGGCCGAGGCGATCCGGCGCGCCCTCGCCGAAGGGCTCGACATGCCCGAAGAGGGGACCGAGTTCATCCGCAAGAACTTCGGACTCGAGGTCAGCAAGCCCCACTTCTCCGCCACCAAGTCCCAGATCAAGAGCCGGGTGCCGACGAACGGCGACGCCCACCACAACGGCTCGAGGATCCGAGGCAGCCGGCCCTTCGACGGCTTCCTCGCCCCGCCCTCCAAATCCCTCTCCGGAGGGGAGGCTGACTTGCTCGCCGCCATGGAAGCGTTGAAGCCCCTCGTCGCCATCCTCGGTGCCGAGAAGGTGAAGAGGATCGCCGACCTCCTGGGTTGACGGTGATCCCCCGGGCAAGAAGGCCCTTCTTCGTAATCCAGCCAGTCCGGCCGGTGTGATCCCCGGCCGGACTCGTTCGCCCGTGCGCCGCAATTGAGAGATCAAGGCGCACGCCAGCATTATTAAGGCGGTCTGATGACACGAAGACACCCTACCCATCAAAATCCGCTGCAACACCATTCTTTAAAAAGTCGAGATCTCGCGTTGACGACCGCGGAAGAATGAGCAGGTTAGGTCCGAGCCTTGAGATATGTCGAGAAGAGTTGTTCCGACAATCCCTTCAAGTACCCCTTCCCCTTCGGGCTATCTTCCAGCAGGTCGACCAACCTCGACGGTATGCGTTCGACCCCGAGGTAGGAGCCGGCCAGGGCCCCGGCCATCGCGGCCAGGGTGTCGGTGTCTCCCCCGAGGAGGATGACGTGGCCGATCGTCTCCTCGAAGGAATCCGGCGTGAGGGCGAAGCTGGCGATCGCCGTGGGCACCGATCGGTGCGCCTCGATCCCGTTCCCGAGCCTGGCGAGTTGCTTCGGGGTCTCGACCCGGCTCGCCTCGTCGATCTTCTCGCGGTACGCGTCCGACTCGCAGGCCGCCGAGAGTCCCTCGAAGAAGGCCGCCCGATCGAACCGCTCCGCGCGGGAACTGAGAGCCACGGCCAAAGCCAAGAGTTGAGCCCCCTCGATCCCCAGCGGATGCACATGAGTCGGCAACGCCGAGAGTCGCGCCTGCTCCCAGAGCCCGCGGAAATCGTCGCGGAACAGCAGCCCGACCGGCGCGACCCGCATCGCCGCCCCGTTGCCGAACGAACCGCCGGGGAAATACTGCTCGGCCACCGTTCGATGGTCCCGCCCCTGCCGCATCGCCTCCAGGACAACTCGGGCCCCGCGACCGTACCCGCGAGACGGCTCGTAATTGTCGACGAACGCCCGTATGAGGGTCGCATCGACGATCTCTCCCTCGGCGACAAGCGTTTCGGCGATGCCGATGGCCATCTGCGTGTCGTCGGTATACCAGATCTCATCCCGAGGATAATTGATCAACCCCCGGACCGTCCCGGCTCGAACCTTGATCGCCTTCGCCTGCTGCCCCTCGAACCGGCCCCCAAGTGCGTCCCCGACGGCAAGGCCAAGCAATCCTCCCGCAAAGCGGCCCTTCAGCATCGAATCCGTGGTCGCCATCCCGAAGGCCCTCCCTCCCGATACGCAACACCACCGGTCGGCCCCATCCCGCCGCCAGGCCTTGGCGAGCGAACCGAAACCATCCTACCCTCGACTCGGCCATCCCCCTATTCCCCAACGTGTCGGAACGAACGTCCTCGCCAGACGAAAGGACTCTCTTGCCCCAACATCCGACAACTGTCATAATTCCCCAAATGCGTGTTGACCGCCCGTTCCGACGGAGCCGAGATGTCGCGTGCCAACGAGTCCAACCGCGCCAGGCGTCCTTCCCTGATCGGGGCGATGGCCGTGGTCGCGCTGATCGCCGTCGACTGCGCCGCGTTGCGGCCGGCCTTGCCGCTCGACCTGGGCTTCCTCAACCCGTCGCTTCCGCCGGCGGTGGTGAGCCAGTCGTTTCCTACGATCCCGAACCCGGGGCTCGCCGTGATGATCCTCGTGCTCGAATTCGGACTCTTTCGCGTCCTCTCGCGGAGGGGGGCGGCGAGGGCCTTCTGGCTCGGCTTCGAGCTCGCGGGCTGGGCGTACGTCCTCGCGGGCTCCGCCATCGACCAGGCCGCCTGGCAAGGGCCCCGCAACCTGTTCGAGGGATACGTGCTCGGGAGGCCGATCACCCTCGCCATCGAATTGCGGCGATTCGTCCTCTTCGCAATCGCCCTGCATCTTACGGCCGCAACCGCCGTCGCACTCATCGCCGGGCTCGTCTCCCGGTCGGTGTGGGGACAGGAGCGGCCACACCTCCCATCCACCGGCGCCGTAACTGCGGAGCACGTCCCTTAATTCATTAACGCAGCATCCTTATCAACTCACGGACAATCATTGCGCCTGCCGAACCCTTGATCCCTTCACATTATGAAACCACCTTGTCGGCAAACCCTTTCAGGACGTCGGCGAGCGGCACGAGGCCCTTCTGCGACCCGGCCTCCCCGGATTCGAACGCGATCCAGCCCTCGTTGAAGCCGTCGAGCATCCGCATCCTCGGCGACGGGTTCTTCATCCCCTGCGAGGTGAAGAGCTCGGCCCAGGTCTCTCGCGGGACGGCCTCCGCGCGGACGGGTCGTCCGAGGAGGTTGGCGAACGTCGCGGCGACCTCGGCCGGAGAGACCCGCGTGGGGCCTTCCAGCTCGACGACCCGCAACCCGCCCGAAGGCGTGCGGAGCAGGCCGGCGGCGACCCGCCCGACGTCGGCCGTGGCGACCATCGGCACGGGGACCTCGAGCGGTTGGAGGAAGCTCGCGAGTACGCCTCGATCCCGGGCCGCCGCGACGTCCCACGAGGCATTCTCCATGAACCAGGCCGGCCGGAGGAAGGTCAAGTCGAGCGGCAAGGTGCCGAGGCTTTGCTCCATGAGCCCCAGTTGCGTCAGGAGGTTGACCTCGGCCGCCTGCGCCCCGATGGTGGAAAGGACGACGACCCTCCCCGGCCTCGAACTGTCGAGCGCCTCTCGAATCGTGGCCGCGATCCGGCGCGACTCGGGGAACCCCGGCGACGGGTCGAAGTTCGGCGGCAAGAGCACGAAGACGCCCCGGGTGCCCCGGAACGCCCCGGCGAGCGCATCCGCATCCCCCACGTCCGCGACCGCGACGTCGCACCCCGCCTCCGCCCACACAGCCCCCTTCCGCTCGTCCCTGACGACGGCCCGGACCCGCTCGCCGGCCGCCAACAACGCGCGGGCCACATGCCCGCCGACTTGCCCCGTGATCCCGGTGATGGCAAACATCATCCCCTCCTTTCGGCCCTGCCCTCGTCGGAAGGCGCCCGGCGAAGACCGCGACGCCCTGGCCCTCGGCACCCAACACCAATACGATACGTTCCGTATCGTATTGGATCAAGAGCCGATCGACCTCGCGGTGGCGTGCGGCAGGGTCGCCGGTTACATTGGGGAGGGGCTGGAGTGGAGCCGATGAACACGAGCGAAAACGAGGCCGGTGCGAAGGGGACGGTCGGGCGTCCTCGGGACGAGCAGACGACGGCGAAGATCCTGGCGGCCGCGCTGGCGCTCGCGGAGGAGGCCGGGTTCGACGGCCTGACGGCCGAAGGGGTCGCCGCGCGCGCCGGGGTGGGCAAGGCGACGATCTACCGGCGCTGGCCGAACGTCTGGGCGGTCGTGGTCGACGCCGTGTTGGCGGAGGTCACGCGGGTCGCCCCGGTCGTCGAGCGGGCGACCGCCCGCGAGAGCCTGGCCGCCTCGATGAAGCTCGTGGCCCGGTCGTTCCGAGGCCGCCACGGTCGCCTCTTCCGGCCCCTCATCGGCCTGGCCCAGACCGACGAGACCCTCCGCGCCGCCATCGACGCCCGCTGGCTCTCCCCGCGCCGGGAGCTCTCGCGGGCGATCGTCCGCAAGGGGCTCGAGCGGGGTGAGCTCCGCCCCGGCCTCGACCCGGACGTCGTGATCGACGCCCTCTACGGCCCGCTCTACCACCGCCTGCTCCTCCCCTATGCGGGCACGGCCGTACGGCTCTCCGACGCCTACATCGACGCCCTGGTCGCGACCGTCTTCGAAGGGCTCGAGCGTCCGGGAGCCCGCCCAGTTCCTTGACCGAGCGTTCCCCCAACTCTCGGGCCGAGGCGAGCAACCCTCACCGAGCGACGGAGGGAGTGTCGTCCGGACCAGGAGCCCCGGACGCGACCCGACGATGGCCTTGCTGGGCCAGCCGACCAGACCGAATGTCTCCCCAGGAGGTGTAGGCGGCGATCCGGGGGGCGATCTCGGGATAGGTGAGGGCTTCGGTGAACAGGGTGTGCTTGGCGCCGCTCTCGCGATGGTGATCGATCTCCTCGACCTTCTCCATCAACGGGCCGATCCGCTTCCGGTCGAAGTGGGTCAGGCCGACTCGGCCGATCGCGCCTTGGACGCCGGTGTAGGCCCCGAAGACGTAAACCGCGAGGGCGTAGTCGCCCCGATTGGGGAGGTTCAGTAGCGCCTCGCAGGTCGGCAAGGTCTGGTCGAACCTCCGGCCGGGGTTGAGCCAGTCGTGGCCGGCGGCCGCGTCGAGGGTGATGCAGCGGATCCGCAGGTCGCGACGGCCGCTGGCGAGTTGCAGGGCCGACTCGCGGACGAACGGGGAGAGTTCGGCACCGGAGAGGAGGTGCGTCGTCGAGAGGACGACCCGCCCCCCGTCGCTCTGCCCCATCAGGCAAATCCGGGAATCGGGAGGGGCCGCCTGGAGGAACCGCGCCAGGTGATAGCTCGTGATGCGAGAACGACGGGTCTTCTCATTCAGGTCCACCACGAGGTCGCGGTTGAGTCGCTCGCTCGGCCAGTCGAAGACGATGAACAACGAATCCGGCGCGAACCCGCCGATCGCCTCGAGTTGCGTCCGGACCTGGATCGCTTCCTTCATCGCGGCGCGATACAGGTAGCCGTTGCCGTGGATCAGGACCACGATCGGACGCCCCGCCATCCGCTCGAGCAGGGTCTCCGGCGTCTCACCCTGGAGCGGCCCCCCCTGTTCATCGAGCCGACCGACCGTCAGGCAGGGCCACGGGTTCGACCCCGCAACCTCCTCGCAGGCCCTGGTGTGGACGACCCACGTCTCGACGCCCGAGCCCGGCGACACCAGATCCGGGTCCGGCTGGGATCGGGGCGAGTCGACGTTGACGACGCCCGAGAGGTCCGGCCCCTTCCCCCTCGCGGGGCGTTCGGCCTCGCCCTTGGGTGTCCGGCTCACGAACGGCCCCAGGCAGCCCAGGGCGCTGCAGGCCGCGAAGACGCCCACGGCGAGCCGTACCGCCCAGCCCCGCCTCGCGAAGATGTGTCCGACGGGGTCCATTGGTGCCTTCCGTAGCTTCGCTCGCTCTCTACTATGGAGGTTGGGCCGCAGTTCTATCGGCCTGTAGCCCCTCCTTCATGCGGACAAAGCCACTTGTTCTCGGGCCGAACCGATCGATCCTGCGGCCCACGCCCGGCCGATCTCATTCTCGCGGGGCAGGAGTGCCCCGCCTACCGCTCGTGAGAAGGAGTGCCGCTATCGAGCGAAATGCAAAGGCTGTTGAGAGACTCCTCGAGGTTGGTATATCCGTCGCCATCCCGGTCGCCGTTGCGATCGGCCGGGTCTTCGGGATTGAGTTGGCGGTCTCGTTCCCAGGCGTCGGGCATCCCGTCGCGGTCGAAGTCCGCGGGGGCGGGCAAGGTCGCGAGGGAAGGCCAGCCGCCGACTTCTTCCTGGGAGTTGATCATCCGGTGGGTCCGGTCGCGGACCCCCTGGACCAGCCGGGCGTCGGCCGCGTCCCGACGACGCGAGGCGCCGGCGTTCCGGAGGACAAGTTCATACGCCTCCTCCGCCGACTGCGTCGCGGGCTTGGCCTTGCCGCAGTCGAACTCGGCGTCGGCGCGGATCTCGGCCACGCTCAGGTGGAGGTAATTCCCCTTCGACCACAGGTCGACGTCGATGGCCGAGAAATTGTCCGACGTGAATCCGGCATTCCCCTCGAAGACGTTCCCGGCGAGGAAGGCCTTCGTCGCGCCTCGGTTCTCGGCCTTCACCGCGATCGGCTTGCGGGACGTCGCGTTGGGGCCGGGCCGGTAGTCGTTGGCGACGACGTTGATCCGGCAGTTGCCCAGGTTCGTCGCCCCGCTCGGGTTGTAGACGACATTATTGCGGAAGTCGGCGATGGCCTGCGGGTCGGTCCTCGGGCTCCCCCCGAGGGTCGGGTGCCGCTCCCGGCTGCTGGCGAGCAGGTTGTGGTGGATCGAGACGCCCCCGGTCAGGTCCCGGTACGACGAGAGCATCGCGTGCCCCCCCTTCTCGTGCAGGCTCTGGTCGAGCGCCTCGGCGTAGATCGACCACTGGAGCGTGAAGTTCCCCCCTCGGCGCAGGTCGTGGATGCCGTCGATGCCCCAGGTCGCCGAGACGTGGTCGAAGATCACGTGGTCGACGTCGTTCGTCGTGATGCCGTCCGGCCCCGAAGGCTTCGGCTTGTTCTGGTCGCCCAGCCGCATCCGCAGATAACGGACGATCACATGCTTGACCTTATCGAGGACGAAGGTCTGGTCCTTGAGGCAGATCCCGTCCCCGGGCGCCGACTGCCCGGCGATCGTCAAATACGAGCGGTCAACCTTCAGCGGCGTCTTCAGTTCGATCGTCCCCGAGAGGTCGAACACGATCGTCCGGGGCCCCGAGGCCGACCGGATCCCCTCCCGCAACGACCCCGGGCCCGAGTCGTCGAGCGTCGTGACGTGATACACATCCCCCCCACGCCCCCCCTTCGCGAGCCTCCCGAAGCCCTCCGCCCCGGGGAACGCGATAAGGTCCCCATCCTCGTCCGCCCCGGCTTGCGCCGTCGCGCCTAAGAACACGGCCGAGCACATCCACGCCCATACGGACCATCGACCGATCCGGTTCATCAAAGCTCGTCCCCCCACTCTCCCGAAACCCGGTTTCTTCTGAGAAACCGGGTTTCTGATCCAATCATCGCCGCCGTCCCTTTGCGGGACGTCCTCGCCACTCCCACAGAAACCCGGCCTTGAAGAAAAAACCGGGTTTCGAAAACAAGTCCTCACTCATCTATAGCGTTAAACTTGCCGGCCTTCGCCATCACCAGGAGTTTCCGGCACCATTCATCGCACACCCGGCAGGCCACCGGGTCTCCCCGATTCATCAACACGCACGCGGCAACGTTCTCGACCGGCGAGATCATGAACACCGAACAGCTCACACCGTTACCCCCATTATGGGTGGGCACATCGCCACGGATCCCGTCCTTCTCGAGCGAGATCCGGAAGAAGCCGAGCCCAGTGTTCTTGGTCGGGCGCTGCGGCTCGTAGAGTTTCTCGAACGTCTCGGGGCGGAGAAATCGGCTCACCCCTCGCGTGCCTTCGAGGTGCATGGCCACGAATCGGGCCAGATCGATCACCGAGCAATCGACGTTCTTCCCCAACGGCGACCGCGCCTGCCGCTGCATGACGAGGCTCGGGGCGACCGGGTGGAGCGCCCCGAACTTGACCCCGTGCTCCCAGGGCCCGTTGACCTTGCCCGGCGCCGCGCCGCAGCCAAACCCGGCCGAGTTCATGCCGAGCGGTCCGAAGAGGTGTTCATGCATCAGCTCTTCATAAGCCCGGCCTTCCACCTTCTCGGCGTAGTTGGCGACGAGGATCGGCCCGCCGCCGTAGAGGAACTTCGTGCCCGGCTCGGCCACCGGCCGACCGAGAAGCGCCGCCCGGGTGTACTCGAATCGACGGCCCGACAGGTCCACGGCCCTCGTGTCGATGGCCGACTGGGGCGTCGTCGGCCGATAAGGCAATCCGTCGGTGTGCGACAGGAGTTGGGCGACGGTCACATCCCTGTAAACCGGGAGCATCTCATCGACCAGCTCGGGGAACATCTCGGCGACGGTGAGATCCCAGCGCAGTTTCTTCTCGTCGACCAGCTTCCCGAGATAGGTCGCCGTCATCGACATCGCCACCGAGCATACCTGGAACGCGTCGTTGCGCCCGACCGCGGTCGGATCCCCCGCCTTCCGGTATCCCGCCGCCGAGGCCGCGACGATCTTCCCATCGACGACCGCGGCGACGGCGATCGCCGGGAAGAGATGGTCGCGACACGACGCCTCGAGCTCCTTGCGGAGCCAGGCCGGGTCCGGGATGGTCTGCGCCCCGCTCGCCGAGCCGAGACATACGAAGACGCCGAGCCACCCGACGGCCTTCTTCATCCAGGCCTCCTTTGGCCGGGAGCAGCCTTATACCTCTATGCGCATCGAAGGCCTCCGCGCCGCCGATGGCGATCGGGATCAAGTCGCCGGACGTTCGAGACGCATTCCAAGGCCCCGCAGAGGTGGTCGAGTGTAGCCCGGCATCGCCGGCCCCGGGATGGGGTTCCCCCGAAAACCCTCGAACCCTGGCGTGCGTCGCCGATGATCGCTCATTTCGGCAACGTCAGCTCGACGTCTTCGACCTCGCGGCCCGGAGCAACCACCACCTTGCGGGCTCGCGTCCAGGGGTCGGCGGTCCACAAGGGGAGCGGGGGGAATTCCCGAGGGACGTCGGAATCCTCGAATGCGTCGTGGCCGACCTTCAACCCGTACTCCCCGGGCGCCAGCTTCTCGAACGAGAACCGCCCCTCGGCGTCGATCTTCGCCTCGGCCCGCAGGGACGTCTCCGTGAACGCCACGGCCCACAGGTGTCCGGCCCAGTCCGGCGGCACGTTGGTGACCCGACCGCGAATCCCACCCCCCGCCTTGCAGGCGATGTCCAGCGTCGTCTCGAGCTTCCCCCCGATCCCAACCGGCCCAAGCACGGTGGGCGGCTGTCCCGGTTCCTCCACCACGACGTACACGCTGTCTGATTCCGACGGCACATCAAGATGGTAAACACCATCGCGAACCGATCCACATGCGGAAACCACCGGAGGCACGACCACCGTACGGCCCCGAAGGATGCCGGTGAACCCCGAAGCCTTCCACAACGCGAACCAGCCGACGGCCACCGGCCGGCCATCGCGCGTGACACGCCCGGTGAGCCTCCCCTTCGGACGCGAAGGGCCAGAGGTCCGGCCCTCGCGATCCTTCCGGGCCGTTCGCTCCATGGCGACGACGAGCTCCTTCCCGACGACGAAGCCCGACTGGTCCCCTCCGCGATACTCGTTCCAGCGAAAGCCGCCGTTGCCCTTTTGGACATGCCAATGGAGATCCACGTAACCGTCGCGCGTCCCATCGAGGAAGGCATAGAGCTCGGGCCCTTGGCCGTGGAGCGTGAACTTGCCCGCAACATCCGAGGTCTCGACGTATCGAGAATTGAGCCTCAGCGTCACCCCGGCAATCGGCCGTCCCTCCTCGTCGCGGACGACTCCGGGGATGGGCGCTTCAGGCTCGAGGCGGAGCGTCTTCAACACCCGCACGACTCCCGGCTCGACCGATCGTTGCCAGGACCCTTCGCGCCGACCGGGGGCGTGGACGAAGAGGTAGCCATCCGCGATCGCCAGCGGCGGGGTCCGGAAGTATCCCCTCGCGTCCGTCGACAGAGTGAGGAGCGCCGGGCCGTCCCAGGTGGCACGTTCGCCCAGGATGTTCCGCGAGAGTTCGCAGCTGATCGGCGCGTTGGGATATGGAGTTCCGTCCGCGTCCAAGATCCGGCCCGAGAGGATCCCGCCCTTCTCGACCTGGATCGTGCCGAGATCCGCATCGATCCCCGGGTAGACCGAGTAACTCCCCCGCGCGAGATACTGTCGAGCGAAGCCCGGGGCATCGACGAGCAGATCGAACGGGTTGCGATAGACCGGCCGGAGCGGCCCCAGCCGAAACCGCCCGTCCCGGTCCGTACGAGCCTCCGCCATCGCCTCCCGGTCGGTCGTGTTCACCCAAACCCGGGCCCCTTCGATCGGCGCACCATCGGGGTCGAGGACCGTCCCCGAAAGCGTCCCCCGCGCCTCCGGCCGGGCGATCGCCGACGGCCCAATGTCGAGCAAGAGAGCCGCCAGAAAGAGACCCGCTCTCATCCGGCACGCAAGGTCGCCAACGAAGTTCCGACCCATGGCCTGGCTCCGAACGCACCATCAAGGGAGGGTTGAGGTTCAAAGCTATCCGCAGATGGGCGCGGATAAAATTGAAAATCTCCAATGTCTTCATCTGCGTCGATCTGCGTCATCTGCGGATAGACTTGCCTTCTCCCATCCTTGTTCCCTCCAGGGTATCGGGCCGGGCGATTTCCGGAAAAGTCAGATTGGCTGGCCATCCTCGCGCCACTACATGCAGGAATCGCGGCCGAAACGGGGACCATCGCCCTTGCCAAGAGAAACCAAAAACCTGGCCGGACCAGAACTTCGGACGTTGCTCGAGGCCGGGACCGTCGTCGGGTGGTCGGATGGCGAACTCCTCGATCGCTTCCTCACGGCGGGGGGGACGGCCGCCGAGTTGGCCTTCAGGACCTTGGTCGAGAGGCACGGGCCGATGGTCTGGCGCGTCTGCCGCGACGTGCTGCGAGAGTCGAACGACGCCGACGATGCGTTCCAGGCGACAATCCTCGTCCTCGCCCGACGCGCGGGGGCGATCCGCAACCGGTCGTCACTCGGGCCCTGGCTCTATGGCGTCGCGCTCCGGGTCGCCCGCTCTGCTCGAAGACGCACGGCGCAGCGTCGGGATCGGGAAGAAGTCATCGCCGAGCCTGAGCCGGAGGGATCGATGGCCGACGCCGTCTCGCTCGACGCGGCGCCGATCGTCCACGAGGAGGTCGGCCGGCTTCCGGAAAAGTACCGCGCCCCCCTGGTGCTTTGCTACTTCGAAGGCCTGACGCACGACCAGGCCGCGAGCCAGCTCGGCTGGCCGGTGGGCACAGTGCGGAGCCGCCTGGCCGTGGCCCGAGACCGGCTCCGTCCTCGGCTCCTGAAGCGGGGCGTGGCCCCGTCGGCCGCGATCCTCGCAGCCTCGGTCCTCCCGCCCGAGTCCTCGGCGGCCGTGCCGGCGGCCCTGGTCTCCGCGGCGGTCGGAATGGCGGTCGAGATTGGAGCGGGCGCGGGCGCAACCGGGACGGTCCCGGCCGGCGTCGCCGCCCTGGTCGGGACGGTGCTCAGGGAGATGACCCTCATGAAAATGTCGATAATGGCTACGGGTCTGGTGGCGGCCCTCCTCGGGACGGCCGGTGTGGGGTACGTCGCGGTGGCGGGGTACTCACAAGCCCCAGAGAAGGTCGCCGCACCGAAGTCGGACGACCAACCCCCCAAGGCCGACGCGGCCGCCTCCGGCCCGACTCCGGTCGAGACGGGACGCGATCCAAGCCGCACGACCGAATCGTATAACCGGCCGAGCGTCAATTCCGCGCGAATCCTCTGGGCCAAGCTGAACGCCGCGTCAAAGGCCTTCCGGACGCTCGAAGTCCAGTTCAGGTCGGGCGAAGGCCCATACAGTCGCGTCGCGACGGCACGCGGCGAACTCGAGACCCTCGAGGCCGAGCTGAGCTCCTGCGCCGATGACCTCCGCGATGAGATCGAGCTGCTCCACGCCCAGCTCGAGATCAAGAAGGCCGACGTTCAGGCCGCGGAAGCCCAACTGGCCAAAACCATGGTGAGCTTCAAGCAGGCGGAGAAACTACTCCGCGACAAAGTGGTCAGCCAACAAGATGTCGACCTTCACCAGCAGGAAGTCAACATCCACTCGGCCGAGGTGGCCAAGAAGCAGGCCGAGCGGGACGAAGTGCTGCTCCGGATCAAGCAGACGACACGCCGTCGCACCGAGGCCGATGGCTTCGTCGTGCGGGCCAAAGGCCTCTTCCCCGAGCCAGCATCCACCCCAAAGCCGGCGGCGGACGCCACGAAGCCGTAATCGAACCAGGCGACTACGGGCAGAACACTTCGTAGGAGCGGACCACACTCGAGACGCCCCCCACATGGCTCCCCGAACGGCTCCTTACAAGCCCGAAGCGTCAGCGAGTGAATCGGACCCCCAGAAATCGAAGAAGATTCACTCGCTTGCGCTTCGGGCCTGTATCAAAGCGGCGACCCGAACGCCTACCGCCCCACCCCAAATCATCGAACATAAATCAATGATTTCATTCAATGAGATCATTTGAGCCTCTCCGCGAGGGTGGTTTCGTCCCCCTCGACCAGATGCCCCTGGGGATCGACGAGGGTCGGGACGCCGAAGGCCGGCAGACCGAAACGCTCCCACGTGGTGAAGCTGGAGTCGAGCAGGACAGGGAAGGGCATGGACTTGTCCCACACGTTCTTGACGACGGTCTCCAACCGCCGGTCGAGCTCCGCGAGCGACGTCATCTCCCCTTCGGGGTCCATGCAGAATGCGACGATCTCGAATCGATCGCGTTGGTCTTGATGATCCTCATAAAACTTGATGAGCTTGGGGATCCCACCCTTGAGGCACGGTGTGCAGGAAAGTCCCCAGAAGTAGACCAGGAGCCACTTCCCCCGGTAATCGGCGATTTGCGCGTCCTTGGAGACGCCGCGGGCGTCGTCGACGTGCCATCGGGGCGGTTTCTCGCCGTAATGCCGGGTGTAATCCGTCCAGGTACCGGCGGCCTTCGCCCGGCTGATTCGCCCCTGGATGTGCGGCTTGTACGGGCCGAGGTGCGAGGTGCCCAGGTTGATTTCCGAGGCCTCGCCCGGCAGGAGGACCTCACGGACTGGCAGGACGGTCGCCTTCTCATTGCAGTCGGCGCTCAGCTTGTAGGACTCCATGAGGTAACGGCCCGGTGGAAGTGAGAACTCGAACCGGCCGTCGACCGACCCGCAGACGAGGAGGGCCGTGAAGTCGAGAGGTCGGGCGGGATCGTCGAGCAGGCTCACCAGGACGGTCACATGGCTCGGGTTTTCGCCAAGTCCGGGGCCTTCGATCGACCCTCGGGCCTGGACCAAAGGCCCAAGGTGGATCTCGACGTCGGCCGCTCCCTTTCCAGGAGGCAGGAGCGTCAACCCTCCGCGTCCCCGCGAGGGATCCATCACCATAAGGTGATGGCGATCTACCGGGACCTGGATCGAGAACCGGCCATCCTTCCCCGTCTTCGTCGGGTGGTCGACGTCTCCCAGGGGGGACATCGTCCCGAGGTTGGCCGAGTAGACCTTCCACCCTTCCTCCGTGTCGAGGTCGTAAGGCTTTCCGGTCGGGTCGTTGAAAGGCCCGTTCGCGGTCCAGTAGTAACTGACGTCCGCACCCGCGACCGGAATCCCATCCCCGTCGAGCACACGGCCATGGACCGTCCGCAACTCGGCCCCATGCACGCCGCCCACGAGTCCAATTCCCAGGCTCGCTGTCAGAATCACCCATCTCATGGCCCTGATTCTCCAGACAGGAGGTCCCTCGGTCCAACCTCGGGCCAACACTACACTTGTCACACGATTCGATTCAAGGACAAAATGCCTCGTACGGCCATTACTTCGTGGGCCGGAGATACTTGAGGTTCATGGAGATTGCCGATGGACGAGAAGAGATTCTGGGAAATGATCGCCGAAGCCTGCGAGGCCGACTGGCGCAAGGCCGACGAGTGGGACCAGCGGCTCGTGGACGTGCTGAAATTACTACCGCCAGACGAGATCATCGAATGGAATCATATCTTCGATCGTCTGGCAGCCCAGGCTTACACCGTAGATCTCTGGGGTGCGGCCTACACCATCAACGGAGGCGCCTCCGATGATGGCTTCTACTATTTCCGCTGCTGGTTGATCTGTATGGGCCGAGAGGTATACGAAGCGGCCCTCGCAGATCCGGACAGCCTCGCCGAGGTGGTCGATCCGCGCATCGATGCGGAGGCCGAGACCTATAATGCCGCGCACGAAGCATGGATGGCGGTCACAGGCCGACCGGACACCGACTTCTATCCGGCTCGCAACGAGAAAGCGGAGCTCCGTGGCGAGGATTGGGACTTCGATGACTTCGACGAAGTCCGCAGGCGCCTGCCTCGCCTGTATTTCCTCTGCCGGAAGGACGAGGAGGAATAGTCGGATCAAGGTCCCCGCAACCCGACCACAATCACGGGAGCAAGAGAGGAGGGTGCCCCAATCCAATTTCAGCACAGGCTCAATTAAAAAAAACAAAAATCACAAAAATTTGTTCAAATAAAAACATTTCAAACAAACGACAGGAAGAACGGAAAAAAGAAGGCGGGGAGGGAGGAGACAACACGCCGAGGACGTGGGTGGTTGAGTGAGAGGCCTGGGCATTCGGTGAGGTGGTAAGAATCGGCTCGGGGGACGGGGCCAAACCGGTCGAAGAGCTCGATCGGATCGGCTTACCGTCCCCCAGGCCGGGGCGCGTTGACGCTCGGCGCCGGGGGCGATCGGGGTGGGAATGTGCGACAGAGCTGCTGGTAGCGGCCCACGCTTCGTCGCGAGCGTTGCCGAAAGCCAGGAGAGATCCGGGCGTTCCGGCCGGGACGGGGAGTCCGTCCTGGTTGCACCGCGACGGGCGTCCAAATGGCCGCGGAGGCGACACGAAGTCGGCCCAGTCGCCGGGGGACGGGGGACGCATTGGAGGCCGATCGGGTCGGCGGGGTGGGCGAGACTTCCAACCGAGGCTGGACTTCGTCAACGACTTCGGGAGCAAGGTCATCAACCGGGGCGATCGGTTCGGCTTCGAAGACTTCGGGTGCGATACCCTTATTCTCCGTCGCCAGCACCGGGCCGTCGATCTCCGGGCCTTCCATCCCTTCGGTCGTGAGAAGGGTCTCTGCCGCGAACTCCGCGTCTCCGACGTCCTCGAGCGTGTCGTCTCCCGGGTCGAAGGCCGGCCTCTCCTCGCGGCCAGCATCGTCCGGACAGGAGTACTCATGGTGCGACTCGAAGGGTGTCGAAGGTTCGACGTCCTCTTCCGACGATCCCGCGTCGCCTTCCGCCGTCGTGGTCGGAGGCAAAGCCTCGTCGCACTCCGGGGTCGGCTCTTCGAGGATCGGCCCGCCCCGGTCGCCTTCGTCGCAAGTCCCAAGGGCGTCGAAGTCCGCGGTGCAGACTTCGGACTCCCGGGGGAGCTCGTCGACGATTTCGTCGGGGAAGGCAGGTTCCGGCCCGTCTTCGTCGTCCGACCGTGTCGGGGCGTCGAGGTCGGCGGCGGAGTCCAGCTCTTCGTCGGGTTCGAAGTCCGACGGGCTCGGGGTCTCGAGAAGGTCGGGCGTGACGATCCCTTCGTCTTCGACGTGGCCCGATGGGGTCGGGGCGTCTTCGACGAGCGGGGCCGCCGGTTCCAACACATCTTCGAGACCGGACGAGGCCGGGACGACGAGGGGGTCGGGCGTGGCGATCTCTTCGAGGTCGATGTGGCCCGACGGGGTCGGGGCGTCTTCCGCGAGAGGGATCACTGGCTCCGGCACACCCTCGACGCTCGACGATGTCGGCGCATCGAGGTCGACGGGAGAGAAGGACTCCGACCTGGCCTCGTCGTCCGACGGCGTCGGGTCGACGGCTTCAGGGACGGGTTCGACTTCGGACGTCGTGGGGGACGATTCGGTCGACGGACTCGGGCCGTCGGCCCTGACGAACTGACCGGGGCCCACCCGGATCCAGGTCGCTCCCGCGGGAGGTTCAACAACCACCGCCTTCGCCTTCCGCCCTCGCCCCTTGCCTCGCTTGGTTTTCACCGGCGAAGGCTCGGGGGCCGTCTCGCCCGGCTCGCCCGAGACGTCGGACTCCTCGGCCGGCGAGGTCGGAGATCGGTTATCGATCTCGGACCCGGTCGGTTCGACACTGGCCTCGACTTCGGATACGAATGGCCGGGGTCCCGGGAAGGGACGGACCAGCCAAGGATCGCGAGTCGGGCGCGCCGGCAGGAGGATCCAGGACATCAGGACGAGGTAGGGCGCGACCATCCAGACCGAGACCGTAGTCAAGGCCAGGCTGGTCAGGGCCACCAGGACCGCGAAGCCCAAATACCACGCCAACGCATGGGCGCGGCGCGGAGTTTGGGAATCGGAAGTCGAGGCAGGGCTCGAAGTTATGGAGGGGTCATCGTACCGCACTCGGAACCGCTCCGGTTCGGATCGGGCCACCAAGGGATCGACGTCGCCGCCGAACCGCCCTGCGATCCTTATCGGCCCCTCCGCGCGGCCTTCTGGCGTTTTTCGACCCCGCCCCCACCCCCAAATCGGGCCTGATTTCGGGGACCTGAACGAACCACCAGACCACCCTTTAACGATTTTCCGAAATGGGCGGATTGGTCCCCCCTGCTCGCCACATTACAGGAAGATGACCAGGGACGTGGGGAGGCCGGATGCCCGTGGACGACGACCCGAAGCCCGAACTCTCGACCAACATCTCGACCCTCTTCCAATCCGGGGCTGTCGGCACCCTGGCCGACGGGCCGCTGCTGGAGCGGTTCCAAGGGGGCCGGCGCGAGGCCGAGGCCGCGTTCGCGGCCCTGGTCGAGCGGCACGGCCCGATGGTCCTCCGGGTCTGCCGGGACGTGCTCCGCGATGCGCACGACGCCGAGGACGCTTTCCAGGCGACGTTCCTCGTCCTGGCGCGTCGGTCGGGGACGCTCTGGGTCCGGGACTCGCTCGGCCCCTGGCTCCACGCGGTGGCCTGCCGGGTCGCCGCGTGCGCCAGGGCGACCGCTCGTCGACGTCAGGCCCACGAGCGGGAGGCCTCCTGGCGCGAGGACCGGGCGTTCGTCCTCGAGGATTGGGACGACCTCGCGCCGGTGCTCCACCAGGAGGTGGATCGGCTTCCGGAGCGGCTCCGGGTGCCGATCGTCCTCTGCTACCTCGAAGGGATGACCCACGAGCAGGCCGCGGACCAGCTCCGTTGGCCGGTCGGGACCGTCCGGAGCCGCTTGGCGCGGGGGAGGGACCGGCTCCGAGGCCGGCTCGCCCGCCGGGGATTCGCCCCGGCGGCCATCGCCCAGGGGGTGGGGGTCGCCCTGCCCGCCCGGAGTGCTCCGTTGAGCCAGGCGCTGGCGGATGCCACGGCCAGGGCCGGTTCTCGGCTGGCGTTGGGAGACGCGTCGACCGTCGCCGGCACCTCCGCACACGCCCTTCTGTTGAGCCAATACGTTCTCAGGAGACTCGTCATGGACACGATCAAGACCGGTATCGCACGGGCCCTGCTCGTCGGCCTCGCGACCGTCGGCATCGCCTCGCTCGCGACAGGCCGAGGACCGGCCGACGGCCAGGCTCCTGCTCGGCCCCCGGCGAAGGCCCAAGCCAAAGCCGAGGCCAAGACCAAGGATCCGAATCCCCCCAAGCCCCCTACCCCGGTCACGCCGGCGGACGATGCGACCCCGCCGAAGGTCGCCGGCCGCGTCGTCGACGAGGAAGGCCGGCCGGTCGCCGGCGCCGAGGTCTCGACGTACTGGCGGTCTTTCGAGGGGATGATGCGGCCGTTCGGCGGCGTGACGACCGATCGCGACGGCCGCTTCGCCCTCGCCGCCAACGTCAACGGCAGGCGTTACCAGCCGATCCTCGCCATCGACCGAGCCCGCAATCGCGGAGGGATGATCGTCCTCGACGAGAAGGCCGTCCGCCAAGTTCCGGAGATCCGCCTCGGCGGCCTGATTCGGGTCCACGGCCGGTTCTCCTGCAAGGCGATGGGGATCGACCCCGCCTGGACCAACGTGTATCTGAACGTCGCGTCGGCCCCGATCCGGCTCCCGGACGCCCTCCGCAGGCTGGCCCCCGGACCCGCCGAGTCGCTCGTCCCTGCCCCGGTCCGCCTGGTGATGAACAGCACCAGCTCGGCGACGTTCGACCTCTCGGTCCCCCCCGGCCAGTACGAGTTCCAGGGCTACGGAACGTATACCGACTTCCGACGCGCGGCGAAACGCTCTCTGACGCTGAAGGCGGACACGCCGGACGTCGACCTGGGGACGATCGACCTAACGCCGACGCCGATGGCGACGCAATTCGGCAAGGAGGCGCCCAACATCAAGGTGACCGACGCGAGGGGGGTCGGCCCCAAGGTCAAGCTCGCCGACTACCGAGGCAAGTGGGTCGTGCTCGAGTTCTGGGCCTCGTGGTGCGGCCCTTGCGTCATCGACAGCATCCCTCGGCTGATCAAATTCGACGAGGAGTACCGCGAGTTCCGCGACAAGTTCGCGATCCTGACGTTCCACGACGCGACCGCCAGGACGTTCGCAGAGCTCGACCCCAAGATGGAACCCCTTGCCAAGGCCTGGTGGCAAGGCAAACCCCTCCCCTTCCCGATCCTGCTGGACGCGAGCGGTGAGACGATCGCAAGATTCGGGGTCCGCGGCTTTCCCGAGGTCTATCTGATCGACCCCGAGGGCAGGGTCGTCGAGCTCGACATCCCGTTGGAACGGTTCCTCGGCGAGAAGCTCCGGCCAACCCCCGAGAAGGATCGGGTCCTCCGCGCCCTCGACCACGAGATTCGCTTCGCCTTCGACCGGATGCCCCTCGACGAGACGATCTGGTACTTCGCCCGATTCGACGCCATCAAGATCGAGGTCGCCCCGGACGCCCTGGCCGCCGTCGGGACGACCGAGACGACGCCGATCCCCCTCGTCCTCACGGGGAACCTGACGCTCCGGAGCTGGCTCGAGCTCGTCCTCGAGCCGCTCGGCCTGACCTACGAAGCCCGGGAGACGTCCCTCGTCATCCTCCCGAAGGGGCCGAACGACCCGATCCGACCACCGACGGCCACGCAACGTAAGGTCGCCGGCCAACTCGAAGAGGCGATTGGGAAGGCCGTGGACGTCGACTTCCGCAGGACGCCCCTCGCCGAAGTCGTGGCGACGCTCACCGAGAAGACCGGCGTTCCCATCGCGATCGCCCCCGAGTGCCGCCAATCCGGCACACTCGACCCCGACGCGGTCGTTACCGGCACCACCCGAGGCCTACCCCTCCGCGAAGCCCTGTCCCAAATGCTCAGCCCCCTCGGACTGACGCCGGTCGTCCGATCCGAGGCCATCCTCCTGACAACTTCCGCAAAACCAGGCCGCCGCCCCTGAGAGCCCGCCAAGGCACCCGGCTCCTCGGATGAGGAGCCGGCCCCCCGGGTCGCCCCGAATTTCGTAGGGCACGGCACCGCCCAACGGCATTGGGAAGGCCCGTTGGGCGACGCCCCCCCCACATTTTTAACACAACCAAAATTCGCCTATTCAATTCACTTCATTTTCATATCGTCATTCCAATTTCTCTGCCGCGAACGCCCTCCTCCACGCATCCACTTCCAATATCAAAATTTCCAGGGATCTCCCCTTTCCTGATCCGGTTTGGGCGGTAGAATGGAAGGTGCAATTCCGGAGGACGACGTGACCCAAGGAAGGAGCGTCCGACGTGGCGACACGCATGTTCAATTTTGCGGTCTCGACACTCGCGGTCCTGTTGGCCGTCCTCTTTGTCCTGTTCGAGATCAACCACGTCAACCGCGAGTGGCGTCGGATGATCCCCACAGCCCCGACTGCGGAATATCACATCCCGCAACACGCCCCTTGACGGGCGGACCGTTTCGCGTCGAGATACGAATCACGTTTCGCCCATCAAGGCGCGATTGCGTTTCCGCGCGACGAATCTCTTCTCTCGTCGAGCGGATGTCGAGGGCGGGACGTGCCCGTAGCTCCGAGGCTTCGGATCAAGGGCGCCGGACGAGCTCGAGGAGACGTTCGGCCCCTTGATCGCGGAGCGCCTGCGCGACGCGACGGCCGAGCTCCTCGGGGTTGTCGCGCGGACCTTGGAGCGCGATGAAGACGCGAGCATGGCCATCGGGGTCGTAAACGGCCGCGTCGAGCGCGAGTTCCGGGCCCGTCGACTCATGGTCGACGTCGCGTGCCCAGGCGGCCATCGGGATCATGCACCCCCCTTCGAGCTCGGCGAGGGCCCGGCGCTCGGCAAGCACGGCGCGTCGGGTCGACGGGTCGTCCAGCGGGGCCAGGAGGGCGAGGGTCGCCGCGTCGTCGGCCCGGCACTCGATCCCGAGGGCCCCCTGCCCGACCGCCGGCAGGAATTTCGGTGGCCCGAGCCGCTCGGTCACGTGCCGGTCGAGCCCCAGCCGCCGCAGGCCGGCCTCCGCGAGGACCACCGCGTCGAGGGTCCCGTCCAAAGCCTGGTTCAGGCGAGTCTCGACGTTCCCTCGGATCCCGACCACCCGGAGGTCGGGGCGGGCGTGGAGCAGCTCCGCGCGTCGCCTGAGCGAGCCCGTGCCGACGGAGGCCCCCTCGGGGAGCGCCTCGAGGGTCCGATGGGCCGGGGCGATCAGGGCATCGGCCACGTCTTCACGCGACGGAACCGCGCCCAGGGTTAGCCCTTCGGGACCTCGGGTCGGGAGATCCTTGAGGCTGTGGACGGCGACCTCGACCGTCGATTCGACGAGGGCGCGCTGGATCTCCTTGGTGAAGAGGCCGAGGCCGCCGATCGCCGCCAGGGGGGAGTTCCGGTCGCGATCCCCCTGGGTCTTGATCTCGACGAGCTCGACGACGAGCCCGGGGTGGAGTTCCTCGAGCCTCGCGGCGACCCACTCCGCCTGCCAACGGGCCAGTTGGCTCCCTCGGGTCCCGATCCGGATCGCGCCTCGAGGGAGGCCCGCTTCGCCTTCGGACGTCAACGCCACCTCAAACCTTCCCTTCCGCCCTGGCGATCACCGCCACCACGACCCGAGCGGCCCCGGCTCGCTTCAACGTTCGGGCCGCCGCGCCCGCGGTCGCGCCCGAGGTCAGGATATCATCGACGAGGAGGATCGTGCGACCCTCGAGGGTCCGCGAAGCCCCGCGACGGATTCGGAAGGCGTCGCCCATCACTCGGGCTCGCTCGGTGCGGCCGGCCTTCGCCAGGCGAGGGGTCGCCAAGGGTCGGCGGAGCGGTTGCGCGAGCCGGAGCGAAAGCCGACGCGCCAGGCCCCGCGCCAACGCCTCGGACTGGTTGTAGCCGCGCTCCCAGCGCCTCCGCCAGTGGAGCGGGATGGGCACCACCAGTGAGCCTTCCGGGAGTCCTCGAAGTTCGGCCCGGGCCTCGATCAGGACGTCCGCGAGCCAGGGGGCGAGCCAGGCATCCGTCTCGTGCTTCAAGCGAAGGCAAAGGTTTCGGATCGGCCCCTCGTAAGGCCCGAGCGCAATCGCCTGGTCGAAGCCGAGCGGCCGCCCTCGGCATTCCGAACATCCTCCGGACCGGTCCGACCACGGACCCAGCGGCATGGCACAACGAGGACACGACTCCCCGGACGCCTCCACGAGCTCCTGGCGGCAGTCGTCGCAGAACGGCGAACCCGTCGTCGAGACGTCGCAGATCGGGCATTCCCAGGGGAAGACCAGGGCGTCGATCGCCCGGAAGCCTTCGGCCAGCCAGCGTCTGAGCAGCCCGGGCTCGCGCAAGGTCGTCACACCCCTCGCTGGCCGGTCCTCAAGTACGGCTCCAACTGCTCGCGCAGGTGGTTCCGGGCCCTCGCCAGGAGCGACTTGACGGCCGCCTCCGAGCGACCCATCACCTCGGCGATCTCGGCGTAGCTCATGTCCTCGAACTTGTTCAGGAGGACGGCCATCTTCTGGTCCTCGCCGAGCACGTTGAGCGCGTCGCGGACCACGTCAGAGAGCTCGACCTTGCGCAACTGGGCCGAGGGGGTCCCTTCGCGCGACGGCACGCGTTCCTCGACCGGGCGGAGCTCCTGCGAGCCCGACGTCTCGGTCCCGAGGGCCGTGGTCGGGTTCCGGCCTTTGCCCCGCAAATGGTTCAGCGCCAGGTTGTTGGCGATCGTGAAGAGCCAGGTGGAGAACTTGGCGCGGGGACGGTACCCTTTGCGAGCTCGGTAGATCCGCAGGAAGACTTCCTGGGTGAGGTCCTCCGCCTCCTCGACCCGGCCGACCAGGTGGATCAAGACCCCAACGAGCCGATGCTGGTAACGCTCCACCAGCACCTCGAACGCCCCCTGGACGTCGTCACGAACCTGATTCATCAGCCGGACGTCGGGGTCGCGGGATTCGAGTTGTTGTTCCAGGGTCTCGCTGGTCACCACCCGGTCCCTCCCACGTCGGTCTCGGCCGACCACGTCGGCTGCACGGTACGGTGGCCAACGCCGGGGCCGCTCGGGAGCCTGCCCCAATCCCGACTCAGATCGCGAAGGACCGCAAACTCGGAAGGGACGCCGGGGCGATCGGGCGGCCCATCAGGAAGATGTCGCCGCCTCGCGCTCCTCAAGCCGTCGGCGAAGCTGGCCGCAAGCCGCATCGATCTCGCGCCCCTTGGTTTTTCGGACGCTCACGCTGACGCCGCGTGATCGGACAATCTCGACAAATCGGCGGATCGCCGTCGGCGTGGGCCTCTCGAACGGCAAACCCGCTACGGGATTGTACGGGATCAAGTTCACATGGGCCTTCCTCGCCTCAAGGAGGGCGCCCAGGGCCCTCGCCTCCTCGACGCGATCGTTGATCCCGCTCAACAGGACGTACTCGAAAGTAACCTGTCGGCCCGTCTTCTGGAAGTAGGCGTCGGCCGCGTCGATCACGGCGCCCAGCCCGACCTTTTCATTGATCGGGACCAGCTCGTTCCTCAAGGCCTCCGTCGGCGCATGCAGCGAGACCGCCAGGTGATACTGACGGTCCTTCGACGCCAACGTCCGGATCTTCTCGGGCAGGCCGACGGTCGAAATCGTCACCCGCCGCTGACCGAGCCCCAAGCCATCCTTCGCACAAACCCGGTCGAGGGCCGCGAGCAGGTTATCGAGATTCGCGAGGCTCTCCCCCATCCCCATCACCACGAGGTTCGTGATCGACTCCTCGGCGGGGAGGAGATTCCGCAGACGTAAGACCTGCTCGAGGATCTCGCTCCGCGTCAGGTTCCGCTCGACCCCCTTCAACCCGCTCGCGCAGAAGACGCACCCCATCCCGCAGCCGACCTGCGTGCTGATGCAGACCGTCCGGCGGTCATCTTCGGCCATCAGCACACATTCGATCCGGCGGCCGTCGCGACAACCGAGCAGGATCTTGTCCGTCCCGTCCGGCGAGACGTGGTGATGAACGATCTCGGTCCCGAACACGACCCAATCGGCGTCCAGTTGCTGGCGCAACGCCTTCGGGAGGTCCGACATCGCGTCGAACCCCTCGGCCCGGCGCTGGAAGGCCCATCGAAACACCTGGCGCGCATGGTACGCGGGAAAGCCCAGGCCAACCATCCAGGCCGACAGCTCTTCCGTGGTGACTTCCAGAACACATCGTTTCATCAACACGCCATCCCTCATTCAAGGGAGACCTTCAAGAATCCATTTCAGTCTATCAGAGTCGAGACGGGTTGAACCAGACACGAGCTCGATTTGGGGACAGGCGGGACGCATTCGCCACAAAGACACAAAAGGAAAATCAAAACGAATCATGATTACTATCTTCGTCCTCTTTGTGGCCTTTGTGATGAATCCTCTCCCGCTTCACCAAGGCGCAAAAAAACACCCCCGTGACTCGGATGAGTCACGGGGGTGTTCGTGGAAGATTCCGGCGATAACCGACTTTCGCGCCAAAGGCACTATCATGGGCCTGGCGGGCTTAACGGCCGTGTTCGGGATGGGAACGGGTGGGACCCCG
>NZ_JBTYIP020000036.1:0-101054 GCF_054877945.1 Singulisphaera rosea | reverse complement strand
CCCGCGGGACTCGCCTCGGCGACCGGAGAAAGAGCGGGGCAAGAGTGCCCCGCCTGATATGGTTGCAAGAATCGGCCCTATCCCTTTGGATGATTTTGGGATGCGTCGCAACGAAGGTTTCGGCGATGGGGACCGTCCCAAAGTAGGGCGAAGGGCATAGTGTACGAACTTGACACTTTGCGGGACAAAGCATGAAGCGGCCCAGGATAGCTATCCCCAGAGTAACTCGACGTTTGCGCCGACGTGAGTCAATCGATCACTACTGAACACTGTCAAGTCGCCGCGGGCTCAGTTTGGGACGATCCCCGGCGATGGGCATCGTCCCAAACCGCTCGCCCTCCCCGAGTCCTCACGGTCGAACGCGGATGACGGTTTTCCCCGCGCGTCGCTCGGTCGAGTTGACGATGGCGACGGCATCGTCAAGTGTCGAGACATTGCCGATGTTCGTCCGCAGTCGTCCGTCCCGTACCCGCCGGACGATCTCACTCAGTTGGGCGCGGTCGGACTCGACGACGAAATCGATTGCCATCCCCTCGGCGGGCCGCGCCTCGGCCGGCCCGGCGACGGACACAAGTGTCCCGCCCGCTCGAATCAGGCGAGCGGACCGCTTCCCGATGTCTCCGCCGAGGACATCGAAAACCAGATCGACCCCGCCGACATCTTCCAGAGCATCGTTCTCGAGGTCGACGAACGCGTTCGCGCCGAAGTCGAGCGCCACCTGACGGCCGGCAGCGCGTCCGGTGCCGATGACGTAGGCGCCGGCCTCACGTGCGAGTTGGGTTGCCATCGAACCGACGACGCCGGCCGCACCGTGCACCAGGACGCTCTGCCCCGCTTGCAGGCGGCCGTGCTCGAACAGTCCCTGCCACGCAGTCAGGCCCGGCATCACGAGGCTCGCGGCGACAATGAAGTCGACATCACCCGGCAGCGGCGCGAGGTTGCGTGCCTCGACGACGACATACTCCGCCAGCGTGCCGTCGCGATACCAGTCGGCAAGGCCGAACACCCTCTGTCCCACCGACAGCCCCGTCGTCCCATAGCCGAGGGCGCTGACCACTCCGGCCAACTCATGGCCGGGGATCGACGGCGTCCGGTCACGGCCGAGGCGATCGGTCCAGGTCGAGGGCCACGCCAGCTCATCCCAGGTGAATCCCGACGCATGGACCTGAACGACGACGTCGTTTATCGCGGCCTGCGGCCCGGGCCGCTCCACCAGCGTCATCCCGGCCGTTCCCGCAGCCTGGTCCGTCACAACGATTGCCTTCATCGTCCACCCCTGTCAAATATCGGCTATTATGCATATTTATTTTTCAAACTCCGTTTCTAGTGGAGTTTGGGCCCGGTCTGGCTACGTAGTCGAGCTCACCCTGAAACCGGCGGCTCCTGGCACGCGGCCGACTGGTCCCGGGCCAGCAGGAAGGCTCCGGCCGCCGCCGTCCAGACGGAGTATGACAACGGCGCCTCGGGGCCGAGCGCGGTCGTCATGGCGAGGGCGAACGTGAGGAGAAGGACCCCGCTGGCGAGCGCGACCAGGCGAACGCGCACGCCGGCGAGGAGTGCAACGCCCAGAACGAGCTCGGTCACGGTCGCCGCCCAGCCGGCAACGGCCACCAGCGGGGTCGGCAAGAACGGGAGAAGCGTTGCGGTATACTGCAGGAACCTGGCGAACTCGCCCCACGCCACCCCCGGCGTGCCGCTCGGCCCCCAGAGGCCGAAACGATCGGCCACCGCCGACAAAAATCCGGCGCCCAGCGCCGCGCGCAGGGCAACGGGGGCTGCGTTCGAGAGTCTCGTCTTCAATAGCATGATCTACCTCCACTCGCCTCGGCGAGGAGCCCCAGAGTCCGCCCTGCCAAGGCCCTGGTACACAAGCCAGACAAGGCATAGTCGACCCGAGAATCCGACGGAAGCATCCGGAGCGAGAATCAGGACCCGGTCGCCACTCGCGCCACGGCAACTGCCTGCCATCCCGAACGGGGGCCGGGGTGTCGTCATTCCCCGGGTGAGGTAAGGCGTTGATCGCGGCGACCGCCATGGGCAGGTCCCCGAGTTCCTTGTGGTTGGATGGCTCGCGGACCTCCTCTTGTTACCCGAATGGTACGCCGCGGTGGTACCATTGAAAGGGCCACTCGCGCGAAAAGTTATGGGGCCACTTCAATGCCGAAGAACAGCCGCGCCCTGCGGTTCGACCTGGACTCCCTCGTCCTCGACGCCGGGGCCCGCGAGCCGCTCCATCGGCAGCTCCGGGACCAGATTCGTCGGGCGATCCTGGAGGGGCGACTACGCCCGGGGCAGCGGGTCCCCTCCACGCGCGGGCTCGCGAGCTCGCTGGGGGTCGCGCGGAACACCGTTGCGTCGGCCTACGACCAGCTCACGTCGGAGGGCTACTTGGTGCCGTCGGTGGGATCCGGCACGCGGGTCTCGCGGACCCTCCCCGAGCGCCTGCTGAACGCCCCGAGACCAGGCCCAGCCCCCACGCCGGCCGTCGGCGCCGGCGGCCCCTCGCGTCTGTCGGCCCGAGGCCGGGAGATCGTCGCATTCGGGCGCCTGCGGGGCCACGATGGCGGCCGGCCCGCGCCGTTCCGGCCGCACGTCCCCGCGCTCGACGCCTTCCCGCGCGAGGTCTGGGAGCGGCTGACCGCCCGTCGGCAGAAACGGCTGCCGCGCGACCTGTTCGCCCGGATCGACTCGCTCGGCTATCGGCCCCTGCGCGAGGCCGTGGCCGGATACCTGGGGGCGTCGCGCGGGGTCCGCTGCACGGCCGACGACATCGTCATCACCGCCGGGGTGCAGCAGGGGATCGACCTGATCGCGCGGCTCCTGATCGACCCCGGCGACAAGGTCTGGCTGGAGGAGCCGGGATACCTCGACGTGCGCCCGGCCTTCGAGATGGCCGGGGCCGAGGTGATCTCCGTCCCGCTGGACGCCGACGGCCTCGACGTGTCCGCCGCCGAGCGCTCCCAGCCTCGCCCGCGCCTGGCCTACGTCAGCCCGAGCTGCCAGTGGCCGACCGGGATCACCATGACCCTGGCGCGCCGACTGGAGCTGCTCTCCTGGGCCGATCGCTCCGGGGCGTGGGTCCTCGAAGACGACTACGCCGGCGAGTTCCGCTACGGAGGCCGCCCGCTGCCGGCCTTGCAGGGCCTCGATCGGTCCGGCCGGGTCATCTACACGGGGACCTTCAGCAAGGTCCTGTTCCCCTCCCTGCGGCTGGGTTACCTCGTCGCCCCCCCGGGACTCGTGGAAGCCTTCGGGGCCGCCCGCTGGCTGGCCGACCGACACTCGCCCCCGCTGGAGCAGGCCGTCCTGGCCGACTTCATCGACGGCGGCCACTTCGCCCGGCATATCCGCCAGATGCGGACCCTCTACGCCGAGCGCCAGGGAGCCATGGTCGACTCCGCGCATTCGGAGCTGTCGGGGGCCGTCGATCTCCCCGCCGCCGAGGCCGGGATGCACCTCGTCGCCCGCGCCGTCGGGGCCTCCGAAGGGGCGATCATGGCCGCAGCGTCCGAGGGCGGGGTCGAATACCACCCCATCTCCAGGTACAGCGCGGCGCGCCCCCCCGCCCCCGGCCTGATCCTCGGCTACGCCGCCTACCCCCCCGAGACCTCCCGGCGCGCGATGCAGGCCTGGGCGCGGGCGCTCGGCGGGACCTGACTTGGTCACGCGACGCCTGCGACCCCCGTTCCGCAGGTGTCGCAACCCGGAGGCATCATCACCGGCCCCCCGGGAACCTTCCCCTCCACATTCCGGGAAAGGTTCATCCGGTATGGGTGCCCGATAGAGCACGGTTGCAACGTCCGCTCCGAGTCGTCCGAGAACGAAGATCCGCCTGAAAATCAAAGAGAGAAGGGGCCCATCGATATCCCATCACCTCATCCAAGGTGAGAAATGATGAGGCTATCGAACCGGGCCGGTGGTTTCCGTCAGCAGGCTTCGGGACGCCGACATCTGGCGGAGGATGACCGGGACGCAGAGTACATAGAGCCCGGCGCCCACGAGCCAGACCAGGCCCGGGACCGAGGGGGGTGACGCGGCATAGAGGCTCGTGGCGGCGATCGGACCGACGACCTCGGTCAGGCTCGTGACGCTGACCAACGTCCCCTGCAATTCGCCCTGGTGCTCCTCGCTCACCTGCCGCGACAGGAGGGCCTGGAACGCCGGCAGGGCGATCCCCCCGGCGGTGAAGAGGAACATGATCAGGAAGACCATCCACCCCTTCGTGATCAGTGCCATCGCGACGAACGCGGAGCAATCGCAGGCGACTCCGAGGAGGATCGCGCCTCGCTCGCCGAAGCGTCGCGTCGTCGGCTCCGTGAAGAACGCCTGGGCGACCGCGTGGAGGATGCCGAACGCGGCGAAGGTCAGGCCGACCATCCAGACGTCCCACCCGAAGCGGTCCTCCCCGTTGATGATCCAGAGCGACCCCGGGATCTGGCCGATCAGGTTGACCAGGAAGTAGATCATGAGGAGCGGCACGAGCGTGCGGTTCTCCCGGATCGACAGCAGCGAGGCGACGAAGGAGCGCCGCTCTTCCTGCTCAGGGTCGGCCCCCGCCTTGTGCGACTCGCGGAGCACGAAGAACCCTACCGCGAGGTTCAGGCCGCTGAAGAGGGCCGCGAGCAGGAACGGATAGCGCGGCGACAGGCTGCCGACCAGCCCGCCCAGGAGCGGGCCGGCGACGAAGCCCAGGCCGAAGCAGGCGTTCATGTAGCCGAATCGCCTGGCCCGCTCGTCGGGGCCGGAGATATCGGCGATGTACGCGGTGGCCACGGCAAGGTTCGCCCCGGTCATCCCCGCGAGCGCACGCCCGAGATAGAGGACCGCCAGGAGCGGCGACAGGCCCATGATCAGGTAGTCGATCGTCGCCACGCCGAGCGAGACCAGGAGGACGGGACGGCGGCCGAACCGATCGCTCAGGCGCCCGAGCACGGGCGAGAACAGGAACTGCATGAACGGGTAGATCGCCATGAAGTAGCCGAATCGGCCGGCGATCTGCGTCTCGTGCGACAATTCCCTGAGCAACGAGGGGATGACGGGCAGGGCCAGACCGATCCCCACGGCGTCGAGGACGACCACCGCCAGGATGACCATCAAGGCGCGATTGAACACGACATTTGATCCTAAGTACCGATCAACGGGCGCAACATCGGACAGCGGCCCCTCATTCAGACACATCAAGCATCCGGCGGGTTCGGGCACCGTCCCGCGCCTCCCGAGGCCCCGCCTACCCTGGGCTCGCGAGGCAGGAGTTCCCTGTCTGCTCTGGGCTCGCAGGGCAGGAGTGCCCCGCCTACCTTGCGAACTCGGCAATCAGCCGGTAGGCCAGGCACTCCTTGCCCCGCATTTGAAGGCCATTCACCCGTGAAACGCAAGCGATCGAGCAAGTGCGGGGGGTCCCTTTATTTGATCACGGCGGGGATTTCTTTACCCTTGGAGTAGAACTTCATCGAGACGGAGTTCACGCAGTGTCGCGTGTTCTTCGCCGTGAGGCCCTCTCCCACGAAGACGTGACCGAGGTGGCCGCCGCAGTTCTTGCAGAGGATCTCGGTGCGGTAACCGTCGGCGTCGGTGACCTTCTCGACCGCTCCCGCGATCTCGTCGTCGAAGCTGGGCCATCCGCAATCGCTGGCGAACTTGTCGTCGGAGCGATACAGCGGGGCGTTGCAACGTCGGCAGACATACGTCCCGGCCTCTTTGAGGTCGGTGTACTCGCCGGTAAACGCCCGTTCCGTCCCCTTCCGGAGGATCACCCGCTCCTCGGCGGGCGAGAGGGGATTGAACTTGGCGGAATCCGAGGCAGCCTGATTGCCGGTCCCGGTCGGCGTCATATCGGTTCCTCCCTTGGAGTCATGTGGGGGCGAGGGCGAGGGTTTTGAGACAGCGACCGGTCCGGTCGCGAGGCTGTCGCCACATCCGGCAAGCGCGAGGCAGATGATCGCTGTCGCCGCTTGGCATCGAGGTGTTCGGGGCATGAGGATGATTCCTTCCGAGCAAAGAGGGCGATCCCCCCCAATCTTATCAAGTGGGCAACGAAGCGGGACGGAAGGACGGGCCTCGCGAACGGAGACTCGTCAACGCGCCCTGGCTCATCCGAACCGGGGAGGGCTTGAGCGACCATCCCGTTTTCGAGCGTTGTACGAGCGACCTCGGCCAAACTCCGACCACCGCGTCAGCGGCGAGAGGCTTCGTCTGGTCGGGTGGCCGGAGACGGCGGCCGGAGTTCTTTGGATGGATCGCTGCCCTCACGAGGGGCGAGCGTGACGGCGCGGAGATCGAACAGGGCGCCGATGATCGGCTTCTCGGGGCGCACTTCGAGCTCGTGCATGCCGGGCCCGAGCGTGATCTCTCCGATGAGGAACGACTGGTAGTTCGACCAGGAGCGGGTGCCCGAGACCCGACCCCGGAAGACCTCCTTGTCGACCCGGACCCGAAATCGGTTGCCGGAGTCCCGATCCTGGCAGGCGTAGTCGAGCGAAAGGGCGAAGGTCCCGGGCTCGTCGACTCGGAAGATCCAGACGGCATAGTCTCCGTCGTCGTGCCAGTATCCGAGGTTGCCGTACGGGGTCTCGAATCGGAGCGACGCGCCGTGTACGGTGGCCGACGCCGCCCCCAGGCGGATCGAACCGTCGAGTTGGACGATCGTCTCGGAGGGTCCGGGCAGCCTCGGAACTAACGCGGACGGCTTGCTCAACGGCTTCCGGTCGGCCTCGATCTGGCGGACCTTCTCGTGGGGATCCCGAGCGATCAAGGCGAAGGCCGTCAGCCAGACGGCGGTGAGGATCGCAACCCCCACGATCGCGAGGTGCCGCTTGCCCCAGAAGTACGCCCGCTCGGCGACGCCGACGCGCCTGGCCAGGATCGGGAGCCCGGCCAGGTATCGATCGATGTCGTCGGCCAGGCCCTTGGCGTCCCCATAGCGACGCGTCGGCTCTTTCCGGAGGCACTTGAGGACGATGGTCTCGAGGTCGCGCGAGAGCCTGGGCTGAATCTCTCGAGGCGGGACCGGTTCCTTCTCACGCACAAGGGTCAGGGTCTCGAGCGCACTCGTCGACTGGTGGGGCGGGCGGCCGGTCAGCATCTCGTAAAGGATCACCCCGAGGCTGTAGATGTCCGCCGCAGGGCCGACCTCGTGGAGACTCCCGTTCGCCTGCTCGGGCGCCATGTAGCGGGGAGTCCCCAGGATGTCGCCGTCATGGCCCAGGTGGTCCTCCGACTTGAGCCACCTGGCCACCCCGAAGTCGGCGACCTTGGGCACACCTTCCGGGCTGATCAGGATGTTGAACGGCTTCAGGTCGCGGTGCACGATCCCCTGCCGATGGGCATAGTCGACCGCCAGGGCGAGCGTCCGGACGACCTCGGCCGACGCCCGAGGCGGCTGCGGCCGCCCCGCGATCTTCTGCGCGAGCGAGCCCCCCTCGACGAATTCGAACGACAGGAACGGCCGGCCCTCGTGCTGCCCGATCTCGAAGATCTGCACGATGTTGGGATGTTGCAACCTCGCGACCGCCCTGGCCTCGACCTGGAACAGCGCCACGGCCTCTTGCGAACGGCTCGCGACCATCTTGAGAGCGACGACTCGGTCGAGCTTGAGGTGCCTCGCCTTGTAGACGACCCCCATGCTCCCCTGGCCCAGAGGGGCCTCTTCCACCTCGTAGTCGGGCAAGACGAGCCGCCCCTCATCGTCCTCCGGCCAGTCGAGTCCCTCGTGGGGCTCGCGGCCCAACGTTAGGGCGTCGCGGAGGGGTTCGCCCCCGTCCGCATCGAGCCGACGGAGCACCGTCCGCAGGTCGTTGATGACGAGGTCAATCTGGTCGTCCAGGCTCCGGGCCCGGAGTTCGCAGCTCGGGCAAGACTCCTGGTGCTCTCGGACCGAATCGAGGAGGTCCTCCGGCAATTCGCCGAGGTTGAAGGCCGCCAGGATCTCGTCGCTGAGGCAGTCTTCGCGCGGCACTTTTCGCTTCCCCAAGACCCCCGGGCCCGATAAACTGCAACTCAAAGGACGTTTGAGCCGGCCACTGATTCGAGGCGAGACGATCGGCATCCTTCCGAGCGTCGCATCGGCCGGGGCCCGTCTTGAGCGGGCCCCCTCTCCAAAAACCGGCGTCCCGGCATCCGGAAGGCCGAGCCTCCGAGTCACGAGGTATTCTAATAGAATCACGGGCCCAGGACGTCATCCTCAACGCCACAATCCCCGTGCTCGGCGCCGAAATCCCCCCCTCGGACCAGCCGGGCGTTTGAAGGATCGATCTCGATCTCGAGCTCTCGCGTCTCCTCCTCGAAGTGTCCCGACGGCCCGGCGACGGAGGTCAGCAATGCGCCACTCCCCCCCGCAGACCAGCCCGGTCCTCGTCGACGACAAGGCAGGGCTGACCTCCTTGACTCTGATCGAACGGGTCAAGGTCCGGGATCGGGATGCGTGGCAACGCCTGGTGACCCTCTACACGCCGCTCCTCCGCCACTGGTGCCGGAGCTGGGGGGCCAGCCGCGAAGACGCCGACGACATCCTCCAGGATGTCTTCCAGGCCATCCTGAGCAACCTCAAAGACTTCCGGCGCGATCGCGAAGGCGACTCGTTCCGCGGTTGGCTGCGCGGGGTCGCCCGGAACAAGACCCTCTACTTCTTCCGGCGCCGGGGCGACCAGGGCCAGGGCGGGACCGACTTCTACCGGCGCTCGCTGCTCATGCCCGATCAGGGTCGTGATGCCGACGACCAGGAAGGCTTGCTCGTCGGCGCCCTCTACCAGAACGCCTTGAAGCTCGTCCGGGCCGAATTCGAGGAGCGGACCTGGCAGGCGTTCTGGCTATCCGTCGTCGAGGGGAAGCCCCCCACTCTCATCGCCGAACACTTCGGCGTCTCGCCCGCCGCCATCCGCCAATCCAGGTCCCGAGTCCTCCGCCGGCTGAAGGACGTGCTCGGGGAACTCCCACCCACCCCCGGGCCGAACCCACGAGGCCTCCCCGACCGCGGCCCGATCCAAGAACGCCCGGATCGTGATCTCGAGACGATCGGGTAGGTCGGAGGCTGTCGAACGAGAGTCCGTTTCGAAACCCGATTTTTTCTCCAAAATCGGGTTTCTGTGGGAATAGACAACGGCATTCGGGGTGGCGGCGACCGCGTCCGACTGCGAGGGGTCGGCGGCGACCGCGTCAGAAACCCGGCATTTAAGAAAATGCCGGGTTATGAATTCGCCCCCGATACCCGTCTCCTGGACGATCCGGCGGGCGGCCCGGACGCGCCGAGACTCCATCAAGGACTTCTTACAAATGGAGACCATGATCGATTTTTTCGTAACCGACGCCGCCAAAGCCCCCTCTTCCTCACTTGTGGGGGTTCTGAAACCCAAGGCCATTTGGTTGGGGCGAGGCGGCCGAGGGTCCACGGAACCGCGTTTGGGGTGGATGAGCATCATTCGACATGGAGAGGCGAGCATACCTCTCCACGCCGTTCGCCGTCCGCCCACATCGCGGCGACGATCGCGCACCAAATCACCTCGCCCCGAGGGGTGAACACCATGCACTCGAATCGAGAACGAAGCAACCGACAGGGCGAAACGCGACGGGTGAGGACAAGCTCGCCGGTCGTCGAGGATCTCGAGGGCCGCGCCCTCCTGGCGCCACTGCTCTCCAACCCGCTCTACGGCGGCCCGGCGATGAACCCGGTGGTCGCCGCGCCAACCCACGCGCCGACGGCCCCTCTCACGCCGGTCCCCGGCGCGTCGAGGATGCCCCAGGCCATTCCGACCACGTCGCACGACGGGTCGCTCCGTCTTGGCGGTCCGTTCGGAGGCCGCCACCGGGGGAACGAGCATCAGGGGAACGGGCATCAGGGGGTCGTGACGAAATTCCCCCACTTCTATGAGGCCTACACCGGTCCGAAACTCGCCGAGTTGAACGCCGTGAAGGCGAGCGCGATGCTCTCGTCCGACGGCAATTTCACGTTCACGGGGACGAATCTCGGCAAGATCACCTCGGCGCCTGCGGTCTATGTCTGGGGGATCGACCGCAACGGAAACCTCCCCGACGGCCCCTTCACCGGCCGGCCGAACATCAAGTTCGACGCCGTCGTGGTCGTCACCCTCGACTCGTCGCTCCACGCGACGGCCAAGGTCACGGACCTCACCACCGGCAAGACGACCGCCCTTCCCGACGGTTCGGCATTCATCCACGGCCGGACGGTCGCCGTGACCGTCCCCGCGAGCCTCCTCCCCTCGACGGGCCTCGACCCGGCCCACTACCGTTTCAATTACTGGCCGGAAGACGGCGGCCCCCCGACCTCGTCCTCGATCGCCAGCTTCGCCCCCGAGTTCACCACCGCCCAGGTCGGGGTCTCGAATCGCCGCTGAACCCGCCCGACAAAGGCGCCGAGTTCATCACCATCTCATCACCGCCCCCACCGTGGCCGCACTCCCCCCACGCCACGGCTCTCGGGGGAACAACGCTCGGGACGCTTCCGATCCTGGATCCAGGACGCCGATGCCACTCGGCCTCGGTCGTTCAGCCTTCCCGAGGCACCGAGGACGCGCCGCATGACCATCCCTTCCGGGACAAGGCGAGCGTCTCCTCCCGACTCCGAAACCCTCGAGCCGAATCACCCGCCCCATCGCGCCAAAGGCCGAGGGGCGGCTCGCCTCGATGACGATCTCAAAATCAAGTCACCGCTCCAAATCCTTCTCGGACGACCCGCGCCCCAAATCGACACAACCGCCCCCCTCGTTCGCCTGCCATGCACCCCATGCCTCGCGACGGCCCGGTATCGGGCTTAGTAAAGGCAACCGGGGACGATCCGCAGATGTCGCGGATCGAGGCCGCCAAGTTCCGAATCGTCATCATTGTTATCTGTGTAAATTTGATACATTTTCATACAAACTCACATTTCCCTTTTCCGCCTTTCCTCCGCGGCTCGCCTTAGCCCGGTGCCCAGTCGTCGATATTTTATTTAAAATCGACCGGGGAATCGCGCGACCGCACGGCAGGCCTCGCAATCCATCGCATAAATTCAACAATTACTAACCTCAAAGGCTTCACGTCCGGCGACATCATTTAAGATCATCTCTTGCAAGGCCGACGCTCCAGGACCAATCCGACGACCACTACTGCCGCAACTCGAGACGACCGCTCGACCGTCTTCGCCAAAATCGATACATAAGAACCTCTTCGACGAGAACTTTGAGACACGCCAGATAAGGCCCACCCGCCGCTCCCTGAAGGAGGGGTTTTCCGAGCGGGGTTGGAGCCTGCGAACGCCCCGCCAGGCTGTCGCACCTCGCAAGCGATCGCTCGCGAGCGTTTCAACTCGCGATCTTGCTCCTCCTCGCCCTCGGGAAATCACCGACGAAGTCCCTTGGATCGACTCGGTCGTTCGCCTCCTGCCCGGACAGGTCACGCGACCGCATCGATTCAAGATTTTGGGCCCGATCGTCCCACAGACAACCAGGATCGGTCGCACGATTCCGTGATTTCGGCGGTCCCTTCAAAAGACCTCGTCATCTTTCAAATGTCACTCCAAAGTCGAAGCGGACGCAGGCGAAGCCATTCTCCAGACCATCCCTAGGCATAGCCTGACAGGCCCCGAAAATCACAGGGAAATCCGCGTTCCGCCTATTTTCCCGGGGGGGACCCTGGGAATCTGAAAGGGTCGCCGTGCCAGTCTTAAACCTTTAAACCCAGTAAAGATAAAAAATCCGAATGGATCACCACAGACCATGTCCGACTCCTCACATTTTCGAGATGAGGACATCCACGCCGACCGCAGAGATCAACGCGGCTTCGCGGGTACACCTCTGTCGATTTCGCTCACGCGGCGCACTCCAACTCGTGCAAAGGCGATGCCGATATGGATCGGAGCCAGCCCCGGTTAGGGTATTCGACCACAAGACATCTTTGTTGCTTGGCTCCACGCACGCATTCGTACCCCTTAGATCCGTTTTGAGCATTTGGCCGAAAAATTTCGGGGAACGCCTAATTTTGACTTGACGAGTTACTCCTAACGAGCCAATATTCGGGAAGGCGTCGCCACTTCCATTCTTCCAGATCCGAACGTATCTAACCGAGCTATCGCGAAAGTTCGCGTGGGGCATGGTTTCCAGCGAATCGTGCGGGCAGCAACATCGTCGCTAGCCCCCACCGTGCGAGGTGAATTCCATGAAGTTTCGGGTTCGCGGGACCACCGCGTTGGTCCTTGCTGCGCTATCGTTGCCGTTCGGACTCGGCTGTAGCGGTGAGACGAACGAGTCCGGCACGGAGGCCCTCAAAAATGTGCCCAATGCACCGAGGAGTCAGGCGGAATACATCCAGCAGAGCCAAGCCCAATTGAAGACTGCACCAAAGTCACGCAAAAAATCCCCCCGAACCCCCGTGCGCGGGGCCGACCACCGGGCCTCGATCGGGCCGTTCGCGTCAACGCACCTCCTTGACGCGGGCACCCGATAGTCTCCCTGTCGGCCTCAACTGTGCACGGAGGGAAAAGACCCGGTCCGGTTGATCTATCAATTCGTATTCTCAAGAGGGTCAGTCCATGCGGATTTCGTCGAGGCGAGGTTTCACCCTGATCGAGCTCCTGGTGGTGATCGCGATCATCGCCGTACTCATCTCTCTACTCTTGCCCGCGGTCCAAGCAGCCCGCGAGGCGGCCCGTCGGGCCCAGTGCGTCAACAATCTGAAGCAGCTTGGCCTGGCGATGCACAACTACATCAGCACGAACGACGCGGTGCCACCGCTCAGCGTGCCGATCTTGCAACAACAGTCGTCCACAGCACGCTTGCTGCCGTACCTGGAGCAGACAGCCACCTACAATTCCATCAACTTTTCGGTGGGAGAACGCTGGAGGCTCGTCCACGGCACTGACTACCTTCAGCAAGCCCCCTATTGCACGACCCCCGGCCCCGGTTGCGAGGACGGCGACGACTTCGCGTTGATCAACATGACGGCGTCCGTCACCCAGATTAATGCGATCCTGTGCCCCTCCGACACCGAGTTGGGCAGCACCTCCACGATCACACTCGGCGGGACGCCCCGGCTCATCGGACGCACCAGCTATCTCCCCAACATCGGCACGAACCCGTTCCAGTCGTCGGCCACGTCGGGCGCCGTGAACGGACCGGCCTACTTCCCTTCTTATGCCACAGCCGTCGCCGGAGCCACCCCCTACGCCTCGATCTCGGCCGAGCGGACCGTCACGATCGCCTCATTCACGGACGGGACGAGCAACACGGTCGGCTTCAGCGAGATCGTCCGAGGCGATGGCGGCTCGAACCCGGCGGTCGCCAAGGCCGGCCTGAGCATGGTCTACTCGATGGTCAACGGCCCGACCGCCTTCGCCGGCCAGCTTAACTCCGAATTGCTCTATGCCCAGGACTGCCAGTCCTCCAACACCCCGAACTGGACCTGGAAGGGCGACTGGTGGATCTCCTCGCAGTCGAACACCTACTCCCACACCCAGACCCCCAACCGCAAGTCGTGCTATTACGCGGGGACCGGCCAGCCCTGGCTCATGGCCCTCACGGTCGTCACCGCCGCGTCGCGGCACCCGGGCGGTGTGAACTGCATGTTCATGGACGGCTCGGTCAAGTTCATCAAAGAGACGGTCAATCGCGCCACCTGGTCGGCCGTCGCCACGCACGCCGGCGGCGAAGTCATCAGCGCCGACTCGCTCTGAGCCGCGTCGTCGTTCCCGAGGGTAAACTCTCCAGGGGTCGCCGGGTCGAAAGGCCCGGCGACCCCTCGTGCGTCACGGTTCAACAAATCCCGGCGTCATCCAAGGCCGGATGCGTCCCGGGTCTTGCACTCGCGGAGGTCGCGCGTTGAATAACCCGAGCCGAGCCTTCATGACGATTGGGGCAATCGCCATCCCCGTGGGGGCCTTCGTCTTCTTGATCTGGCCGTCAACGCCCCTCCCGAGCCATGCCGAGGTCGCGGCGCTCGCCGAAGCGGGGCAAGTCGACGCCGCGGAGGCGAAGGTCAAGCTCCTGCTGGACGACTCGCCCAACGACCCCGGGGCGAACCTCCTGGCGGCCCAGATCCAGATGGCTCGTTGTGAGAAATTGACGAACTCCGGCATCGGGACCGATCCCAAGTCGGCCTCGGCCGCCCTGGAATCGCTCCGGAAAATCGATTCCCCCGACAAGTCGTTGATGGCCCTGGCCAGGCTCTGGCGAGGCAAGGCCGAGCGTTACCTCGGCCGGCTCGACGCCGCCGAGGTCTCCTGGCTCGAGGCACTCCGGTTGGATCCGGCGATCCCCGAAGCGGGTTGGCTCCTCCTCCAGGAATACTACCTCCAGGGCCGTTCCCAGGAGGCCCGGGCCCTCGCCCTTCGGCTCCATCGCGACGAGCCGGACCCCCGCGACCGCGTGCGATTCCTCCTGGAACCGCTCCGCCAGGACGTCATGTCGCCGGACGCCTCGTCGCTCGTCGCCTGGTTCGAGCCGATCACCCGGCGAGACCCCGAGGGGCTCCACGCAAACCTCGCCCTTGGGCTGGCCCTGGTCCGTTCCGGCGGGGCCGAGCGAGGCCTCGCGTTGCTCCGCAAGACGGCCGAGGCCCACCCTCGAAACCCGGAGGCCTGGCATGCCCTGCTGGCCGGACTCGAGGAGGTGGGCGACGTCCGCGAGTTGTCGGCGACCCTCGACCGCCTCCCGACCGACCTCTCGAGCGCCCCCTGGATCGCCCCCTACCGAGGCCGGATGGCCGAAGTCGCCGGAGACTGGCCCAAAGCGGTCCTTGCCTACCGGCAGGCGCTGGAACAATCGCCCGCCGATGCCCTGGTCATGTTCCGCCTCGCGCGGGCCCTCCGACAGGTCGGCCAGGCCGACGAGGCCGATCAACTCTCCGAGCGGCATCGCGCCCGAGTCGCCCTGAACCTGGAGGCCCGGACCCTCTACGAAACGGCGGCTAAGGCCCCCTCCCTCGGCCTGTCTCCACACCCCGAGCTCTACGATTCCCTCGCCGCCCTCCGGGAAAAGATGGGATACCACGACCAGGCCGCAGCCTGGCGCCGGCTCGCCGGCACCGCCCTTCCCCCATCCGGGCCCCCTCCCGGCTGAGTCTCGACTCCAAGCCCGGCAGCCTGAACAAGACACGGCCGGTCCCCTCTTGCAAGGCCCGGAAAATATCGGACACTTGTCGCACGAGGTCCGAGGGTCGAATCCACAGTCGTGGATCCCGGCTCTCGCGAGGTGCAAGGGTGACGGCTCGATCGAAGGGAGATCTCCGATGCGAAGTCGGTCGTGGGGCGGGCTCGTGCTGGTTTTGGGCCTGGTCCTTGGCGGGGAAGTGTTGGCGCAGGCGCCTGAAGCGGGGCCGGCGCCGCCGTCCTACTCGCTCTGGGAATTCGGGACGATGCCGCGGCCCGCGTTCAAACAGGTGCTGCTTGGGACGACGGCCGTTCAGCAGGAGTTGAAGATTACGGCCGAGCAGCAGCAGGCGATGGAGAAGTCGGCTGCCCAAGTGACCGAGAAGTTCCAGAAGGCGCAACGCGAGGCCAAGGATCGCAAAGCGATGATCGAGATGCGCGAGTCGCTCTACAAAGACGCGATCGCGGCGGGCCTGGCGGCCCTCGCGCCCGCCCAGCGCGACCGGTTGGACCAGATCCAACTCCAGTCGCAAGGCCCCATGGCGTTCGACCGGCCGCAGCGATCCCAACTGGCCCTGGAAGGCCCGTCACTGGCCGAGCGGCTGAAGTTGACCGACGACCAAATTCAACGGATCAGGGAGGTCGCCGGACGGGGGGAGGAACAAATCGGCAAGGCCGCAACCGTCCCGGTCACTCTCAACACCAAGGCCGGCGCGCCGACCGTCGAAGCGATCCGCACCTACGTCGAGACCCCGGAATTCAAGGCGGCCAAGGCGAAGGCCCGCAAGTCCGCCCGCGAGGGCTGGGACGGCATCATCCGGCAGATCGAGGACGTGCTGACCATGCCCCAGCGCGAGCGCTATCATGCGATGCTCGGTGCGCCGTTCGACCTGTGGACGATCCGATTCCAGGACGAGGCGGCGGAAGACGCCGAGATGGTCGCCTCAGCCTTGAACGTCGGAGGAGGCGGTGGAGGTGGGCAACGGTCGGACCCGGGCTTCGACACCAAGGTCGCCAACCCCGCTTACACGTCCGAGCACCCAAGGGTCCTCTTCGACGAGGCGCACCACAACTTCCACACGACCGGAGGCCGGTACAAGCCTTTCGCCGAGCTCATCGCGAATGATGGCTACAAGGTCATACCCAACACGGAGAAGTTCACCAAGGAATCATTGGCCCGGGGCAAAGTCCTGATCATCGCGAACGCCCTGGGCGCCGAGGGGATGGGCGCGGCGGGCGCGGGGGACTCCGCGTTCACCGAGGCCGAATGTGACGCCGTCCGCGACTGGGTCAAGGCGGGAGGATCGCTGCTATTCATCACCGACCATGCCCCGTTCGGCTCGGCCGCCGAGCCGCTGGCGAGGCGGTTCGATGTCCAGATGAGCAAAGGCTTCACGTCCGACCCGAAGAACTCGGAGGGGGACGAGACGAGCCTGGTTTTCAGCCGCAAGAACAACCTCCTGGGCGACCACCCGATCACGACCGGGCGAGACGACTCCGAGCGGGTCAACCGCGTCCAGACCTTCACCGGCCAGTCGCTCAAGGGGCCGGCCGGGACCGTCGCGATCCTCAAGCTCGGAGACTCCGCCGTCGACGCGGGAAACGACGGAGGGCCGGTTTCGGCCGCGGGGAGGGCCCAGGGCCTGGCCTTCCGCTTCGGCGAGGGGAGGGTCGTCGTCCTGGGCGAAGCGGCCGAACTCTCCGCCCAGCTCATCGGCACCGAGCGGTTCGGGATGAACGTCCCGGGCCTCGACAACCGCAAAATGGCCCTCAACATCATGCATTGGCTCACCGGCTTGATCGACCCGAAGTGAGACGGTTGGCGCCGACGGTCCCGGGGAAACGCTCAAGCACTCGGGGCGATCGGTACGACTCTTGCATCTGGAGGATGACCAAAGGAACGAGGGTAGCGTCGATCCGACACCTCCCTCGACCTTCCTCGCCGCCGGCCAGATGTCGGGCTCCCGTCCGGGGGCTCGGGCGGCGGCTCGAGGATAGAAAGCCCTTGGGGATTTGGATTCATGCCAGGCAAGGCCGTCCTGAAGTTCGTGGTCGGGGGTGTGTTGGGTAGCAGCCTCCTCGCGGTCGGCGCCACGCCCGCCCAGGCCCAGTTGTTCGCGAGGCGGCCCCGCACGACCTATGTGTACGAGACGGTCGCCACCTCGCCCGTCATCGTCGACCCCGCGCCGGTCGTCGTGAAGCCAGCCCGAGTGATCGTGCGACCCCGCCGGATCGTGATCAAGGAACGTCGACCGCTCTTCGCGCGGCCGCTCCCGCTGGTCCAGGAAACCCGAATCATCCAGCCGGCTCCAGTGATCGAACGAGAAATCATCCAGCCGGCCCCGGTGATCGAACGGCGAGTCGTCCAGCCGCCGCCGGTCGTGGAAGAGCGAGTTGTGCAACCGCCCGCCATCGAGATGGACCGGCTGGTGCAGCCCGGCCCGGTCATCGAGAGCGAAGTCATCCCTCCGCCCAAGTAACCGATCGGCCTCGACTTTATCGACACCAACGTTCCCCGGGTCATTGGCTTGACCCGGGGGATTGTCGTTTTCAGGACCCACCTCCCTATCCCGCCATGGCGTGAATGCCCAGTGCCGGATCAAAGCGGCACGTTGGGGTCGTATGCACAAATCCACGATCCCCCCCCGGTAGGCAGAGCACTCTTGCCCCGCGGCTTTCGCCTCGGCTCGCGCCGAAGTAAGAGCGGGGCAAGAGTGCCCCGTTTACAGGGGGAGGGCTCGCGCCGAGTTAACGTAGGAAAACGGGCACGTCCGCACGGATCCATGCGTCTGAGGGAAGAGCGAAAACGGTGAAGGCGCTCCCAAGTCAAGGCTCGATGGGCCACAAGGCTGACGCTTGTAAATTGCGGCTAACGGGTTCGTAAGAAGTGCTCCCGGATCTGCGAGTTTCTCAGATTGAGAGGCCAAAGGGTCTCATCGAGATCACGATTTTTCGTTTTCCCTCAACTTCCTCCAGGACGTTGAGCGTGCCCTCGAGAGTCGAGCGTCCGCGCCGACCGCCTCGCGTCAGAGCCGAAGCTCAGACGGCCACCCCAGCCCACTCGAGCAGTTGGCCGCCGAGCGTGATGAGCCCGACGCCCCCCACCACGAAGGCGAACCAGATCCAGAGGTCGTCCCAGCGGGTCACGAAGTAAAACGCCGCGTAAGGCGGAAACACCACGTAGAAGAACCCGTGGATGAAGTCTTCGCTGAAGGCGCCGAAGGCTCCGACGCCGAAGCCGACGATTGCCATCAGGGTACCGAGTCCGAGCAAGGCGTACCCGGCGATGAGCACCCCACCGGGGACGAACAGCGCCGTGCCCAGCAAGACGACGCCGATAGTGATCAGGACGGGAATGCCTCGTTGTTTTGCCCACGCAAAGCCCCGCCTTTCGCCTCGATCCGGGCGGGACTTCGAGTTGGTTCGATTCTTTGTCCGAGGACGACGCGGCGTGGAGGCGGCGGTCACCTCATCACCTCGGGCGGGGACGAACACGGGCGCTTCCGTCAGGCCTGGGGCAAGGGCCACAGCGGGTGATTGGGGAGCCTCCTCCAGCGAATACCCCAAGGGCTCCGCGCCTTCAGGCCCTGGGACGGCGAATTGGTACTTGCAATGCCGGCAACGCACCCGCTTGCCGGCGTGGACCGCGTCGACGGAACCCGAGGCCGCACAGGACGGGCATTCGAACGAAATCTTCATAGGGGTCCTTGCCGAAGCTGCTGACGCGGTCGCGACCAACAGAAGCATTCGAACACCGATCGGTGACACCGACATCCGATGGTCTTCCGCCCTAACCCCATCGTACCTCGCCACGATCACTTTGGAATAGAAATCAATCATGGTGATACCCGTTTCTTTGAACGGATATCCAGTGATTTCGAAGCTGCAACCCGCTGTTTTTCTGTACATTAAATCAGGGTAATGACTGGTATGGCCTGCTTGTGTGTGGCGATTTGATGCGACCACCGCAGTGCAACCGATGGAAGGCACTTCGGACCAAGTCGATGCCTTGATTCGCTCGGGGGCACGACGACCGAGGAGCTGTTCCAAAATAACGTGACCAATTTGTGTACCCCTATTTATACTTCACGCGGCTAAGAGTGAGACGTCTTCGAAGTGCTGAAATTTGAGCGTCATCAACTTCGTCAGTGGCTCTGCGTGGATGGTCGCAATGCCATCAAGCGTCTCCTGGATGGCCGCCTGAAACTCGCGAAACGTCGGGTGGTAGCGACCGTAGACGGCTCGACGCTTGGTGAACTTCCACAGCCGTTCGATCAGGTCCAGGTTCGGCGAGTACGAGGGCAAGAACAGGAGCGTGATTCCCAACCCTTCCGCCAGTGCCTTCACCGCGGCGTTGTGCTGGAAACGGGCGTTGTCGAGCACCGGCGTGATCGGTCCGATCAGTCCCAGTCCGGCGATCTTCCGCCAGAGTTCGCTGATCGTCTCCGTGTTGACGACGGTCGTGTTCGTCTCGGCAATCCACTCGCGAGTGACCGCGTTCCACGCACCCGGGACGTTGAACCGTTGACGACCTGAAGCCGCGCGGACGAAGATCCGCGTGATCGCCCAGAGGCAACACAAGAACGTCCCGAACACGAAATGGGCCGCATCGACGAAGAAGACATGACCCTCACTCGCTCGGGCGGCGTCCAGACACGGCCTCGGTTTGGTGTCGAGAAACTCGGCTTGGGCGACGACGTGCTCGGCCGAGTTGTTTTGGGGGGCACGGGGATGGCGCGGACGAACCGCCATTTCGGCCCCAGGTCCTTGAGGAACTTGCGGACTTGACTGGGACCGCGACGCAATCCGGTCCGTTGAAAGATCCGGTCGCCCGCTTCGGCGATCGTGCGGACGGGACTCTCCTCGAACGACTCGCGGATCAGGTCGCGATAGGCGGCCAATTCACTCACCTGGCCTTCGACGTCCCAACGCCGCAGCCCGTCCAAGCCCCCGTCTCGGAATGCGGCCACGTACCGTTGAACGGTGGCCCGGCCGACCCCGGCGACTTGGGCCGCTTTCTGGCGAGTGACACCACAGTGCAACATCCGAAGGATCAGCATCTATTCCCGAACCCGTGGGTGGGGATGAGACGTCCGTTCCCCATTCACGATCGACTGTTGCTCCTCGGTCAACTGAACGCGAAGCCAAGCCATGGCCGATCTCTTTGCGTTGCGACGCGAGCCGAACCAACAAACCAACATCCTTGTCGCCGGGACCGCGCGGCCATCATAATCGTCTCGGCCGGAAATGTCTCGCTGGGCTCCGCGCGGAGTATAATCCACCTAGGAGTCGACGACTCGCCGGGGAGGCTCTCGATTCTGATCGCTGCCTATTACAGCAGTTAACGCAGGCATTTCGCACAAAGTGAACGGTTTCGCCCGAAGATCAAGGCCTTCGGCCAATTCTGTTGTGTGCGATGCGGCTGAGAACCGCTGTAGGGGCGGTTTGGGACGATGCCGGGATTCGTGCTCTCGGAATCCTCCCTTGGTGCCTTTGTGGTGAAGAGGTTTCCCGGCGGTTGCTCGGCGGAGCTCCGATCATTTCCCTTGCGGAGCTCCGATCATTTCCCTTTCGGGTCGAGCAGGGGGAACTCACCGTTGATCGAGTCGGGCAGATAGCAGGCGGCTTGTTGTTGCCGGCCGGTGAGGTTCAGGACGCCCTCGATGACCCGGTCGCGGAAGTCGTTCAGGGAGAGCGGCCCTTCGGTCAGGAACGGTGGGCGGACGGAGTCGAGCACGGCCTGGGCGAAGGCGCGATGGCCTCGGTCGTTGAGGAACCGGCTCGGGCCGCTGTTGGAGGCGACGACGGTGATGACGTTCTGCTTGTCGCGCAGCTCGCGCACCCACTCGTTGATATCCGTATCCCAGGTCTTGCTCGAACGGGTGTGGACGCCGTCGATCAGGACGATGACGCGGCACTTGTACTTGACGATCTCGCCGAGGTAGCCGGCGAGCTCGTCGGCCGGGACGCCGGGGTCGGGGGGGACGCCTCGGCCGTCGGCGGCGGCGATCTTCCGCTCTCGGCCGCCGTTGAGGACGTGGGACTCGATCACGACCAGCACGAGGTCGTCCTCGGTGAACGACTCCTGGGCGAGCCCCTGGAACGCCTGCCGGACCGAGTCGCTCGTCGCCGAGTCGCCGACGAGCTGGGTCTCCTCGAACGAAGGAGGGGAGGGGCCTTCCTCGGGAGCGAGCAGGTGGGTCTTGAAGAACTTGCGCAGGTCTCGGACGTCGCGGTCGGCGAACTTGACGGGGGGGAGCTTCGTCTCGAGGAACGTCGGGGCGAACGACAGGACCTTGAGCCGACGCTCGCGGACGACCGGCTGGGGGGCCCGGACGACGAGGTCGCAGGTGACGGTCCGGGTGATCCCCCGGTCATTAGTCACCTCGACCGCGATTCGGTGCGGACCCGGGCTGATGGGAAGGGTCGCCAACTCCTGGCGAACCGCGACCGGGTTGCCCAGGTCGAGGACCGCTCGGATCGTCCTCCCGTCGACCTGGACCTTGAACGACCGCGCGGGGCTGCGCCCCTGGGCGTCGATCGTGGCGCGGAGGTCGAGTGGATTCGGGGCCCCAGCCTGACCGTCGACGAGGATCTTGTCGGGGAGCACACCCTCGGCATCGATCGGTACACCGTCAGTCTTCGTGATCCGCTGCCCCGGTCGTGGCGTGATCCGCAGGGTGACCTCGGGAGGCTGCGACTGCTGCACCACGTCGGCGGGCGTGGCGTTGTTATTGGCCGGGGCCTGGACGACCGGAGGCGCGGCGACGGGGGGCGGGGCCACGACCGGTTCGGGGGGAGGGAAGGGGACGGCCAGGGCCAGGTCGAGCCGGCCCGACTGCAAGAGCGTATCCAGCTTGTTCGGCTGGGACCGCTTGGGTTGGCGGAAGGGCTTCTCGTACTTGAGGATTTCGAGGTAGTCGGTCGGCCTGGCCGGGATGAGCTTCGACTGGTTCAGGTGCCAGCCGAGGAGCTTCGCGTCCCCGGCGATCGAGGTGTCGTAGTAGCCTCGGGGCATCCAGAGGACCCACTCCTGGTCGTCGCCGAGGAACAGCGAGAGCGCCGGGGCGTCGCGGCGGCTGGTCCCCAGGGCGATCAACTCGTCGACCGCGGGTCCTCCCGCGGGGGCCGAACTCCGGCGCACGATGAGCTCGATCCGGGCGTTCGGCATCTGGGTGTCGAATCGGGCGAGGAAGTCGGCCTCGGTGACGATCTTGCCGTCGAGGGCATAGGCCGTGGGGACGTCCCCTTTCTCCAGACCCATCGCGTCGGCGAAGCCGAGCGGGGCGACCGACTTGACGACGCTCGTCCCATCAGGTCGGCGTTCGAACTTGGCGCCGAGGGTCGGAGGGGTGTCGCAACCGGCGAGCGGCCAGAGCCGGACGGTTTGGTCCGAGGAGCCGGTGGCGAGCCAACGGCCATCGCTGGACGGCGCGAGGCAGTAGACCGGGCCGCTGTGCCCTGCGTAGAGCCGAGTCGGGACGCCGTCGTCGAGCCGATAGAACCAGACGCCCGAATCGCAGCCGACAGCCGCCGTCGGCCGGGTATGTCCCGGGCCGGGGGGGATGAGGCTGTAAGACATCCAACGCCGATCCTTCCGCTCGTGGAGCGCGATCCGGAACGACCGGGCCGGCGGGCCGGTCTGCACAACTTCGAGCGTGAACTGGTCGATCGCCCGGATCGTCCAGCCCTCGTACGAGCGGAGGGAACGGTTCAACTCGGCGGGGTCGAACGAGGTGATCTCCCGGTCGGGCAGGATGAAGCCTCGGTATCGCCTGGCGACGCGAGGCAACGGGGCGAGCGGGTTTTGGTCGGCGTCGTGCGAGAACCCGACGGCCAGGCGCCCGCTCGAGTCGATCCGGAGGCCGACGTCACGGACGGTCCTCCCCGTCCCCTTGAGCTCCTTCCGCTCGTTCCAGGCCCCGGCCCCTCGGGTCACCAGGGTTACCCCCTGGCGGTCCCCCCCGGCGACGGCCAGGGTGCGGTCGTCGGGGCTGAACACGCACGAATAGGCGATGTTGTCGAGGTTGAGGATCTCTCGAGGGTTCGCGCCGTCGGGCATGTCCCGGACGCGGACCGAGCAGGTGAAGTCGGGGAGGTCGGCCTTGTTCCGCAAACGGCCGATGGACGTCGTGACGAGCGCCTTGCCGTCGTGGCTGAGCGTCAGGGCCTCGATGGTCTCCGCCTGGTTTGCGATCAAGACCGGGTTGGCCAGGGTCGCGGCGTCGTAGCGGATGACCTGGCCATCTTCGCGGCCGATCACGAGCCAACGGCCGTCGTCGCTGATCGCCAGGGCGTTGATCTGGATGCCGAGGGCGTCGTTTGCGACCCGGGCCGGGGGGGCCGACCTTGCGACGGGGGCGGCGGGCTGGTCGACCCGCCAGAGCCGAACGACGCCGTCGTCGCCCGCGGTGACGAGGGTCTTTCCGTCCGGCGAGAAGACGACCCCTTTGACCGCACCGACGTGGTCGCGGAGCACGGCCGTACTCCGTCCGGCCTTCCAATCCCAGAGCCGCACGGTCGCGTCGTTGCTGGCGGAGGCGAGGAGTGATCCGTCGGGGTTGAACGCCAGGCTGGTCACGGCGTCGGAGTGGCCCGTCGGGTTGCGCCGGTCAGGGTCCTCGTTGCGCTTGGGGTCGTCGTTCAGGAGCAGGGCGAAATGATCGCCCGTCCGGGCTTTGGCGGCTCCTGCGCCTGGGAAGTGGAAGAGGGCGATCTCCCCCCTTTGGCTCGAGACACCATAGCCGGCGACCGCCATAACGCGTTGGCCCTGGTCGACCTCGGTCTTCGACAGGGCCATGGCGTTGATCGTCCCCGCAGGCCCCCGCCAGATCGGCGGGCGGAGCGTGGCGCCGAGGGACGGCCGGGAGCCTGTGAGGTCCCACACGTTGACGACCTTGTCGAACCCGGCCGAGAGCAGTTGCCGCCCGTCGGGCCCGAACGCCAAGGCCCGGATCGGGGCGTGGTGCCCCTGCGTGTTAAGCACCAGGATCGGCTTCAAGAAGTCGCGGAGCCCGTCCTGCGCCCGGGCGGAGGTCGTGAGGATCCCCCCGAGCCCCAGGGCAAGGGCCAACGACCAGAGCGGACGCCCGAGCGACCCTCGGTCGACCCGCGGACGAGAAGGAAGGCGAAAATTGACCCGGTCGCAAAGGCGGTGGTTCACTCGTGGCTCCCGCACACAAGGCGAAGGATTCCCGCGTCCCGCTGACGGCCGAGCGTGCCGAGGAGCCCGGACTCTCCCGAAAGAGAGCCGACTCGCAGGGACGCGACAAGCGGCGTCGCCAGGCCGAAGGTCATGGGCTGGACTCGCCCCCGAGCAACTCGGCCCTTTCCGATTCCGAAAAGGGCTCGGCTCCTCGACACGCTCCTTACTCTCATACGGCCGGATCGGCAACGGTGACGTCGGTCCTCCCTCGTCCTCGCCAGTCCCTACCCTCGACGGTATTCTCGCGGGAAGCCTCTCGGACTCCGGAGGTCATTGCAACACTTGAGGATACTCTTTCCGCCTCCTCTCCGTCTCCCCCTCCCTCCCCGATAGGCGAGGCATACTCGCCCCACGCCCGGTCACGTCTTGCCCTTGAGGCCGCCATGGTGTGGGTGCGGTCCCGCGACCGACCAGCCTTGAGCCCGCCGCCCGGTAGATCCGGCGCATCGTCTTCTTGGTGCCGACCGGCCCTCGCGGGCCAGCATTGCCGAGATCCGTCGATGGCCGTCGCACGGATGCGGCCCGGTCGGTCCCTCGACCTGCCGGGCCGGCGTCGCGCGGGCGGGTCGGTCGAGGAACCTGAGTCGGCCGACCTCAGGCTCGAGTTCAGGTACGCGAGTTGGTCGAGTCGATCCGGGATTTCCTGGTTCGCCTTCCAATCATGGTAAGAGTTTGGTCCCACCATGACGACGATGCTGAGCTGAACCGAGTCGGCCGATCGGCCCTTGGCCCCGTCAATGTGTCGAGGATCGTGGGGAATCCACCGCGATTGGCGAACGTGCCGTGGCATTCGACCACGTTTGCCCCGTACTCCGCGTCCAGTTCCCGGAGCAGTTTGTGAAGCAAGGGGAGGCGATGGTGAGGGACACCAGGATAGAGATGGTGGGGGACATGCATGTCCTGTCCATAGACGAATACGGCCCAGCGCGTGAACGGATCGACGATGAACACTCGCGTATTGGTCAAACGCCCGTCATCGGCATTGGTGTGTTGGTAGACGTCGCGCAACAGCATGAAGTAAAAGAACGTGCTGAGCATCGGCAGTACCCAGAGCAAGAAGAAGTAGGCCGTAGATTTCCCCGAAGTCGCCGAGCCGAGCAGCCCGAGGGAGATGAAGCAACCGGTATAGTATCCGAGCCTGACGCGTGCCGAGGACCGTGCGGAAAGCGGTCGGCGCAACGGCGAGGGGTGGAAAGCCCGATCGGGGAGCACGGCCACCACCCCGAGGATCAGCAAGATGCCGGCCAATCCCTGGCCGAGAAGCCAGGCGGGTCGGCCCATTTCCAGGATGACCCACTGTACGGCCAGGGAAGCGAGGATGTAGGCCCATCCGAGCGCCGCACCGAGCCGGGGCCATGCACCACCGAAAATGCCGAGATCGGGCGTCGCTCGCAGATAGATGTTGTCCGAGCGGCCCAGGACGGTGGTGTTGAAATAGTCCATCTGGTAGGCCAAGAATGACGGCAAGTCGACGAGCGGGCGCAGGTAGAAGGACTTGATGAATTGCCACCGCGACATCGGGAACTTCTCGACCATTTTGCTCTGACCCAGGACGACGAGGTCCGGATCGCGTTTCGGGTCGTTCGTATACTGGTGATGCGCGAGGTGGAATAGGCGATAGAAATGGACCGTCGCAAGAATCGGGAACATGCAGAAGACGTCACCGACCAGATCGTTCAGGGATTTGTTCTTCAAGAGGATATAATGGGAGGCCTCGTGGCCCAACGCGGCGAGGCGATGCTGCAAAGCACCGACCATCACCACCGCCAGGAACACGACGAGGACTCCCCAACCCCAGGACAGGCCCCAGCGTCCTCGGCATTCGCAGAATACGATCGCTCCGCCCATTACCGCCGCGATGCAAAGGTATTCCTTCGCGACGCACGCCAGGTTTGTTACGTTGTCGACGGACCGCAGTCGAGCAATCTGCTCTCGTAGCGAAGTCGCGTCGCGGGAAGTCCGTTCCGTATTACCGTCAAGTGCCATTCGGCTTTCCATCGATAACTGGTCTTTCCGACGGCCATTCCTGGCTCGAGCTACCAAGAGGACGAAACGAAGAACGGAGTGGGGAAGACTCCACGCCGTCGACGCGACGCGAAAACGATCCGGCGCTCAACCCTGGCCGCACGGCGCCTGCCGAACACCATAGACCAAAGACAGGGACGGGAAGGTCGGGTTCGACTCGACGGAGGTCTGGAATCCACGCAGGCCCAGGGATTCCACCATCCCCCGAGTCGACTCGTCCCCGCCGTGGACTTCGACGATGACCTGACGGATCTTGGGCCAATCCGCCTCGGATAGGCCGGCCAGGATGGATTGCTCGCTTTGCTCCGCGTCCACCTTCAGTAGGTCGACCCTGTCGATGCCGTTCTCGCGCAAGATCGTCGACATGGTCGTCAAGTCGCAGGTCACTTCCTGCTTTTTCATATAATAACGACGTACCCGCTCGGCGATCGTGTTCCGTATCGCCGCAGGGCAGATCGCGAGCAGTGCGGCCAAGGGCCGAGGGAGGGTGTGGATTTGCGCCAGGATATAATCCCTGCCGCGTCGAGAAGCCGTCGCGGAGTCGTCCGGATACATCGTCGAGGCGTTCGATAGGCGGGGGTAATACTCGAAGACTGCCTTTCCCGGCTTTTGGGACAGGCCGACGTTGAACAGTCGGGTTTTCAAACGATCGTGAATCTCGACGTTTCGACGTAATGTTTGGAAGGTCGCAGGGATAGGCTCGAAGGCGTAGACACGGGCGGTGTCGAGGATTTTGTTCAGATACAGCATGAAGAGGCCCGTGTTGGCGCCAACGTCGAGGATGCAATCTCCGTCGCGAATCGTGACGCCGCCGCGTCGGTAGCATTCGTCATCGAAGATGTCTCGGTACACCATGAGGGTGTCGGTGTCGCTCAGGCTGGCGACGTCCAGGCCGTTGGGCAGCCGATAGGAATGGTGGAGGGGCTTGTGCGAATCGCCGAGCATTGACCGTCCATCCTGTAGGTATAGGGCTATCCGTGGGAAGAAGGGTGGTCGGCAGAAGTGCGGCGGCCTCGCGATTTGAAGCCCTGTCGGCGGAATGATGGTCCCGACGCAGCATCCACCGAGTGAAAACCCGGCTCCCCTAATGAAAAAGCCCAGAAAACACTTGATCGTGCAAATATTGGGCCCGGTACCCTAAAGTCGGAGGGCGGCGGTAGCCGGGATTCCCCGTCGATACCAATACGACCAGCAAACCGCATTCCGGGCCGAGAGTTTGCTGGGTTCCACGCCTTCCTCGATCGCCTCCTCGCCCTCCTCGGTTTCCGGGACAACGACGTCCATCCCTCGCGAAATCTTGGCCGAGACCTGGAGAAATCGGGAACGGTCGAGGCCCGACGTGACACTACAATCGACACCACAGCACGGAGGGCGCACGGGTGAAGCCGAACCGAACAAATCACGTCTCGAGGGACCTTCGGACGCTCTTCAACGACGGGATGTCCGCGGGATTGACCGACGGGCAACTGCTCGAGCGGTTCCTGGCCCGAGGCGAGGAAGACGCCGAACTCGCCTTCGCGGCGCTCGTCGAGCGGCACGGGCCGATGATCCTCCGCCTCTGTCGGCGGACCCTCAACGACCCCGACGACGCCCGAGATGCCGCCCAGGCGACGTTCCCGGTCCTGGTCAAGCGGGCGTGCTCGATCCGCAATCGCGAGTCGATTGCCAGTTGGCTCTATGGGGTCGCCAACCGCGTCGCTGCCTGCAGTAAGGCCGCCGCCGCCCGTCGTCGCCGGCACGAGTTGAGATACGCGGCCAGGGCCGGGGCCTTGCTCGCCGAAGGTTTCGGCGGCGACCGGGATGAGGACGAGGCCGTGCTGCACGAGGAGGTCGCACGCCTCCCCGAGCCCTACCGAGACGCCGTCCTCCTCTGCGACTTCGAGGGCCTCACCCACGACCAGGCGGCGCACCACCTGGGGTGCCCGGCCGGCACGATCAAGAGCCGTTTGGCCAGGGGACGAGCCCGCCTGGGCGATCGTCTCCGTCGCCGGGGCTTCTCCCCGCAGTCAGGCCTCCCGGGGCTCTCGCTCTCGGGACGAACGGGAGTGCTCACCCACCGATCTTTTGTCGGATCGACGACGTCCGTCGCGCTACGGGCCGCGGCGGACCCTCGTTCGGCCGGGACGGTCCCGGCCGCAGTCCTCTCGCTCGCAAACGAAGCTTTATGGATGATGCGCCTGAATGTTTTGAAGCAATGGTCGGCGAACACCTTGCTGGCCGCCGGATTGGTCGGAACTGTCCTCGCGACGGCCGGGTTACGGGCCGACTCCGTGTCTTCGAAGTCGACCGAGGCAGTGGTGACCGACGCGTCCCCGGCCTCGGCACCGTCCGAGGAGGCGACGGTCCGGTACGACGTTGCATTCATCGAATCCCCCGGACTGTCCCTCTTCACCGTATTCAAGCCCGACTACGACATCAATTACACCCGCGCCTTTATGTTTCTCTCCGACGTCGAAGTGGGCCTCCTCGCACATCTCCTCGGCGGGGTCCCTGGCGCGAGCCTCGAGAAGGCGGAGAGTCTGATCACTCGCCTAGGCTCGAAGGCTGTCCTCCGGATCCCGGATAACTTCCACAAACCCGCATGGATCGATCGCCAGGAGACGTCGGATCGCCCCAAGAACGTCGATCCGCCGGAGTCGAGGGATGGAAGGAAGCGCGAGGGCTGCGAAGTCCGTTTGAGCAGCCGCCTCTCTGCTGACGGGAAGTACCACACCTTCCAGTTCTCGGTCCGCAGCCTCCACCTCGTGGCCCTCCACACCATCGTCGGCCCGGCGGGAGCGGCCGATAAGATCGAGGTTCCCGAGCTAACCCAGACCGATTTCGACCAGCAGGTCACCCTCCCCGCGTCGGGCGGAGGACTTCTCCTGAGTCTTGGCCTTACGCGGACCGTCGACGCTGCCGGTGCCTCGAAGATCGCCGAGCGACTCATCCTGGTCCGCACGCGAAAGCCTAACGCTCCGGCGACGACGACCCCACCTCGGCAGTAGGTTTCCTTTCCGGACCACGCTCTTTCCTCAAAGCCGAGGTTCCGATGTGGTTCACGTCTCAGAGCCGACGATCAATACTGGTCGGCTCCAATGACCTCGCTGCCGGCTCTCGAGCCCAGCGCCTGGAAGACTTGTGGGGCCAAGGTTTGTTTGAGGAACCGGACCGACCCGTCGCAGAACAGGAATTCGCAACCGCCGGGATGCTGGCTCCAGAATCCATCGGCGCCGGCCCCCGGGCTGTTCGGGGTGTTCCCGAGGGGGACGCTCCCGCTCACGAGGTCGGCGGACGGTCCGGTCCTGCCCATGACCAGGAACATGAGCGCGACGCACGATCCGACGCTCCAACCCCGCTTGGTGCAGAGCGGCAGGGGCTCTTGAGGAGAGATCCCGAGGATGCCGGACCAGACGACGTCGGTGACGTTGCGCGACCGTTCCCCGACCATCAAGGTCGCGCTCGTCCCGTCGTTGATGTCGGCGACCGAGACCCGACCGTTGGGATAGAGGACACCATCTCCGAGAACCGGCGATTTGGAGAGGTTTATCCAACCCGCCGAGCCGACGTACTGGGCAGGCGCGCCCGCGATCACTGCGCCTTGACCGAGGTCGATCGGCCCGTCACCCCCTCCGCCGTCGGGGCAGAGGAAAACCGAGAGGCTTGTCCGCATCACGGTCTTGTTGGTGGACAGGCCGAGCAAACCTCGGGGGTCGTTCCCATCGGCGCTGCCGTAACTGAAGGCGAAGTTCGCGGCGTCGTACACCGGCCTTTGCTCGAGGTAGGGGAGGATGAGCGTCCCCCAGGCCCAACCCGCCCCGAGGTTGGGGCCGGTGGTCTTTCGGGCCAGATACGCCGGCGGGAAGACCTGCCACGCGTCATGATATCCGTGGATCGCCAGGCCGATCTGCTTGAGGTTGTTGGCGCACTGCATCCGGCGGGCCGCCTCACGCGCCGCCTGGACCGCGGGCAGGAGCAAAGCGATCAGGAGGGCGATGATCGCGATCACCACCAGGAGCTCGATCAGGGTGAACCCACGTCTCCAATCCTGCTTCGCCCGTTGCCTCATGGCGAGATCCTCCGCCGATGGTGCTTGATCCACAATCTCGCGGTGCAGGGTAGGGCATTCTCCGCCTGTGTCAACCCGGAGCGGTATCGTAGCGAAGAGACGCTGGTGATTCCTTCTCCCTCGAAGGCCCGGGCGTCGAATGACGCGGACATCCTCAGCCATTGCCGGGGGGGCGGGATCTCACACTCGAGGCTGCTGGGTTATCGGCGCTTTGTTGGGCAGGGTGTGGACCGGTCGGGATTCGGAGACGTTCCATGGGGCAGATCAGGGACCGACTGTTGAAGCTCGTGGACCGGCCGAGAATAGCCCAGATCACCAGGGTCTACCCCGGCGAACCGATCCACAATGGCTTCATCCTGGGACTCGGTCGAGATGGCGTCCTCCTCCAGCAGTTCCACGACTTCTACCCCGAGGGATTCGTCGCCCTGCGGGTCGCCGACATCAAGCGAGTACGATCCGGAGAACGCGAGAGGTTCTGGGAGACCATGTTCCGGGGCGAAGGGCTCATGGGGCTCGTGGGCATCTCCTATCACGTGCCCCTCGACGAGTTCCGATCGCTTTTGGCCGCCCTCCGGGATATGGATCGGAACGTCATCATCGAAATCGAGGATCGCAAGTCGGATGAGAACGACGACTTTCTCATCGGACGGGTCGTCGCCTTGGACGACGCAACGGTTTCCATCCTCAATTTCGACCCGTTGGGTGTCTGGGACGACGAGTCGTCGGTCGTCGAATACGACCGGATCACCAAGGTCCAGTTCGATACCCCTTACGGCAACACGCTCTCACGATACCTGAAGGGGTCCCCACCGGGGTCCGGGTTCGACCCGGCATCGGCATAGGTGATTGTTACACGGCTTATAGCCCATACAGACGATCACTTCTTGAGTCCCAGGTGAACGGTGAGAAAAGGGACTGAGAGTGGCCCGATCGGCGCATGAAAAATGGGCCTTAAGGCCCTAATGGGATCACGAGTTGTGTCGAAAGAGCCACCGAATGGAGTCGAACCATCAACCCCCGCTTTACGAAAGCGGTGCTCTGCCAGTTGAGCTACGGTGGCGTCGAGAGAGTCATCATAGGCGGCACGACCGCGAGTGTCAAGCCGATCCACGAGGACATTCGAAGGCTTGTGGGTGTGTCGGGACTCCCGGCACGTTCAACGAGGGCCGGCGGCGAGGGCGCGTTGGTAGACGTCGAGGTATCGGTCGAAGTTGCGGTCCATGGCGAAGTGCTCCCGGGCGACGGGGCCGGTGGCGGCGGCGAGTCGGGAGGCGAGGGCCGGGTCGGAGAGGACCTGGAGGATCCCTTCGGCCAGGGACCCGGGGGTCACTTCGGTCAGGAGGCCGGCCCCGGTCTTGCCCAGGAGGTCGGTGTAGTCGCCGAAGTCAGTCGCCACGATCGGGCGGCCGGAGGCGAGGTAGACGGCGATCTTGCTCTGCACGGAGAAGTTCTCGCGGCAGGCCAGGCGAGGGTGGACCAGGACGTCGGCACGTCGCGTCAACGCCACGACCTCCTCCGGCGTCCGGTTGGGCAGGACGACGAGGCGGTCGCCGTATCGGCCGAGCTTGGCCCGGTAGGCCTCGCCGGCCTCGGCGGGGCCTCCCACGAGCACGCAACGCGCCTCGGACTTCGCGTCGAAGATTTGGGGGAGGGCGTCGATCAGGATCGGGACCCCCTGGTTCGGGTGGACGATGCTCCCGACGTACATGATGACCTTGTGCTCGGGGCCGATCCCTTCGATGGCGACGGGCTCGCCCGGATGGTCATATTCGCGGAGGTCGATCCCCGGGTAGATCACGGAGACCCGGTCGGCGGGGACCTCCTTCTCCCAGATCATCACGCGCTTGACCGGCTCGCCCAGGACGATCACCGCGGCCGCGTGGCGGATGACCTTACGTTCGAGGGCAACATAGGCCCGGAACACCAAGCCTCGGCCCAGGCGTTGACGCTCGACCTCGTCACCGAGCAGCGAGTGGACCTCATAAACCATCGGCCAGTGGTTCCGCTGGCAGGCGAAGAAGGCCCGCGTGGCGCCGCCGTAATGCTGGGCGTGGACGAGGTCGAAGGGGAACTCGCGTGCGATCCGGCGGAGTCCGAGCGTCCAGGTGCCGGGGGGGAGCGTGAACAGCGGCGTCCCCTCGAAATCGGTCCGCGTCACCATCCCGAACGGCGGCCTGGCCCGCAAGTAGGCGAGCACCACGTCGATCCCGCGTGACTTGAGGGCACGGAGGATCTTGATCGGCAGCATCGCCGTGCCGTCGTAGTCGCCTGGGATCGGGAACGAGGTGACGATCAGGATTCGCATCGCGGGGCTCCGGCCGGGTTTGCGGTCGGACCAGCATAGTAACCCGGGTCCGCCCCCGAGAACCCCAATTCGTCCGGGCATTCCACCTCGGTTCAGGGATGACGCGAAGTGACTGTGTTCGACGGTCAGGTTCGATCGAGCGATGGCGAAAGACTAGCCCATCAAAGTTGACTCGCGCTGTTTGCGAGGAAAAGACGCCCGAGGTCCCTAATCAGCCGCATGTCCGAGGGCCACAAGAATGGATTCCGTCCATGATGGCAAACCAAATGGATGGCCGACTCACCCGATGGTTCGACCCACTTCCATCCCTTGATCCGACCCAGGCCGCGTCGGAAATCCAGTGCCGTGATGCAGGAACCATCACCGATGGGACGGATTTCGATTCTCGCCACGCGAAAGGACGCGAGCATGTCCTCAAGGTGGGCATCGTTGCGATAGGAAAAGACTGGGCCCATACCCATTTGATCACTCCCGGATGGATGGCATGCCGACGAATGAGGGAACCTTTCGTTCTCTCGAATGCGGGGGTAGGACCACGATTCTGCCGGCCTCCCCAACGCACCATCGGACGGAGTTCTGAAGGTGTGGAAGACCCGCATTACGGTGAGGAGCTCACGACTTGCCGGCATGGTCGCCGTATTCCCAATGGTAGGGCACCCCAGTGTCCCCGAGGATGAATTTGACCAACTCGGCAAAGCTGCGCTCGACGCGGACGTTATTCGAAAGGATGACAACGCCGCGCTTTCCTGACTCGATGAAAACCATGGTATTGGCGGTTTGCTCGTTGTGGCCGCCCTTGTAGAAGCCGGGGCCCTGGGGGCCGTTGACGACGCCGCCGAGTTCCTCGGGAGAATTCATTCCTCTCGAAACCGGAACCTGGCCCGGGAGTTGGAAGGAAGGCCGAGGGGATGCCACTCGAACGTTAACCACTCTAGGCATCTCTCTCGTGAGGATCCAACCTCCGGTTTTGGGAAGACAGAGGAAATGGAGAAAGATCGGCCGAATGAACGCCGATGGGATAAATACGAGAGCTCAGCCTGACCTCGCCATCGGCCGCGCCCTTCCGGGAGTCATCCCGGATCTCACCGATGAGGAAAGTCCCGCCGACGGTGATGAATGCGGTAGGCGAGGGCCAAGGCTGGCCGGGTTCGTGCGAGGGTCCGTCGTCCCTCAGCAGTCTGCAGCCGCGCGATGCTGCCATCCGCCGCGACTGTGTGGGGTCTTGGCCCGTTTCGTTCGCGGAGCGGGCCGACGGAATTTTTCAAACCTTGGGTGAAGACTCGGAGGGAGCCGTCGCGCCGGGCCCCGAGAGGTCCTCTCCCCGTCCGGATGCCGTTGGTATCCCGGTGATGGGGACGGGGTGAGGGAGGGAGGGAGGAGAGTCCGATGTCGGCCGAGTATCTCTTGCGGCTTGCCTGGCAGGCCGAGCTTGACGGCCGGTCGGGGATGCGCGATGCACTCCTGACTTTGGCGGTGGCCGAGAGCGGGCCCGAAGACGCGGTCCTGGCCGAACGTTGTCGGAGACAGTTGATCACGTGGCGCCACGACCACTGGTTCGCGTCGTTCCCCACCATGGGCCAGGCCCTGTGCCACCCGAAGGTGGTGGACGCGGTCGGCCGGATTCGCGCGATGTATCCCGAGGTCCGGGTCGAACGGCTCCTGATGCGGACCGAGGCCCTGCGCGGACCCTACACGGGGCGAGCCCGAGCCTTGCCTCGCTTGCTCGACGACCTCTTCGACACCCGCAAGTCCGACGAGTCGGCCTTCCCCGTCGAGCGGGCCTCGGCCCTCCCGTTTCCCGGCCCGGCTCCCTCGGGAGCGGCTCCGGAGTCGATCGAGGATCCCAACGGGGTGCTCGTTTTCTACCTGACCGTCCTCCTGGCGATCGCCATCCTCCTGGCCAGCGTCATCCCCACAGCCGCCAAGGAGACGAAGGCGGCCTGACCCTCTCCTCGAGCCGGCGGGATGGTCCCTACTTGGCGAACTCCGCGTGCGGATGGGTCGTGAAGAAATGCCGTCCGGCGCGGGGGTCGACGAACCGGTAGAGCGGGACGGTCCCGGGCTTTTGGACCGTGTCGACGTGGAAGGCGATCCCTTCCGGGTGATAGCCCTTCTGGTAGATCCCTTCGCCGTCGGGCGCGAGGGTGAAGAACTGGTCCCCGCCCCGTCGCCAGCCGTAGACCGGGAGCGTCTCGGCCTGCGGCCCGCCGAGGACATAGCACGCGATGCCTTCGGGGAGGAAGATCCGACGGTCGGGCACGACCGTACCCGTCGTGAAGAGATGGATCGTCCCCCGGCGATGGACCCAGCGGTAGAGCGGCTGAGTGCCGGGCTGGGCCTCGGCGTAGACGTAGCCCGTGATCCCTTCGTACTTGTAGCGGCTGACGTCGAAGCGGAGCACGACGTCCATCGGGGTGTATTCGATCCCCTGGAAGACCCCATATTCCTTGAACGCCTTGGCATGCTTCATGACCTCGGCGTTGAGCTTTTCATTGAGGCGGGACGTCTTGCCGTCGGCGACCTGCGTCACCAGGGCATCGAACGACGACCCGAGGAACTTCGCCAGGATCCCGGCGAAACCTTCGAGCTCCCGGCGCTTGATCTCCTCGACCTCGAACCGGAACCGCGGCGTCCCGTCGAGGCCCGCCTCGATGTTGATCCCGAGTTGGACGTCGAACCGGTAACCCTTCCAGTCGTCCTCGCGCGCCTTGTCGCGCGACACCACCTTCTTGAGCGGGTTCGCGACCGGGGCTTTGAATTCGCCCGACACCTGGCAGGCGACGAGAAATCGCCTCGACTTCGGCTCGATCGCGAGGAGCCGAAAGCCGTCGACCGTCCCGCGGTATTGCCCGTCCTTCTGGAAGCTCGTCGGGGGGAGCTTCTCGATCACGCCCGCGAGGAAGGGCTTGTCGAACCGGAGCTCCGCCGCCGCTCGGCTTAGGCTAGGGATGAAGATCACCAGCAGGACAGCGAGGAGGGTCGCCCAGCCGGGCTGTTGCGTTGCTCTCGACATCGATGCTCCTCCTTGAATGTGCCCCGCCCAGAGGTGTCTCGATAGATGCTCGCTATGTCTTTCGGGCGGTGAGATCCAGGTCGTACCCTACGTACCAAAGATCGCAAAAACGGCCCAGAGGAATCCCTGTTCCGGAGGCTTGGGCTTGGGCAAAGGGCATTCGTGGCCGGGTGTGTATTTCGGTGATCAGAGTCGCGACCCTCTGAGGTGGGCGACTTCTCTGCTTCGATTTGCTTCCCAAGCGACGATTGGGACTTGCCGAGGAATCGCCATCAGGTTGACCCACGCTGCCGATTCACGGAGACTCCTCGATGGAATCCAGCAGGCCCGGTTTGATCGACCTTCATGGAGTCTCCTCAAATAGGCACCAAGGCTCCATGCACTTCGGCAGAACACCGGAATGGATTGATCCTCTCGGTCTTCTCCCTTTGTGTCTTGGTGCCTTTGTGGTGAGTAAATCCCCCCTATGGGGGCTCGGTGGAGCTTGGCGCGGTGTTTGGGGAGACGAGCAGTGACGACGACGGCGGATCTTCCTCATGAGGCTTTGGGGCTGTATCAAGTGGGGGATCGCGCCGGGGCCGAGCGGCTCTGCTGGGAGACGCTGCAGGCGGAGCCGCTACACGCGGGGGCGATCTACCTGCTCGGCCTGATCGCGCTGGACGTCGGCCGGGTCGACGTGGCGATCCTCTATCTGCACCACGCGACGATCCTCGACCCGGACAACCCGACGACGCACCAGGCGCTGGGGGAGGCGTATCGGGCTTCGGGGAGGCTCGAGCCCGCGGAGGCGAGCCTTCGGGCGGCCTTGTGGCTCGACCCTAACCACGCCCCGGCGAACCATGCCTTGGGGCGGATCCAGTTCGATCGCGGCGAGAACACCGAGGCCGTGGCGAGCTTCCGCCGGTCGCTGGAGACTCGGCCCGAGGCGGAGCGGGTCCTCCTGAACCTGGGCCGGGCGTTACAGGCCCAGGGTCACGTGGACGAGGCCAGGGACTGCTACGCCGAGGCGATCCGAATCCGTCCGACCTACGCCCTGGCGCACAACAACCTGGGAGCACTCCTCCAGGGGGAGGGTCGACACCTCGAGGCCGCCGAGCGGTTTCGCGAGGCCTTGAGGCTCCAGCCGAACTACCCCGAGGCGCACTTCAACCTCGGCCATTCCACGATGGTGCTCGGCGACCCCTCGGCCGCCGAGGCGAGCTACCGCGAGGCGATTCGGCTCCGTCCCGAGTATGCGAGGGCCCTGCACGAGCTGGGCCGGGCGTTCGTGTGGCAGGGCCGGCAGGACGAAGCACTTGGAGCCTTCCAGGCCGCCCTCCGGCTCCAGCCCGACCTGGCCGAGGCGAACTACGACCTCGGCAACGTCCTCCTCTCCCGCCACGAGCTCGACGCGGCCCTCGAGGCCTTCGAGCGGGCCCTGGCCCACAAGCCTGATTTGCTCGAGGCCTACGCCTGTCGCGTCGGGACGAGGGCCGTCCTCTGCGACTGGGCCGATCGCGACGCGGAACTGGCCCGGCTCTGGGCGCTGACCGCGGCCAATCTCGAGGCGGGCAAGCTCGCGACCGTGGCCCCGTTCCACACCCTGATGACGCCCTGGTCCGCCGAGCGGCAGCTCGCCGTCGCGCGGAGCCACTCCGACGCCCAGTCGCGTGAGCTCGAGGACTCTCGGGCCTCGTTGGCGTTTCGCCACGCCACAACACGCGAAGGGCGAATTCGGATCGGCTATCTCTCGAGCGACTATCGTGATCATGCCGTCATGCATTTGATGCAAGGCGTGTTCGGCCGGCACGATCGCCGCGAGTTCGAGGTCTTCGCCTATGCCTACGGGCCCGACGACGGCAGCGCCTATCGCCGACGCGCCATGCGGGATTGCGATTATTTTCGAGACATCGACAAATGTTCGGCCGAAGAGGCCGCGCGGCGGATCCACGAAGACGGGGTCCAGATCCTCGTCGACCTGACCGGCTACACGGGGACCGCCCGCACGGCGATCCCGGCCTTGCGGCCGGCGCCGATCCAGGTGAACTACCTGGGGTATTCCGGGACGATGGGGGCCCCGTACATCGACTACATCATCGGCGACCGGATCGTCACCCCCCCTGATCGTGGAGAGACCTTCCGCGAGACCCTGGTGCTGATGCCCCACGCGTTCATGGTCACGGACCACGAGCAGCCGATCGCCGACGTCGCGGCCAGGCGGGCCGACGAGGGTTTGCCCGAGGAGGGCGTCGTCTTCGCCAGCTTCAACAACAGCTACAAGATCGAGCCGAGTCTCTTCTCGCTCTGGATGCGGATCCTGGCCGAAGTGCCCGGGAGCGTCCTCTGGTTGAGCCGGTTCGTGCCGACCGTGATGCGGAACCTCTCGCGCGAGGCCGAGGCGAGGGGGATCGACCCCGCCCGGCTCGTCTTCGCCGGTCACAAGCCGAGCAAGGCTGAGCACCTGGCGCGGGTCGGGCTGGCCGACCTCTTCCTCGACACGTCCCTCTACAACGCCCACACGACGACCTGCGATGCCCTCTGGGCGGGCCTCCCCGTGCTGACCTGCCCGGGCGAGACCTTCGCCTCGAGGGTTGCCGCCAGTCTCTTGACGGCCGTCGGCCTCCCGGAGCTCATCGTCAACAACCCCGAGGAATACGAGCGGGCCGCGATCCGGCTGGCCCGGAACCCCGAGGAGCGGGCGGGGCTTCGTCGCAAGCTCCAGGCGAGGCGCAAGACCTGGCCGCTCTTCGACACGCCTCGCCACGTCCGGAACCTCGAGTGTGCCTACCGGGCGATGTGGGAGTTTTTTGCGTCCGGCCGTCCCCCTGAGATGATCGTCGTGGAGGATCCGGAGCCCGTCCAGGACTAAATCAGCGGCTCCTCCTCGCCGACCGAGATCAGTCGCTGAATCTCATCCGTCTTGAAGCCCAGGGCCATCGGCCGGACGACATCGGGGAGCGTGACGACGTCGTAGAGCTCGCTGACCATGCCCTCGATCGCGAGCCAGTGGACGATCCGGCCGCTCCGCAGGTCGATGACGTGGAGCCCGCAGCGGGCCTCGACCCCTCGGGCTGCCAACTCGTCGTCGAGCGCCAGGCCGTTGAAGGTCCGGTGGTGCCTCGGCCGGGAGGTCCCCACGATGGCGTAATCGCCCGCGAAGGCCAGGCCGCGGAGGTAGCCGGGGCAGAACGTCAACGGCACGAAGGTCCCCGCGTCGAGGTCGACGCTCCCGAACCAGCCCGTCCCCGAGTTCAGCAGCCAGAGTCGGCCCTGGTGCCAGCGCGGGGAGTGGGGCATCGAGAGGCCCGAGGCGACCGTCCGGTTTTCGATCATGTCGATCACGAGCCCTCCGTCGCGCCGGAGCGGCCGCCAACCCTCGGCCGTGTCGCTGGCCCCCACGACGGTCACGTACCTCGCACGCCCCTCGACGACCGCCAGGCCGTTCATGTGGCACCGATCTTCGGCCGCCAATGCGCTCAGGAATGGGGGCTTCCAGAGGGGGGTGAAGCTGTCGCGGAGGCTTACGGTCGCCAGGCAACCGAATTGGGTGTTCACGAAGACGACACGCCCGCTCGACTCGATTGCGACGTCGTGGACGTCGAGGTCGCCCGTCGTATACGCGATCTTTGGGACGTAAAGGCGGTCGCGTCCGTCGTGCCACATGCCGGGACGCAGGATGTTCTCGAACCGCCAGAGCTGGTAGAGCATGCTCATCCAAAGGGTCTGGCCGTCGGACCAGAGCCCCATGCAGCGGTTGAACGTGCGCTCGAAGGCCGAGATCCCCCCGTCGGGCTTGCGGCCGAGGAGGAACAGCTTCCCCGTCTGATAGGTGGTGAAGGCCAGGCTCAGATGCTGCTCGGCCATCCAGCCGACGAAGTCGGCCGAGCCGGTGACCTGGAACCAATTGTCGTCGGGCGCTGGGGGCGGGGGGGCGGCGTTGTCCATGTCTTCGTGAATCCCTGCCTCGGGGAGCGATCGGCTCCAACCTTCACTTAGAGCGGAGCTCACACGCATTGCGCACGTCGGAGGAAAACGGGGACTGGCTCCCGGCCGGATCATGCTGGGGATTTCGCGGAGGAACATCGGGGCCGGGTGCCTGTCTCCGGTTTCCGGGCCGTCGCCGTCCGCTGCGGCGGAAACGGGGACGGGCACCTGCGCTTCGCTGCGGAGCCAGTCCCCGTTTCCGCCTCCGCTCTCGGTTTCAGAGACCCCATGCCGTGTGCAACTTAACCGTTTGCCACTCTAATGTATGTCACCCCGACTCTACTGTGCGGGTTCCTTCAGGAACAAGCGGTCGGAATGCAAGGCTCATGGGCCTGTGGTTGCCCCCTTTGTGCGACGGGACTCGTCGGGCAGATCCGTTCTCGTCGCGTCTCGAGGACGGCGATGATTCCGGGATCGAAGAGGCGTCGTTGACTGTGTCAGCAACCTGGCTTTAAAGAAAAAGTCGGGTTTCGGGTGTCGAGGCGAAGCGTGGGCTCGTGCCGGGGCCGCACATGGCGTAGATTGAACGGAAACGATTCCCTGGCGTGCATCAGTCTTGGTCGTCCGAGGCGATCGGGGATCGCTCTTTCGTTCGTCGGCCGCTCGTTGACCAGTGGACCGGCCGGCGTGGCAACATCCCGCGGCGGGGGCGGGCCTCAGGGCGCTATCGTCATGCAGAATCGACTGGTGGAACAGGCGTTCGCCTTGGCGAAGGAACGCTACGAGGAGCTCGGGGTCGACCTCGACCGGGCGTTGTCGCGCCTCAAGGATGTCGCCATCTCGCTGCACTGCTGGCAGGGGGACGATGTCGGGGGGTTCGAGAACGCCGGGCAGGAGATCGGCGGCGGCCTGGCCGTCACCGGGAACTACCCCGGGAAGGCCCGCACGGCGTACGAGCTGCGGTCGGATTTGGATAAGGCCCTCGCGTTGATCCCGGGGCGGCATCGGCTGAATCTGCACGCCAGCTACGCCGAGACCGAAGGCTGTCGCGTCGAGCGGAACGACTTGAGGCCCGAGCATTTCTCGGCCTGGATCGACTGGGCGAAGGGCAAGGGGATGGGGATGGACTTCAACCCCACCTACTTCGCCCACCCCAAGGTCGCGGACGGCTTGACCCTCAGCCACCCCGACGACGGTATCCGAGGCTTCTGGATCGAACATGGGATCGCCTGCCGACGCATCGGCGCGGCGATCGGCGAGGCGCTCGGGACTCCTTGCATCACGAACTACTGGATACCCGACGGCTCGAAAGACTCGCCGGTCGACCGCAAAGGGCCTCGCGAACGATTGGCGAAGGCGCTCGACACCATCTTCGCCGAGGCGATCGACCCGAGGTTGAACCGGGACGCCGTCGAGTGCAAGCTCTTCGGGCTCGGGTCGGAGTCGTACGTGGTCGGCTCGCACGAGTTCTACTTCGGCTATGCCCTGACCCGCGAGACCTTGCTCTGCCTCGACTCCGGCCATTTCCACCCCACGGAGGTCATCTCCGACAAGATCTCGGCGGTTTTGACCTGGCTGGACGAGATCCTGCTGCACGTGAGCCGGGGGGTGCGCTGGGATAGCGACCACGTGGTGACCTTCGGCGAGGAGCTCGTGGCGATCGCGCAGGAGGTGGTCCGGGGCGGGTATCTCGGACGGGTCCACATCGGGCTCGACTTCTTCGACGCGAGCATCAACCGCGTGGCGGCCTGGGTCGTCGGGACGAGGAACACACTGAGGGCCCTCCTCGTCGCACTCGTCGAGCCGACCAAGCTGCTCCGCGAGCGGGAAGAAGCGGGGGACCTCACGGCGCGGCTGGCCTTGCTCGAGGAGCTCAAGGCGATGCCGATCGGGGCGGTCTGGGATTATTACTGCCTGACGCAAGGCGTGCCGATCGGCCGCGATTGGCTCGCCGAGGTCCAGGCGTATGAGCGGGACGTCCTCTCGGGACGAGCTTGAGTCGAGGGGACGGGAGGGGATCGGTGTCGACGTTACTCAGGCTGTCGGGGATCAGCAAGGCGTTCGCGGGGGTGCAGGCCCTGAAGGGGGTCTCCTTCGAGCTCGAGGCGGGCGAGGTCCACGCCCTCGTCGGCGAGAACGGGGCGGGGAAGTCGACCTTGATCAAGGTCATCACCGGGGCCCACGTCCAGGACGAAGGGACGCTCGAGGTGCAGGGGGCCCTGGTCGAAGGCAACGACCCGGTCCGCGCCCGAGGGCTCGGGATCGCGGCGATCTATCAGCAGCCCGCCCTCTTTCCGGATCTCACCGTCGCGGAGAACATCGCCCTCGGGCTCGAGTCGGGGGGGGCGTTCCGCAGGATCCGCTGGGGCGAACGTCGGGCCCGGGCCTCGCGACTCCTCGGCCGGATCGGGTCGACCATCGACCCCGAGGTCGAGGTCCGACAGCTCACGATGCCCGAGCAGCAGCTCGTCGAGATCGCCAGGGCCCTGGGCTCCGACGCCCGGATCCTGATCATGGACGAGCCCACGGCTTCTCTGAGTGACCACGAGGTCGACAACCTTTTCCGGGTCATCCGCGAGCTGAAGGGGCAGGGGGTGGGGATCGTCTACATCTCCCACCGGCTCGAGGAGCTCCCCCAGGTCGCCGACCGCGTGACGGCCCTCCGCGACGGGACCCTCGTCGGGACCCGGACGATGGGGTCGGTGAACCGCTCGGACCTGATCCGGATGATGGTCGGCCGCGAGCTCTCCGCGGTCTTCCCCAAGGTCGAGGTCCCCAGGGGAGACGTCGTCCTGGAGGTCGAGGGGCTCGGCTGTCGGGACTCGGGGGTGCAGGGGGTCTCCCTGAGCGTCCGCTCGGGCGAGATCCTCGGCCTGGCCGGGCTCGTCGGCGCGGGGAGGACCGAGCTGGCGCGGGTGCTCTTCGGACTGACCCCCGCCGACGCCGGCACGATCCGGCTCCGGGGGGAGCCCGTCGCGATCGACACCCCCGCCAGGGCCGTGGAGCTGGGCATCGCGTACGTCCCCGAGGATCGCCGACACCACGGCGTCATCCTCGAGATGTCGGTCGCAAACAACGCGACACTCGCCACGCTCGGCGCGATCTCGCGGTTCGGACAGCTCGACTTCCGCCGCGAGCGGGAGGTTGCCTCGGACCTCGTCCGACGGCTCGGGGTCAAGACCGAGTCGATCGACACCCCCGTCGGCAACCTCTCCGGCGGCAATCAGCAGAAGGTCGCGCTCGCGCGTTGGCTCGCCGCCGACCCGAGCGTGCTCATCCTCGACGAGCCGACCCAGGGGGTCGACGTCGGCGCCAAGGCGGAGATCCATCGCCTGATGGGGGATCTCGCCCGCAAGGGGCTCGCGATCGTGATGATCTCGTCCGAACTGCCCGAGATCCTCGGGATGAGCGACCGGGTGGTCGTGATGCACGGCGGCACGGTCGTCGGCAACGTCGACCGTGAAGACGCGACCCAGGAGGCGATCCTCGAGCTGGCGCTCGGCCACACGTCGACGATGAGCGGGGTGCCCGCATGAGCTTCGTCGCGAAGTATCGCCGGGAGTTGTCCGTCGCCCTCGTGTACGTCCTCGTCCTGCTCGTCCTGGCGGTCGCGGCCCCTCGGTTCTACAAGGTCGAGCAGGTTCGGTCGTTCGTCGTAGGCAACGCCTCGGTGCTGGTGGCCGCGGTGGGCATGACGCTGATCATCCTCTGCCGGCAGATTGATATCTCGGTGGGTTCGCAATTCAGTATATGCGGGGTTGTTGCGGGGCTCATGGCCAAGGCCGGGCTGCCGATCCCGGTCGTCGGCCTGGGGACGCTCCTCGTCGGCGGGGTGCTCGGGGCCTTCAATGGCGTGCTCGTGGCGGGCCTCGGCCTTCCGTCGATCGTCGTCACGCTCGCGACGCTGGTGATCCTCCGCGAGTCGCTCCGGTATCTCCGCGAAGGCGAGTTCGTCCACAACCTCCCGCCCGGGTTCCAGTGGTTCGGCGCGGGGCAGGGGACTGGGCAGTGGATCGTCGTCGGATTGGCGATCGTCGTCTTCGGCGTTGTCGCGTGGGGACTCCGGAACCTGGCCGTGGGACGCGCCGTATACGCGACCGGCTCCGACCCCGAGGCGGCGCGACTCGCCGGGATCCGCCCACGTCGGGTCGTCTTCGGCGTCTTCGTCGCGATGGGGGCCCTCGCCGGCTTGGCTGCGCTCCTGAACGCGGTCCGGTTCGGCGACGTCGACCCGAACTCGGGAACGGGGCTGGAGCTCCAGGTCATCGCCGCCGTGGTCGTCGGCGGCACGGCGATCTCGGGAGGCCGAGGGACCCTGTTCGGGACCCTTGTCGGCGTCGCCCTGCTCGGCACGATCGCCCCGGCGCTCGTCTTCCTCGGCACCCAGCCGCAGTGGGAGAAGGCGATCCAGGGGACGATCATCCTCCTCGCCGTCGCCTCGGACGCGCTCTACCGCGAAGGGAGACGAAGCTAACGATGTCGTCGACGGCCCTCTCCCCTCGTGCTGCCTCCGCCCGACCTCGCCTCTTGGACCCCTCCCAGCGGATCCTGCTCGCGCTCCTGGTCCTGGAGGCCGCGGTCTTCAGCGCCATCGGGACGAACTTCCTCTCGCTCGCGAACGCCTTCGAAGTCCTCCGCCTCAGCGTCGAGGTCGGGCTGCTCGCCGTGGCCCTCACGCCGGTGATCGTCACCGGCGGCATCGACCTCTCGGTCGGCTCGCTGATGGGACTGTCGGCCGTGATCTTCGGATCGCTCTGGCGCGACGCGGGGCTGCCGATCGGCGTGGCCGCGGCGCTAACCCTCGGCGTCGGTGCGCTCGCCGGCGGCCTCAACGGCCTGCTCATTACTCGACTGCGAATCCCCCCCCTGATCGTGACCCTCGGCTCGTTCTCGCTCTTCCGAGGGCTGGCCGAAGGCCTGACGGGGGGCGTCGAGAACTACACCAACTTCCCCGCGAGCTTCCTCTTCCTGGGGCAAGGGTACTTCTTCGGCCTGCTCCCCGCGCAGTTGCCCGTGTTCGCTGCGGTGGCTGTGGGCTTCTGGATCCTCCTCCACCGGTCGACGATCGGCCGGGGTCTGGTCGCCATCGGGTTCGCGCCCGAGGGGGCCCGGTACGCGGGGCTCCCGGTCGGGCGGCTGGTCGGTCTCGTCTATCTACTCGCGGGCCTGGTCTCGAGCCTGGCGGCGGTCATCTACGTCGCCCACCTCGGCCAGGCGAAGGCCGACGCGGGCACGGGCTACGAGCTGATGGCGATCACGGCGGTGGTGCTGGGGGGGACCTCGATCTTCGGCGGTCGGGGCAGCGTCCACGGCACCCTTTTGGGCCTCTTCGCCATCTGCGTCCTGCAGAACGGGCTCAGGCTGGCGGACCTCCCCGCCGAGCTGGCCGGGGTTTTGACCGGGGCCCTCCTCATCCTGGCGATCGGGCTCGACCGCCGACCCTCGAGGGCGACGGCATCGGCGACGGCGCATCCCCAACATCCTGCTGCTGAGGTGTTCGACGTGAAGAATTCGCAAGTGGCCCTGATCTGCGGCGTGATCCTCGCGGCGGCCTTGATCGTCGCGGGGAGCAACGTGTATCTCGCCCGCACCCTCCGCGACGACCTCGCCGGCCGGGGTTCCGCGGTCCCCTCGGCCGATGTCTCTCGCCCCGACGCTCTGCCCGCGGTCAAGCGGATCACCGTGGCGATGATGCCCAAGAGCAAAGGGAATGCCTACTTCGTCGCCTGCCGCAAGGGGGCCGAGGAGGCGGCCAAGGAGTTCGGCGTGACCCTGATCTGGGACGGCCCCACCGACCCCGACCCGGCCAAGCAGAACGAGGTCATCGACACCTGGATCACCCGAGGCGTGGACGTCATCGCCGTCGCCGTCGAGAATCGCGAGGGGATCTCATCGGTGCTCCGCAAGGCCCGCGAGCGTGGGATCAAGGTGATTACGTGGGACGCCGATGCCCTCCCCGACGCGCGCGACTTCCTTATCAACCAGGCGACCCCCCAGGGGATCGGCGAAGCCCTGATGGACAACGCTGCGCGGGTGCTCGGGGGCAAGGGGAAGTTCGCGATCATCACCGCCTCGTTGACCGCCGCCAACATGATCGAGTGGCAGAAGACGATCGAGGCCCGTCGGGCCGAGAAGTATCCGAATATCACGATGGCCGCACTCCGGCCGTGCGACGACCTCCAGAAGAAAGCGTTCGACGAGGCGACCTCGATCATGAACGCCGACCCTGATGTGAAGCTCATCATGGGGATCTGCACCCCGGCCGTCCCGGGCGCCGCCGAGGCCGTCAAGCAGGCCGGCCGCAGCGACGTCAAGGTCCTCGGCCTCGGGCTCCCGAACAACAACAAACGCTTCGTCCACGAGGGGATCACCGACTGCGTGATCCTCTGGAACACCATGGACCTGGGCTACTTGACCGTCCTCGCCGCCCGGGCCCTCCACGACGGGACCCTCAAGCCCGGCGACACCCAAATCAAGGCCGGTCGACTCGGCACGATCGAGGTCGTGGGCGACAACGTCATGCTCGGGAAGCCCTTCCGATTTGCGAAAGAAAATATCGACAATTATGATTTTTGAATCAACGGAACAGGCTTTGAGGAGCCCTGGCCGTGCCCCACGTCGCCCTGGTCCCGTTCACCGGCTTCCGCGTCCGGGAGCGAGAGATGCGCGAGCTGGGGATGGCCATGCCCGGCCTGCAGGCGAGGGCGGGGGCCATCGCCCAACTGCCGGCGCTCGGGCTGTTGACGGTCGCCGGGATGAACCCGCCGGACTGGACCGCCAGTTACCATGAGTCGGGAGGCTCGGACGCCGAGGCCCTGGCCGAGCAGGTGATCGAGCTCCGTCCCGACCTCGTGGCGGTCTCGGCGCTGACGGCCTCGGTCGAGGATGCCTACGAGTTCGCCCGGCGGGTGCGGCGGGCGGGCTTGCCGGTGGTCCTCGGCGGCCTCCACGCGACGGCATGCCCTGAGGAGGCTCATCGGTCGGTCGATGCCGTCGTCGTCGGCGACGGCGAGGCCTCCTGGCCTGCCGTGCTGGCCGACGCTCGATCCGGAGGACTTCGGCCCCTCTACCACGCGACGAAGCCGTTCGACCTCCGCGAAGCCCCGACCCCTCGGTTCGACCTGCTCGGAACGGGCGTCCGGCACCGCTTCACCCTCCAGACGCAGCGAGGCTGCCCGTTGGCGTGCGACTTCTGCGCCGCGAGCCGGCTCCATTGAGAAGAGAAAATCACCCAACACCAACTCGGAGAAGCCCTGGGGCTCGACGACAACGAAACCGTTGGGCTTCTCAAGCAGTCCGGGGTCGGCTTCGATCTCTCGCTTGAAGAGTTCGAGGAGCAACGGGCCTTCTTGCAAAGGACTCGATTAAGAATGCTCATCGTTTCCGACGCTTCACCTTTGCGCCATCTCATCCTCGTCGATTCCGCGGTTGTTGGAAACGAGCGCGCTCATTTCCACTCCCCCTGAAGTGGTCGGAAAAGGTACAGAAAACGGGGAAGGATCGAGCGAAGTGATGCCGCGAGTCGTTAGTGAAAGCTGGACGCATAGCTGCTGTAGGGGACTTGGCCGGTGGGGCTTTTCAACAGGGCGGCCACCACTTTGCCAGGAATCGGAGCCCAATGAGCAGGCATCTTTGCAGCCAGTTTCGGGTTCAACATATAGATCAGTGCGAAGTTGATCTGCCAGAGCGATGTGGCCATCGGCAGGCCCGTGACCGCGCTCTTGGCGCCATTCCGATAGAGCGCCAGCTCGGCATTGGTCCCTTCATACTGCGCGGCAGTCCCATAGGGAAGTTGCACTCTGAATGCTGATTTGTAGAGCATTTGAATCGATGCTTGCGCACCGTTGGCGGCCGCCCAGGTTGAGAGATAACCCCCCGGAGCGAGGACGGAATTGACCTGTCTCGTCGGGGCGTTGGCATTTGCCGGGCTTTCCAGCATCCCGTCTGTGTTGACCGTGAGTCCGTAGCTCCCCAAAACGATCCTGGTTGGTTTGCCATCGATTGTACGGATGAGCGGGTGGGCCCTCGAGTTCGTCAGGATTGCGATGCTTTCGTCGACCAGTTTTGCATCGGCCTGGTTGCCGCTACCATCCATCCCATTGCCACTGATAAACGCGAGGTACTGCTGCTCCGTGAAGCACAAGCTTTTATCAAGTTTTAAGGCCTTGGCAATCAAGTCGGCCTTTGCCTGCCCCAGTGGCTGATTGAGCTGATTTGCTGTGGCGATCGGAGTGGTTGCATATTGCTGGAAGCGTTTCGCTCCCGCGGCCCCGCCGATGAAGCCGTGGTGCATCGCCTCATCTCGCCGCCTCGCCGCGATCGATCCGCCCGTGCTCGCACCAACCGGAATGACCACGCTGTCGTTTCTCGGTAACTCCACCTTGTGCAGCTTGTCCGAGCCTGCCGAATGGAGTTGATTGGGCGTCACCGTCATCAAATCTCGCCGTTCCAAATTCTCGACGATCGCGGGAACACGCCGGGTCGGCCGCCCCTCGGAAGCGCCAAAAAGCGAGGCGCGGCATCGCGACTTGATTTGGGGCTTGTTGAAACGACCCCAACGGGATGAGCTCACTGAAAATAACGACATGATGCTACACAAACCTCGAACTCGTGAGTTCGCAGCGCCTTGCCGGCACTCCGACTCCGATTGACTGAGCAAGGAGGGCGGCCCATCCACCCCGATCGTGAAATCGGCGACTGGGAGACGTTTAAGCAGTCGCCCGGCCTCACCGCGAAAGTGCGTATACGAAATCGAAGCAAAGACTCATCCCATCGGGTTCCCAGAAAACCAATGCGGTAGAGGCAATGCGTGCGACACCGTGTTTCTCCTTCCTCAGTCTAGCCCTAAAACAAGCGTACCCGGCACGATGACATAAGGATGACAGCGGTCTGCGCCCTATAAAACAAGGCATGCCACGAAACTATGGAAATCGAAGAGGCGCTCACTCGAAAACGCACACGCTCGCGCAAGTGCCGTTGCCAAAACCCCTTAAATCCAAGTTGGAGGGGCGTGAGAGGGTTTTCGATACGCTTGGTTTAGGTCTAGCTTACGGAGTCGGAGTCAGGGGCTCCAATTGCGAATGTTCTCAAATTGCTGTCACCAAACCCATGACAACGACTCGGAGAACGCCTCGGGCCGTGCAGAACTGGGTAGTCGCCCACCCAAGCCCCCACAGATCCAGGCGTGCGCGTTGAATGGACGATTTGGTGTCGACGATTTGCAGACGATTTGGGTTAGACTTGAATAGCACTCGGCTCGTGCTAAAGTCCTTTGCACCCATCGGGTTACGCAGGAAAGCGAGCCTTAATTGAAAGGATGGTTTATTTATAAACGTAATTAAGGTGTAAAATTTCTCTTGGAAACAAAGGTGGGGATGCTCGTCGTTTCCGACGCGTCACCACTACGATATCTCGTCCTCGTCGATTCCGCCGATGTACTGTCGAAGATGTTCGGTCGGGTGGTTGCACCGCCCGAGGTCATCACCGAACCAAGACGAGGGCCCTGTGGTGGACAGGGCCCTCGGCGCGTTTCCGGCTCAGCGCGGGAAGGCGATCTCGGGCATCATGACGATGACGCCTTCTTGCTGGAGGAGTTGGAGTCGCTGGAGGGCGGCCTTGACGGTGGCGACGCGGCCGGCGTCGAGGTGGCGGAGGAAGGGCATGGCGAGGTCGACGAGGGACACCTGGCCCCCCACGCCGGGCAGTCGGGCGGCGAGGTCGAGGCCGGGGGCGTCGTCGGAGGTGCCCGAGGACTCTTCGACGAGTTGTTCGAGGAAGTTCTTGGCGGCGGGGACGACCCGGACGTCGTAGTCGGTCAGCTTGGCCTTGTCGGCGACGTGGGCGATGGCGTCCTGGAGGGTGCCGATCTTGTCGACCAGGCCGAGCTCCAAGGCCTGCTTGCCGGTGAAGACCCGGCCGCCGGCGAGCTCGTCGATCGGCTTCTTGAGGCGGTCGCCCCGGCTCGAGGTCACGTGGCCCTTGAAGACGCCGTAGATGTCGTTCATCCAGGCGGTCATCCGCTCGCGCTCGTGGGGGCTGAACGGGGCGCTGGCCGCGAGGATCGCGGCGTTCTCGCCTCGCTTGTAGGCCTTGAAGGTGATGCCGACGTTCTTCCACAACTCCTTGGTCGCGAGCTTGCCGGCGACGACGCCGATCGAGGCGGTGATGGTCGACTCGTCGGCGAAGATCAGGTCGGACGCGCACGCGACGTAATACCCGCCGCTCCCCGCGACGTCGCCCATCGAGACGACGAACGGCTTCTTGGCCTTCACTCGCTTGGTGGCGTCGAGGATGATCTCGCTGGCGACGGCCGAGCCTCCCGGAGAATTGACGCGGAGGACGACGGCCTTGATCGAGTCGTCGCGGGCCGCCTCGTCGAGCGCCTTGCGGATTTTCGAGCTCCTGGCGCCGGCGTTCTCGAACGGCGACGGCTGGCCGCCCCCGAGGGTGATCGCCCCTTCGACGTGGACGATGGCGACGGCGTCCTTCGTCGACTTCTTCTTCTGGGCCTCGCCGAGCAGGTCGCCCCAGAGTTTGAGGAAGGCGAACGGCGAGGACATGTCGACCTTGGGCGACTGCTTCTGGCCGTACTTCTTGTCGAAGACGACGTCCTGGCCGAACTTGTCCTTGAGCATCGCCTCGAACGCCTGGCGATGCTCGACCGCGTCGATCAGGCCGGCCTCTTTCCCCTTCTCGGCCGTGTAGGGGCCGGCGTCGATCCACTGGCGAACCTTGGCGGGCTCGACCTTACGCCCCTTGGCGATCAGGTCGACCGTCGCCTCGGCGATCCCGTCGAGGAGCCAGTTCTGCATCGCGTCGGCTTCGGGGCTGGGCCCCTCCCGCATGAAGACCTCCGCCGCGCTCTTGTACGCGCCACAGGTCAGGAAGTCCGGCTTCACCCCGATCTTGTCGAGCAGGCCGCGGAGGTAGGGCGACTCGCCGTAGAAACCCGTGATCCAGAGGTCGGCCGTCGGGACGACGCTCAGCCTCGTGGCGCCGGAGAGGAGCGCGTACTCGCGCATCGCCAGGGAGTCGGCGTTCGCGTACACGTCCTTGCCCGAGGCCCTGACGTTGTCGAGGGCCCGGCGCACTTCTTCCACCTGGGCCGCGCCGATCGCGCCGGCCTCGTGCAGGATCACCAGGGCCTTCACGTCCGGGTCGGTGCCGGCCTTCTTGATCCGGGCGACGAGGTCGTGGAGGGTGACGCTCGTGATCCCATTGAGTGAGAAGGATTCTTCCTTGGGGGCCTCGGTCACGTCGCCCGCCAGTCGGAAGACGGCGATCGTCTTGACCTCGGCCTTGGCGGGCTTGTTGTCGGGGGCGTCTTTCTTGGGTTCATCGTTTCCCCGGGCCGGCGCGGCCGCCAGGTAGGCGGCCAGCACCAGGCCCAAGCCCTCGATCATCGTCGCACGACGCATCAGATGCTTCCTCCGTTGTGTGGAATGCCCGGGTGCGAATCCCCGCTCCAGGATCCTTCGTCGGGGCCGGTCCGATATTCATCGCCGCCCCGCCATGGGCGTGGCGCCGGCCCTCGCGCTCAGACTACCCGAGTCGCACGGTGCATGGCCATCGGAACCGGCTGCCGGTCGTGGTCCGTGACGTGGGGCCGCCCACGCGCGCAAGACGTCGGGAATCCCGGATCGGGACCTTCGGCCCGCCCTTCGTCGATCGAGAGTTCGGCGCGTTTTCCTGTCGCCCGAGCGACCGAGGATACGAGGAGGTTACTGGGCCTTCCTGGGCGTGACCAGGGCCGTGCTGGTGGAGATGGCGATGATCCCGAGGATGATCCCCCAGGTCGTCGCGAGCTTCTCGGGGTCGATCGTGAGGGCGGCCGAGGCCCGGACCACCATCGAGCCGCCGGCGAGCGTGCTGATCTCGAGGGGATGGGTCCGCCACCAGAGCGAGCCCGCGACCCCGGCCGCGGCGAACATCAGCAAAGAAACGAGCGTCGTGTATCGCCGTCGAGACATCCCCATGGCCTGGCCTCTCCCTCGGGGGCTGTGGGCTGATTTCGAATTTTGCCCCGACACGACCCTCGGGGCACGCAACTCACGGACCCTCGCGCGACGTCACGGCAATACCTTCGTTGATACTGCCGGACCTCGAAACTCGATAGCGCGACGGCCCCACCTCTCGACCCTTCGTCTCGCGACGAGCGACCCTCATCCGTGACGTACCCATCCTTCATGATACATCCCATCCCCCCGTTGGCACCAGCGCCCAGATCGTTGGCGCACAGCGAAATTATGGGTGGTTGAATGCTTGCTTGGAATTGTGTGCCACGAGAAGGGGTCGGACGAGTTGTGCGTATTCGGCCGCAATGTGTTAATGTTGACAAGTGATTGTTTGATTGCTTTTTCGCCTCGCACAGTGCTGGACGTGTCAGGTGGTGGGATCGATCCATTCGATTGTGAGCAAGAATGCCGTGATGATCCAGGGGATCAAGCCCGCGGCCAGGATCGCAATCCCTGGCCTCCATGACCTGAGAATCAGGGCATGGATCGCGAAGGCCGACACGACTGTGACGAATTGAAAGACTGTCGAAATAATGAAAATGGTGGTGAACAGGAAGAAGGGTACGGCCGGGGGTTTGACATGCATGGCCACCACGACTAGCAGCATGGAGAGGGAGACAGTGACGTTGAGGAGCAAGAGCCAGAGGCCGGCCCGGCGAAACCGAGTGTCCCGTGCCCTCTCGGCTTCGCTCGGAGGTGCCATCGCTCCGGGAGTTTCGAAGGGGGCGAGGAGTTCGTCGGCCAGCTCGTCTTTGCCCAAGGCCTGGAGGGATTCGCGAACGTCGGTCAGGAATTTCGCGTTGTTCTCGAGGAATCGGACCTTCTCGTCCGGGCTGCTCCAGGCGTCGACGAGCTCTCGCATGCCGGAAGAGGCTTCGCGGTAGGCCGTCGCGGCTCCTTCCACATCACTTCGCTCTTTGGAGAACCGGGCGAGAGGCCAGTAGATCTGGATGGTTTGGAGGGCGGAGCGTTTGGGGAGCCCCGGGGCATGGATCTGCTCCAGGAGAGTCCCTACCGAGTCGCCATCGGACATCGCGAGACTGGAGTTCAGCCGCGAAATGAGCAACAGAAGCCGCAACTCCGGGTGTCGAGCCGCTTGGGGATCTTCCAGGAGTGCATCCAGGTCGTTCGCCTCGGCCTGGCGGTCCCCCCGGAGCCCTTTCTCGCAGGCGCGAAGTGCGGCGATGAGGAGGAGGCCCTTGGCGTTACCTTCCTCGAGGCAAACGGCCGCGGCGACATCCATGGCCGCGGCGGCCTCGTCCAACTGGCCGGCTGTCAACTCGATGGTCGCGCGAATCGTTTCGCCGAGGGCGTGAGTCCCCGCTCGGGAGTGCTCGGGCACCTCGTCGGCCTCCTGGCATAACTCCTTCGCTCTCGAGACATCTGCGAGCTCGGCCCTGGCCCCAGCGGCCGAGAGCAAGTAAACGCGGTGGATCGTAAGGTCCCCGGTCGCCTGGAATAGCCCCCTCAGGGATTCGGCCATCTCGATGGTTTTCGGGGGCGGCTGAGACAGCGTACGGGCGAGCAAGGTCTGGAGGATCAGCAATCCGTCACTTCGCAGGGGAGTGCGTCCGACCTGGAAATGCACGGGAACCAGGCTTCCCAAGGCCAGTAGCCCGTTGAGTGAAGCGAGCAGCCCCCACGCCTCCTTTCCCCACGATAGCCATCTCATGAGGGCAAGTCCCAGCAGCGCAAGCAGCCCATTGGCGAGGATTCCCCCCGCCGAAAAGAGGCAGATCTGTAGCCGAGTTGGGTAGAACCGCGGGTAGAACGCGAACGTCACTCCCTGAAGAGGGCGGTAGAGCCCGAAGAAGAGCCGAATCCGACCGAGAGGGATGACGCAAATGACCCGACCGAGTCCGAGGCCGAACGAGGTGGCCTCATACCCTCCCACTCGACCCAGGACAACATGCCCAAGTTCATGAAATAGAATGGACAGGTAGAGGATCAACGCTCCCGTCAGGAAGAAGGCCAGAAGGTTGAGAGCGTTCATTGGCGGCCCTCGTCAAGATTCGTCGGCGTCCCGCAATGCCGGAGCGGCTCCACGCTCGACCTTCCCAGGATACGTGTTGTCGGGGGCACCGTCGCCACCCTTCGCTTTGGAGTCTCTCGAGGATCCCTCTGCTTCATTTCGATGACGAGAAAAACCGAGAGAACGCGAACGGCGGTCGCCAACTCGAGGGCCCATGATGTCGACGAGTCGCGAGTGATTTTGATATTCCTGATGGCTCGTTGATCCGCGAGGCCTCTCGTCTCGACATCGCACCCCGCCCACCGTGGACCTTGCATGACCGATCCTCTTCCCGAGAAACCGGGGCGCCGTCCGCGCTATCGAGGGACGCATCCGAGGGCGTTCCGCGAGAAGTACAAGGAGCATCGTCCCGAGGCGTACGCGGACGACGTGGCGAAGGTGATCGCCGGCGGCAAGACCCCCGCGGGGATGCATCGACCGATCATGGTCCGAGAGATCCTCGAGGGTCTCGCGCCTCGTCCCGGAGACGTCGCGGTCGATTGCACACTGGGCTACGGGGGCCATGCCGGCGAACTCCTCGCGGCCGTCCAACCCGGCGGGCGTCTGCTCGGCATCGACGCCGACCCGATCGAGTTGCCCAAGACCGAGGCCCGGCTCCTCGCCCTCGGGTTCCCGACCGAAACACTCGTCGTCCGGCGCATGAACTTCGCGGGACTCTCGGCGTTCGTCGCCGAGCAGGCTCCCGGGGGTGCGGACGTCCTCCTGGCCGACCTCGGGCTCTCGTCGATGCAGATCGACGACCCGGCCCGGGGCTTCACCTTCAAGGAGGATGGCCCGCTCGATATGCGGATGAATCCCGGCCGGACACGCCCAGCCTCGGCGTTGCTGTCGACCTGGAACGAGGCGGAACTCGCCCGGATCCTCGCCGAGAACGCCGACGAACCCCTGGCCCGGGAGATGTCCACAGCGATCTTGCAAGCCCACGCCAGCCGGCCGCTCGTCAGCACCCGGTCACTGGCCGACGTCGTTCGCTCCACATTCCAGCAGTATTCCCGCCGGTCCTCAGGGACGGCCGACGACGCGGTCCGTCGCGTTTTCCAGGCGATCCGCATCGCCGTGAACGACGAGTTCGGAGCCTTGGAGGCCCTCCTTCGCGTGCTGCCCTCTTGCCTGAAGCCGGGAGGGCGGGTCGCGATCCTGTCGTTCCACTCCGGCGAAGATCGCCGCGTGAAGGCGGCCTTCCAGGCCGGCCTCCATGACCGGACGTATGCCTCGACGTCGCCTGAGGTGATTCGTGCCTCCGCCGAAGAACGACGCGCCAACCCTCGCTCGACCTCGGCGAAGCTGCGTTTCGCGGTCCGGGCACCCTCCTCGTCGATCTGACGTCGGGCTCGTGACGTGGTCAGGGAGCTTGCTTCGCCTCGGCCAGATCCCGGACGAAGGCCTGGTGCTCGGGCGTCGCAAGCCCTTGGTCGAGCACGCGACGAAGACGCCGGGTGTCGTGGGACAGGAGGGCCTGGGTTTCGAGCCAGAGTCCCGGGAAGACCTGCGAGCGATAGAGACCGTCCGCGTCGGGAAGGATTCTCGTATAACGCCCATCGACGAGGACGTGCCAGAGAACTTCGTGGGGCTCGAGCGCCCGAACGAGATATTCACGCACGCCTGCCCGTTCGTAGTCGTCGAACTTCGGCCCGAGGTCGGTATAGCGGGTGGAATGGGCCACCTCGACGACCAACTCGGGGACTCCTCGGATGAACCGTCGCTCGGCCCGTGATCGCCCACCATACTCGGGCAAGATGCGGAGCTGTGCGTCGGGCTGCGGCTCGCTCGTGGGACCCAAGGCGGTCGAGGTGTTGTCGAGGACCTCGATTCCCGGCGTGTTCTCTTCGTAATAGCTCAGCCAGACCAGCAAGGGGATGTGGGCGCGGCCGTGCTCGGGGCCGACGGGGCTGGGTATGAACACGACTCCATCGATCAACTCGGCGAGGACGCCGCTCGGCATCGCGGCGTATCGTTCGTGGAAGGTCGCCTGATCGAGCCTTTGGCCGGCGACGAGGGACGGGAGTGCGCGGCCGGTATTCGTCGCGGATTGGACGGTACTCATCCCTGCACCTCCCGGGCTTGACGGGCCTGGATCCGTACCTCTTCACCAAATTCGAGGATACCATTTTGAGGCCGGAACCACAGCGGCAAGTCGAGAGGGTGGTGGGACGGCCCAAATCGACTGTGGGGCGTTCGGGAGGAATTCGGGGGCTCGGGCGGGAGTCAACCCATTCATACTCGTCGTTGGGCTCTGGTAGACTGCGAGGGCGAAAGGTTAGGCCGTCTCGATCTCAAGCTCGAATTCGGCATGTGCGATCGCCGGACCCTCTGTCGATTTGGAGGCCCCGAGGATGGTGAGTCCATTCAACCGACGCGACTTCACGAAGACGGCCCTCTCCGCCGCCGTGGCGAGCGGTGCGGTGGCGCAAGGGGCCAGGGCAGGGGGGCCGATCGGCGCGAATGATCGCGTGCGGGTCGGTTGCATCGGCGTCGGCAATCGCGGTTGCCAGGTCCTCAAGGCCTTCGCGGCCCAGCCGGATGCCGAGGTCGTGGCCCTCTGTGACGTCTACGAGACCTACCTGAACGGGGAATACGACAAGATCGACCCCCGGCTCAAGAACCTCGGACACAGGATCCCGCCGTCCCAGCCCAAGTGGGAACGCCCTCCCGCCCGCGTGAAGGACTTCCGCGAGATCCTGGATCGCAAGGACATCGACGCGGTGATCGTGGCCACGCCCGACCACTGGCACGCGATCCAGACGGTCATGGCGTGCGACGCCGGGAAGGATGTTTATGTCGAGAAACCCCTCTCGATCGCCATCAACGAGGGGCGCCGGATCGTGCAGGCGGCGCGTCGGAACGACCGGATCGTCCAGGTCGGCACGCATCGGCGGTCGTCTCGGATCTATGCGAAGCTGGCCGAGGTCGTGCAGTCCGGCCAGATCGGCAAGGTCACTGTGGCGAGGTCGGGCTACGCGAACAACATGACCCCGGATGGCATCGGTCTCGTCCCCGACTCCGCGCCGCCGGAGGGGTTCGATTGGGACATGTGGCTCGGGCCTCGCCCGAGCCGGCCGTTCAACGAGAATACCGCGCCTTATAAATTCCGGTGGTGGCACCTCTACTCGTCGCAGGTCGCGAACTGGGGCGTCCACTACTTCGACCTGATGCGCTGGATGGTCGGCGAGTCGGCACCGACTTCGGTCTCAGCGCACGGCGGGAACTTCTCCGTGCGCGACTCGCGCACGATCCCGGATACGACCGAAATCATCTTCGAGCTCCCTTCGGGGATGCTCATGACCTTCGGCCTTTATGAGGCCAATGGCACCCCCGTGCTCAAGGCCGGTGAGATCGAACTGCGGGGGACCCTGGGCACGGTCTACGCCGACGCGAAAGGCTTCGAGATCGTCCCCGAGCGCCCCGGCGGCTTCAAGGGGAAGACGGTCAAGATCAAGCCGATGACCGTCCGCTCCGACGACGGCGACCTCGACCAGCAGCACGCCCGCAACTTCCTCGACTGCGTCAAGTCTCGAAAGACGCCCAATGCCGACGTCGAGGAAGGGCATCGCTCGACCACTTTCGCGTTGCTGGCGAACATCGCCCTCGCGACCAGGTCGCGACTCGAGTGGGATCCCAAGACCGAGCGCATCACGAACAACGACTCGGCCAACGAATTGCTCGACTACGCCTACCGCGAACCCTGGAAGCACATTTGACGGGGACCCGGCATCGGGCTGGAAATGGTTGGCCCGATGCCGGGCCGACGGATTGGATAGCCACGGATGGAACACGGATCAGAGAAGGCGAATTAATCAACAGATGGCATGGATTGACGTAGGTGGAAGTTTTGATCAATAGGGGTGGGTGTCAAATAGGTGTTGTTGAGTCGGGGTTTTGGGGGGATAGTTCGAGTGGATCGTGTCGCGCGCGTGGGGATACTGGCTCCGGAGTTCGATATGCCCTGCGCGACGTCGTCGGGGGTGCGGGCCGGTCGAGCCAGGTTGGCGGATTATCGAGGGCGTTGGGTGGCGCTGGTCTTTTATCCCCGCGATTTCTCGCTCGTCTGCCCGACCGAGTTGACCGGCCTCGGGGCACGGGTCGACGAGTTCCGCCGCCAGGATTGCGAGTTGCTCGGCATCAGTAGCGACCCGGTCGCGATCCATCGGCAGTGGCTCGAGACGTCGAGGCTGCGAGGGGGGGTGGAGGGGCTTGGATTTCCGCTCGCGAGCGACGAGGAGGGGGCGGTCGCCCGGGCGTATGGGGTCTGGCTCGAGCCCCAGAGGGTCGCCTTGCGAGGGCTTTTCCTGGTCGACCCTGAGGGTGTGTTGCAGTACCAGGTGGTCCACAACCTGAGCGTCGGGCGACGCGCCGAGGAGATCTTGCGGGTCCTCTCGGCCTTGCAGTCCGGGGGGCTGTGCGCGGCGGACTGGAAGGCGGAGGATCCGACGATCGACCCGACGAAGGTGCTCGGCCCGGGCAGCATGATCTCGCACTACCGGATCGAGGCGAAGGTCGGGGCGGGCTCGTTCTCGACCGTGTACAAGGCCCGCGACCTCGGCCTTCAGCGGACGGTCGCCCTCAAGGTCTTGAAGGCCGGCCCCAATCGGGCGCCGGGCGCGGCGCTGGCGGAGGCACGCTCGGCGGCGGCCCTGAACCATCCGAATATTTGCACGGTCTTCGCCGTCGACGACAGCGAGGGGGTGCCGATGATCGCCATGGAGTACCTCCGCGGCCGTCCCTTGAGTCGGCTCGTCGAGGACGCCGGGAGGCTTTCCCCCGACCGAGCGGCCGACATCGGCCGGCAGATCGCCTCGGGGATCGCCGCGGCGCACGCGAGGGGCATCGTCCACGGCGACCTCAAGCCCGAGAACGTCCTGGTTTCCGAGGACGGCGTGGCGAAGGTCCTGGACTTCGGGCTTGCTCGGCGCGAATCCCCCCCTCAGGAGGCCGACGAAACGGCCGTGTACGGGGTCGCCGAGTCGGGCGAAGGTCCGTTCGGCACGCCGAGCTACATGGCCCCCGAGCAGGCGAGAGGCGGCCCGGCGTCACCGGAGAGCGACGTCTTCGCGCTCGGCGTCATGCTCTACGAGATGTTGACCGGGGCGAGGGCCTTCCCGGGAGCGAACGTCCTCCAGGTGCTCGACCGGATCCGGAGGGTCGAGCCCGACCGGCTCGCCTCCGAGGTCCCCGACCCGTTCGCGACGGTCCTCCGCCATGCCATGGTGGTCGACCCCGTCCGACGTTCGATCACGATGCGGGAAATCGTCGCATATCTGTCTTAAACATGAGGAGGCCGGAATATGATGGGGAATCTCGCCTTTTGCCGACGATCTTTCGTGCTCCTCGCACTCCTGGCCGCCGCGGTCGGCCGGGCCGATGAGATGGCCGTCGGCGTCGCGACCGTCGACATCACCCCCCCCACCGGCTACCGGATGGCGGGATACTTCAACGAGCGGTCGAACACCGGCACCAAGGACCCGCTCCAGGCCAAGGCGATCGTCTTCCGCCAGGGGGATCGACAGGCCGCCCTGGTTTTCTGCGACCTGATCGCCATCCCCCGCGACCTCTCCGACCGGGCGCGGGCCCGGATCCAGGCGACGTCGGGCATCCCGGCGAGCCGGGTCGCCGTGTGTGCCACGCACAGCCACACCGGGCCGCTCTACTACGGCGTGCTCCGCCGCCATTTCCACGAGAAGGCGGTCGCCGCCGAAGGGCGAGACTCGCGCGAGGAGATCGACTACGGGGCGAAGCTCGTCGAGGCCATCGGCGACGTCGTCGCGAAGGCCCAGGCCTCATTGGCCCCGTCGAGGCTCGAGGCCGGGGTCGCGCAGCAGTCGGGCCTGGCGTTCAACCGACGGTTCCACATGAAGGACGGGAAAGTCGTCTTCAACCCCGGGTACAAGAACCCCGCGATCGTCCGCGTGGCCGGCCCGATCGATCCCGAGATCGGGATGCTCGCCGTCTACGGCCCGAAGGAGACCACGCCCAAGGCGGCGCTGACGGTCTTCGCCCTGCACCTGGACACAGTCAGCGGGACCGAGTACTCGGCCGACTACCCGTACCACCTCGAGGTCGCGCTCCGCAAGGCCTTCGGCCCGACGTTCATCTCGCTCTTCGGGACCGGGACGTGCGGCGACATCAACCACGTCGACGTCGAGTCCCAGACCCGGCACACCGCGGCCGAGATCGGCACGGCGCTGGCTGGGTTCGTCGAGGCGGGACGTCCCAAGTTGTCGCCGGTCGCGTCCCCGTCGCTGGAAGTGGCACGGAAGGTCGTCGACGTCCCACTCCAGGTGGCCGAGGCCGACGAGCTTGAGAAGTCTCGGGCGAAGCTCGACCGGGTCGGCAGCGCGACGCTGCCGTTCCTGGAGGCCGTCCGGGCGGTGACGGTCGTCGACCTCCGGGAGAACTTCCCGGGGAAGACCGTCGGCCTCGAGGTGCAGGTGTTCCGCCTCAGCCCCGACGTTGCCATCGTGACCCTGCCGGGCGAGGTCTTCGTCGAGCTCGGGCTCGCCATCAAGAAAGCCTCGCCGTTCCGGACGACCATGGTCGTCGAACTCGCCAACGACATCCCCGCCTACGTCCCGACCAAGAAGGCCTTCGGCGAGGGGAGCTATGAGATCGTCAACTCCCGCGTCGCCCCGGGCGGCGGCGAAGCCATGGTCGAAGCGGCCATCGGCCTCCTGAGGGGCCTGGCCGATTGACGTGCCCCGGAAAAATCGGGATGGGAATCACGTCCCGGCCCCTCTCAAGGGTTGAAGGGCAGCGTCTTTCTTCCTTGAGGGGGTCGGTTCCCATGATCAGCGGACAACTCGGCATCGCCTTGCGGCAACTCGACAGGCTATTCAACGAGGGGACGGCCTCGGGGCAGTCGGACGCGCAGCTCCTTGATCGGTTCGTCGTCCACCGGGACGAGACCGCTTTCGAGGCGATGGTGGCGCGACACGGGGCGATGGTCCTGTCGACCTGCCGAGGAGTCTTGAGGAATTCGGACGACGCCGAGGATGCCTTCCAGGCGACGTTCCTGGTGCTGGCGCGGAAGGCGGGGACGATCCGGGTCGACGGTTCGCTGGGGAGCTGGCTGCACCGGGTCGCCTGCCGGATCGCGGTGCAGGCCAACAGCGACGGCCTGCGACGCCGGACGATGGAGGTCCAGGGGAGCAAGGACGAGTCGGCCGCCGATTTGTCCTCCATGCCCGATGCGGACCTTCGGCCGATCGTCCACGAGGAGATCGACCGATTGCCGGAGCGGTTTCGGGCCCCGATCGTGCTCTGCTACCTCGAAGGCCTGACCTATGAGGAGGTCGCCGATCATCTCCGCTGGTCGGTCGGCACGGTCGGGAGTCGGCTCGCGCGGGCCCGCTCGCTCATGCGGGCCCGGTTGACCCGACGAGGGGTCACGCTCGCAGGAGGGGCGCTGGGGTCACTGCTGGCGTCCCAGGCGTCGGCGGACGTCCGCAAGACGCTGGCGGATTCGGCGTTACAGGCGTCGTCGAGCCTGAAAGCGAAGGCGCTCGCCGAGAAGGCTCTCGGGGGAATGCTTTGGGGGGCGATAAGGTCGGCGCTGGTGTACTCGGTCCTCGTCGCGATGACGGCGATGGGCCTGGTTGCCTTCGGGAAAGACGCCTTCAACGATCCGCCGGAGGCGAAGACCCCTGTGGTCGAGCAGGGCTCCCCCCCTGAGTCGAAGTCCGCGACGGGGAGGAAGGACATGTCATCCGAGACGGGACCCGAAGCTGTCGTGAGCTATCGCGGCCGAGTCTTCGACCCGGAAGGCCGGCCGAAGTCCGGGGTGTCACTCCATCTCCTCGTCCCCGACACCAAGACTGAGAAGTCTCTCATTCAACCGCAAGGGCGGTCGGACGCGGAAGGTCGTTTCCGAGTGGCAGTCCCGAAGTCCTTGCTCGACGGCCTAATCGGCCGTCCCCCCTTCGTGACCATGCCTCTGGTCGCGACCGCCGAAGGTTTCGGGCCCGACTGGGTCGACATTCGCACGCCCTCCGACGCCGAGCTGACGCTCCGGCTCATCCCGGACGACGTGCCGATCGTGGGCCGGGTCCTCGACCTCCAGGGGCGGCCCGTGGTCGGGGCGAAGATCTCCCTGAAAGAGGTCATGGCCGAAGTGGAGGGCAACCTCGACCCCTACCTCAAGCTCGTCCGAGAGGATCCGTTCACGGCTTCGAACCGCAGCCCCAGGAAAAGGTTCGGGGCGGGGCCCGGGCTCCCCGGCCAGCCTGCGAGCGTGACGACCGATGCCGAGGGGCGATTCCGCATGGCGGGAATCGGCCGAGAGCGGCTCGTCATGCTCGGGGTCGAAGGGCCATCGATCGCCAGCGGGCTGATCTCGGTGATGACACGTCGCTCCGACCCGGTCGTCAGCCCTCGTGGGGAGGCCTCAGGGCCCATCAAGGTCTATGGGGCGACGTTCGACCACCTCACGCCCCCCGGCCGTGCTCTCACCGGGGTGGTTCGCGACAAACACACGCGCGAGCCCCTCGCCGGGGTGGATGTCGTGGGCGCCGGTATGAACCTCAGCACGGTCACCGATCACGAAGGCCGCTACCACCTGGCGGGCTTTCCCAAAGGGGAGAGCTATCCGCTGTGCGTGTCGGCCTGGAAGAAGCCCCCTTACTTCGTGACGTGCTCGCGAATCTCGGACGCCGTCGGCCTGGAGCCGATCCGTGCGGACGTGGATTGTGTGGCGGGGGTCCTGTTCCGGCTCACGGTCATCGACGGGGCCACGGGGAAGCCCGTGACGGGGGCGGCCGTCGGCTATCAGGCGATCAGCCCCAATCCGCACGCCGATGTGGTCCGGGGGCTTGCACCGATCAACGGTTGGGGATCGTACAGCTGGGGAGTCGAGGGCCCCGACGGGACTTACACCCTGGGCGTCTTCCCCGGCCCCGGCGCCGTCCAGGTTTGGACTGGAGAGGGGATCTTCCGCCCGGCCTGCGTCGACCCCCAGGAGTTCTTCAAGGACGTGAAGACTCCGGGAGCGTTCTCCGACCAGAGGTTCGGGGACCGGCAGATCCTCTACGTCACGATGGGAGGTGACATGGCCGGGACGCCCCAGGACCAGTTCAGCGCCATTGTCCTGGTCAATCCGGCCGAAGGATCGGCCCCGTTGAGTCGCGAAGTCATCCTGGAACGTGACCGACCGCGCCAGGTTCGCGTCGCTGGCCCCGACGGCAAGGCCCTCGACGGCGTGAAGGCCGACGGGGCCGAGGCGACCGCCGAGCCGGGCCTGCTGACGGTGTCCCGACTGAATCCGATGCGTCCCCGCCGGTTCGTCTTCCGCCAGGACGACCGGAAGCTCGTCGGATTCCTCCTGGCAAAGGGCGACGAGCCCGAGCCTTATTCGGTCCGGCTCCAACCCTGGGGCACGATTGCGGGGCGACTGGTCGACGCCGAAGGTCGGCCACGCCCGAGAGTCGACCTGTCGGATGTCGACTGGCGGAAGACGCGCGACGATCCGGAACGCGGCTCCGTGCCCGAGATCAAGACCGACGCCGATGGCCGATTCCGCCTCGACGCGCTCGTCCCCGGCCAGGCCTACTCGGCGAGCGCCGTGGGCGAGAACGCCGCGAAAGGGGGCTTCGGCGTGGTGATCGACCGCGTCGTACTCGAGCCCGGCGAGACGCGTGATCTGGGCGACGTTCGGTCCATCCCTCCCGCTCAGAAAGCCAATCCTTGAAAGAGGTTGACACGGATCGAGGGGAATCGAGCGGGCGTCCGGGCGGGAAGAATCGTCGGGTGGACGTCCCGTTGACGGTGATCGATGCCCTCTCGCGAGGGCCAGTCCCCCCCAACCGACGATCGATCTCTCGCCCAGCACGTCGAGGGCCGGCCCTTCGCGGGGCCGGCGACCGGCCGAGGCTCTGGATTGGCCTCGAAGCGACGGATTCTCCATCGCGGTCAACCTGACAGGAAGGGAAGGATCCCATGAACACTCGTCGAGTTCTGGCCGTGGCCCTGATCGGGCTGCTCGCGTGCGGCGTCGAGGCCGCCGAGTACGTGAAGGTCAGCGGCAGCAAGACCCGCTACCCCACCTCGGTCGAGACCCAGGTCAACGGGAAGCACGTCCGTTTCGCGCTCACCGGCGCCGTCTTGCGGACCAAGTACGGTTTCAGCGTCTACTCGATCGCCAGCTACGTCCAGGAAGGGATCAAGATCCCGGACGCCGGCACCCTGGCCAACGTCTCCGCGGCCAAGATCCTCCACCTCGTCTTCGAACGCGAGGTCGACGGCCGGACGATGGCCAAGTCGTTCCGCGAGTCGATCGCGATGAACAACCCCGAGCCCGCGTTCGCCGCCGAGCTCGCGAAGCTCGAAAACTACTTCGTGGCCAACCCCGCCAAGCAAGGCGGACATCTCTGGCTCACCTACGTCCCCGGCCGCGGCCTCGGCTGCCAGATCGACAACCACCCCGGCATGGTGATCGAGAGCGTCCCCTTCGCCCAGGCGATCTGGTCGGTCTACCTCGGCCCCAAGAACCTCGGCGTCGCCATCCGCACCGGCCTGAGCTCTCGTCTGTAAAGTATGACCTTGTTATTGGAAATTGCTCAAGTATCGAAGTGGCCGGGTTCCGTCGTGGACCTCGGATCGACCGCGGTCGCCTATTGGCAACGTAGGACCGCGATTGAGCTTTTATCCCGGACGCCTTGTAGGGGCCGTCGCTGTTGGCTACGATGATAGTTTGAGGACCATCTGTTCAGGTTCTTCGGGCGATCCGTTTACGGTGGACTCCTCGCAGGAACCCGAGCGTGCCGAAGCGTCTCTTGCAGCGATGGCGCCCCGAATGCATCCGGGAATTCCGAGCGACGGCACGCATGCGATACGACGATGGACTCTCGCTCGCCGTGCAAGGGAGAAAGACTGGAGCGATTTATCTGTGGGGATATTGTGCCGAAATGTGTCTCAAAGCGGCCTATTTCTCCCTGACGCTCTCGGAAACGACTCCGATCGCATGGGGCACCCATCTCCAACCCGCGATTCATCACGCTCGCACGGTTCGGATGATCGCGTGGCCTGGCCATGGTGCCGGGCACAACGTCCGCGCGTGGGCGGAACTTCTCGTCGCGGAGCGTGCCGCCACCCCGGGGAAGGTTCTGCCCCAGACGACCTCCCAAGAGATCCAGGTGTGTGGCCAGCGTATCGGTGAGTTGTGGAACGAGTCGTTACGATATCATATTAATCTGGCCTACCAGTACGAAGTCACGAAGGTCCGCCTCGCCGCGGAATGGCTCTTGGTCAACCTGGACTCTCTCTGAGACCACTTACATGCCTCGGAAAGGAATCGAAGTCCAGTCTGCGATCAATTCGGCAAAGGCGGGTCTTGTCGCCAAGTTGGCCGCGGAGCTGAAGAATTGACGCGATTTTGGGCAGCCTCTCGTCTACGAACAGGAATATGTGACCAAGAAAGCACGCGTAACGGTGATCTGGGACGAGTGGGCCGACGTCGCACTGGAGGAACGATCCTCGATCATCCTGCAGGCGTATGAGCGGGCCGAGGGCAAGGAAGTTCGTGAGAAGATTGCACTCGCCAGCGGGCTGACTGTGCCGGAGGCCACGGCAGCGGGGATGCTGCCTTACCAGATCATCGCCGGCTTGCGATCATCCGATCCGTTCGAACCCGAAGTCGTGAACGCGGCGATGTTGGAACAGGGGGCTTCCGACCTGGACCAAGAGGATGGACTTCTCCTTCGGTTCGCCACGCGGGAAGAAGCCGACGCTTGTCGTTCTCGCCTCGCCAAGTCCCTGCCAGGGAGCGAACCGATCTGGATCATCCGCCGCGATATCCACGTCTACGACCGCCTGACCGTGGCCGATGCGATATAAATCGAAGTGAAGTGAACGATCTGGTCGGGCTCGACCTTCAGATCACGGAATAGACCGAGACGCGGACGACAGTGGACGTGTTGAGCAGAGGCGGAGCGATCGTCTGTAAATCTTGCCTTCCCTGCTGGACTCGGATGCGCCCGAGGTCGTCGGATTCGGCTCCTTCAACCCTTCCCCGCCCAGCCTTCACTTCCCCACCACAATACCTGACAATTCCTCAACCCCCTTCGCGGTGTGCAGATCCGAGAAGCTCGCCGAGTGACCGCGCTTAGAGCGGCTAACGTGCGACTGGCACAGGGCACGACGTGTCGATTGATCCGAGAGCGGAGGCGGAAACGGGGGCCTGTCCCCGTTTCCGCCGCAGCGGACGGCGACGGCCCGGAAAATGGGAACAGGCACCCGACCTCGAAGTTGATCCGTAAGGGGCCCAGCCTGACCCGGCCGGGAGCCAGTCCCCGTTTTCCTCCGCAGTGCGTAACGCGTGCGTGAACCGCCCTAGGGTCTTGATCGGCGACGACAATTAGAAGACATTCTAAATGAAGGCGACCGACGGACGAAGGATAGAAAGGGGAGGTCGATGAACGAGGTCTTCAAGGCCCTCTCCGACCCGACCCGCCGGGAGATCCTTCGGCTGCTCCGCGCCGGGGAGAAGACCGCGGGCGAATTGGCGGACTCGTTCGATATGAGCAAGCCCTCGGTCTCGCATCACTTCGCGGTCTTGAAGGACGCGGGGCTGGTCCGGAGTCGGCGCGAGGGGAAGCAGATCTATTACACGCTCGACACGACGGTGGTCCAGGACGCCCTCGTCTGGATCCACGGCCTGTTCGGGGAGGAAGGCGGGGGCGGGAGGAGCGTTCCATGAGTCGGGGTGCCTGGCTCGTTGCGTCGGGGTTGGTCGTGGCGGTGTTCGTCGGGTCGGCGGTCGTCTATGGGATGCTCCCCGAGCGGGTGCCGATCCACTGGAACCTCCAGGGGCAGGCGGACGGCTTCGGCTCGAAGGGGCTCGCGGCGTTTCTCCTGCCGGCGATGCTCGTGGGGATGCTCCTCATGTTCTCCGCGCTCCCCTGGCTCTCGCCCGGCCAGTTCGGGCTGGACGGGTTCCGGGCGACCTACGGCTACATCGTGGTCGTGGTCCTCGCCATGATGAGCTTCATCCACGCCGTCGCCTTGACGGCCGCGCTGGGCTATCGAGTCGACGTCACCAGGGTCGTCGTGGCGGGGGTCCTTCTGGGCCTGGGGTTGATGGGGAACGTCATGGGCAAGGTGCGGCGGAACTTCTTCGTCGGGGTCCGCGTCCCCTGGACACTCGCCAGCGAACGGGTCTGGAACGACACCCACAGGCTCGCCGCCTGGTTGTTCTTCGGCGGCGGCCTGTTCGGAGCGGCGGCGTCCCTGGCGGGTTACCCGCTGGTGGGCCTCGTCTCATTGGTGCCGATCGTGTTGATCCCGATCGTCTACTCGGCCGTCCGCTACAAGCAGCTCGAGCGGCGAGGCGAGGTCTGAGAGCCCGAATCTCTCTCGGGCTTTCTGGCGCTCTTCGTGCCTTGCTGGTGGATTCACGATCGGGTTGGACCTAGCGGATTTTTCGCGAGGCGCGTGGAAAGATCGCTGAAATTCGGAAAATCGTTCACTGTACTCTTGTTCGGAAGTTCCGGGCCTCGGATCCTAATAGGGGAGGTAACTTTCGCGACCACTTACGATTGTGCCATCGACCCCGGCCACCCGGGACGCCCCCGTCCTAAGGTTGTGGTGTCGGCGTCACGTTCGCGCCTCAGACTTGACTCCTGGAGGATTTCACGAGATGCGTCAGAATTACCGGATCGCGTTCGGCTTGCTCATCGGCCTGGCCGCGATGGCCCCGAGTGCCCAGGCCCAGATGTACTATCCCTCGGGATACGGCGGCTACGGGTTCGGAGGTTGGGGGGCCGACCCCGCGTCCGGGTACATGGCCGGGCTCGGTTCCTATGCCCGAGGCCAGGGTGTCTACGAGGTCGAGGACGCCAAGGCTCAGGCGATCAACCTTGACACGATGCTCAAGTGGAACAAGGCCCTCCGCGCCCGCCAGCAGGCCTTGCGCGAAGATCAGAGCAAGGACGACGCCCGCCGAGGTGCCGAGCGCGACGAACGGGTCGCCCGCGCCGAGCTCTTCGACGGCACCACGCTCAACGCGATCATGGCGCGGATCTACGACCAGGATCCCGGCGTCTCCAAGTCCGCCCGGGCCGACGCCCCGATCTCTCCGTCCGCGATCCGCGAGATCCCCTTCGAGTGGGACACCGAGGCCCTGACCGTCTGCCTCGACGAGATGCTGGCCAAGGACTCGCTCCCGGCGAACCTGATGGACCCGATGTACGCCGAAGAGCGTAACACCCTGCACCAGGCCGTCGAGGCCGCCATCAAGGAAGACGCCAAGGGGAGTGTCTCGCCGAAGACGATGAAGCAGCTCAAGTCGGCGATCGAAACCTTCCGCGCCAAATTCGTCAAGAACACGGCGAACTTCGACCCCGGCTACTCGGACTCGCAGACCTACTTCATCACGCTCGCCAGCCTGTCACGGCTGCTCAACGACCCGAGCATGAAGAAGATCCTGACCGATCTCGAGGAGGGGAAGGAGCGGACCGTCGGCCAGCTCATCGCCTTCATGCAGTCCTATAACCTGCGCTTCGGGCCCGCGACGTCGGATCGCCAGATGCAGCTCTACGCCAACCTCGCCCCGACCCTCGCCCGCATCGCCGACGCCGCCGGCGGCCCCCCGGCCCCTCCCGCCCCCGGCGTCACCGACAAGTCCGGCGAAGGCCTCCGCTCCGCCGCCAAGAATATCTTCAAGAACATGAACTGGGAGCAGCTCCAAGCCCATTCCCGCGACTCCCAATAACCCCGCTCCAACTCGAAACCCGGCGTTGAAGAAACGCCGGGTTTTATCTCTGCCAAGGATTAACCTTTTATTCGATTGGTGTCATTTACGGATTCGTTTTCGCCTTTGCGTTATCCGTGTTCCATCCTTGGCTAAAACTTCCCTTCGCCTTCCAGCCCGATACCTCACCGATGGATCTCACCTCCCCCGGCTTGCCCTCAACCGACGATCCCGCCCGTTCTGACGTTGCTTCACGAAGATGTCGAACAGGTCGTCCTTCTCCCCGGGCCGAGTCAGGTCCTGCCCGTTCTTGACCACGGCGATGTAGCCGATGCACATCTCATCATTGGCCCCTTCGCCCCACGTCACGAGCTTGGGAGGCTGGTGGGGGTTGCGAGGGTTCTCGGACGAGTTGTCGAAGTGGGCGACGACCTTGACGACCGAGCCCTTGGGAATGTACATCGGTTTTTCAAAATCATACGTATGTTGCCAGGCGGGATCCCAGTCTCGGATCGAGATGAGGTCTTCGGTCAGGCCGCCGGGGAAGGTGACCGACATGGTCATGTCCCGCCCGAGGTGGTGCATGTGCGGGGTGACGGCGAGCGCCTCGACGTCGACCGGCACGTGCCAGGTCGCGCGGACTTCGACCTTGGAGTGGCCGGCGGGGAGTCGGAATTCCAGGTTGCTCGCGCCGTTCCAGTGGAGCGTCTGCTTGACCGGGGTCCGGCAGAGGTGGAGCCCGATCTTAGACCGGTCACGCTCGATCTTGCCGCTGGGGTGGTAGTGGATCAGCAGGATGACGTCGGCCTTGCGGGGGAGCAGTCGCCCGATGCCGTCGGGCAACTGCTTCGGATGGTTCCCGGCCGCCCAACCCCCGAGGTCGCCCTGGACGGGCACGCCCGCCCCCGAGAAGCTCGAGTAGCCCGGCCCGGACTCTCCCCGATCCTTCTTCCGCCCTTCGCCCGCGGTCTCGACGAACGCCATCGTGTGATGCACGACGCGGGCATTTCCCGGCCGGAACTCGATCGCCCCGACGTAGACGTCGTCCGGTAGGTTGGTCGGGATCACGAAGCAGCGGGAGAGGTCCGGCCCGTCGGCCGGTATCGTGAACGGCTCCGTCATCTCGACGACAATATCGGGCGTCCCGAGCGCCCACCCGTGTTCGGACCCGGCCGGCGGGTGGAGCGGCGCCGGCGGCATCGCCGAGCCCTCGCCGCGAGGCGCCCCGGCCTTCGCCCAGTCGGAGAGGGTGGCAATCGCAGCCGTGGGTAACGCCCCGTCGAATTTGAGTTTAGGGCCGATGCCAGGCTTGGCCTTCCACGGGGGCATGTGCCGCCCCTCGACGGTCGCCGCGATGTCGTCGGCCCGCTTCCGCGCCTGCTCATACGTCTCGAGCGGGAATGGGCCGACTTGGCCTCGACGATGGCAGGACCGGCAGTACTTGTTCAAGATCGGGGCGACATCCTTCGTGAATGTCGGCGGGTCGATCAGGCCCCCGGGCGTCCCTCCCGGCGAAGACGAGGCGAGTGACGAGAGCATCCCAGCCACGACCGCGAGACCGGCCGAGATCGGCCGCCCCCGCTGGGCGTCCCAGCGCATGAAACCCATATTGGAGTTCGATCTCGGAACCGCGAAGTGTCGGCCGAAGACGTGGCCGTGAATTGGCCCGCACCGTCGGCGTGCGGAATCGCCAACATCACCATCATAGCCGGCGCGCCGCCCCAAAATCCACTTCCAATTCTCCGATTCTCAGATTATTTCGCCTCAATCCATCGGGGCGAAGAAGGCGTCGTGCGCAGGGTCTTTGCGGACAAGCGGCGTCTCGGGGTAGGGCCAGGGGCTCCCGACTCCCTTGAGCGACCGGATCGCCTCGAGCATCCGAGGCCGGTCCACCTCATGCACGTCCACCGGGTCGCCGACGCCTCGGAGCATCGTCAGCGTGAGCCGGCCGCCGAGGTGCTGGCGGAATTCCTCGAGGCCTCGGAAGAGGCTCTCGGTATCCTCGAGCGCGGGGTGGTCGAGGGAGAAGCCCAGGTCGAGCAGGCCGTTCACCACGCGGTCGGCGTCCTCGCGAGGGAACCCGAGGGCGAGCGAGGAGTAGATGGAGTCGACCGCGACGCCGATCGCCACGGCCTCGCCATGGCGGACCTGGAAGTCAGTCATCGCTTCGAGCTTGTGGGCCGACCAGTGGCCGAAGTCGAGGGGCCGGGCCTCGCGCGACTCGAACGGATCTCCCCCTCGGGTGATGTGCGTCCGGTGCCACTCGGCCGAGGCCCGGATCGTCGGCAAGGCCGCCGACAGGTCGCGGCGGCGAATCGCGTCGGCCGTCCGGCACAACTCGGCGAACATCGCCGGATCCTTGAGGAGCGAGACCTTCACGGCCTCGGAGAACCCGCAGATGAAGTCGCGGTCCGGGAGCGAGGCCAGGAGCGCCGAGTCGTTGACGACCGCCCAGGGGACGGCGAACGCCCCCAGCCAGTTCTTCTTGCCGAACAGGTTGACCCCGTTCTTGACCCCGACCCCCGAGTCGGCCTGGCCGAGAGTGGTGGTCGGGAGCCGCACGAGCCGAAGCCCTCGATGGGCGATCGCCGCCGCGAACCCGACCGCGTCGAGGACCGCCCCGCCGCCGATCACCGCGACGTAGCTCCGCCGGTCGAGATCGGCGGCGTTGAAGACCTTGAGCATGCGCTCAAGAATGTGAATGTCGTTCTTGACCGCCTCGCCCCCCTCGACGACCTGCACGTTCCCGACGAGCTCGATCCGCCCGGGATAGGCCGAGCCGAACGCCCGGAGCTTCTGGCGGAGCTCCGGCTGGGCGTTCATCACCCGGTCATCGACCCAGAACTGCACCCGCGCCACCCGGCCTTCCGAGGGCTCGAGCAGGCCCGCCAGGACGCCCTGGTCCTCGCCGAGGACGTCCCCGGTGAAATGCAGCCGATGGACGAACGCGGGTGCGAAATGCACCTCGGCACGGGTCGGATCGAGTTCGTTGGTCATCGTCCCAAAACTTCCCTGGTACCTACGAGGCGGGCGATTTCCTCAGGCCGGACCATGGGATTCCGGCTCCGGGGGGCAAGTGGCGAACCGGTTAAGTATATCCCCCATTCCGCCCCCGGTCGAGGACCCAGTCCGGTCATCGATCGGGGCGTTTGACCTGCGGTGACGTGACACCGACTGTGTCGAACCGGCCGAGAATCCCTCGAGCAAGGACTTGCGAGGCTGGCGAGTTGATGACGATCCACAAGGAGAGTTCGGGGCGACATCCGATCGTCACTCCGACTCTCGGTATGGCTTCTTCTCGAGATACAGGTTCAGGCGTTCCTTGAAAGAGGGTTGAAGCTGAAATGCACAAAGCTCGAGCGCCTTTCCCTGCCATTCGGCGGCCTTCGTGAAATCGGACGCTTCGGCATAGGCAGCGGCCAGGGTGTCGAGGAAGGCTGCCTCTTTCCAACCGCTCAACTCGCATGCACGTAAGGCCGACTCGACCGCTTTCTTCCCATTTCGGAACTCGGGATCGGGACAGGTCGCCCACAGCCAGGCCGGGCCGTTGTGCTTGGCGGGATCCGTCGGATCGAGGCGGATGGCTTCGAGGTAGTCCGGGATCGCCTTGCCGTATTGCTCCAGCGAATACCGAACCTGGCCTCGAGTGTTGTAGGCGGTGGAGGATTCGGGTTCGAGTCGGATCGCCTCATCGAGATCGGCGATGGCCGTCTCGAGTTCCTTCCTGGAGATCCTGGCGTAGGCTCGGAGGAGATAAATCCTGGGATCCTCGGGATCGAGATCGATCGCCCCGTCATAGTCGGTGATCGCCAGATCCGTCCGTCCCTGATCGATCCAGGCCATTCCTCTCGATATATAATAGTTGGGTTGGGGTCTGGACTGGATCGCTCTCGAGTAAAACTCGATCGCTTCTTCGTACGGGACGACGTACTTGGCTCGTGCCCAGCGACCGTTCCCGGTGGTCTCCGAAACGAGCCAGAGTCGCTCGCCTTGGGTCTTGTCGACCCGATAGACATGGGCGATCGCTCGGTCTTTGGCGTACGGAGTAAAGACGCGCCTTCCGACCCATTGATCGAACTCATCGGCCCCGACGAGGCTGGTCATCGCCAGTAGAATCGCAAAGAAGCCAATAGTCCGGACCTTCATCGATGCCTCGCTCGTTCGAAGTCTGCAATCGGATCTTGTCTCTCGCGAGAAGTATTTAAGGCCTGTTTTGTAAAAAATATTTCATTTAAGTGTATCTAAAAACAAATAATCACGATCGGCGTTCACGTGGTGTAACCTGGCTGCCTTCTCCCTCATCTCGGCCGCCTTCGCGGAATCCCCCGACCTTGCATATGCCGCCGCGAGAGTGTTGACGGAAGCCCAATCCTCCCAGTTGCCAAGTTCGCAGGCGCGCGTCGCGGACTCGATCGCCTTGCGTCCGTCCCTGTACTTCGCGTCGGGACAGCTCACCAAAAATCGCGCAACCACTTTGTAAGCATAGCCCGATTTGGGATCGACACGGACCGCCTCGTTGTAGTCGGCAATCGCCTTGTCGTAGTCTTTCTTGGCATCCCACAACAAGCCTCGATTGGCGTAAGCCCGAGCATACTTGGGGTTGAGGCGGACCGCCTCATTGTAGTTGGGGATCGCCTTGTCGTACTCTCTCTTGGCCTGCCATGCCAGGCCGAGATCGTTATACACCACAGCATTCTTGGGGTCGAGTCGGATCGCCTCGCAGTAGTCGGCGATTGCCTTGTTGTCGTCCTGTTTGATATGCCACACCAGACCACGATTTCTGTACGTTACGGCATACTTAGGGTCGAGGCGGATTGCCTCGCCGTACTCCGCGATTGCTCTGTCATAGTCTCCCTTGGCATGCCACGCCCGGCCGCGATTGACGTGTGCCATGGAATCCTTTGGGTCGAGTCGGATCGCCTCGTTGTCGTCGGCGATCGCCTTGTCGTACTCCCCCTTGGCATGCCACGCCAGGCCGCGATAGAGGTACGTCAGCGCGAACTTTGGGTCGAGTCGGATCGCCTCGTCGAGGTCGTCGATCGCCTTGTCGTACGCCTCCTTGGTATACCACGCGTGGCCCCGATTATTATATGCCATCGCGAACTTTGGGTCGAGTCGGATCGCCTCGTTGTAATCGGTGATCGATTTGTCGTTGTCCTTCTTGGCTAGCCATGTCGTGCCGCGATTGGTGTACGCCAAGGCATACTTAGGGTTGAGGCGGATCGCTTCGCCGAAGTCGGCGATTGCCTTGTCATCGTCGTCCTTGTAATGCCACGCAATGCCGCGACAAAGGTACGCTGCCTCATTTTTGGGATTGATGCGGATCGCCTCGTTGTAGTCGGTGATCGCCTTGTCGTTCTCATTTTTCACGTGCCATACTTTACCGCGACAAACGTACGCCGTCTCATTCTTGGGGTCGATGCGGATCGCGTTGTTGTAATCCGAAATCGCGAGATTATATTCTTGCTTCGCTTTCCAGACCATTCCTCTGCTGCAATAGTAAGTCGATGAGTCTGGATTTGAGTGTAGCAGCCCGGTGTAAAAATCGACAGCCTGTTCATAGGGCACGACGTATTGCGCCTGAACCCATCCGCTGAGACCGCTGTTCTCGTCCTGGAGCCACAACCGCTCCCCGTCTTTACGCTCGACACGGTAGACTCGGGCTGCACCCCGGTCATTTCCCCAGATTGCAAGGTCCTTCGCTTCCCCCTCGTTAACGACGTTCGGCTTCCCCGCCCCCAACGCCGTACCGAATTGAGTGAAGACCCGACGGCCTATCCAGGGGTCCTTCGCCTGACCAACCAGGACGACTGACGTTAGCAAGGATAACGCCAAGGCTAGACCGAATACCCGCATCGCCGCATACTTCATCGCGATCGCTCCGTGTTTTCGATCCGCCTCGGACCGTCCCAAATCATCGTAGAACGTATGGATGCCAGATTCCAGCGACGGTTCCGAAGTGGTTATGGATCAACACCGTCGACTCTCCGAGCAAATCCGGATTCGGATGGGCCCGACGAATTTTGGCGGCACGCCGAAGACCGCGTAGGGCCAGCGTCCGGGATCCCAATTCTGCGCCTGGATCGTCGAGGATCGGATCAAAGGGCGCGGGGACGGGCTCGAATCCGGAAGATTCCAGGGGTCGGTGACTCACCCCTGTGCGGAATCACGGATCCTTGCGGGATGATAGGCTGCGGGATAGTCTTGCGCCCGGGTTTGGGCGGCCTTTCCTCGAGTCTTGCGAGGTAAATCGCGTCCATAGGGGCCACTCGAGGCTTCGGCCCATGAGCCGGGTTCTGTTTGTGCCTTGTCTGGGGGCGATTGAACGTGAGATGCGGCATGCCAGTCGGGCGAGGGGATGATCTTGGCCGAGTCTTCGGTCGGGTCAAGTGGCCGCTCGCGGTGGTTTTCGGCCTGCTTGGGTTGACCGTGGGTGCGGTCGGCGGTGATTTGGCTCACCCGTCGACGGGGCGAGGGCTAGACCTGTCGCGGGCGGTCGTGCTGGTCCCGGAGGGGCTCTCGGGGCCCGAGGAGAAGGCGGTCTCGCTCCTGATCGAGGAGGTCGAGACGCGCAGCAGGGTCCGCTGGGACGTCACGAGGACGTGGCCCGAGGGCGAGGGCCTTGCCGTGGTGGCGGTCGGGCAGGGGGCCGTGTTAAAGGTGAAAGGGCCAAACCTCTTTGCGTGGGTCGACGCTGCGAAGCCGCCGGAAGGGGCGGAAGGGTTCGCGATCCGGGCGGAGGCCGGCGCCAAGGCCGTGGTCGTGGCCGGTAATGATCCGCGAGGGGTCCTTTTCGGCGTGGGGCGGTTGCTCCGCGAACTCCGGATGGGGGCCGGACGGGTGGAGTTGCCCGAGGGTTTTCACGTCGCGACGGCGCCAAAGTCGCCGATGCGGGGGCACCAGTTGGGATATCGGCCCAAGACCAACTCGTATGACGGCTGGGACCTCGACCAGTGGGAACGCTATATCCGCGACCTCGTCGTCTTCGGCGCGAACACGATCGAGCTCCTGCCGCCGATCTCCGACGACGACTCCGATAGCCCTCACTTCCCCAGGCCTCCGATGGAGATGCTCGTCGGGATGTCGAAACTGGCGGATGACTACGGGCTCGACGTTGGCATCTGGTATCCCACGGCCGAGGATGTCGACTACGCGGACCCCAAGGTCCTGGACGCCGCGGTCCGCGAGTGGGCAGAGCTCTTTCAAAGGCTCCCTCGGCTCGACGCCCTGTTCGTCCCCGGCGGTGACCCCGGCAATTCGCCGCCTAAGGTCCTCATGAAGCTCCTCGAGGCGCAGGCGGAGTCGCTCCGCCGCCACCATCCCGAGGCCAAGATCTGGGTCTCGCCCCAGGGGTTCAGCCAGCCCAAGCTCGACGAGTTCTGCTCGCTCCTCCGGGACGAGCCGGCCTGGCTCGAGGGGATCGTGCACGGGCCCCAGGTCCGGGTCCCCCTCGCCGAGCTCCGCGCCGCCATCCCGGCCCGATACCCGATCCGGCTTTATCCCGACATCACCCACACCTTCGACTGCCAGTTCCCCGTCCCCGACTGGGACCGGGCCCTGGCCCTGACCCTGGGACGCGAGCCGATCAACCCCAGGCCGTTGGCGCAGGCCGCCATCTTCCGGGCGAACCGAGGCCTGGCCGTGGGGTTCATCACCTATTCCGAGGGGTGCAATGATGACGTCAACAAGGCCGTATGGAGCGGCCTCGGTTGGGACCCCGACACCCCGGTCATCGAGATCTTGCGGCAATACTCGAGGTACTTCCTCGGCGAGGCCTATACGGACCGCTTCGCCCAGGCGCTTCTCGCGCTCGAGCGGAACTGGGAAGGTCCCCTTCTGACGAACGCCGGCGTGGAGACCACCCTCCAGCAATTCCGCGACTTCGAGCGCACCGCGAGCCCCAAGGATCGGCTCAACTGGCGGTTTCAACAAGGCCTGTATCGGGCCTATTACGACGCATATGTCCGGGATCGGCTGATCCGCGAGACCGCGCTCGAGTCGAGGGCGAAGGACGCTCTGCGCAGGGCGGACCGGCTCGGCTCCCGCGCGGCGATGGTCGAGGCTGAGGCCCTCTTAGGCCTGGCCGATGCTCGGCCGGTGTCGCCCGATCGCCGGGCCCGCGTCCACGAGCTCGCCGAGGCCCTCTTCCAGAGCATCCGCATGCAGCTCAGCGTGGGACGATACAAGGCCGCCGCGGTCCGACGAGGGGCGAATCTTGATGCAATCGACACCCCGTTGAATGATCGCGAGTGGTTCCAGGCACGCTTCGCCGAGATCGGGAACCTCGGCCAAGAAGACCAACGGCGTGACCGTCTCGAGGCGCTCGTGAATCGGACCGATTCGGGGCCGGGGGGATTCTACGACGACCTCGGCGACCCGACGCGTCAGCCACACCTCGTCCGAGGTCCCGGCTTCGCGCTCGACCCGGATTCCCTCCGATCGTCGCGCGTCGCGTTCGGGGCCCGTCCCGGCTGGCCCTTGGCCTGGTGTGCCTACGCCCAGGGGTTCTACGACGCCCCGATCCAGCTCCGCTACAAGAACCTCGACCCCGGGGCTCGCTACCGCGTGCGCCTCGTCTACCCGAGCGATAGCTTCCCGACCGGGATCCGGATCCGGTTCGAAGCCGACGGCCTCGAAGTCCACCCCCCGATGGAGAAGCCCGAGCCGGCCCGGCCGGTCGAGTTCGACGTACCGGCCGAGGCGACCGCCGACGGCGATCTGACGCTCCGATGGACCCAGGCCCCCGGACAAGGGGGGAGCGGCCGAGGGTGTCAAGTCGCCGAAGTTTGGCTCGTCAAGGCGACGAAATGAGGCTCAGCGGGGGGATAGCAGACGGGGTGGATTCACCACAGAGGCACAAAGGGCACAAAGAATTAAAGAATGAGAATTTATTTTTGGATTCTTTGCGGATGTCCTTTGTTCCTTTGTAGCGTATCTTTCCCGTCTTGCCATTCGGATTTTCACTATTTGGAGATATTGGCCAAAAGGTTTACCTTGGCCCAAGCCTGAGCTAGACTCGGATGTCTCTTTTGCAGAATTCGTTCCACGGGGCATATGTGTCCGACCCGTGCGGGTCGGGAAAGGGAGGGGATCCGTGAGCCGAAGGGCCGTCTTGCGGATGTTCGCCGTCGCTTTGGGCAGGATGGCGGCGGGGGCGCCGGCGTTCTCGGCCTTGGCGACCTCCCGGGCCTTCGCCGAGGCGGACTCGCCTTATCGGTCGCCCTATCGGATCGAGTTCACCCTCCCGCTCGAAGAGTTGGTCGGCGACCTGATTCAGGGCGAGCGGGGCGACCCGAGGATCGAGGGCGAGGTCGCCCACGAGCACTGGTATTCGCACAAGACGCTCGAGGGTTGGCATGCGTGGGGCCCCCCCGCGCGGGCGTATCCGCCGGCCCCCGGCGTCGAGCGTTGGCCGGTCGAGAAGAAGCGGGAACGAGTGATCGCCGTCGCCTCGCGATATCTCGGTTATGGCTACCAGCACCACCACATCCCCGACTGGAATCCCCCGTCCCACTGGCCTTGGCTCCAGAGCTGCGCCGGTCGGAATGGCAAGGGGGTCGATTGCAGCAACCTCACCGGGTTCGTTTATAACCTCGGCTTCGGCCTCCGGATGAGCGGCGATATCCACCGACAGGCCCAGGAGCGTGTGGCCGAGGGGCCCGGGCATGGTCGGACCACCCCGATCCGCAAGGTCGAGCTCCCCGGCGGCTACGCCGAGCGGATCCAGACCCTCCGCACCGGCGACCTGCTGTTCGTCCGGAGTCGAGGCGGGGCGGGGGCGGTCAGCCACGTCGTCCTCTGGGTCGGCCCCATCGGTCGCTCGCCTGACGGGGTCCCCCTGGTGATCGACAGCCACGGCGAGGACACGCGCGACTCCGAGAGCCACCTGATCCCGTGCGGGGTCCACCTCCGCCCCTTCCGCGAAAACTCCTGGTACAACCGGAGCGCCAGCCACGCGCATCGGGTCTTCGAAATCCACGGCCGATAAGCCGCCTCCCCCCCGCCGGCCTCGGGATCTCATCCTCGTGCAACCGACGCTCGGCCGAGCCCCGGCCGGGCCCGAACTCTTCCAGGATCTCTCCATGATGCGGCCGCTCGTCGTCCGTAGCCCCTCTCCTCTTGGAAGGCTTCCCATGGACAAAGACAGCCTTTTCGCCCGGCGCGGGTTCCTGCCGGCCGAAGACCCGCTGGTCCGGTTCGGCGACGACTCGGAACTGTCCCCCCTCGACACCCTCGGCCAAGACCTCCCGAGCCTGCTCCAGGACCGCGGCTTCCGGCGCCGGGCGCGATCCTTCCGGATCCCCGTGCTGCCCGAAGGCGACGTTTCCCCTCGCGAGCTTCAGCTTTACTACGTCCGCGTCGCCTTCCTCGCCTCGGCGTACATCCACCAGGTCGGCGAGGAAACCGCGAACGTCCTGCCGAAGAACCTCGCCATCCCGCTCTGCGAAGTCTGCGAACGGCTCGGCCGGCCGCCGATCCTGAGCTATGACGGCTACGCCCTCTACAACTGGAAACGCTTCGACCCGGCCGGGCCGATCGCACTGGGCAACATCGACTCGATCCAGAACTTCGTTCATCTCTATGATGAGCGATGGTTCATCGTCATCCACGTCGAGATCGAGGCGCTGGCGGCGGGGTTGCTCGGTGCGATCCTCGCGGCGGAGAAGGCCCTGGTCATCGACGACATGGGGACCTTGAACGAGGCGATGACGCAGATCGTCCAGACGCTCTGGGAACAGGTCCGCGTGATCCGTCGGATCGCGGAGAAGATGGACCCTTCGCTCTACTACAAGACCTTCCGGCCTTACATCCGGTTCTTCGAAAACGTCGAGTACGAGGGGGTCGACCCCGTCCCGATGAACCACCGGGGCGAGACGGGGGCCCAGAGCAGCGTCATCCCGACGCTCGTCGCCTTCCTCAAGATCCCGCACGAGCGCTCGAGGCTGACCGATCACCTGGCCGACATGCGGAGGTTCATGCCGGCCGAGCATCGCGCCCTGATCGGGCGCGTCGAGGCCATGCCCTCCGTCCGCGAGAAGGTCGACAAGGCCCTGTTCAACGACGCGATCGACGCCCTGGCCACCTTCCGAGAGGTCCACCGCGACTTCGCCGTCGATTACATTTCACGATACGTCGAGGACCCCAGGGGGACCGGCGGGACCCTCTACCTCGAGTGGCTCGGCCAACTCGCCAGGGAGACTCGAGCCCACAAGATCGACTGACCGCGATAGCCCTCGGCCCCCCCCAGGGCTCTTGCTCTGAACGAATTAGAAAGAGAGGGGCGCATCTCATCGTCCGATCCCTTAGGATCGTCGGATGTGAGACGGCCATCGGATTCTCTGAGCCGTCCCTCTCGCCCGTGGGGGAACATCCATGACGATGCGATGGGGGTTCGGGCCGGTCTTCGTCCTCGAGTCGCAGATCAACGCGAGGCGCCGGCAGGTCTATGCGCTGCGCTCGCTTTTCGCGCTCGTCCTGCTCATCGGCATGAGCATCGTCTGGGTCGTCAAGGATTACCGTGCACCGACCACTCTGACGCGGCCCATAACCTTTCAGCAGATGGCGATGGTCGGGGAGTGGTTCTTCTACGCAATCGCGGGCCTTCAGGTTTCGCTCATCATGCTGGTGGCACCGGCGGCCACGGCCGGTGCGATCGGGATGGACCGGGCGCGGGGGACGCTCTTGCAGATGATGGCGACCGACCTCTCGGACACGGAGATCGTGCTCGGGACCCTCGCCGCGAGGCTCGCGCCGGTCTTCGGGATCGTCGCGTGCGGGGTGCCGGTCATGGCGGTCGCCTTCTTACTCGGAGGCATCGATCCGGGGGCCCTCCTCGGTGCCTTTGCCGTCACCCTGGCGCTGGCCGTGCTCGGCAGCACCATCGCTATGACCTTGGCCGTCCGGGTGCCGAAGACCCATGAAGTCTTGATGGCGGTTTATCTGCTCGAATGTTTTGCGCTGTTCTCGCCCACACTTTGGTGGGTGTTTTCCGCGAACACCCGCTTCGTCATCCCCCCGCCCGACTGGTTCAATAAGCTCAATCCTTTCGTCCTCGTCTTCTCGCCTTACACTCAGCCTGGCTTCGTCTCTGCGCGGGATTACGCTGTCTTCGTCGGATTTTCCTTCGTCTTCTCCGCGGCGCTGGTCGGGTTTACGATCGCGACGCTTCGTCGAGTCGTCGTCGAGCAGTCGGGGCGTCCGGAGCGGGCTTCACGGCGGTGGTTGCCCGACGTGAAACACCTCCTCCCCTCCTGGCCCTCGCCGACTCTTGACGGCCACCCGGTGCTCTGGCGCGAGTGGCACCGGAACCGACCGTCGCGGCTGGGGCGGAGGCTCTGGGCGGGCCTCTTGGGGCTGTGCTGGGGCCTCGCGGCCTGGGATGTCGCCAGTCTTTTCTTCGAGGGGAGCACCGGGGCGCTGAGGCTCCTGGACCTTGGCTTCGTCCTCATGACCGTTTTCGGATTCTTGATCCTCAGCGTCACGGCCCCCACGGTGTTGTCCGAGGAGCGCCTGCGCGGAAGCCTCGACGTCCTCATCGCCACCCCGCTCTCGACGCGTTCGATCCTCGCGGCGAAGTGGTGGGGCGTGTACCGCCGAGTCCTCGTGCTGGCCTGGCTTCCCGTGTTCGCGAGCATCATCCTGGCCGCCTCGTGGCTCGACCGGACGATGGCCCCGTCCCGGCTGCCGGGAGCCCCTCGGTCGGTCCCGCTCACGGCCTGGGATGGCGTCTTTGCGGCCGGCCTTTGCATCGGCGACTTCCTCGCGACGGGCGCTTTGATCGTGAGCATCGGGGTCGCCCTGGCGACCTGGATCCGCCCGGTCGGTCGGGCCATCACCGTGAGCGTGGTCGGATACCTCCTCGCGGGCCTCGTCTGGCCGATGGTCGTCGAGGTGGTCGGTGCCAGATTTGTCGATTTCGGTATCAGTGGACAGTCGGCCGTGGCGGCCGTGGATCCCTATCGAGTCGTGCAGCACAGCCTGATCAGCCTCAGCCCCATCCATGGCTCCCACGCCCCCTTGCTCGTCTACGGCCTCCGATGGTGGCGCCGCGGTTGGTTCTGGGTGGGCTTGCTCATCGTCGTCCTCGTCAAGCTCCTGGGCGCCTGGGCCCTCTTCGGGCTGACCGTCAGGACGTTCGACCGGTGCCTCGGACGGATCCCCGAAAAACCGTCCTCGAGACGGCCCGGGCGAACCAAGAAACGCATCGTCGAAAATGAGATGACTTCGACTGCGTGACGAGTCCTGTGCGTTGGAGGCCATGCTCCTCCTCTTCGAGCGATTCATCCGGGGCGAAGACGAAGGGGCGTGCATCTCGCCGACCGATCCCTTACCATTGTCCGACGAGAGGCGATGTCCGAATCCTTCGTATGGTCCCTCTCATCTGCAGGAGCCCATCGATGGCGATGCGTTTGGGATTCGGACCGGTCTTCGTCCTCGAGTCGCTGATCAACGCCAGGCGGTGGCAGCCCTACGCCCTTCGCTCCCTCTTCGCGCTCGTCATGCTCATTGGCATGACGATCGTCTGGATCTGCATGGACTCCTGGTCGCGGAGTGGCGTGGTCGTGCCCACGACCTTCCAGCAGATGGCCAGAATTGGGGAGTGGTTCTTCTACGCCCTGGCCGGCATCCAGGTCACGCTCGTCATGCTCGCGGCGCCCGCCGCCACGGCCGGTGCGATCGGGATGGACCGGGCGCGGGGGACGCTCTTGCAGATGATGGCGACCGACCTCTCGGACACGGAGATCGTGCTCGGGACCCTCGCCGCGAGGCTCGTGCCGGTCTTCGGCATGCTCGCCTGCGGCGTGCCCGTCATGGCGGTCGCCACGTTGCTCGGCGGCATCGATTTCTGGGCCTTGCTCGGTGCCTTTGTCATCTCGCTGACGTTGGCCGTGCTCGGTAGTGCGGTGGCGATGACTCTGGCCGTCCGGGTCTCGAAGACCCACGAAGTCTTGATGGGCGTCTATCTGCTCGAAAGCTTCGGGTTGCTCTCCTTGCCTATCTGGCTATCCCTGGCGTTTCGATACAAGACGCTGCTCGGGCCCCCGGATTGGTTCGTCAAGCTCCATCCCTACGTCCTCGTCTTCGCGCCTTACACTCGGCCGGGGTTCGCGGGCCTGATGGACTACATGCTTTTCGTCGGGCTCGGCCTTGGCCTCTCCTCGGCGCTGCTCTGGTTCACGATCGCGACACTACGGCACGTCGTCGTCGAGCAGTCGGGGCACCCCGAGAAGGCGGCCCGACGAAAGCGGATCGATCTGAAGCAGCTTTTCCCCTCATGGCCTTCGCCGACCCTCGACGGCAACCCGGTCCTCTGGCGCGAGTGGCACCGCAATCGGCCGACGAAGTTCGGCCGGAGGCTTTGGGCCGGCCTGCTCCTCCTCACCTGGGGCCTTGCAGCCTGGGGGACCGTCGACGTCGTCCGTGAGGGCACGCAAGAGTCGCAGGGATTTCTTCATGGCGGGCACGCCATCGTCTGCGTCTTCGGTTTGCTCATCCTGAGCATCACCGCCCCGACCGTCCTGAGCGAGGAGCGGGTGCGTGGCAGCCTCGACGTTTTGATTGCCACCCCGCTCTCGACGCGCTCGATCGTCGTGGCCAAGTGGTGGGGGGCGTATCGTTGGGTCCTCATCCTGGCCTGGCTCCCTTTGTATGCGGGGGTCATGATCGCCGCCACGCTGCCCGACCACGCCCCCTTGCGAGGGATCGGGCCGCCGAACTATCAGGCGGGTTGGGAACGGGCGTTGGCGGCCACCCTTTGCGTGGCCGACTTCCTCGTCTCGGGCGCATTCCTCGTCAGCGTCGGAGTCGCCCTGGCGACCTGGGTCCGGCGGTACGGCCGGGCGATCACCCTCAGCGCGGTCATCTACCTCGTCCTCGGGCTCGTCTGGCCGATCCTGGTCGAGTCGGCGGTGTCCCGGTGGACCACGGGCAACAACTACTCGACCTGGACGCGCTATTATCGCATGGCGGGACATATCCTGGTCGCCCTCAGCCCGATGTTCGGCCCCAACGCCGCTCTCCAAGTGCCGCTCGCGTTCGCTTGGGAACGACGCGAATGGCTCTGGATCGGGATGTGCGTCGTCCTGCTGATCAAGGCGACGGTCGCGTGGTTCATCCTCTGGTTGACCATCCGGACGTTCGACCGCTGCATGGACCGGGTCCCCGAGTCGCGACCGTCGTCGTCGACCGCCCTCTTCGAAGGAAAGGTCGACGACGTGGCCCTGGCCTCGGCCCGTTCATGAACCGGGAGGTCCCGATGGTCCCGAGCCTCCCCTTCGGCCATCGAGCTTGACTGGGGCCACCTCGACGGCACTTTGAGGTTCTCGGGCGTGATCGACTGCGTCGTTGCCCACCGCTCGCGCGGATGTTACTTTCGCGGTCGACGACGGAACAACCCTGAAACCCCTCGCCGCGAGAGGCCCCATGAGATATTCCACGCTCGTTTGGCTCGGTGTCTCTTGCCTGGCCGTGCTCCCCTCAACACTCCGGGCCGACTCGCCGACGGCTGCCGTCGCCGTCGGTGTGGCCCAGGTCGACATCACTCCCGACTACCCGATCCGCCTCAATGGGTACGGTGATCGCAAGACTGAGTCGCAAGGGGTCGAGAACCGGATCAAGGCGAAGGCTTTGGCCATCGGCGACGACACAACCGGAGTTTCCCTCCTCCTGGCCGTCGACAACTGCGGCGTCCCCGCCCGGCTGACCGAGGACGTGGCCGGCCGGCTGAAGCGGAAGGTCGGCCTCGCCCGCGAGCGGTTCGTCGTCTGCTCGTCGCACACGCATAGCGCCCCTTGTCTGGCCAACGGCCTCCCGTTCATCTTCGGGAACCCGTTGCCGCCCGACCAGCAGTCGAGGATCGACCGATATACGCGCGAGCTCGTCGATGCCCTCGAGAAGGTCGCGCTCGCCGCGCTCGCCGACCGCAAGCCGTCGACCCTGTCGTGGGCCCAGGGGAAGGTCGGGTTCGCCGCCAATCGCCGCGTGCTGCGGGACGGGCGCTGGGTCGACTTCGGCGTGAACCCGGGCGGGCCGGTCGACCACAGCATGCCGGTGATTCGTGTGGCCGACCCGAACGGGAAGGTCCGCGCGGTCCTGGTCGGCTATGCGTGCCACTGCACGACCTTGCACGGCACGTTCAACAAGATCTGCGGCGACTGGTCGGGCTACGCCTGCGAAGAGCTGGAACGTTCCTACCCCGGCGCCCTGGCGCTCGTGGTGATCGGCTGCGGGGCCGACGCCAACCCCGAGCCGAGGAGTGGTCGCCTCGACGACGCCAAGCAGCACGGCGCCACGGTCGCCCGCGAGACCGAGCGGCTGTTGAAGGGGACGATGATTCCCCTACCGAACACGATCCGGGCCGCCTACCGCCAGGTCGAGCTTCCGTTCGGCACCCCTCGCACCCGAGAGCAACTCGCCGAGATGGCCCGACACCCCGGCGCCGAAGGCTACTTTGGCCGGGTGATGCTCGAGCGTGCCGATCGGGGCGAAACGCCTCCCAAGACCATGACCTACCCGGTCCAGACCTGGTGCTTCGGCGACACCCTCGGCATGGTCTTCCTCGCGGGAGAGGTCGTCGTCGACTACGCGTTGCGGATCAAGCGAGAAGGGGACGCCGACCGGCTCTGGGTGGTCGCCTACAGCAACGACGTGCCGTGTTACATCGCCTCGAAGCGAGTGATCGAAGAGGGGGGATACGAAGTCGACGGCTCCATGCTCTTCTACGACCGCCCGTCGAGGCTCGCCCCCGAGGCCGAGGACGTCATCATCGACGCCGTCCACGAGCTCTTGCCGGCGTCCTTCAATACGACGACCAAGCGTTGACGGCATCAATGATGGGATGATTCTTCCTCGATATGAGCCCGAAGCGCGAGCGAGTGAATCTCTCTCAAATTTTCCGCGGGGAGATTCACTCGCTCGCGCTTCGGGCTCGTGAGGGTTCGTTCGGGAGCCCAGCTCACTTGGTGTTGGTGGGCGTCAGCTCGGGCAGCCCGCCGGGGAAGTTGCCCGTCTGGGTGGCGCACACGAGGCGGCTGATCTGCGTCGGTTCGAACCGCAGACGGCCGGAGTAGAACTTCACCAGGTTCTCTCGGGTGCGTTGGTCGGCGGGCAGGTTCTCGTTTGACATGTAGTTGTAGGGGTCGGAGGAGTGTTCGAGCTTGGCCATGATGTGGCCCAACTCGTGGATGGCGGTGTTGGCGACGAACCGGGCGAACTCGGGCTGGCCGTTTTCGAAGATCGGCTCGAATTGGTTGTCGTGGTTGAGCCCGCCGGGGTCGTCCGGGTCGCCGGTGATCCCGCCGCAGACCCGCATGGCCTTGTGGGCCCCGACGAGGACGACGCCCCCCGCGTCCTGGCCCAGGATCCGGACGCCGCAGAGGCGGGTCCCGCCGCCGCCGGGGTCGAAGGTGATGGTCAACTCCCCGTCTCTCGGCAAGATCCGCTGCTGGACGATCTTCAACTCACGGCCCGCCTGCCGCACGATCGGCTCGAGGACCTCGCGGATCGCCTTCACCAGTTCATGCGTGGGGCGGACGAAGTGGGTGCCCTCCAGGACCAAGGTCAGGACCTTGGCGATCTGCATGTGGACCTCGACCGAGCGGTCTTCCGGGCACTCCATCCCGGTTCCGAACGGGGAGGATTTGCCGATGAAATCGACCACGATCTGGTCTTTGGTGACTTTGTGCTCGCGCAAGAACTTGGCGACCGCCTCGGCCCGCTGCTTGGAGACTTGCATGTCGACCGCGTCCGTGCCGGTGCGGCTGGCCCGCCCGACGAGGCGGACCTTGTGTTCCGAGTTGTTCGCGAGGATTTCGGCGAGCCGTGCGAGCAGGCCTTTGTGCAGGGATTTCAGTTGGCTGCTGCCGACCTCGAAGTCGTACAGCAAGAACGCCGTCGCACAGCCCTGGTCGCTCGTTTCGAGCGGCTGAATCCCCCCTTCGATTCGCGACATCGCCCCACCCCCTCCTTCTCGCCCTCGCCCGCCACCCCGGACCGAGCACCAATCCGCAGACAGAAAAACATCTGCGAACGCTCAAGGGATGTCGTCAAGGTCATCGGCCCCAATACGGCCGCCGGCAGGGATTTGTGTCGCCGTTTGCGAGAAAAACAATGCACGTGTGAATATTCGGACTCGGATGTCCGTCGGGCGGGTCTTTTGTTGATTCCCTGGGGTGACTCGCGAAAAAACCGAGACTCATCGCTGAAGACAACCGGGTCCTGCCCGATCGACCTGCTGGAGATTCACCACGAAGGCACCAAGGCACAAAGAAAACACGGAGGAATCCCGAGAGGGAGTTTCCTCCCGGGATCCTCCCTTTGTGACTCCGTGCCTTTGTGGTGTGGAGTGGCGGCAATGGGAAATGAGCGGGAGACTCGAGCTCGAAAGGTCAGCGCGGAACGCGAGTCGAGACGATGCGTCCGGGGCAGGTGAACGAGATCCCTTGCGTGCTCGCGATGCCGATCATGACCGCCTCGACGACGGGGTCGCTCACGGCGTTCTCCGCCGCCCAATCGACCAGGAAGCTGGCCGACGAGCCCCCGCTGGTGTCCCCCTCCTTGACGAAGTACTCGACGGAGGCGAGCGGGGCGATCCGCAACGGTTTCTTCAGGTAGTCTCGGACGGATCGCCCCTCCTGGTTGGAGTAGCGCACCGAGGAGATGACGATCGGGTGCTGCCGGTCGGTGTTGCGGATGCTGAGCGTGACCGCCAGGTTGAAAGGATGGGCGTCGTTCGCGGTGAAGATGTGGGAATAGGCCGGGACGTAGATCGTCTGCCCGGCGACCACCTTGTCGTTCGCGATCGCCTCGACCTCGACACCGCCGCGGCCCGGGGCGTCGGCCGCGCCCGCGCGGCCGGGGATCGAGGCATTCCCTCCCGAGCCACCGCAACCGCCCGACGAGGCCGAGAGGCCGAGGGCCGTGATGAGGAGCAAGCTGAGTCGCCGTCGTTGGCTCATGGTCGTGCGATCCTGGTTGGGGGAGAGGACGCTCCCTCGCCGCCCGCTCGGAGTGCCAACTCTCCCGTTGGGCCGCGAGGTCGGGTTGATCTCGATTTCGGGCGGGCGCGGGGCGGTCATCGGGGCGAAGCCTGGCGGCCGGGCGATGTAAGGGGGCCGCCATGTTGCTCGAGGATCGCCCGGGTGCCCCGGAACCCATCGGGTCGGATCTACAAATCGCCGGAGTAAGGGTAGCCGAAGATCAGGACGAGGTAGAGGCAGAGGGCGATGACCGTCGAGACCAACGCCGTCATGACGGCCTGGATCGCGAGGTGTTCGAGCCTGAAGACGTAAGTAAACGTGACGGTGATGACTCCGCCGACGATCAGCACGACCCATTCCAGGACGGGGACGCCGTGCTCGGCGGTGACCGTGCGGGTCCTCCGGCACTGCCAGAAGTCGCAGGTGGTGGTGACGGCGGCCGCGTAGATCGTCTTCTCGCTCTCGGTCGCGGGTTCGAAGTCGTAGACCTCGTCGATCAGCCGGAGGGCCGCCAGCCGGGCCTCGGAGGAGAAGCTGCCGCGATCCAGGAGCGGCCACTCGTCGTGGATCACGCGGTCGACGTACTCCGAAGCGATGGCCCGGATCCGCTGGTGTTTCTCGGCGGGGAACCGCTTGGTCAGGAGGATGATGTTCGCCAGTGAGTTCGACTCCCGCTCGGCTGTCTGCCTCGCTGTGTCGAACTTCGACATCGAGTCGACGACGACCAGGCCGAGGATCACCGCGTACATGGTCCCGACCACCGAGAGGAGGTAACCCCCGACGTCGTGGGTCGAGATGAGGTTGTCGACCTTGAGGATCTTACGGACCGCCAGGAGCCCGAGGATCGCCAGCACGTCGCTCCCCAGGACCAGGAAGAACCCCGAGAGATAAGAATCGATGACCATGAGACATGAGTTCTCTTTGTCGCTCGCCGAGGATTCGAGGGGTCGTGGTGGGCCGGACCCGACGCGTCGAGGGCCCGAGGCTCCGCTCAGGCCTTGAGCCAGCGGTCGAACCAGCCGAAGGCCTCGTCCTGCATCTTCAGGTCGAACTTGTGCGGGCCGGGGTAGAACGTGCATCGATATCGGTCCGTGGCGCCGGCCTTGGCGTAGACCTCCGCCAGAATCCGGTCGGCCCGTTGCATCTCGGACATCGTGAACAGGTCGTCTTCCTCGTCGTTCATGACCAGCGTCGGACTCGGGGCTCGCAGGCCGAGGATTTCGGGGTAGTCGAGGTCGAGGGGGAGGCCCGGGGTGTAGACCATCCAGGTATGAGTGAACGACTTGTTGAGGAGATAGTCTCGCCAGGTGGTCATCATCCCGACGCAGCAGGCGCAGGCGATCCGGTCGTCGGCCCCGCCGAGGTAGACCGTCCGCATACCTCCTCCGGAGAGGCCGCCGCAGCCGACGCGTTTCGGCTCGACGTCGGGGCGGGAACAGAGGTAGTCGAGCGCCCGACGATCCTCGGCGAGGAAGACGCCGGCCCAGGTCGTCCCCGCGCAGATCAGGCTCTTGGCCATGATCGTCTCGTGCTGCGAGGCGAACTTGTTGTAAGCCACGATCTCCGACTCCGACTCGGGGTTGACCTCCTTGAGGCCCCCCTTGATCGACGCCGGGAGGTCGGCCGGCCGGACGCGTCGGCTCGCGAAGGGGAAGGCGTCGTGGACGAGGACCGCGTAACCCCGCTTCGCCAGGGCGTTGGCCCAGCTCACGCCGCCGTAGTACTCGTCGCGGTGCCGGCGCATGATCGGGTGCAGGTCGTCGCTCATCTGGGCGATCTTGCGCGTCCCGAAGTATTTGTTGCCGCCGTGGTCGTGCAATGCGAGGACGGCCGGGAGGGGGCCATTCGCCCCTTTGGGCTTCAGGAAGAGGGCCTCGGTCGGGGGACCGTAAGGGAGTTGCCAGGTCAGGTGCTCGACGTGGAGGCCGTCGTAGTCGAGCGCGTGCTGGACCTCGGCGCGGGGGACCCCGCCGGCATCCGGGCTGACCAGGCACTCGGCCAGTCGTCCTCGCGCCGATCGTCTCCACGAGTCGAGGTCGTTGAACCGAGGGTTTCGAAACGAAAGCCTCGCCGGGCCGTCTCCCGCCAGCGAGGCCGCCCAGGGGCCGTAGGCCCCGATCATGTTCGGTTCCATCGCCGAAATCGCTCCCCGATCGTCTTGCCCGTCCCGATCCCGCCCTCGTCGCCGACGGCTCCCGCCAGCATATCCGCCACCCTGGCGAGGGGATAGCGAGAGGCTTCGCGAAATTCGGTCGGCGTTGACAGCCCCTCGTTCGCGACTCAGGGCCCGGACCTCTCCTCCCGAGACGAAGGCGCCTTCAACCCACCAGGATCGTTGTCTCGGCAAAATCGTCCGGAAGACGAGCCGTCGAGGATCAGGAGGCCAACCTCGGTTTATCAAAAAAATTCATGAGAGGCAGAAACCAACGGTGGCTAGATTTGTTATACTTAAGAGAGGTCGATGATTCTCCCTCGCTCGTATCTTCGAGAGGATGTCGATCGACGTCGAAAATGGTTGTTGAGTTGTCCAGAGAAGCCCGTTTCGGTTACCCCCCCCCTCATGCCCGCTCGGGACGCTCTCCCGTCTGTTTCCGCAAGGCCCTGAGTGCATCAACGTCGCGCGGCGGCGTTCGCGAGGTCGGAAGCGATCTTGCGGGAGTTTGCCTACAAAGGCTCCTGGATTGTCGATGGGTTCTGTCGCGCGAATGGCATCAGGATTCGGGGTTAGTCGGTGTGTAGGGCCCCGGAAGGGGTCGAGATCTCGCTTAATTTGGTCGATCCCCGGTGTTATTGAATTCCGAAACGAGGCGTGGAATTTGAGCTAGTCTTGGCAAGGAGGAGGGGCCACGCGAAGTGGGAGGACGATGGCTCGCGCCGACAGGCGGGCAGTCCGAGCTTTTGCGGGTCCCAAGTTGCCGACGGGATGGGCGCCGACTATGATTGTGAGTACGGCGCCGAGGTGGAGGATCCCGCTGGCGACGAGGGTTTCGGGGCGATGGCGCCCTGTGAAGTTGTAAGAATATTTTTGAACGTCAAGCTCGTCATTCGACCGCTAGGCTTCGTGCTGCTCGCCCCCTCTCGTGTTGGAGAGGGCGGGTTCGGCCGTCCTTCCCTGCGAATGACCCTTTCTCAAATAGGTTACGGGAACGAGGCCAAGGCGATGCCGCCCCGCTCAACGATCTTCCGCTGGGAAGTCCTCGAAGCTAACGCCCACCGCCCCGAGGTGCAGGAGCGCATCCGGGAGGAGATCCGCCGCGGTACGATCCGCGTGCGTCCGCTCCCCGACGGTGGGATCCAGATTATTCCGGTACGCTCGACCGAGGTTGACGACGATCGGGTCGGGGAGACTTTCTCCTCGCTGGCCTCGGCCTGAGCCCGAGCCCTTGGGGTCGCCAGGCGGCCCCTGAGCGGTTTCATCCCTCCCCCTCCCCGCAGATTTGGGGAGAGCGAACGACCCCGCGCTCGCCTCGCGAAGCGTCGCGGGTCCTCCGGACTACCACCTCTCCCTGCTCGGGTGGCGCGGGCTTCGGTGATACCGGGCTCGTCGTTTTGGATCGATCGGACGGTCCCGCGAAACCTTTTCGCGGAAGGTGACCTATCCTTCGGATGGGGATCGATGACCGATCGTTATTCCGTGATAGGACGCTTATGCTGACGAAAAAGGCCCAGTCGCCCGCGATGATGCCGGCGACGCCTCGAGAACGGTTGCTCCTCGTCGGCGATGACGCGACAACCCTCTATGCGCTCCGGTCGCTGTTCGAACGCCACGGGTGGGACGTTTCGGGGGCAAGGAGCGTCGCCGAGGCCGTCGCGATGCTGGACCCGAGCCCGGACTGGATCATCATCAACCTTCGCCTGAGCGACGGAGACGGTGGGGAGATCTTGCGGAAGGTGAGAGACCTCGGGCTCGACTCTCGGGTGGCGATCATTTGCGGGCCGATGGACCACGAGCGCGTCTCGGGGCTCCGCCCCTGGGAGCCGGATCTGGTGATCCCCAAGCCCATCGACGTCAATGCGCTCCTCAGGGCCTGCGCCGGGGGCCGCCTCGACCGACGTCCGACGAGCCGTCGTCCCTTGGTCGCGGAGCCGACCTCGGCGTGAGCCCTGGGCCCGGACCTTTCGGCCGGGCTATCTCCGGAGCCCTCGGCCGTCTTCGAGGTAGCGGTGGGTCGTCTCGACCCCCGGCTTCGAGATCGACACGAGCGGGTAGGGGAAGTAGGGCCAGTCCTCGGCGCTCGGGCGGCCGGGTCGATAGCCTCCCTCCAGCCATCGCCGGAACTGCGCCGGGGCGTGCTCCTGTTTCGTGGAGCGGAGCCATTCGGCGTAGTTGTCGAGATGGGCGGCCATCACGACGCCGTCGCCGGCCGGGACGTACAGGTAATAGACCGAGAACTGCCGACGAGCGTCCTCGAGCGTCGCGCCCGGCCGGAGCAGCTCGGTCATCGCCGAGACCAGGCCGGTCCGCTCGGCGCCCCACTGGCAGTGGACGAGCAGGGGGTATTCGCACGTGTCGAGGATCTGGAGCAGGGTCTTCGCCTGCTCCCTCGAAACCCAGAGGTCCGAGGCGAGGTGGACGTCGACCTGCGTGGCGCCCGCGTCGAGGGTCGCGGCCTTCTCGGCGACGTACCAGGGGTCGGGGTTAGAGCCTCGGAGGTTGAGGACGGTCTTGATCCGACGCTCGCGTATGGTCCTGGCGAGGGTGCCGGCCGACATCTGGGCCGAGCGGTAGATACGGCCGGTCGCGACCGTCCCGAAGTTCGACGTCCCGTAGCGGATCCCCGTGAACAGGGTCGCGGCGAGGGCCATCGCCAGGATCGGCCGGAGGATCCACTTCCGCAACCGGCGTGCTTGCATCGTCGAAATCCCTTCGGGAAAGGTGTTCGGCACGCCCGGCCTGGGCGTCGGCGAACGCCTCGATCAGCCGACGGTCGTCGAGGTCGGCCTGGGGTCGGGCCCAGGGCAGGCTCATCACTTCGTCCCAGGCCCGTTCGGCCGACCACCCTTGGTGCCGGATCCGATAGGCCGCGTGGACGAGGCTCGTGCGGTGGTGTCCGGCGACGCAGTGGAAGAAGACCGGCTGGCGTCGGGCGTCGGCCAGCAGGTCCGCGGCGTCGGCCATCTGCTCGAGCGTCGCGCGCGAGCCTCGCATCGGGACGATCACCCAATCGACGCCGGTGTCTCTCGCGACCCTCTCCTGGCCGACGAACTTCGGGTCGTCGCGGTTGATCGCCGTCAGCGTGACGATGGTCCGGATCTTCTCGCGGTCGATGATCCGGCGCAACGGACCGGGCCGTTGCCAGGCTCCTCGGACCAGGTGTCCGGGATCGATCACGGCGACCCGCTTCTCGACGAAGTCATCTCGGATCGCCGCGACGCCGAACCCCGTGCCAATCGACAGCGTCAGACCCAAGAAGGCGGACCACCGCCGACGCCGTGACATCCAACGTCTCGGGCCCGGGGCGATCGGCGCGTCGACGCTCCGGTCACTTGGCGGGTTCATTGGCGGCGGCCTTCTGGATGCCGGGGTCGTTCGCCTTCGCCGGAGGCACAGCCTTCTTCACGTCGGCGAGAAGCTTGTTGTGGTCGCAACGCGCCATCTCGTTGGGGTCGAGGTAGAACCGAGGCGTCGTCGACGATAACGCCGAGAACCCTGCCACGCCTCGAGGCCCTTCGGCCATCCTTCGCTTATAAATGATCCGGCTCTCCAGGATCGGGACCTGGTCCTTCTGCTGGAGCGAGACCTGGTGGTCGAGCTTCCCGAGCTTGATCATCTGGGTGAGCGCGTTCAGGGCCGGCTCGGTCTCGAACTCCGTCTTGCGACCGGTGTCGAGCACGCGCTGACCTTCGACGACCTCCTCCGCGCGGACGATTTCGTAGCCGTCGGGGAAATGCTGGGCCATCAGGTCCTGGGCTTGCTTCCGGAAATCCTTCTTGCCGTACGGGCTGTTGCGGGGGATGCCGATGACCCCGAACTCCCCGTCCTGGTAGACGTAACGTGCTTCGGGCTGGCTCGCGCAACCGGCCGCCGCCAGCCAGAGTGTCGAGAAGATCGCCGTCCGGAGAGTCGTGGTACGCATACTCCCCACCATCCACCTCGGCGCGCCTCGCGCGATAATCCGATCACACCCCCGGGGCTCGAGGGCCGATTCGCCTTCAGGCCCGGCACTGCTCGGTTGAGAGCCGAATGTCGGGCCTCAAGGACCCGAAGCACCGAACGCCGCCCGCCAAAGACTTTCGGCCAACCATCAGCCGGCGTCTTGGCCGTACGTCCCGGACCATTCTCGACGCGAGGGCAGGGTGGGGTCTCACGGTGGTCGCAGGATCGAGACCCGGGACCAGGGTCGATCGAGGAACGGCCCACCTTTTACGAGGAAAGCCCCCGATCGTCAAGGACAACCGACGCGATCCCATCGAAGCCATTCGTTGAAGGGCGGGAGAGGTGTCGCTAAAATCAAGAATTGAAAGTCCGGCCGGTACGACGGACGCCTCGAGTGGCTCGTCGAACCCGGCCCGACCGTGGCGCGTTTCCTCAGGGGCGTCCATTCTCGTCGGGGGGCGGGAGAACCATGAGTCGGCCTCACCTGATCGCTCGGCTGGCCCTGGCGGTGTTCGCGGGCGTGTTGGTCCCGGGGCGTCCTTCGACGGCCAAAGACCTCCCCGTGGGCGTCTTGCGAGACTGGATCTTCTACAACGACGCGGGCTGGCGCGCCTTCGATCGCGGCGATCTCGCCCTCGCCGAGAACCGATTCCACTCGGCCATCCGCGTGATGAAGCCCTACGAGGCGGACGACAAGCGGCTCCTGGCCCGGAGCTACGTGGACCTCGCGCGGGTCCTCTACGAGGAGAATCGCTTCGCCGAAGCCGAGCCCCTGGCCGCCTGGGCCCTGAGCGTCCGTGAGGCCCATCCCAGGGTCAAGCCGGAGGGGGTCTTCCAGAGCCTCTACCTCCTCGCCCAGATCGACCGCGCCCAGCGGAAGTACGAGAAGGCGGAGGCGCTCCTGGTGCGGGCCCTCGCCCTCCAGGAGAGGATCCAGGGACGCGATCACGCCGACTCGGCCTTGCCCCTCGACGTCCTCGCGGGGATCTACACCGAGCGCGGGAAGTTCGCTGAGGCGGACACGCTCTACAAACGCGAGATCGTCCTCCTCGAGCGGTCGCTCCCGGCCGGCCACGCCGACATCGCCGAGGCCTCCGAGCACTACGCCGCCATGCTCCGACGCGCCAACCGCATCCCCGAGGCCGAAACGCTCGAGGCCCGCGCCAAGGAAATCCGCACCACGATCGCCGAAGCGCAACGGGCCGCCCGCGCCAAAGCCAACACCTCGAACTCGGGCTTCAAAGGATTTCGCTGAGTCGGTCCGCCCACCTGCCAGCAGGGGCATGCGATCGCGAAGCCTCGATTGCAAGGGTGAGGTGCGCGCGCTTAACATGCGTCTCGCGCGAATCCGATCCACGTATCGTACAGCCGGCACGGGGTTGATCCCCGAGACGGAATGCCGGCTTCCCCCTCCGTCTGTTGAAAGGAATTCTGTTGAGTCGAAACGTTGTCGGTTCTGCCAAGCTACGTAGGCTTGTAAGCTTCGTCGTGCTTTTGCTATCGCTCGGATGGACGTCCCTCTCAACGGCACAGACCCCCAAGGCGAAGCCCGTCACCCAGCCGAGTTCGTCCCTGACCCAACTCATCCCCGCCGAGAAGCTCGCCGTTTACCTGGAGTTTCAGGGCTTCGCCGCCCGCGACCAGGCCTGGCGACGGTCCGCCCTTTACAAGATCCTCAACCAGACGACGCTCGGTGAACTCTTCGAGGATCTCGCGACCCAGGCCTTCCAGGCAATCTCAAGGGTCGGAGATGAGGCCAGGCCCGCCATTAAGATCAGTTTCTCGCTCCTGAACAAGGTGCTTCGCCAGGGTTTCGTGCTCGCGATGAATATCGTTTCGGAGGAAGAATTTCACACGCTTTTTGCAATCCGAGGAGAGGCTCGGACGGGAATTCGCGAGGATCTTGATGGGCTCTTCGAAGCCTCGTATCGCGACGACGGGGGCGTGAAGACAATCCAGAAGTCGGGCCGGACGATCAAGGTCGGCGGCAAACCCAGGGATGGCCAGGTATGCTGGGATGAAAAGGGTGACTATGTTTTCTGTAGGATCAAGAGCCTTGACTATTATCTGAAAGCGATCGACGCCAAGGTTCCCAGCGCTAAGGATCATCCGCTTCGTACTGACTTGGCGAAGTCTTCGACGGCCTTCGAGCCTTTGGTGATCGGTTTTTTCGACTTGACCGCGATGCCGCCCGTGCCGAAGTCGGCGGCCGACCTTGGCCTGGCGGGCCTCAAGAGGATTGACCTTCGCGTCGGATTCCAGGCAGATGCCCTCATGAGCGTCGTCCGGGTCGTCGCCCCGGCGCCGAGGAAGGGTCTCCTGGCACTCGTCGATCAGCCGACGTTCGACCTGGCGACGCTCCCCCCTCTGCCGTCGGGCATCACCGGCTTCTCGGTCCTGTCCGTCGACATGCCCAGGACCTATGATCGGATCATCACGCTTGTGAAATCGGCAGGGCCCGAACAGGCGTCGAAGGTCGACGCCTGGGAGAAATCCTCGCGAAGCGCCCTCGGTTTCGACCTCCGTAAAGACCTCCTCGCCTCCCTCGGGCCGAAGCTGGCCTCCTACTCTCGCCCGTCGTCGGGGAGGGCCGTCCAGCCGTACCCGCTCCTGGAGGCCGAGATCACGGCCCAGGTGAGGGATCAAGCGGCCGTCGGCAAGGTCGTCGGCCTCCTGACGGACACCTTGAATCGCCGGATCAGCGCGCCTCCCCCAGATCCGAACGCGTCACGCTTCCCCGCGGAATCCCTCCCCCGATTTCGCAAGATCGAAGGCCTGCGTCCGGCCTACACCCTGGTCATGCACCCGCGAGTCCTCGTCGGCCCGTTCGCGGATCTGTCGCCAAGCGTGCTCGTCGGCAAGGACGAACTGGTCATCGCGGCTCGCACAGCTCTGGCCGAGCAGGCCCTGGCATTGGCGGGGCGCGAGTCGGGGCGTTGGGCCCCCAATGGTCCTTTCGTGGCCATGGCCAAGCAGATTCCCAAGGGGCTGATCTTCCTGAAGGTGAACGATCTGCGAGAGACCCTCCCGACCCAGGTTGCGAGCATCCCCGCCATGCTCAAGGTGATCAACCCGTTGATTCAGCGAGAGGCTGCGAAGGGCAATCCCGCCGGTGGCGTGCCGGCCGGTCCGGGATTCTCGATCCAGGTGTCACCCGATCTGATGCCGACCCCCCAGGAGCTCCAGAAGTTCCTCTTCCCCGGTTCGTTCTCCATCACGACCGATCCCCAGGGAGTCCGTTTCGTCGCGCGCGAGTCTTTCCCGAGTACCCTCGCCCCCCAGTCGGCCAGTCTTCTGGTCGGATTGTTCCTCCCCGCCGTGCAGGCGGCACGCGAAGCCGCGAAACGGACCAGTTGTCTCAACAATCTCAGAGAGATCGGCCGGGCACTCCACAAGTACGAGTCGGCCCATGGTGCCTTACCCCCCGCCGCCATCGCCGATAAGCAGGGCAAGCCGCTCCTGAGTTGGAGGGTTGAGCTGCTCCCCTTCCTGGGGGAAAAGGAGCTCTACGATCAATTCAAGCGTGACGAGCCCTGGGACAGTCCCCACAACCGAACGCTCCTCTTATCGAGGCCGAAAGTCTTCGCGTGTTTGGGGAACTCGTCCCGCGCCAGGACCGAGACGACTTATCGCGCGTTCGTCGGCAACGGTGCGTTCTGGAATGCGACGAGCGAGAATCCACTCCGAGCAATTACCGACGGGACGTCGACCACGATCGCCGTGGTCGAGGCGAGTGAGGCCGTCCCCTGGACCAAGCCGGAGGACCTGACATTCGAACCGAAGCGGGCGGAGGGTCTGCTCGGCGCCGGGTCGTTCCATCCAGGCGGATTCAACGCACTGTTCGGAGACGGCTCGGTGAGATTCCTCAAACTCTCGACCGCACCGGAGATCTTCCGGAACCTGATCACCCGAGCCGGGGGCGAGGTGATCGCTCCCGACTCATTCTGACGGCCGAGCTCGGGCGGGGACGGGCCTCGGCTCGTCCCCACCCGGGAGCATCCTCTCGGGCCGCTTCGGTTTCCGAGTCTTCGGCTTCGGCGGCTCATAAGGCTGGCCGGCGATACAGCGTCGGCCCGGGTAGGCGGCGAGGGCCTGCGGGCGGTTGAATCGCAGGCACTTGCCATAAAACGTGTCGATGAATTGGCCCCACTCGGGGTCGTGGAAGGCGATCGCCTCGATCGTGTCCTCCCAACTCAGGCAACGGACCTCGACCCGCTTGAGAGTCGGCTCGAACCATTCGTCGAGCCACTCGTCGCGCTCGCCGTCGTATTCTTCGACGCGTCGGCGGACCTTGCGCCGAATCGAGTCGATGGCGGTGTCCCAGGCGAAGACCCCGTCGTCGATCCTCGCTTGCGGGGCCAGGACGAGGAAGGCGAGGTCGTCCATCAACTCCGGGACTCGCTCGGCGCGGCGGAGGACCTCGGCGATGCAGGCGACGGTCCGCGCGGCCTGGTCGTAAAAGGTCGCGTTCTTGACCCCCGGCGAGAACCGGTTGAAGAGCTTCGCCTCGAGGACGACGAACTGCCGGGCATCCCTCGCGAGCGCCAGGCCGGCCGTGCCGGGGTCGCCGATCGTGAAATGGCCGATGACGCCGTCCGCGTGCGTCCTCGACTCCGCGAGCTTGTCGCCCCGGTGCCTCGGGAGGAACGCCGAGGGGAGCCAGGCCTCCGAGAACCAGCGGGCCTTCTCCAGGGGAGACAGCGGATACCGGTCGCCGCCGTGGTGGGCGAACCAGTCGATCACGACACGGAGCAGCCAGTTCTCGCTGAAGAGGACCGTGGGAGGGAAGCTCGGCTGCCCCGCCTCGCACGCCTCGAGCATGCTCTTGATGCGTTCCGTGATCATTCGGCTCCGCCCCGAATCCAACCCGATCGACGACCGCCCGGCATTCCCGCGCCGGGTCGGGACCCATTCTCCTTCTCCCCGTTCGGCACGCGATCGCGAGGCTCGCACGCCCGACGGAGTTGAGAAACGAGGCCCCCGAAGGTCTGGTCGTCGTCCTTGACCGTTCCCTATCTTACTCGCTCATCGAGAGTTGGGGAACTGTGGACATCCGTGCAAATCTCGCGGGCAACGTCGGAAATCGTCGCAGGCCCCGTCTAGGCTAACCGCGGCCGAAGTGCGAGACTGGAACAAGGTTCGCATGGTCGAACCCGAGTTCGACCAAGGTGAGGTCGTGGCAGGGCAGGGTGGTTGGGGAGGGCAGAGATGGGGATCAAGCTGCTCGGGGTTGGGGGGAGCATGAGGGCCGGGTCGCACAGCACCCGGATGATCGCCCTCGGCCTGGAGCGAGCCCGCGAACTCGGGGCGGAGACGCGGTTCATCGACCTTCGCGAGCTCGACCTGCCGATGTTCCGGCCCAAGCTCGACCCGATTCCCGAGGTCGTCCGCTCCGTCGCTCGGGAGGTCGCCTGGGCCGACGCCTACTTGATCGGCTCCCCCGACTACCACGGCTCGATGTCCGGGGCAATCAAGAACTTCCTCGACTACCACTGGAAAGAATTCGCCGGCAAGCTCTTCGGCCACGTCTGCGCATCGCACGAGAAGGGCCTGACCGCCATGGACCAGATGCGGACGGCCGTCCGCCAATGCTACGGCTGGAGCCTCCCCTACGGCCTCGCCCTCCACCCCGACCAGGACATCGACCATGCCGGCGAGTTCTCCCCGAAGCTCCGCCACCGCCTGGACATGCTCGTCCGCGACCTCCTCGCCTACGGCACCCTGATCCGCGGCCAGTTCGACCACGACCTCGCCGAGAAGACCGCCGACACCTTCGCGGCCCACTATCGGCGGTGAGGGGGAAAAGGGGGAGAATCGATCAACAGATGACGCAGATAAACGCAGATAAAATTAGAAAATTCAAAATAATTTGAAAATCTTTTCCCCTTTCCTATCTGCGATCCTCTGCGTCATCTGTTGATCGATTCTCCCCCTGTCCTCCTCCCCCAACCGGCTTGCGGTAGGGTGGTGTTTGAGCTATGCTTGACGACTCTCCCGCCGAAGAATCGTGACATCCTGCCGCCCGCCGTCTTTCCCGTCGAGGTCATGATGAGGACACCAACCCACCCGACCGGAATCATCCGCCGCGAGTTCCTCCAGGTGGGGTTCTCGGGGTTCTTCGGCATGGGGCTCCAGGGGTTGCTGGCGGGCCGAAGCCTCGCGAGTCCGGCTGTGGGTGCCGTGCGCAGGACGGGCCGGGCGAAGTCGATGATCGTGGTCTTCCTGACCGGGGGCCTCAGTCACCTCGACTCGTTCGACATGAAGCCCGACGCGCCCGAGGGGATCCGGGGCGAGTTCCGGCCGATCGCCACGAACGTCCCCGGCATCCAATACTGCGAGCACCTGCCCGGCCTCGCGGCCAGGGCGGACAAATTGGCGGTCGTCCGGTCGTTGTCCCACCAGCACACGAACCACCTGAATGGGACGCACCAGGTCCTCACCGGCCACCCTCAGCCGGGCGCGTTCTTCGACAAGATCGCCTCGAGGGACGACTACCCCTGCTACGCCTCGGTCCTGGACAAGGTCCGCCCGACGGCTGACGGCGTCCCGAGCGGCGTCACGCTCCCGACGTTCCTGATGGAAGGCCCGCTCGTCTGGCCGGGCCAGCACTCGGGATTCCTCGGCCCGAAGCACGACCCCTGGCTGATCCGCCAGGACCCGAACCGCCCCGACTTCCACGTCGACGACCTGTCCCTCCCCGCCGGGCTCGACGCCGAACGCGTCCGGCGTCGCCGGGCCCTCTTCGACGATCTCGGCGCCCAGCTAGCGACCTCGGGGGATCGGCCGCAGAAAGACCCGTTCGAGGATCAGAAGGAGCTGGCCTACTCGCTCCTCTCCTCGGGCAAGGTCTCTCACGCCTTCGACATGGGCCGCGAAGACCCCCGCACTCGCGACCGCTACGGCCGTCACGCGTTCGGCCAGTCGCTCCTGTTGGCGCGTCGGCTGGTCCAGGCGGGCGTGCCGATCGTCCAGGTGAACATGGGAAAAGTCCAGACCTGGGACACGCACTCGGGCAACTTCCGCTCCCTCAAAGATCGACTCCTGCCGCCGACCGACCGCGGCGTCTCGGCCTTGCTCGACGACCTCCAGGCTACGGGCCTGCTCGACGAGACGCTCGTGGTCGTCATGGGCGAGTTCGGGCGGACCCCCCGGATCGGCCGGAGCACGGGCAACATCAACTCTCCCGACGGCCGTGACCACTGGTCCTCATGCTTCTCCGCCGCCTTCGCCGGCGCGGGGGTCCGAGGCGGCCAGGTCATCGGCCAGTCCGACAAGATGGGCGCCTATCCCGCCAGCCGCCCCTTCACCCCCGGCGACCTCGCCGCCACGATCTATCACTCCCTGGGCATCGACCCCGAAACCGAACTCCACGACCGCCTGGCTCGGCCCATCCAACTCTGCACCGGACAGCCGATTTCCGCCCTCTTCTCAGGGGCCTCGGCCTGATAGCCAGAGATTTTGGACGGGGACGATTGAGCCACGGAGTGAACACGGATGAGACAAAGAGGGAGATTTTTATCAACAGATGGCGCAGATGAACGCAGATAAGAATTGAAAATTTTCATAGGAGTTACGCAGTTAGTGCTATTCTGATCACTTTGTTGGTTTGTTCATCGCCCCTACGATGAGAGGTATGAACACACCGCGCTGCACCGATGAGTCCTACATCGACTTCCTTATCGCCTCCCAGG
>NZ_JBTYIP020000035.1:0-109888 GCF_054877945.1 Singulisphaera rosea | reverse complement strand
TAGCCACGGTCCATAGGGACAGCGCCCGCCGAAGGCTGGCACGGCGAGTCTTCGTTGAGTGCACCGATCGCGAGTACAGGCGAAAGAAATTCAGAGAAAATGAAGGGCGGATGTGCGGAACATAGGCATCAGAGCTCAGCTTCGACTGGCGGATGGAATCGGCCCGACGAAACGCGGATCTGTTCATGAATAACATAAAGAGGGCGGTCGTATGCGTCAATGATTACGAATTCCGCTCCCTTGACACGGAGCACGATGCCCGGAACTTTCCTGTGGATGGTGATAGAGAAACTCCGGACCTTAGGCATGTAGAGCACATCCAGGAGCTCCGTCCAACGGATTTCCCCCTGGAGTTCACCCTGGACCATCGCCAAGCCCTGAGGCCCGATGACGAGGCTCGCCTTCCTCCAGCCGCCAGGTAGTGAGCGAATCGAAGACATTTGGGCGTAGGTCACGAGGAACACGAGTGCCGCAAAGAGCATGCAGGTGATACCTGCCCCACCCCAACTGCTTGAACTGGTTCCGGTAAACCCCAACGCTGCCCAGATGACACCTGTGGCCAAGAGTCCGATGGCGACTGTTCTCGCGCGGCTATGCGGAGTTGGCGGGCGTTGGGTCGCTGCTTGATAGGTCCAGACGTTTTCCTGGCCGAAGAAGCGTTCCTGACGCTCGAGGTATTCTCTAAGGTTGGGGTTCACGTCGCGGCCGCCGTTCGCCTGAACCTGACCGGTAAGGAACTGATACGTCTTGTGCGAGGGGATGTTCGAGCGAGGTGGGATGCGGAGCATCCCACCCTCGTGCAGGACCGCGATCCGACAGGAGCGTTGCTGGAATCCGGTCGGATCGGGCGAGCGGCCGTTCGCCCAGACGTTGCGGAGACTCGCGTAGGGGATAAGACTCGGCCCGTTGTCGCCCTCGACCTCGATCCCGTCGGCCTGGAAGGTTGCCGAGAGCCGTCGCTCCCGACCTCGAACCAAGGAGGTCAAGCCGAGGATGAACGGGAGTATCAAAAACGTAAATATGTCGTGCTTTGATTCGGGCCTTCCCTGGATCGCGTCGATCGCTCCAAAGACAAGGGCAAATGCCAGGAGCAGTATGGCTCCGAGGGGAAAACGCGAACGGGCTTCGAGTCGTTCGCCGACCATCACAAGATGTCCTCATTGATCGGCGTATCCACGGTGTGGGACTCATACGCCTTGGCCGCCTTGATGGCGCGGAAGAGGGCCAGAATGATGACGGCCTTGATCACGATCCCAGACACGGCCGAAGCGGGATTCAATATTGCGAAGCCCACTGTCGAGGTGATGTAGAGCACCAGGCTCGTCGTGGTGATAAAGACCGGATACCGCTTGATGATGATCCCGAACACAATGTATAGGATGCCCAATAGCGCCGGCAGACCATAGAGCAGCAAGCCGTACATCCTCACCTGCTGCCGGAACTGCTCCTGTTCGGCGGGTCCTACGTCGTTCTGCTGGATGGCCTGCTGGATCTCGTTCGGGAGGTTGAAGAGAAAGAAGCCATTCACGGCAAGCGTGAGTACGCCGATGAAAAAGAGGAACCCTTGCGCCTGCCTCAACTCCTTGCCTCGCGCGGACTGGGCCAGGCTACCGAGGGGCTTGAGGTTGTCGATAATCGGGGGGTTGTAAGGGTTATTGGCGTCGTCCACTGACTCAACTCCTCTACGGATGTGGGTCCAGATGTCCGTCTCGATCCAAAAAATGAGATCGCCCGAAGGAAATGTGGGGGGAAGACGCGACCGAGTTGATCAGAAAAGGCAATGTGTCACCTCGATCGTCGATCTTTGCCGACGAGAAGTTTATCACCCTCCCAACCATGAGACCAGTCTAGGATCGCTCAATTCATTTCCTCACGGAATGACCTATCAACGAGCCAAGCTACGTAAGACTTTGACCGACCTACGCGGTACGAAGACCGGTTTCAGAACTTCCGGCCTGACATGCGTGTGTCGAATCCGGACAGGTCGTCTCCGAATCAAATTCACTCTTCCATATGGGCGGGGATGGGCTTGCTCGGCAGGCCGACGGGACCTGGGAGGCGGAGGACCGGCACGTCGGCACCGACCGTCAAGGCGTCGTCGAAAAAGTTCCAGGTGAAGAGGCCGTCGTCGGAGTGGGGCTCGAGGAGGTAGACGGCCAGGGTCCCGAGCCCTTGACCCGTGGAGACGACGATGGTCCCGGCGGTGATTCGGCGGGTCTCGCGACGCGAGTCGACGCCGACGTCGAGCGTCTTGTGGCCCTCGGAGGCTCCGGCGGAGGTGATCGACGCGACGCGGTAGACCTCGACCTCGAGTTCCGTGTTTTCTAGGAGCTCGGAGAGCGCAATCCCGTGGGCCTGGAGATTCTCCACGACTCGCGTGCGGCCCGGCGGGATCAGGTAGGCAAACGGACGTCGGACGGTGGCCGACGGCCGGAAGTCTCGCTCGAGCTCGACCTGGTAGTCCTTCGGTATGCCCGAGGGGGGATGCCCACCACCTTTGGCCGCGTCGTCATACCCAAGGACCGTCGCGGGCTCGGCGAGGATGTGGGCCGAGGTGCGGATCGGGACGAGGTCGTCGGGCTTCGGGGCCTTGCCCGCGGCGATCGTGGCCTCGCGGGCGGCGGCCAGTTCTCGCGTGATCTCGGCCCGGTGCGTCTTGGAGTATTCGAGGCACGCGCGGAGGTAGTCGAGCGTGGCGAGGACTCGAGTCTTGTAGGGTGCGTAGGCATAGGCCTCGGACAGGACCGAGAGCCGGTTTCGAAGGCCGACGTAGTTGGTGCCGTAGCGGGGCAGGGGGGGGAATGTGGCCCACCTCGTGTGGTTGCGTTCGAAGTTCCCGTAGAAGAAGGCACGGAGCCCGGCCTTGGCCTCGAAGGTCCTGCCGACCTCCGGGAGCATCGCCTTGAGGGACAGGTCGACGACGCGGCGATCGCCCGCGGGGTGCTTCGCGCCGTCGTAGGTGATGGTGTAGCGGTGGAGCGAGCCGTTGGTGGTGTGGGCGTCGACGATGACCGCGGGGTCCCACTCGCTGAAGAACCGGACGAGGGCCCGGGATTCGGGCGCCTCGAGCTTCATGTAGTCGCGGTTCAGGTCGAGCCCCTGGGCATTCGCCCGCTGGCCCATCCCTTCTTCCGGGCCGACCTGGCCCGGCCGATTGGTCTTGGAGACGCGCTCGTTGCCGTCGGCGTTGTAGATCGGGACCATCGCGATGACGAGATCTTTGAGCAGCGGATGCCCGGGCGCGGCGATCAGCTCGCGCACGAGCATCGGGGTCGCCTCCTTGCCGCAGACCTCGCCGGCATGGATGTTGGCGAAGAGCAGGACGACGAGCTTGCCCGACGCCTTCGCCTCGCGCGAGGTCCTCACCGGCGGGTCGGCCACGACCCAGAGCGGAATCGACCGACCCTCCCCGGACCGGCCCAGTTCGCCGAGCTGCACCAGGGGCGACGTCCGGGCGAGCCGCTCGCCGAGCGCGACCACGTCGGCGTAGCGGGCCGTGGCCTTGTAGTTGCTCTTCTCGGCGACCGTCGCGAGAGTGTCGTCAGCGAGGGCCGAGGAGACGGACAGGGCAAGGAGAAGTATGGCCTGGGATATCACGTAAAGGCCTCCTTGCAGCCAACGAAGGGATCTTCTCTTGGCCACGGATGAAACACGGACTATAGAGCGGAGAATCTATCCTCAGACGACGCAGATGAACGCAGATTGAAAGAACGGTATTTAAGAATCTGCGTTCATCCGCGTCATCTGGGGATGCAACGACCTTTCAACCGCCGTGGCGGATGGACTTGAGCTTCGCCTGGAGTTCACGAACCTTGTCGGGGTTTTCCTTGGACAGGTTGTGGGTTTCGCCGAGGTCGTCGGTGAGGTTGTAGAGTTGGACCTCGGGCGAGACGCCCGACTCGACGGCCGTGTAGGGGAGGACCTTGGGGCCCTTGCCGGGCTCGATCAGCTTCCAGGGGCCCAGTCGGATCCCGAAGACGCCCGAGTGTTCGACGAGCGAGTCGCGCCCCACGGGCGACTCGCCGAGGAGGGCGGGGAGCACGTCGACGCCGTCGGGGGCCTCGGCGGGGACCTTCCTGCCGACCAGGGCGGCGAGGCTCGCTATCAGGTCGACCTGGCTGACGAGTGCGTCGGACACCCCGGGCTTGACCCGGGTCGGCCACCGCACGAGGAAGGGGACGCGCGTACCGGCTTCGAAGGCGCTGTATTTGCCGCCTCGGAGTGGCCCCGAGGGGCGATGATCTCCCAAAGCCTCGACCGCCTGGTCGCGATAACCGTCGTCGACCACGGGGCCGTTGTCGCTCGTGAGGATAACGAGGGTCGTCTCGGCGATCCCGAGCCGGTCGAGGGTCTTGAGGATTTCGCCGGTACACCAGTCGAACTGGGCGATGGCGTCCCCGCGCGGGCCCATGCCGGTCCGGCCCGCGAACCGAGCATGAGGCGTGCGTGGCACGTGGATGTCGTGCGTGGCGAACTCGAGGAAGAACGGCCCCTTCGCGTGGGCCTCGAGGAAGGCGGTGGCCTTGTGCGTGAGGACGTCGGCCATGTCCTCGTCAACCCAGCGGGCGGCCTTGCCCCCGGTCATGGTGCCGATCCGGCTGATCCCATTGACGATGGTCTGGTCGTGCCCGTGGCTCGGCTTGACCTTGAGCAGCTCGGGATGGGCCGCGCCGGTCGGTTCGTCCCCGACATGCTTCCCGTAGCCGACCAGGATCGGGTCCTTCGGGTCGAGCCCGACGACGCGGCGGTCCTCGACATAGACGCAAGGGACGCGGTCCCCCGTGGCGGGGACGATGAAGGCGGAGTCGAACCCGAGATCGAGCGGCCCGGGCGCGACCTCCCCGTTCCAGTCCAAGTCCCCGCGTCCCAGCCCGAGGTGCCACTTGCCCACGATCCCGGTCGCATACCCCGACGCCTTGAGCACCGCCGGCAGCGTCGCGCGGCCCGGCTCGATGATGAGCGCGGCGTTCCCCGGCAGGACGCCCGTCCCTCTCCGCCGCCAGGCATATTCCCCCGTGAGCATGGCATAGCGCGACGGGGTGCACGTGGCCGAGGCCGAGTGGGCGTCCCGGAACCGCAGCCCTTCCTTCGCCAGCCGGTCGACGTTCGGCGTCTTGACCCGGGTCGCCCCATAACACCCGACGTCCCCGTAGCCGAGGTCGTCCGCATAGATCAACACCACGTTCGGCCTCTCCGCCGCCCCGAGGCCCTGGGCGGCGAGGAGTGCGACGAACGCGACCGCGAGTCCCGTGATTCTCGTGAGCATGGATCTGCATCCGAGAGGCCGTCCATCCCCGCGACCGGATGAAACGCCCCGGCCGTAGGTCCGGCCATTCTAACGATCCCCGGCGGCTCCGGGTCAAGAATCGGAGACGCTTCGCCGAGTGTCTGCCCCGAAACCCGGTTTCTTCTTGAAAACCAGGTTTCTGACGCACTCGACCTCGACAACCTCTCTCGGCCTGTCGTCGTGGACCGCATCAGAAGCCCGGCTTTGAAGGAAACCCCCGGGCTTCGAGAGCAACACTCGCTCTTCGGGAACGACTCGTCGGATTCACCACGGAGCCCGCGAGGTCCTCGGCTCTCACCCGATCGCACGGGTTCTCACGGCGACGTCCCCGGCGCGTTTGCTCGGGAGGTCGTCGACCAACAACGTCGGTCGTCCGGATCGAACGGAGCGTACCGCAGCGGCAGGACGCGCGGAAGCCGCCCGTCGCGTGCGTTCGGCCGGATTTCTGGAGACGTCTGCGCGGCCCAGCGAACAGTTCGGCTCGGTCTCTCCTGCGCGGCTTCCCCCGGCATTACGACTTTGCATCGAATTCAACGTCGATGACCTCGTCAGGTTTGCCGCCGGGCCGCCCGCCATCCGAAGACGCTGCGGGGCCGTTCGAGGGCGAGCGACTCCCGGACGCGGCCGTGGCGGCGTACAGGTGCTCGGACATCGCCTGACCTGCCTGCTGAAGTTCTTCGATCGCCCTCAGAATCGCGGCCGAATCGTCGCCGGACGTTACCTCGACGACGTGTGCGATCGCGCTGCGGACGGCCGCGGTGTCGGCTTCCGACAACCGAGTCTTGTTCTCCTCGAGCGTCTTTTCGAGCTGGTAGACGCGCTGCTCGGCGGTGTTCCGGGCCTCGGCGAGTTCTCGCTTCTTCCGGTCTTCGGCGGCATGAGACTCGGCGTCCCGCTGCATCCGTTCGATCTCGGCCTTGGTGAGCCCGCCGGACGATTCGATCTTGATCGTCTGTTCCTTCCCCGTCCCCTTGTCCTTGGCGGAGACCTGGACGATGCCGTTGGCGTCGAGGTTGAAGCTGACCTCGACCTGGGGTACGCCCATCCGGGCCGGCGGGATGCCTTCGAGGTTGAATTCCCCAAGCAGGCGGTTATCGGCGGCCATGGGCCGTTCGCCTTGATAGACCTTGATCGTCACGGCCGACTGATTGTCCTCGGCGGTGCTGAAGGTTTCCTTCTTCTCGGTCGGGATGGTGGTGTTCCTCTCGACGAGCTTGGTGAACACGCCCCCCTTGGTTTCCAGGCCGAGAGACAGTGGTGTGACGTCGAGCAGGAGAAGGTCCTTCACGTCGCCCGTGAGCACGGCCCCCTGGATCGCCGCTCCGATGGCGACGACTTCGTCGGGGTTGACGCCCTTGTGCGGATCCTTGCCGAAGATCTCCTTCACGATCTGGAGGACCCGCGGCATCCGGGTGGAGCCGCCGACCAGGACCACCTCGTCAATCTCGCTCGCCTTCAGCTTGGCGTCGTCCAACGCCTTGTGGACCGGGCCCTTGCAGCGGTCGAACAGCGTGTCGGTCAGTTGTTCGAACCGGCTACGAGTGATCGTCATCGTCAAGTGCTTCGGACCGTCTGCCGCGGCCGTGATGAACGGGAGGTTCACATCGGCTTGCGCGTGGAACGAGAGATCCTTCTTGGCCTTCTCGGCCGCCTCCTTGAGCCGCTGCAGGGCCATTTGATCCGTGCGGAGGTCGATCCCTTGGTCCCGCTTGAACTGATCGGCGATGTAATTCATCAACGCCTCGTCCCAGTCGTCGCCGCCCAGGTGGGTGTCTCCGTTGGTAGAGAGGACCTCGAGAACGCCGTCGGCCACGTCGAGGATCGAAATATCGAACGTCCCGCCGCCGAGGTCGAAGACGGCGATCTTCTCGTTCTTCGTCTTGTCGAGTCCGTAGGCCAGGGCTGCGGCGGTCGGCTCATTGATGATCCGGGACACTTCGAGGCCGGCGATCTGGCCGGCGTCTTTGGTCGCCTGACGCTGGCTGTCGTTGAAGTATGCAGGGACGGTGATCACGGCCTTGCGGACCTTGTGACCCAGGTGGCTCTCGGCCGCCTCCTTCAGCTTGCGGAGAATCAGCGCCGAGATCTCCGGCGGGGTGTTTTCCTTGCCCCCCGCGCTCACCTTGACATAATCCCCTGAGCTACCGACGATTTTATAGGGAATCATCTTCTCTTCGGAGCGGATCTCATCGCGCCTTCGGCCCATGAACCGCTTGATCGAATAGACCGTCCCGCTGGGGTTGGTCACGGACTGGCGCTTGGCCGGTTCGCCGACCAGCGTCTCGCCCTTGCTATCGAAAGCGACGATCGACGGGGTGGTGCGGCTCCCTTCCTGGTTGGCGATGACAGTCACGTCGCCGCCTTCCATCACCGCGACAACGCTGTTGGTCGTCCCCAGGTCGATGCCGATGATCTTCTCGCCTTCCGCCATGGTGGGTCCCTTTCCAGGGTAACTTTGCTTTGGCCGAGGTACTGCGAATAAATCGCTTGAGCAAATCTAACGATTCATGATAGACGCCCCGCGCCGGGGTCAAGCCGGGCCAGTCGCGGGCGGCTCACCCACATTCGAGGCGTTGCCGAGTGACAGGTCGAATTCTCCGAGGCGGACCGTCACCACTATTGACCCTGCCGACCTGCCTGCTGGTTGCCCCGCCCGATTTTCACCATCCGATCCCGGTTCGACGCCTCGGCGTTGCGGGCCTCCTCGTCCTCGCGAGCCTCCCGGACCTGTTCGGCTTCGAGCTTGTGTTCAGGCATGATCTTGCCGCCCTTATCTTCGACGGCCTCGTGCTTCGGGGGGGAGAGTGCGTCGGTGAGCTTGTGCTTGCCGAATTCTGACATGATCGTCTCCTCGGTTCGTCGCCCAGTCGGTTGGTTTTGATCACTCATTGCCGCCCCGGAAAAGTGCCATCCCATGCCAGACCGAGTTTGCCGACGGGGAGGTACGGTCCCCGAATTCATGGGCCGGTTGTCAGCCGGCCAACGATCTGTCGACTGGGATGCTTACGCCTTCCGGGCCGTCGCCGGGATCTGATTTCCGGATTCGACGTGCGTCGCCACCGCCTTGTCGTCCTGGTGCGCGGCCACCAGGACGTTCGTCTCGACACTCAGGTCCGCGGGGCCTTACCGTCGTGCGTCTTCGCAGGAGTTTCCGTCATGGCAATCTCCTCAGATCCGGGATGCGAAACCGACCCTCGGCCGGACGTAGCCTGCGGCCGCCCGGATTAAGCGGTCCCCGCGCGGGGGCAAGGGGGCGAGTCATCTCGCCGGGTTTGCAGGGTTCGATCACGGGCGGTCGAGTTCGACCGTCAGACGCACGTGATCTCGAGATCGTTCCGCACGGAGTGGACTCCCGGGGCACTCCAGGCGGCCATCCCCGCCTCGTCCTTCTCATTCCATGACCCGACGCTGCCGGAAAGCGTGACTGCGCTGCCGTCGGCCGCCACTTTCACGTGGCCGGCGTCGACCTCGGCGTTGCGCACGAGCGCCTTTTCGATCGCGTCCTTGACGGCAGACGGTTGGACCATCGGCTGAAGGGTGATCTCGTTCAAGACGCCCTTCACTCCGGCCATGAAGCACACCGAATCCCTGGCGGCGTTCCTCTGATAATCCCAGTTCACGTGACCCTTCAGCGTGACCCAGCCCTGGGCCACCGTGACCTGGATGTCGTCCGGCACCCAGACGTGCCACTTGAGGGAGTTGACGGCCGCTTCGGCGATCTCAGCGTCGGTCCGGGCGTGGATCCCGGCGATCTTGACCGTGATCTCCTCGGCGATCCCCTTGAGGCCCTCCACCCGCTGGGCCGCCCGCTCGACGGCCCACTTCTCGGCGTAGGTCGCGACCGAGCCGGTCAGCGTCACCACCCCGTTTGCGGCCGAGACCCCGATCTGGGCCGCCGTGGCGCTTGGTTCCCACTTGATCTCGTCCATGACGTCTTTCTGCAATTGCGCGTCCGTCTTCATCGTGAACTCCTCTGGGTACGACTCTCGCGATCTTCACCGGATGACACATCCGGTCGAACTTCGTTCGATGCATCGGCCCGGCCCTCGATTGGTTCCGAGCACGAGTCGATTTCTCGGTATGCCGTTGCGTTCGGGTGGCGTTCCGTGCCGATTCCTGCGGGACGTCCCACGGCAAGCCCGCGCGACGGCCCTGTCGAGAGGTCCGGGGCATCGGCGAGCCCCGTCATGACGAGGACGGGCCGACAACTAATGCTAATGGAGGATGATCGCAGGCCGCTCGACGTAGGCCAGATTGGCCGTCACGTGATACTCGGTGATCCTGCCTTCGCAGACGACGGCCGTGCTGCGGATCAGGTCCAGCCCGGTGACGTGTTGGAATTCCTCGGAGGCGCGGCTCACGAGCAATCGGGCGGCATCTTCCCAACTCTCTCTCGACTCGCCAACCATCTCGACCACCTTCACCACCGACGGGGCCTGGGCATGCTCAGTCTGCGTTGTCATGAACAATTCCTCGTTTGGATCACGGTTTCGTAGATGATTCGTAGGTGATGTGTATCCCGGCTCGAACCGGGCAGATCGGACCGCCGCCTCATCGCGAGCGGCGACGATCCGGGCCGACAGCAACCCCATCGATGCTATCTGCTCGCCTTCAGCTTCGCGGCGAGCTTTTCAAGCTCGATCTGGACCGTGGTCAAATTCGACTCGAGCCTGCCTTTCTCGAACACGATGGCGTCATCCCAGTAGCCGTACGGTGCGTAGTCTTCGAAGATCGTGACGGCTTCGCTGCCATACTCGAGGTTCGCGGATTGGGCGGCGCAGCGAAGGAGATCCGCGGCCGCCAGCAGGTGCCGGCCGGCGGTTTTCAGATCGGCATTTGCAGTCGCCTTGGCGGACAGGAAGTGGTGGTGCTTGGCAAGCGCCATCGATGCGTGGGCGAAGGCGGCGTCGAGCTTCTTGGCCAACACCGGCTTGCCGCTCTTCAGCGATGCCGAGAAGTCCGTCAAGTCGGCGCCGGCCGTGGCGAGGTCTTCGGACGTCGATTTGTCGGCGTGACCCCGCGCGTAGCTCAGCCATGAGATCGCCTTGTCGATCTCGGCGGCCGCGGACTTCTCCTCCTTGGCACGGTAGTACTCGCGGGTCTTGTGCAGCGCGGTCGAGAAGTCGTAGAGGAACGGGTTCCACCACTCTTCCTCAATCACAACCCAGCCCGGCGACGCCTTCGGCTTCTCGCCCTTGGCCTCGGTCTTCTTCTTGGCGTCGTCGGCAAACGTCATCGACGCCAGCCCGGCGACCAGGAAGGTCGCGATTACCAAACCGGAACTCTTCATCGGCTTCTCCTCATCTGGGAAAACGGTTGATCAAACGCCAACGGCGACCGCCTCGCCGTGGAATGTCGTCGAATTCGCCTCGGCCCGATCCAGGACCTCCTTGGCGGATTCCACCTCGGCGGGCGTCCCGTGGGCGACCACGAGAAGCTTGCCGTTCTTCACTTCGGTCTCGTATTGCACGATACTGTTCTTTGGGATCCCGATACTGTACAGCCCCGCACCGAGTACGGTGAGACCACCCATGACCACGGCGCCTTCGAGCCCGGCGACGATCGACATGACCAGCGGCCCCGCCACGAGCAACGGACCAACTCCGGGCACCCAGAAGAACGCGGAGCCGAAGAGCAGCCCCCAGAAGCCGCCCCAAAAAGCCCCTTGCTTGCCCCAGTACTGCATGCGGTCGCCGGTGTTGTAGTAGCCGACCACGTGCTCTTCCGTGTGAAAATCCTTGCCGACGATCGACAACTTCTTCATGTCGAAGCCGCCTATCTGAAGTTTGCGGACCGCTTCTTCGGCCTGATCGTGGGAACCGAAGACCGCGACGACCGAGTTCCGGGGTGACATTGTGTGAATGCTCCTTGGTTAAGCCGAAAGGTGTCGTTATTGGTCCAGCGACGGACTGACTCTCGGCTGAGGGAAGGTGACGAAGAGAGCTCGCCTTGAAATGTTGCAAAGGGGGTAGCGCCGCTCAGGTGCCCGGCGCTACCCTTTTATCCACGGTCCGCGATTCCGGAAGATCGCGACCCGCGGACTGTTCTTGACCCGTGGATATCCACGTGTTCGATGCGTGGGGAGACGCATGGTAATAGAATATCGCCCGAGGTCACGTTCACCCCAAAGCACGATCGTGGCCGCGGCGTGAGTGAATCGGGCTTCACGGCGCGACGACGACCGGTTTGTTATGTGCAAGGTTTACCCAGGGCGAGGCCCAGGCGGCCTCGGCCTCCTGGCGCTCCGACCGGGACGACACGCTCCCGGCCAGCGTCACCGCGGTGTCGGACGACTCCACTGCCTCACTTTTCGATAAGGACGGGATCTGGTCATATTTGTCCCGCGCGATAGATGGGGCCTGAGAGCACGATTCCCGGCGTTTTATCGCTATGCCGTCACCGTAGAACCACCGAGAGGGTCACAGAGGCCCGACCCATCTCCAGTCCAGGTTTCGGTAGGAACGCTACCGACGAGCTGGAACACCTGAACCACATTCCCGGTCGTGAATGCCTGCACCACGGCTCCGGTGATCGGTTCGACCTCAACAGCCGCCTCTCGCACCTCCATACCCGTGATTCTCTCGATCTCCCGCCGGAATGAATCGGAGGAGTTGGCGAACAGTTGACGGTGGAGTTCCCGGAACTGAGCGGCGCCGGCGGGTGTCTTCGCGAGGGCTTTCTCCGCAGGCGACAATGCGTCGTGCAGTGTGATGACAAGCGTGCCCTCACTCAGGATCACGGTTACGGACTTGGGTCCGTGGTTGCCCGTTCGTCGCTGCTCGAAGGCGATAGCCGCCTGGGCGATCTGCTGCGCCATCGTTGATTTGGAGGTACTCATCGCGTTCTCCCAAGGGGTTGGGACTGCGCCGCGACACTCGGGCGAAAAAAAAAGCCGGCATGGCCGAACAACTGATGTTGTTCGGCCATGCCGGCATACTCGTCAAAAGGCCCCCCGGCACTACCGGGTTGCCCTTCAGCTAGTCATCCGACCACGGCAACTCAAACCCTTTAGGGGAGCCGGTTGAAAGCTCACCAGGGCCCGCTCATAGCCTGAGTGTAAGGCCCTGAGCGACGAATGCAAGCGAATTCACGACGGATTCGCACCGCCCCGCCTATTCTTGTGCTTCCACAGTGGCGTGTTTCCGAGCGATTTGGCTACGGTCATCAGGGGAACGGTCGCGTCGCAGAAGTCGAGGTCCACCGTCGATCAAGAAATCCCATTAAGCGTGGCCCGGGACTGCTTGCGCGCGTAGTTCGAGGAGAGCCGGAGGATAAAGCCGCGACGGGTCGGACCTGTCGACGAACTGTGTGAGAAGACTGGAATACTTGGGGCCCGCCTTGAACGTGCGGGCTCTCCGTGGATCCTGATCGGGTGACCTGGCTTTCCACAAGCCTGGTCTCGCGAAAGGTTCCCTTCGGATTCGTCGCGAAGAAAGATTGGTTCGGTCCTCCGAGCGAGTATGGAGTGCCGCGGTGGAAGGTCGAGAACCCGGAAGTCGCCGACAACCTCATCGGCGTGTGCAAGCGGTGGAAGGAGCGATCGGGGTGTGACGGGTTGAGCTTCGACTCCGCCCACCTCCGACCCGTTGCGTTCACTGAGCGTTTCGTCGTCGAGCTGGAGTCTGCACCGCCGAACGGCGCATTCGTCATCCTACCCGAATTTACGATCAACCCCCGAGAGGTCGGAAAGCTTGTGACCGAGGGCGGCTCCTACGGGGCTTACGACTTCAGCACCTCGAGGGGCCGCGAGGTGTTCGGCGGAGACGAGCACGTCGGTGCCCTCTCGTTTATCGCCCAAGAGACGAAGCCGTGCTCTCCCGCTCCGCGCACCATGATGGCCTCGATCGCCAACTACGAGGACGCCTTCCTATCAATCGCAAAGGAGCCGAAGTCGCGGAGGACGATGCCCGCCCTTACCTACCTCGTCACACTCGACCGGGTGCCTCTGCCTTCCGCGGGTAGTGAACTGGGGTCGAATTCCGCGAGGTCGGGGGCGCATTCACCGACGACGGGCGGGACTCCTCCTTCCAGAACGAGGTGAGAGGACTCTTCAGCCTCCGCAGCCGCGAGCCGGGTTTACGGCGCGGAGAATTCTCGGAGGTGCTGGCCGAGGGGGGTGACTATCCGTCCCAGCGAATCCTGGGCGCGGAACACATCCTCGCCGTGCTCAACGGCTCGGACCGGACGAGGGGATTTGCCATGCCGATCGGGGAGCACGCCTGGAGAGTTTGCAGCCTCGAGGATCTTATCGGCGGTGGGATGGCTGAGCCCGCCGGCTCCGAGGCCTCGAGGACGGTCGGGGCCTTCGGCGGGAAGATTGTGATGGTGAATTGAAAGAATGAGAACCCAGCCGGAGGAGGGTTCGCCCGGCGCGGGTCGAATGGCGGCCTGGCTTTCGGCGCCGGCCGCAATTGTTGGCCCCGCCCGCCCTCGGTATCTTTATCCCTAACAAGGTTTGGAAGCCGGTGGCCTTTGTCGTTGTTGGGCAGGCCCAGGCGCCTGGGCCTGCACCGGACCGAAACTTGGAATTCGTTTGAGGCCGCCATGAAAACGCTGGGAGAGATCGAGGCCGCGGTCTGCCAAGGGGTCATCCGCTTTGAACAGGAGTATATGGGCCGAGGGCCCAAGGATGTCCACGCCCACCTGATCGGCGATTTACTCCTGGTCCGGCTCCGGGGCGTGTTAACCGCGGCCGAGCAGCAACTAGTCAAGTCACTCCCGCCCGAGAAGGGTAGGGACCTCCTCAAGCAGGTACGGACCCACCTGATCGAGACCGCGCGGCCCTTCATGGAAGACCTCGTCGAGAAGGCCACCGACACCAAGGTGGTGAGCCTGCACCACGACATCAGTACTGTCACCGGCGAAGAGGTTATTCTCTTCACCCTTGCCATGGCGCCGTCGGTTCGCGAGGCGAGGAAGAAATGACGCGCCTCGCTTGAGTCGGCCCGTCAGGTGCTCGGGGCCGGCTGCACGAGCGCGAGGCGCACCCCAGCAGCCCGGATTGCCGAGAAGTCAGGCCGCGGAGTGAATTACCAGGTTTGGCGCGGGGCTTCTCTCGTTCCTCCTTGTCATACTCATCACGCCGGGGCCAATCGTGTCGTGCAGGGCTTCAACACCTCGTCGCAGGGCGAGATGTCGCGTCCACTGTGATAAAGTCGTGCTTTCAGTCGATGGACACGATCCGCCGGCGGACCTGAGTGTAGGAAATTGATGAATCTTAATAGAAGATAAACGTGGTATTGTCGATGCTGTTGCTTCTTCTTCTCCTAACCTTCAAAGCGGCACGTTCATTGGGGAAGCCCTCGGCGAGGAGTGTGCGAAGAAGGGCGGCTTGCCTATGCTCTGGAACTAGGCGGTACCTGCCAAGAGGCGGCCTCAGAGGAGTTCGTGGAGCTTGTCGCGGAAGATGGTCGTGGCAATCTTGCCGGCGTGGGGTTGGCCCCGGACGAGCGACTCGGCCAGTTTGATCCCCTGCTGGATCGTCGCCTGCGCGGGCATCGGCGGCTCGAACGGGTCGACGGTCGCCTCGACGAGAGATGGGCCGTTCGTCGCGAACGCCGCGGCCATCGCCGGGGCAACCTCGTCGGGCGTCTTGCAACGGAACCCGGCGCCGCCGCATGCCTCGGCGAACTTCACGAAGTCGATCGGCTCCAGTTCGACGCCGTACTCCGGGTTACCGAGGAAGATCATCTGCTCCCACTTGATCTGCCCGAGGGTGTTGTTCTTGATCACGATGACCCGGATGGGCAGCTTGTACTTCACCGCCGTGATGAATTCGCAGCCGAGCATCGTGAACCCGCCGTCGCCCATGAAGGCGACGACCTGGCGGTCGGGGAACGCCACCTGTGCTCCGTTGGCATAAGGCAGCGCAGGTGCCATCGTCGCGAGGCTTCCCGAGCAAGAGAATCGCATCCCTCGTTTCATGTGAATATGACGGGCCGCCCACGTGGTGATCGTCCCCGAGTCGGTGGAGACGATCGCCCCTTCCTTCAGGTGCGGGTTCACGGCCGCGGCGACGACTTGCGGCTTGAGGGGGACGTCGGAGCGGGTTTCGCGCTCCTTCATCAACTTATTCCACTCTGCCATCCGCCCTTGCGCCTTCTCCAGGAACGAACGATCCGTCCGACGATCGAGGAGTGGGAGGAGGGCCTTGATCGTGGCAGGCGCGTCACCGGTGAGGCCGATGTCGATCGGGTAACGGATGCCGAGGCGAGTGGGGTCGCGGTCGATCTGGACCGCCTTCGCCTGGCCGGGCTTCGGCAGGTAATTCATGTAGGGGAAGTTCGTGCCGACGAGTAGGAGGGTGTCGCACTCCTCCATCGCCTTCTCCGACGGCAAGGTCCCGAGGAGCCCGAGGCCGCCGGTGCAATACGGCGAGTCGTCCGGGACGACGTCTTTACCGAGCAGCGCCTTGACCACGGGGGCACCGAGCGTGTCTGCCATTTGCTCGATCTCGTCCGTCGCCCCTCGCGCCCCTTGGCCGACCATGATAACCGTACTCTTCCCCGTGTTGAGCAGCGCCGCGGCACTCGCTAACGACTCGGCCTGCGGCACCACGATCGGCGGCCTCCAGGCGACGCTGGTGTGGCCCGCCTGGTTCATGGGCGAAACCTTCTCGGACGTGAGATCCTGCCAGTCATTGGGGCAATTGATGTGGGCAACGCCCTTGGACCCGAGCGCCGCGCGGCACGCGGCGTCCGCGAGGGCCTGGGCATGTTGCGGCCCCATGATCTGTTGATTGAAAACAGCGACATCCTTGAACAAGCTCAGGAGATCGACTTCCTGCTGGTATCGCATCCCCATCAGGTCATGGTAGGTCTGTCCGGTGATGGCGAGGACGGGGGTGTTGTCCATCTTGGCATCGTACAGTCCATTCAGCAGGTGGATCGCCCCCGGCCCGCTCGTGGCGATGCAGACGCCGAGCCTCCCGGTGAATTTGGCATATCCGCAGGCGGCGAGGGCCGCCCCCTCCTCGTGCCTGACCTGGATGAATCGGATCTTCTCGCGCAATTTGCGGAGGGCTTCCATGAAGCCGTTGATCCCGTCGCCCGGGATGCCGAAGATCGTGTCAACCCCCCACTCGACGAGCCTGTCGAACAGCAGATCGGACGCCGTCTTGGCCATGGTTTCACTCCGCCTGGGGTGGACTGAGGGGTCGAGTCGGGGGCTGTAAGGTTCATGTCCCTACGACGAGAGATCCGGCGCTTTGTCGCTCGCGGCCGGTTATCGCCCGCAAACCGGGTGCCGTCGACTCGGCACGGAGGCTGCGTTGATCTTCTCGGCCACGGATGAAACACGGATCAGGGAAAACCGAATTACCAACAGATGATGAAAATTGAAAAACTAAAATAAAATGATCCGACGACGGACCTTGGGGCCAGCGGCTTGGGCCGCGGCGGGATCGAAGGCCGTCCTCCACGACCCGTCGGGACCAGGTTCACTCCGCGGGCTTGAGCTCGACCTTCACCCATCCTGACTTCCGCCTGTCGAACGCCTTGTACGCGGTGATGACGTCGGTCATCGGCTCGACTTCGGTGAGGACCTTCAGGGGGTTGGCTTTCCCCTCCAGGACCGCGTCGATCAGCCGGGGGATGTACTTGCGGTGCGGGCAGTTGCCCATCTGCATGGTCAGGTTCTTCATCATTGCCATGCCGATCGGAAAGCGAGTCATCGTCTCCGGGTAGACGCCGATGATCGACAGGGTCCCCGCTTTCGCCAGCGACTGGACGGCCCATGTGAGCACTTGAGACGGGGCGTCGCCCGGCACCCACTGGCCTGCCCACGTCTGGCCCGAGCCGTCGAGTTGCGTCTCCCTCCGCTCTTCCTTGAACTGCGCCTTCAACGCCCGAGACTCGGCGTAGGCCGGGCCGCTTTCCGGCCGATAGGCGTCCACGCCCACGGCGTCAATCGCCCGGAGTACGCCGATCCCTCGCGTGAGTTCCTTGAGTTTCTCGACGGGGTGCTCCGCGTTGAAGTCGATGACTTCCGCCCCCAACTCTCGGGCTTTCGCCAGCCGATCCGGCAGGGTGTCGACCGCAAAGACGCGGCCCGCTCCCATCATCTTGGCGCTGACGATGGTGAAGAGTCCAACCGGGCCGCAGCCGAAGACGCAGACCGAGTCGCCCGGCTTGATCTCGGCCATATCCGCCCCGAAATACCCGGTCGGGAAGATGTCGGAGAGCAGGATGGCCTGGTCGTCGGTCATCTCGGAGGGGAGCTTGACCAGGGAGGGGTCGGCGAGCGGGACGCGGGCGAACTCGGCCTGGAGGCCGTTGAGCGGACCGGTGGTCTTCGGGCCGCCAAAGAACGCCGTCCCCGCCTGCTTGCCGTTGGGGTTGGCGTTGTCGCACTGCGACTGATAGCCGCTGGTGCAATAAGAACAATGCCCGCAGCAGACGGTGGACGGCACCACAACGCGGTCACCGACCTTGAAGTCTCGCACCGAGGCGCCGACTTCCTCGATGATCCCGACCCCTTCGTGGCCGAGGATCGTGCCGGCCTCCATGCCGGGCATGGTCCCGCGGATCATGTGCAGGTCGGTCCCGCAGATGGCGCTGGCGGTCAGGCGGACGATCGCGTCGGTGGGCTGCTCGATCTCGGGTTCGGGGACGTTGTCGAGGCGGATGTCCCCGACGCCGTGGAAGACGACGGCCTTCATGCGCGGCTCCTTTGGTGGTGGTTCGTCAGATGAGCGGCCTACCGCCGGTGACCGCGATGGTGGCCCCGGCCATGTAGCTGGCGTCGTCCGAGGCGAGCAGCACATAGGCCGGGGCGAGCTCGGCCGGCTGCCCGGCACGTCCCAGGGCCACGTTCTTGCCGAAGTCCTTGACCTTCGCCTCGGGCATGGTGGCGGGTATGAGCGGCGTCCAGATCGGGCCCGGGGCCACGCAGTTGGACCGGATCCCCTTCTTGCCGAGCATCTGGGCCAGCCCGCCGGTGAAGTTCTGGATGGCCGCCTTGGTCATGGCATAGGGGAGCAGATCGGGGCTGGGGCTGTCGGCCTGGATCGAGGACGTGTTGATGACAGACCCGCCTTTCGGCATGTGCGGGACGGCCGCCTTGGTCAGCCAGAACATCGCATAAAGATTGGTTTTCAGCGTCCGGTCGAACTCCTCGGTGCTGATCTCGGAAATATCGTCGCGGGACATCTGGTATGCGGCGTTGTTGACCAGGACGTCGATCTTGCCGAACTCCTTCACCGCCCGGTCGATGATCGCCTTGCAGTGCGACTCCTCACGGATATCTCCCGCGACGGTCACGCACCTCTTCCCGGTCGCCTCGACGGCTCGCGCCGTCTCCCTGGCGTCGGATTCCTCGCACTGATAGGAGATCAGGACGTCGGCCCCCTCGCGGGCAAAGGCGAGCGCCACGGCTCGCCCAATTCCGCTGTCGCCCCCGGTGATGACCGCCGCCTTGCCTTCGAGTTTCCCCGACCCCTTGTAGGAGTTTTCCCCATAGTCCGGCCTCGGGTCCATCTCCGATTCCAGACCCGGAGGTTCCTGCTGCTGGGAAGGGTGAGGGGGCTTCGGCCCTCTCTCTCGCGGATCTTGCGTCATGACAATGCTCCCTTCGATGCTCCGTTTCCGCACGCCGGATCCACGACGATAGAAAAGAAGTCCGGTGCATGGGCCGTGCGTTTCGTCGGGACGATGTCGCCCGCAACCCATGTGCCGCCCAAACGCCATAGATCCGGCATCCATGGTCCGCCCCCAACCCCCGAGACCCTCGGGGGTATTATTCGATAATCCGTAAATCTGACTAAATTCGCATAACTTGACTGATTGGTACTCCCTTTGCGGAATGAGCGTCGGGTCACCTCCGCCGGAACGGAGATGAGATGCAGCGAACCCAGGTGGCCGAATCCGTCGCGGGCCGCACTCCACTCGTTCGCGGTCCGCGATATCGACCATCCCATACAGAGATCGACACGACCATGCGACCTTCCCAGAAACGATGCCATTGCCGGCTCACGTTCGAATATGTATCACTCGAGACGCGGACCCTCCTGTCGACCGCGCATCCCGGCGTCGCCACCTCGGCCGCGGCCCTCTCGGCGAGGGCCGCCGAAGTCCGACAACACGCACTTGCGGGCTCATCCTCGGGCGAATCGAGGTCCGAGGCGATCGTTGCCAACCTCTACAGCACGATCCTGGGACGGTCTCCCGACTCCGCCGGCCTCGATTATTGGGTCAAGGAGTTGGATCGAGGACTCAAGCCGGCCGTCGTACAGAAACTGTTCATGAACTCGCCCGAGCATCAAGGCTTGTCGACCGGAAACTCGGGCGGAAGCGCTACGCCGACGACGGGCTCGACCGGGACCACATCAAACACGGGGACGACGGGGACGGGCACAACGGGGACGACTGGAACCGGCACGACGGGGACGGGCACGACTGGGACGACCGGCACCACTGGGACGGGAACGACCGGCACCGGGACGACCATCGGAGATACCACCGGTAACGGGACGGGCACGACGGGAACCGGTACGACAGGGACGGGTACCTCAGGAACAGGGACGACCGGGACAGGGACGACCGGGACTGGGACGACAGGGACCGGCACAACCGGTACGACGGGGACGACAGGGACTGGGACGACAGGGACGACCGGCACCGGCACGACCGGGACGGGGACGACCGGGACTGGCACCTCCGACTCGGGGACCTCGGGCAGCGGCGACCTGGGTGGGGGGACCACAGGCACGACGCTGGCGGGTACGGGGTCGGACACCGGAGTCGACACGACGGGAGCCTGATGCGCGAGTTCGGACCAGGTTTGGACCTTAGCCTCTGAACCGTGAAGTGGCACTATTCCGGACCGCCGGTTCCCATGGGTCGTTGGACGGAGGCCGAGTCCCCATGGCCGAACGAGGATGGCCGATGCGAACGATGACGTTGCCGCTCAACCCTCAGGAGTTTCGTTCCCAGACGAAGACCGTCACCAGACGATTGGGATGGTCAACGTTGTGCCCGGGCGACGTCATTCGGGCGGTCTCGAAGCTCGAGGGTTCTCGGAAGGGCGAACGTGGAGAGGAACTCGGCCTGATCCGGGTCATCTCCGTCCGTCGGGAGCCCCTCAATGCCATCGACGAGGAAGACTGCCGACGGCAGGGCTTGCCGGAACTCTCTCCTTCGGAGTTCGTGTCGATGTTCTGCGAACTCGGGAAGTCCTCGGGCGTGAATCCCGAGACGATCGTGACTCGAATCGAATTCGAATGTGTCAAGGAGGCGGATGTTTAGGGACACCCCGCCGATCTCGCAGCCCACCCCGCCGTTCCCGCTAGCCCTTGCTCGGCACGCTCGCGATAATGCTTTCTCGGGGTGCCGATCCCGACCGCGATCGTTCCCCGATCGATCAGAACCCATCCCATAGATGAGAACAGGGACGACGCTCCCTGGTGGCCATGACGCAGGCTCATGAATCGCAGGGCGGATCGAACGGCATGGGGACCGAGCCTCCTATTCCTGGCGAGCTGTCGGGGGGGGAGGGTGAGACGCGGGCAGACGACGGGCCGAGGACTTATGCGGGGAGGATGCTCGGGTGGACGGCCCGAGTGGTCCGTCTCGCGATCATCGTGGGCGGGGTCGCCACGGAGATCCATCGACTCAGTGCGACTCTCGTGGCCGTCTATCCCCGTCCGGATCTGGTGGTCGTGGCGATGGTCGGGGCGATTGCCAGTATCGTGGTGTATGTCGTCATCGCACGGGCGGTCTGGTGGCTGGCGATGTCGATCGCGGCACTCGCCGATGCCGCGGTCTATCAGGCAGAAGCCTCCACGTCGCTCCACGCCCGCATCGCCTCGGCATTGGAACGGGCGGTCGATGTCCTCGATCGTCCCGCGTCGAGGTTGGTGGACGGGGCTGAGCCGCCGTTGTCGAGATCGCCCGAATCAACGCCAGCACCGGCGCCGGCTCCGATCGCACCCGTCGTGGTGAGGACGGATCACGCGGCGGCGATGAGGAAGGCGATTCGGGAGGGGCGATGGGAGGATGCGGACCTGGCCGTCGGTGCCTTCCTCGACGAGAACCCAGACGATCCCGAGGGGGCACGACTCTCTGATGCGCTCGACGCGGCGAAGTCCAAGGGGGCCGAAGGCTACCGGGCCCGGATCGAGGCGGCCCGAGAGGCGAACGACCCCGACCGCGTGCTCGAACTCCGCGACGAGATGGCGCCGCTGCTCGACTTCGAGGCGAGGCGGGCCCTCGACCAGGACCTGGCCCGTTGGTGCATGGGCCTGATCCAGAAACGACTCCGCTCGGGGACGATCCGACCCGAAGTGGTGAGCCTTGCCGGCAAGGTGGCCGAGCGGCTCGACACGACGTCCGAAGGGGCGAGCCTCCGGGCCGCCTTGCCTACGCTCCGACGCAGCGTCGGCCTGTGCGCCCGTTGCGGCCAACCTTATACGGGGGTCGCCGACGCCTGCAACGCCTGTATGGGCGGCACCAATGCTTCGGCCTCCGCACCCGGGCCGACCGAGAGAGCCGAGGATGACGAGCCGGAGGACACCTTCGAGTGACGAGGATCACGTGAACTGTTGTCGATCCTTGCCTGCGCCTCGGGTGCTCCCCCTATAATCGAAAGAAGCGGTCTACATCGAACCGGATTGGGGCCCATTTCGCCCGACTTGAGTTTCTTTTTCGAATTCCCGAAGGTTCCCGGTCTGCCCAACTTGACGAATGGGCAGACGTCGGCTAGGGATGAATGAGTCACTTTCTTCGGTTGCGTGACACCGTTGAGTCGCCTGCGGCGGAAAGGAGCGGGCTATGTCCCGCAAATTGATATTGTGGAGCTCCCTGATCTGGGCGTCGCTCGCCCCGGTCGCGTGGTCTCAGACACCGTTCACCAAGGGCCTGGTCCCGACTCGCTCCGCGCTCGGGAGGGTGGGGCTCGAGCAGGACTGGATGGCGGCGATCCCGCTCGTGGGGACGGAGCGGTTGGCGGAAGTCAGCATCGCCGACACGCTGCTCTTCGCGCAGACCAACCACGCCAACTTCTACACCTACGACGCCGAGACCGGCCGATTGCTCTGGAGCGCGACCCTGGGGAAGCGGACCGGCGACGTCTACCCCGCCTCGGCGAACTCCCGTCTCGTGTTCGTCACGAACTCGAACTCCCTCTTCGCGCTCGACCGGCAGACGGGGCGGGTGGTCTGGACGGAGAACCTTTCGGTCCTCCCCACTTCGCCCACGATCTGCGACGAGGAGCGCGTGGCGGTCGGCCTGAACAACGGCCTGTTGCGAGGTTTCGACCTCCGAATCCTCGACAACAAGAACGTCGTTAAGAAGGACGACAAGGGGCAATTCGTCCTCGCCCCCAAGGCGAAGTTCGCCTGGAACTGGCAGACGGGCGGGGCCCTGAGCTCCCGGGCGCTCTTCGCCGGCAAGCTCATCGCGTTCGGCGGGCATGACGGCAAGCTCTACGTGACGATGACGGAGGAGGCGAAGCCCGTCTACCGGTTCCCGACCGGCGGGTCGATCACCTCCCCGCTGGCCTACCATGGGACCCGGACGCTGCTGGTGCCCTCCGAAGATGGGAACGTCTACGCGATCGACCTCTTCACCGGAGTCGCCCGCTGGATCTTCTCCGCGGCGGCTCCCGTGATGCAAGCCCCCCTGGTCGTCGGCGACGACGCTTACATCGCCAACACCGCGGGGATCCTCTACGCGGTCGACGCCAACACCGGCTCGCCCCGCTGGTCGACCTCCACACACGGCGGCCGGCTGCTCGCCGCCAGCCCGAGCCGACTCTACCTCGAGACACACGACGACGACCTCTTCATCATCGAGCGGACGACCGGCCGGATGGTCGTCGACCCCCGTTCGAGCTACCAGCGTGCCGGCTTGAACCTCCGCGACTTTAACATCGGTGTGACCAACGACCTGAATGATCGCGTCTACCTGGCCACCTCGTCGGGCCTGATCATCGCCTTGCGAGAGATCGGCCACACCCAGCCCCACCTGATCCGCGATCCCAAGGCTCCTCCGCTCGGGTACATCCCGCCGGAAGGTCTCCCCGACACCCAGACCCAGGCGGTCCCGACCACACCTCCGCTCGCCCCGGGCCCGGATGAGGCGACTCCGAAGTCCGACGAGGGTGCGGCGGACGAGGAGAAGGCCGCTCCGAAGGAAGAAGCGGACGCCCCTCAGTAACGCCTCTCCCTCCGGTCGGTCGAAACACGCGATCTGATGGGACCGCCGGTCTCCTCCTCAACGGGAAGGGACCGGCGGTCCTGTTGGTTCGTCTTCCGGGCCTCGATTCGACGCGAGATCGTTCGTGTTTGGTAGGCAGGGGACCGCCCGCCGCGTGATTGGGAAGGCATGGGGCGCGATGCCCACCCTACGTCACGCGGGAAAGAAACCGCCCAGGTTTGGGTGTGAAGGCGGGGGGCGGTGTCGGTAACTTGGAACGTGGGTGGCATCTTGCTACCTCCGTAGGTCACTCCATGATAGTGAGGGTCGAATGGACGATCTCGTCCCGGTACGCCGGGCCTTGTTGAGCGTGAGTGATAAGCGCGGGCTGATCGAGCTGGCACGTGTCCTGGCCGCGCGAGGGGTCCACTTGCTGGCGAGCGGAGGGACCCGCACTGCACTCGTCGAGGCGGGCCTGGACGTGGTCGAGGTCTCCGCGTACACCGGGCAGCCCGAGATCCTCGGCGGCCGCGTCAAGACGTTGCATCCCAAGCTCCACGGCGGCATCCTCGCACGCCGGGACGTCCCGGGGGACCTCGAGGCGCTCGAGGTCCAGGGGATGGAGCCGATCGACCTTGTCGTGGTCAACCTTTATCCGTTCGAGGCGACCGTCGCCCGGCCGGGCGTCTCGTTCGAGGAGGCCGTCGAGAACATCGACATCGGCGGCCCGAGCCTGATCCGAGGGGCGGCCAAGAATCACGCCCACGTCGCCGTCGTGACCGACCCCGACCAGTACGCGGGCCTCGCCGCCTCGCTCGAAGCCACGGGGGGGACCACCCTCGAGACCCGAAAGGCGCTCGCCCTCGCGGCCTTCACCAAGACCGCGATGTATGACCGGGCGATCTCCGCGTATCTCGCCGGCGTCCTGGCCACACCGGCCGCGGGAGCGGAGGCTGAGGCCGAGGTCTTCCCGCAAGAGCTCGCGCCCAAGTTCGAGCGTCGGGCCGTCCTGCGCTACGGCGAAAACCCGCATCAACGCGCCGCCTTCTACGTCGAGCGAGAAACCCGCGGGCCCAACCTCGCGACGGCCCGGGCGATCCACGGCAAGGAGCTCTCCTACAACAATCTCCTCGACCTCGACAGTGCCCTGCGCCTGATCCGCAACTTCGCCGAGCCCGCCGCGACGATCCTCAAGCACAACAACCCCTGTGGTGCCGCGATCGGCGACAATCTCGCCGAGGCCTTCGAACTGGCCTACGAAGGGGATCCCGTCAGCGCCTTCGGCGGGATCGTCGGGCTGAACCGCCGGGTCGATCGCGCGACGGCCGAGCGCCTCTGCGTCTCCGGCCGATTCATCGAGGCGATCGTCGCACCGGGCTACGAGCCCGACGCACTGGCACTCCTCATCACGAAGCCGTCGTGGAAGAACAGCGTCCGCCTGCTCGAGCTTGGCGCCGACATCGGCCCGGATGCCCCCGCGCCCGAGGGCTTCGACCTCCGCCGCGTCGAAGGGGGACTGCTCGTCCAGGACTGGGACACGATGGAAACCGACCCCTCGTCGGGGACCGTGGCCACCCGACGCGCCCCGACCGACGCCGAGCGGGCCTCGTTGGGCTTCGCCTGGCGCGTCTGCCAGGCCGTGAAATCGAACGCCATCGTGCTCGTCAACGGCCGGCAGCTCGTCGGCACGGGCGCCGGGCAGATGAGCCGACTCGACTCGGTCCGGATCGCCGTGAGCAAGGCCGGCGATCGCGCCAAGGGGGCCGTCCTCGCCTCCGACGCCTTCTTCCCTTTCCGCGACGGACCTGACGTCGCCGCGGCCGCCGGCGTCACCGCCATCGTCCAGCCCGGAGGGTCGAAGCGCGACAGCGAGACCTTCGCCGCCTGCGACGAGCACGGCATGGCCATGATCCTCACCGGGCGTCGCCACTTCCGGCATTGATTGCGGTCCGGTTGACGTGACGACGGCCCTTTGAATTCGCGAGACGGCCGGCCCGAGGAGAATCTCCCCGAGGCCGGCCGTCTCGTCGTTTGTTGGCGATTCCCAAACCCCACCTGGAAGGGATAGGCGCGAGTCGGGAGGGTTTCTCTTCAACACCCCGACGTCGATCCGGGAAAAATGGCTGAAGACGATCCGCGGATGACGCAGACTTCCACAGAGGAATCTGGAAATTCTCACGAATCTATCCGCGTCATCTACGGATAAATCTGCCTCGTCGTGCCTACGAACCGTCCGTGGTCGGTTTTCGCCCGGTCTCGGGTCGTCGTTCCTCAATCGGATTTCGGGATCGTCACTCGATTCGTCCGAGGATGTCCCGATGCCACCCGTCCCTGCGCGATGGTTGGAATCCGGCCGTAGCCTCTGCTATTCTAAGCAACAGGGCGTCGCCCCTCGGCACCGATCGACCTATCAAATCCGCGGCGTGATCATTTCACGAGCCAAATCTCCCGCCTCGATCGGCCCGGTACGGAAGGAAACATTTCGAGGAGTTATGACGATGTCCGAAAGACCCATAGGCGTCCCACGTCAAGGCTTTACATTAATCGAGTTGCTCGTCGTTATTGCAATCATCGGAGTACTCGTCGGGCTTATCCTCCCCGCCGTGCAGGCGGCACGAGAGGCCACTCGCCGCACGGGGTGTCAGAATAATCTCAGGCAGCACGGCCTGGCCATCAATAATTACGTCACGTCCCTCGATGCGTTCCCGATCGGCTATATCGCCTGGTCGAATCCGCCGGGAGGGGCCGCCCCGGGTTGGTCCTGGGCGGCGGCCATCCTCCCCCAGGTCGAGCAAGGCTCGATTTACAATGCGGCGAACATCAACCTGGCGATCGATTCACCGTCGAACTCGACCGTGCGGACGACCACCCTGTCGCTCTACGTCTGCCCGAGCGACCGCGACACCGGGGCGTTCGTCGTGACCTCCCGGGTCGTTGCTGGACCGGTCGAGGCTCGGACGATCAGCTATGCGGCCAATGCCGGGGCCGATGGCTCGAGCCAGTCCAGCGGAAACGTCAACGGCAACGGACTCTTCCGGATGAACAAGTCGACCCGTCCCAAGGACGTCAAGGACGGGGCCAGCAACACGATCGCGCTCGGCGAACGCGCTAGCTTCGCCGTCCGGAACGCCTGGGCGGGTGCACTCGGCGATGGGCGAGGGGGCGTGCAGGTGCTCGCGACCGTCTCCGGATCCGGGCTCGATTCCAGCAATCTCTCTTCCGGAGGCTTCGTCGGACCGCACTCCGGCCTGACCCAGTTTCTCATGGTCGACGGGGCCGTCCACCCGATCAAGACCACCATCAACCCCAACGTCCTCCGCGCCCTGGCGACCCGCAACGGCCGCGAGGTCGTCGATCAGGGGGCTTATTGAATGAACAAGCCCAAATCACCCGGGAGCAGGGCGGCCGGACGAAGGCAGGGGGGACGTCCCTCGCGCGGGGTGCCCTTCGGGCTCGTCCGATCGTCCCTCGGACTGGTCTTGATGGCGGCCGGTGCGCTCAAGCTCTTCCAGCTCACCTTCGAGAGCCAGGATGAAAGCCCTTCGACGCTCTTCCTCCTGATTTTCTCCGAAGCGGAGATCCTCGGTGGATTGTGGATGCTCATCGGCCTTGAGCCGGAGCGGACTCGGATCTGGGCCTTGGCGGTTTTCCTCGGCTTCGCGGCCTCAAGCCTCATCCAGGCCCTCGGCGGCAAATGCACCTGCGGCTGTTTCGGTCCCCTCTCGCCCAACCCATGGTTGGTCTTGCTCTTCGACGTGGCCGCCATCCTGGCACTGTCCTTCGCCCGCATGTGCCCCAAAACCGGGAATGAACGATCCCTCTCCCCTCTCCATTTCCTCGGATTGGGAATACTCGCGTTGATGGTCGCGGCAGTCGCGCGACAGCAGGCGGATCGGATGGCCGTGGAAGGCTCAGCCGTCGCCGGTCGTCGCCCCTTGGGCGATACGATGCTCACTTGGACCGGCGAGTCGGGCAAGTTCGTCGTGCAGACGGATCACGACGGCAACTTCCGACTCCCCTACATCAGTCCAGGACTCTACGCCGTCTCCGCGCCGGGCAGGTTGGCGAAAGGGCCGACTCCGAAACCCTTGGGATCGAATCCGAAGAAAGGATCGAAACGTTCGGGGCAACACCCCGTCCCCTCGATGCCGACGGAGGAGGCTGAACCGCTCCGATGGATCGAGCTCAAGAGCTGCGCCAAGGAACGCGAGGTCATCGAGCTCGATTGAGCCCTGCGGGCTGCCGTGCAAGAGATAGATCGTTCGGAATATGCGAGGAATCGTATCGGCTCATGGGACGAGAGCGGTGCTGTCACACGCGCCGGCCGTGTGACATGGCTTCCTCGCATTATAGGTAGCACCGGTTGTGCCCACCGGTGCTACCCTTGATCCACGACCTCAATCAGCGATTTCGCACCTCGATCCAATCGTGTTTATTTGACACGAAGTGAGGGGAGCAGCGCGTCCTCGTGCATCGTCCTCTACGGAGAGCTCGGTCGGCGTCGTTGATTCAGCAACCATTCATAGAGTCGGGGATCGGCATAAGTGGCCGTCCAGGAGTCGTGTCGAGCCTCGGGATAGACCGTGAACCTTACGACGCCCCCGGCGGCCTTCAGGGCTTCGACCATCTTCTGGGATTCCCGCAAGGGGATGACATCGTCCTTCGCGCCATGGAAGACCCAGGTCGGTAAATGTTGCAGCCGCGCCACGGCGGCGGGGTCGCCTCCACCGCAGATCGGCGCAATGGCCGCGAACCGCTCGGGGTGGGTCGTTGCCAGCGACCAGGTCCCGTAACCCCCCATACTCGAGCCGGTGAGGCAAACCCGGTCCGGGTCGATGCGGTAGCGTGCGAGGACCTGGTCCAGGAGGTCATCGAGCACCTCGATGCTCCACCCCCCCGAGGGGCTCTGGGGCGCGACGATGACGAACGGCAAGGTCCCCGTCTCCTCGGCGCGACGAGCCAATCCGTCTTGCCTGAGCTTTTGGACGTCGTGTCCGATCGTGCCGGCCCCGTGGAGAAAAAGGATCAGGGGCCAGCGCTTCGTCGACCAGGAATAGCCCTTGGGAAGATAGACGAGGTATCGGTAATCGAGCGGGGTCGACGGCAAGACCCGGACCACCGGATAACGGCCGACATGCTCGCGGTCGATCGCGACACCGACCACCAATGAAAAGAAGGCGAGCATCGCTGTCCTCCGTGGGGCGAGCTCAAACCGGCCTGCCTCCCACCCTCGAATCGGGCCTCGAAGCAAGAGAGCGAAGGCGATGAGGTCGCCGCCGAGGCCGAGCCAATCGCCGCTCTCCGACGTCCCGGACTCGGACCAAGGGCCTTGCCCCATGATGTTTGGGACGAAGCTAAAGCGCATCAAGGCGACGAGTCCGCCGACGCCCAGGAGTCGCGCCCAAGGGGAGACCAGGCCCGCGAGAAGTGCGAGGCCGCCATACAGTTCGAACTCGGAGAGGACCAGCAGGCTCCAAGAAGCGACCGTCCCGATGTCGTTCCATTGATGAAGGCCCGCCGCGCCTCGTGCGAGCAAGAAGGCGCCGAAGGTTGGCAAGACGCAGCGGCGGCACTGGAGTCTTGTCATCTTCCGTTCACATGGTGTTCAGGTCGTATTTCGGTGGAACAGCCGAATCGAGCTTATCATATTCAACGCCCCGACATCGGGCTAAGAAAAAGAGGCGGATCCATCCCCAGGCGACGCGCATTGACACAGATGGGTTGGGAAATCCTCGCGATACTCACAGTTTCAATCCGCGTCAACTTGGGATCGATCCGCCTTGTCTTGCCCGTGTTCCCTGTGTGGATGTTGCTCGCCTAATGTCGGATTACCAGTATTGCAAGAAGGAGGCCGATGCCGTGGTGAACGCGTCTGCCAGGAGCGATTCCCTTCCCGTGCGCCATGGAGGCCTTGAATGACCCGTCGACAAAGGGCCGATACACCGACGCCTTCAGGTAATCGGGGCCCCTTCAATTTACTTCTCGGCCTTTTGGGATGGTTCGTCGCCGAGTCGCCGAGGGGTGGACGTCGCGAGTCAGTGGTGTTGGTTCAATTCGATTTCGTTGGAGGATTTGCGCTATCCTTGCCGCGCTGGATGTTGGGACAGGGGCTGTGTTGGAGAATTACGGCAACGGGACGGGGAACGTGCGATATGGGAAGGTTTCAATCGAATCGGTGGAATAAAATATCGAGAACCAATCAGAACTTAATTTGATAAAATCGATGGAAGAGTTAAAAATCTGTCGGAGAGCCATTGACTTTTGGGGCTGGGGCGATATTTTGCTGGTTATGTGGTTCGTCGAGAGGTTCGCGGAAAACGAAAGGCTTCGCCCACCTCTCGGACGGCGTCGGATTCGGGGCGTGACTTCGGAGAATGCCTACGAATCTGGTCTTCATCTTCGCTGGATTCATTCTCCGGGTCAGCTCCACCGAACTTCGGAACCTCGATCCTTTCCGCCCCCACCATTGGGCGGTTGGGACGTCGTTGCACGCGTTTTTGTTCGGCTCCTGGCGTAGGGCGACGTCCGAGGGAAACGCGTTCGAGTTTCTCGGAGGGGTGGTGTCGTCGATTGCGGACGACCTCGGTTTTAGATAATAAGGTCGAGACCCGGGAGAAGTGCCAAGCATCCGGCCCGAGACCGGTTTCACCTCGAAAGTACGGGTTATCGCGGAAGTCCTCGACGGCAACTCGGAAGGGGTTGTCGAAGTCGAGGGCATAAGTAATCCATCCGAGAATCAGGTTGCGAGTAAGTACTAGGCGATTCGAGCTCCAAAGCCGGAGGGCCGACCGATGAGGGTGAGATTGTCCCTTGGTTTGATAAGTGTTGGAATATTTGCGATTTTCATGTCGATGGTCTTTGCCCGAAGCCGCTGGCGGGATCGGCCGGGGGAAGGGCCCCCGGTGATTTGCAAGGAGGCGACGTGGGTCTGCGGGGCGGCGAGCCAGGAGAATCCGGGGAGGCTCAGCCATGAATTCTTGTTGGAGAATACGACGGCACGCGCGGTGCCGATTCAGGGGGTTTCGCCTGATTGCGGGTGCATCGTCGCCGACAAACCTCCCCGCCAAATCGGCCCTCGTGGGGTCGTTTCGCTGAGGATTACGGCGAATCTCAACGACAAGCCGGGGCCGTTCCAGAAACAGGTCCGGGTGACGTTCGGGACCTCTCCGGTCTCGATGTTGACCCTTCGGGTGCAGGGAGATGTCGCTCCCAGTTCGGCGTTTTATGCCGCCCCGGGGCATTTGGACTTCGGGATCATCCGGGGGAACGAGACCGCAACGCGCACGATCAAGGTCGCCCGGTTCGACGCGTCGCCCGTCGAATACGTGCGGGCGGAGGCCGGGTCGGACGCGGTCGAGGTCTCGCGAGTCGGCCGTCTTGCGGACTCGGGATCGACGCTGGAGCTATCGGTCTCGCTGAAGGGCGCCCTGCTGGAGCCTGGGAAAGAGATCCGATCGTCCGTGGTCGTCGAGACGCGGCATCCTGACCACCCTCGGATGGAGATACCCATAAGTGCCAAGGTCGCCGGGCAATTCCAGGGCCTCCTCGGATCGGTGTTCGTCAGCCTGGCGAAAGGGGCGTTCCAGGATCGACCGCTTGCCGTCGGGGGCGAGGTGCCTCGCGTCGAGGAGGTGCATTACGAGGGCCCGGGGCCGTTGAAGGCGGCACTCCTTCCGCCGAACGGCGAGCATGGAGCCACCGCGGTTCGCGTCTCTCGCGGCGACGGAGCGACCGATTCCCGGATTTGCAGCGGGCACCTCGTCGTGAAGCTAGACCGCGCGGAGTCTTCAATCCGAATTCCCTTGCGCGTTTACTTCGCGGATTAGCCCCCCGGGCGAATTCGTGGCCTCCGGAACCCGCCGCGCTCGGGCTGCCTCCGGGGCGCCGCCGGACGCGCCCCATTTTCGGATAATCCCGGCCATCCCCCCCGGTCTCGTGTCGAACGAAGCGCGCATGGCACGCCGATCCGATCTCACCTCTACCGTCCTTGTCGGCGATGCTCTCGCGTTCGAGACCAGCCCGATCCGGGGCTTGGGTCACGCCGCGGTCGACGTCGCCGGTCGGTCCCTCGCAACGTCTCGCGACGTTTGCATGCAAAGGGCGGTGCGTGGCCGCCCGCCTCGTGGAGTGTTTCTCGTCTTGCGGGAGGGTTCATTTATGCGGAAGTTAGCGTCTCTCGTGTTTTACGTCGGCGCGGCCGCGGTTATGTGCGGCCTTTTTTTTCTCGAACGAGACCTGTTTGCGCAGAACATGAGCAATAGTTATTGTGTAACCTCTCTCTCGCCGCAGCAGTGCTCGGCCATCGGGAATTCGATGTGCAATCAGAATTCGAAGGATAGGGGGACGTGCAGCGGTGCGTGTAGTTGGTGTAACTCGACGAGCGGCGTCCCGACCTGCTATTGCGTAGGTTGGGAGGGAAGGACGTGCCCGCTCAGTGGACAGCCGGCGATGAACTGCGGGGCTTCGAACCCGTTCTACTCCGGAGGCTGTGGGAGCACCACCGGTTCGTGCACGTGCGAAGGTGCCCAGTATGCCGGTCCGTGCGGGAGCAACGTGTGGTCTTTCCCCTGTTGCTGAGGCCGACCGCCATCGGGGCAAGTCCTCGCGGGCGGTCGCGGGCGGGGTTCCGAGGCCCTGCGGGGCCGCTTGGACGAACGTCCTGGCAGAGGACGGCGGGCACCGACGAGTCGCCGTCGGTGCCCGCATCCACCCCGAGGTGTTTGGCCGGAGGGGGAATGCCCGACCCGATTCGATCTCCCACCGAGAGAAGTGGGGCGACGCCGCGCGACACGACTGCGGACGGGGACGTGGGGATTGTGACGGCCGGTCGGCGGCCCCCCTTCGGAATTTCAGCGGAGCGGGCGAGATGCCCACGGCTAAATGTGATAAAGGAGCCCAAAGATGAGGCCATGGTCCGCAACCTCCGAGGCTTGCAGGCTCGGGGCGATCGTCATCGTATTCCTGGGATACTCGTCGACGACCCCGGCGGCGGAAGTCTCGGGCTCGCTGTCCGTATCGATCGACGAGTTCTGCCGGCTCAGTCCGGCCGACCGGGAGGCGCTGGTCGCCGCCAGTCTCGATCGACGCCTCGAGCACGTGAAAAATCTTCGGTATGAATCGATATCGCGAATGCAAAATCATGAATATCGCGACGGCATCGTGGGCAAGGCCGTGACGCCGATGTTCACGAGTCGCTACGAACATCGGCGGCTCGGCGATTCCTACCGCACGGAGGTGGATCGAGGATCGGGGAGCACCCTGGATCCGAGGCACGTCCTTGTGACGGGCTACGACTCGAAGTCGGGGCAGACCCGCTCGACGGTCTCCGTCGCGAACTCGAAGGACTTCGGGCGTATCGACACCCAGCACGACCCTTGGACGATGGACGACCGATATGTCTACTGGTTGGATGGACAGCATACGCTCGTGGGAGAATACCTGATCCGCTCCCTGGTCGAGCAGAAGGGCCACTATCAAATCGACGCCCCAGTGGATGGGGGCAAGGTCCGGCTGACCGTCCCTTGGAAGCCGATCGCGAGCGATCGGCCGATCGGGACGAAAGAGCTAACTTTGGACCCTCGGCGGGGATTCCTGCCGGTCCGGGGGAAGTCGCATTGGGAACGGACGACGGCCGAGGGGCAAAAGCGATGGCGCGAGGAGGAATTCGTCGTCCACGAATCGGAGTTGGCGAACGATGTCTGGATGCCGGTCAAGCTCACCGAGTCCATCCGCGGGTTCGCCCTCGGGCCGAATGTCGTGAACGTCTTCGAGACGGAGGTCAAGTTCGTCGAGGCGGGGACCGTGAAGCCCGAGGACCTCGAGGTTCCCTTCAAGGCGGGCCTCAAGGTCGTGGATGCCGTGAAGGGGACAACCTATCATATGGGCGAGGATGGGAAGCCCAAGGGTCCTGAAGATTCGCTGATGGGAGCCAGGCCGATGACCTCGGCCGAGCTCGCCAAGCTGGCGAGCCAGCGGGCCTCCGAACGCTCAGGCACCCGGGCCGCCATGGTCGTCATGACCAATGTGGGCGTATTCCTCCTCGTCGTCTCCTTCCTGGTGCGCCGGGCGGCTCTGAGGCGACACAAGGTGCCGGTCTGAAGCCCGGTCGATCGCCGGACGAGGGCCGTTTCGGGTCGTGGCTCCCCCGCGCTCGTGCAGATCGACTCGGTAGAATCCAGCCTCTGGTACGTCGTCCCACCCCGACCGTCGACGGGCTACCTGGCACGCCGACGATCGGGGGCGGTCCCCATTGGGCTTCGGCCGAGGTTGGATTGGAGACGAGGCCCCGTATGAGAACTTGGATCCGATCGGTGGTCACCTTGACGGTCGTCGCGCATGTCGGCCTCCTCGCATGGAGTGCGTGGCGACACAGTCCGGTGCTTAACGAGGTCGGCCACATCCCCGCCGGCCTCAGCCATTGGCGGTTCGGTCGGTTCGACGCCTATCGCGTCAATCCACCCCTCGTTCGCCTCGTGGCCTCCCTCCCGGTCCTGCTGTCCGAGCCCGCGATCGATTGGAAGAACTACAGCCTCGATCCCCTCGTGCGGAGCGAAAGGGCTCTCGGGATCGACTTCGTCCAGGCGAACGGCTATCGCACGTTCTGGCTCTTCACCCTGGGTCGCTGGGCGTGCATCCCCTTCAGCTTGGTCGGCGCCTGGGTTTGTTACCGATGGGCGAGGCAACTGTATGGCGAGGTGTCCGCGCTCGTGGCGCTCGTCCTCTGGTGCGCGTGCCCCAATATCCTCGGCAACGGTTCCCTCGTGATGCCCGACATGCCCGCCGCGGCGCTCGGCGTGGCCGCCTGCTATTTGTACTGGCGTTGGCTGAGATCCACCGAGGTGCGGTGGGCGACCGCCTCGGCGCTCGTCCTGGGGCTCGCGGCGCTCTCGAAGACGACCGTCCTCCTGTTCTATCCCCTCTGGCCGCTCTTGTGGCTCGCCGATCGGATGTCGGGTTCTCGACCCCTGAAGCGCCGACTCGTTTGGCGTGAGGCCTGCACGCTGGCCATGATCCTTTTCACCAGTCTTTATCTCATCAACCTCGGCTACCTGTTCGAAGGGACCTTCCAACGGCTGGGCGATTACCGCTTTCAAAGCCGCGCGTTGAGGGTCGGCCTCGCCGAAGATCGCGGCGTTCTGCCCGCGAACCTCTTCACCGGCACCTGGCTCGCCGACCTCCCGGTGCCCCTGCCGAGGAACTACGTGCAGGGGATCGACACGCAGAAGCTCGACTTCGAGACCGGGATGCGGTCCTACCTGCGCGGGGAATGGAGCGAACGGGGCTGGTGGTATTTTTATTTATATGGAATGCTGATTAAAGAGCCTCTGGGCGTCTGGCTGCTCGCCTTGCTGGCGGCGTGGGTCACCGCCTTCCCTCGCGGCCGGGCGGCCCGATGGCGGGACGAGATGTTCGTGGTCGTGCCGCTGGTCGGGCTCTTCACTCTCGTAAGCTCGCAGAGCGGCATGAGCGTCCATTTCCGGTATGTCCTTCCGGTCCTGCCGTTTTTCTTCATCTGGGCGAGCAAAGGCGCGTGTCACGGCGACTCCGGGGGCCTTCCAACGGGATCCGAGGGCGTCCCGCCGCGAGTGATTCGCCGTCGGCCGGCGGTCCTGAGGTTGGTGGCGATGGGACTTGTTTGGGCGGTCGCGAGCAGCCTTCGGTGCTATCCCCATAGCCTCTCGTATTTCAACGAGCTCATCGGCGGCCCGGAGAATGGCCATCACCACATGCTCGACAGCGGGCTCGATTGGGGTCAGGATCTCTTATACGTGAAAGATTGGTATGATCGGCACCCTCAGGCCAGGCCTTTCTGCCTTGCGTCTTACGAGGCCCTCGACAGCCGGATGTGTGGCCTGGGTCTCGACGCTTTGCCGACCGAGGCCGGACAGGAAGACGACCGAGGGAAAGTTACCGGTTCTCCTCGTCCAGGTTGGTACGCGATCGACGTCTACTACCTCCACGACATGACGGACGGCCCGGCAGGACGCCTCTTCTCGGAGTTTCGCCAGCGACACCCCGTCGATCGGGTCGGGTACTCCACGCTGATCTACCACGTGGAGGATTGATCCCTCAGATCGGCCCCATCGCTAGAGTCGGTGCCAAGCAAGACGTTGGGGTCGTGGGGTCGAACTCACGGATTCCTAAGGATGACGAGGACGGTCCTCCTGGTAGAGTGGATGGTTGCGTCGCAGAGACACCGCCGAAACCAGGGATCTCTCTGCGACGCAACCATCCACTCTACCGGGGGTCAAAGAAGAAGGGGCAAGAGTGCCCCGCAGACCGTGGGGATATGGCCCATATGTCGTGGGTCGTTGGGTTAGCCTCTGCCGGTTCGGGTCGACGAACGGAAGTAGCTGTTCATGGGTGATCATCATTGGGACTGCTGCGTTCCGCCCGCATCCAGGGGGCTTGGCTCGATCGACGGGCTATGGCCGCCTTTGCTGAAATAGCCAGTCGTAAAGCTGGGGTAGGCGGTAGGCACGGTCCCAACAGTTGTGGTCCATGCCGAGGAACTCTGTATAACGGGGCGACCCGCCCGCTCGTCGAAGGCCGGCGATCATCGCCCGAGGGCTCGACGGAGGGCTGCCGATATCATGGCTGTTGTGAAAACACCAGCATGCGATTCGGGCGATCGCACGAGCCTGATCAGGCTGGGCGCTCGAGGCGACGGGGACGATTGCGGCCCATCGCTCGGGAAAATGGGCGGCGAACTCCCAAACTCCCCGCCCTCCGCTCGAGATCCCCGACAGATAGATGCGATTCGGGTCGACGCGGTACATGCCCCCGATCGCGTCGAGCAACTCGATCGCCTTGCGAGCATCGTCGCCGTCGATCTCCCAACTCCCGCTCCGGCCCTGCGGGCAAAGGACGAATGTGTCGAACTCGTCTTCGAGAGATTTGAGGATCGCGGGGACACCAACGGCGATGTATTGCCGCCCCGACTCTCCCCGGTCGCCATAACCGTGGAGGAAGAGTAGGAGTGGGTAAGACGTCTTCTCCTCGGCCCGGTAGCCTGCGGGTTCGGAGAGTGTGTAATGCGAAGCCTCTCCGCGAGAGTCGAGGAACGTTCGGTAGAGAATCGTCGGTTTCTCGGGAACGGCACCAGGACTCGACCGCTCCAACCTGGGTAGGCCTCGGTCGAGTCGCAGGCGGTCGGCCTCTTCCGGGCCGATTCGGTAGAGATAGGTCGACGACCTCACTCGAGCCATGGGTGAGATCTCGTTGAAATAAGAATAACGAGGGTCGGCGAGATTCGCGGGATCCAGCGCATACACGCCGGTCCTCGGCCAATTCTTCCGGGCGGCAAAGATGGGCCCGGTCGTTGTTCCTGGCGGTTTCGGATCGGCCTGGGGTAGGGGGACCGGGAGCTTCGTCACCTCGGGGCCGAGCGGATTTCGGACGGCCATTCCTCGGAGAGAGACTCCGGGATGGGCGCCGAGCCATTCCTTGAGTGGAATGAGATCCGGCCCCCCCTCGCGAGGCCCGAATCGCATCCGGGCGGCAAGATTGCCCGAATTGAGGGCGGCCTCATTGAGGTAGCTTCGCGGATGCGGGAACGTCGCCAGCCCACCGATGATGACCCAGGCGACCAGGAACGCGACGACGATGCCGGAGATTCGGTGCCCGGGCCTGAAAAAATAGCCGAGCTTGCTGACACCGATTGCAACGAACGGGGTGCTCAGGATCAGGCTCGCCTCCGGCGAGAGGACTTTTACGGAGGGCGCCGTCAAGGCCACGGCCACGAGCGGGAAGATCCAAAGGGCCAGCTCCTCCGGACATCGGGTGTTTCTCGGGTGGCGGAGGGCCAGGAGTCCGAAACTCCAGAGGATCATTACCCCGAGTCCGATCGGGATCTCGGCGCCCAGGGTCGAGAGTGGGTTGCGTTCTGTCGGCCGGCCGTCCTCGAATGCTCGGCCATTGGATTCTTTGATCTCGTGCCAGCGCCGGTCGAGCCCCATGAGGTAATCTTCGGGGAGGGGGACCGGCTGGCGGCCCACCCAAGTCCCTCGAAACCGGTTGCCGGTCGGTTCACCGCCGGAAGGGGGACGATCCGACTTCGGGTCCGCGCCCAGGGATCGACTCATAAAATCAAAATCATCCAGGGATGTTCCTATTCCTTGGAAGCCATATCCCAGGTTGACGACCCACAGGCTCACCAGGAGGATCCCCGCGAACTGTCCGCCGAGGGTGAAAATCCGAGGCCATTTTGGAGACGGTTCGGCGGCCCCGAAGCGGAAGGCGATCGCCATCAAGGGCCAGACGATCGCGAGGACCAGGGACATGAAGTCGACGAGTTGGGCAACGCCGAAGAGGATCCCCACCGCCAGGGAAAGTTTCAAGGACGGGGCCTTGAGGTAGCGGCGAAAGACGTACGTGGCCAGGGCACAGGAAACCGCCGAGGGGAGTGCGCCATTCGCCGAATGCTCCTGGGCGAGTACGGCAGGACTCGCGGACCAAAGGGTCAGGGCGACGATCATGGCCGCGCGACCATACCGTTCGAGGGCCCAGCGACCTATCACCCAGGCTCCGACGAGCCACCAGGCGAAGTTCGTCCACCTCGCGGCTTGAATCATGCCGAGATATTTTGGATTGGCGATGGCAAATTGACTGCCGAACGCCTCCTCACGATCTCGGAGGGAGGAGTCGAGGAGGATCTCCGTGGTCTTGAGGTCGTAAGGGGCGAAGTTCACGCGCACGAGGAGGCTCGGCAGAGTGGCGATCAGTCGTGCCAGGGGTGGTGAATCATTGGCCAGGGAGAACGACCCTGCTTTCCAATGGGCGATGCCGGCGGGAATCTGACGGACCTCGTCGGCGGTCACGAAGGTCGAACCGAGGCTGAACGCCAGGTAGCCGGCGTTGATCAGCACGAGGGTCGCAACGATGAGTTTCCGTGTGTTCATGGGCGTTCGGGCCCAGTGGTGTTTGGTCCGAAGGGGATATCCCCGTCGTTCGGGATGTCTGCGGGGGCCCGGCTTTGAAGAGATGTCGAGAGCCGGGACCGAGGGTCAGTACGACTCGGCGCCGATGACCTCGCCCCCGGCCTTGCTGCCGAGGCCGGCGTAGACGGGCCGGGAGATCGTGTCCCTTAGGAAGCGGACGGCCCCGTCGCAGAAGAGGAAGTTCACGCCTCCCGGATGCTCGCTCTTGAATCCGGCCGAGGCATAGCTGAAGCGGCAGCCGACATCGAGGCTGCCCATGACGGGCGTCTGGGCCGCCTGGTCGGTGCAGGGTGTCCGCTCCGTCACCAGGTTCATCGGGATCGCGGTCCCGGCGATCCCACCGTTGGTGATCCAAAGACTGTTGTTCGCGCACTGGGCCGCCAACGATTCCCCGACGAGGATCGTGCTACTCGTGCCATCGGCGATGTCCTGATGGCGCGTGATCTGACCCGTCCGGTAATCGAAGATTCCCCTCAGCTTACCCCCCCGATCACGCCCCAGGTTGATATCACACCCGTAGGTGGTGCCCCAGAAGCCTGGCCAGCCGATCCGGACCTGTCCAGGGGCTAATGTCCCCCCGCAGGGAGACTCCCAAGGGCTCGAGGGGCTGAGCGTGGTCATACTGTAATTGTCGCCGAAGCTCCCGGTATAGCTCGCGACCGGCGTCAACGCCGCACTCTCTCCCGTGGAGGGGTCGACGGGCGGGTCGCCGAAGGCATGCTGGCCATTCACGTAATCCGCCGTCTTCGAAGGGCGGAAACCATCCTCATGCCCCGAGTCGGAGGGGCATAGGAAGACGGCCAGGACGGTCGTCCATGTCGTGAAGCCGGCCGACTTGTCCGGGTTGTTGGCGTCGATCGGCAAACTGAAATTGATGCTGTTGTAAAGCGGATTCTGATCTAACTGCGGCAGGATGAGGGCCCGCCAACTCAGGCTGTTGGCGAAGCCCTTTCCATCGAAATTTCCCCATCCATTGAATTCGCTGGTCGAACCGACGAGTCGTTGCACGCCGCCTACGGGGAGCGAGCCATGCGTGCTTTCATAGCTGGCAAGGGCGATTCCAATCTGCCTTAAGTTATTCCCACAAAGGGCGCGGCGGTTGGACTCGCGAGCGGCCTGGACGGCTCCTATGAGGAGTGCAATGAGGAGGGCGATTATAAGGACGACGACCAATAGTTCGATCAGGGTGAATCCGCGCCGATTCGTGCTCATTATTCGACTCCCGGGAACAACTCGAGGCATTGCGGCTATACCCTTATCACTAGGTTGACGATGTGACTTGGAATCGGGCGAGATCCTATCAGTATCAGGCCCGCCCCGGCCCGAGTTTAACGAGTCCAGGCCCGCAGGGCCATGACATTGATTTCGAGAGAATGGATTTTGATTTGTTGTTGGAGACGTTGGCCTTCGAGCGGGTTTGACGTCCCTCGGGGTCCTCTCGAGACGCTCGAGGCGAAGTCGCCACTCTGCGTGCGCGGCTCGGTGATTCAACGAACGAGTCCGGCCAGGGAGCCCGTCGAGTGAGTTCCCTGGCCGGCCTTGGTGTTGGTTTTCGTGATCTTGTCGAGGCGGGGTTAGTGGTGACCACCGCCGTGGCCTCCGCCACCGTGGGAGGCCCCTCCCATGTGTCCCATGCCACCGGCATGGAAGCTGCCGCCGCCCATGTGGCCGCCGGAGAAGCCGCCGAAGCCGGCCCCGCCCATGTGGGGGGAAATTCCTCCCATATGGCCCGCCCCGCCGACGCCATTGAGCCCGCCGCCGAAGTTCGGCGAGTAGCCAGCTCCGCCGAACCCGTTGCCGAGGCCATTGTAGTGGTGGGCCGCGGCGGCGCCTCCGCCATACCCGCCCAGGGCGTGCTGCTGCGGGAAGCCGCCGGAGCCGAGCCCGCCCGAGTGGTGGGTGGGCAGTCCGCCCCCGAGCCCGCTGCCGTAGAGGTTGGCACCGGCGTTGCTCATCCCGCCGAGATGGCCCGCTCCCAAGCCGCCGGCGCGAGCTCCTCCCATGCCACCGAGGTGATTCGCACCCACACCCGCGCCTCCGAGATGTCCGACGCCTGCTCCCGCCCCGCCGAGGTGAGCCATGCCGGCCCCACCGTTGTGACCCGCGGGGCCGGCACCGAGTCCACCGCTATGATGGAGCCCGGGGATTCCCCCGAGTCCTTGGCTGCCGAGCGTCCCGAGGTGACCGTTGCCGTGGAGCCCGCCGCCGGCGCCGAGGCCACCACCAAGGTGGCCCGTCCCGGAATGAAGCCCGCCGTTCAGGCCTCCCGCATGGTTGAGACCCTGGATCCCTCCGACGTTCCCTGCGTGATGCGCGAAGCCCGCGGCGGCCCCATGTCCGCCGGCGGCGCCGTGACGCACCCCGTTATATCCCGCTCCCCAGCCGGACCCCGCGATGCTGGAGCCTCGGTGAGCCGTCGAGGCCGCGTGGAAAGGATTTCCGAACGGCCGCGACGACGGGGGAGCCGAGACGCCATGATGGGTGCCTCCGGAGACCAGTGACGCGTTTCGGAAGGGGTGAGCCCCGGCGGCATTATGGCTGGCGGTCGCCGCGGCGCGTGCGTGAACGGCGTTCGCGAAGGCGGTGTGGCCCTGGACTGCCCCGGCTCGATGATGGTTCGCCCACGCCTGCCCGCTGCCGGGGTGGAATGGGAAGTTGCGCGATCCGTGGCCCCAGCCGTGGTTCAAGCCGCGATGGGCCCAGCCGTTTCGGCCCGCACCCCAGCCGTTCCGGCCCCAGCCATTCCCCCAGCCTCCGCCGAAACCGCCGCCCCAGAAGGGATAGCCATAACCCCAGAACGGGAACCCGAAGGCCCCGTAGCCGAGCCCGAGGCCGAACGGGTAGTAGCCGAAACCGCCGTAGCCGAAGCCGCCGTACCCTAACCCATATCCGCCGTAGCCGAACCCGTAAGGTGAATAGTACGGGAGTCCGAACCCGTAACCGGCGTAGTAGGGGAAGCCGAAGCCATAACCCAGGCCGTAGCCGTATCCGAAGCCGAAGCTCCGGAAGAGCCCGCTATACAGGCCGAGCCCGACCCCGCCGCCATACCCGCCATAACCATACCCGCCGTAGCCGGACCCATACCCGCCGTAGGTGAAGGGCTGCTGGTATCCCAGGTTCGCCGTCTGATAGGGATAGCCGAGGGTCCCGTAGTAGGGGTAGTCGAGGTAGCCGTAATAGGGGCTCAGAGTTCCGTACTGGGCGTAGCCGTAGTATCGGCCGGTGGGGTCGTAGTAGCAGCCCGGGTAACCGTCGTAGATCGAGTTAGGCCGGCCGAAGGCACCGTAGAGGAGGCCGTAACTCTGGGGCGAAATCTGGGTGTACGGCTGATAGACCGTGCCGGTCCCTCGCGCCGAGGGGTCGACCTGGGCGGGGGCAAACAGGGTTCCGCGATCTTCCAGCGTGCGGTCCCAATAGCCTTCCTGGTAGGTCCAGCCCTCGGGCTGTCGGACCCACTGGGCGGGGACCCACGACCATCCGGGCTGGGTCTTGGACCAGAAGCCGGCCTTCCAGACGACGCCCTCCCCGTCGGGGGCGTAGGTGCCGGGGACATAGAAGAAGTCGTCGCCGGGGGAGGGGCCCGCCTCATCGGCCGGGTGGTCGGCGGGGGGACCGTCCTTGCGGAAGTCGATCCGGTCGGTCTTGCGGTCGCTCCAGAAGCCCGGCACTCGATACCAGCCCTGGTCGTCACGCTTCCAGTAGCCGTTGACCCAGAATCGGCCGGGTGGCGGGACTCGCCAGGAGCCCGTAACCCAGACGAAGTCCTTGCGCCCCTCGTCCCACTGCCAGTAACCCTCGATCCATTGGGCGTTCGGGCTCGGGGCATCCACGCCCGGCCGCTCGGTGATCGGCGGCGGGGGGACCTTCTCGACCCGGACGGGGTCGCGGTCCTTGGCGGGCGAGAGGAATCCTTCGTGCAGCGGCCCATCCATCAGCGGCTTCACCGGCCGTTTGTCTTCGATCGGGGCCGGTAACGGTCCCTCTGCTGCCGGGGTCTGCGCCGGGCCGGCGTCGGTGAGTGGTGTGGCAGGGTCGGCCGGCGGTCGGTCGTCGGCCGGCGAAGGGGCGACGACCGGCTGTTCGATCGGCGGGGACACATCCTGCTGAGCGGCCCCGGCCGTGCGAAGGACCCCAGGCCATGCCGGCGATATCGTGAGCAGGCTTAATCCCAGCCCGAGGAGAGCGGATCGGCACATGTTCGGGATCACTCCGCCAAGCGAAGGAAGTTCAGGGGGGCGCTTCCATTTTATACGAGCGACGTTCACTTTGGGTTGGTTTCGAAGAATATTTTCCTGTCAACGTCCCCCCACCCCGGCAGCCCCGTACGATTCCAGGGTCCGAGTGGGCCAAAGGGACGCATTGGTCGGATTTGGAGAACGGCTCGTGGATGTGAGCAAAGCACGATAAGTGCAGGGATTTCCGTGATTGTCGTCGGGGTCGGTCCGGGTTAAAATCACCGAGATTTCGCGACCGCGCCTTGGGACGGCGTTCGCCTCCTCCATCCCCCCTCGGATCGCCCAGGGATTGCCCATGAAAGCCGAATTAGTCCCCGAGAATGGCGATCCGCCCATCCCGATCACGCGCGACCTCACCGTAGTGGGTCGTCGCCCGTGTTGCGACGTCGTGATCGACCACCACGGCCTGTCGAAGCGACATTGCGTCCTGGTGAAGACCGAGGGGCTTCTGGTCGTCCGCGACCTGATCAGCACGAACGGGACGAAGGTCAAGGGCCAGAAGATCCGCTGGGCGGCGCTCCTGCCCGACGATCGCCTGACGCTCGGCAGCTACAAGGTCCGGGTTTACCTCGGGTCTGACGAGGCCCCCTCGCCGTCGGAGCGTGCCAACGGGAAGACCAACCCGGCGACGGCCTCGCCCGGACTCGCCGCCAAGCCGTCGTCGAAGTCAAACCCACCGTTCCTGATCGCGCCGCCGGCCTCGCCCAAGCCCGGCTGGGGCCAGGAAGAAGAGGGCGACGACTCCGGCTGGCGGAACCTGCTGGAGGATGATTCGGATGAGGAGTTGATCATCCTCGAGTGAATGGCCGTCCCTGCAGGGTTTGGTTTTCAAGCCGGAAACAAAACAAGCCGGACGCGCGTCCCCGAAGGGGCGAGCGTCCGGCGGGTGCGACTCGTGCTTAGCGTCGGGGCGACGGAGGATCGGGCGATCCTCCCGCATCCAATGGCGACCTCGATCAGATGTCGTCGGTCCGAGGGCGACGGATGTCGCGCCGGAGCGGCGGATTGTTGAGGGGCTCGAACTGGCGGGCGTCCTGGGGATCCAGTCGGCTCGCCTGCCGATTTTCGCGTTGGATGGCCTCGTACACCTCTTGGCGGTGCACGGAGATCTCGATGGGGGCCGCGATCCCCAATCGAACCTTGTCGCCCCTGATATCCACCACGGTGATGACGATGTCATCTCCGATGATGATACTTTCGTCGCGGTGTCGGGACAGGACCAGCATACTACAGGCTCCTTCCTCCTGCCAACGAGACCCGTGACCGTCCCTGATCACGTTGCCCGGGCTCTCGGTTACCACGACGGGGCTCATTACTAGGGATGTTGCGTCGTTGGTTGTGCTGGCGACTGCCGACCGTTCACGCCGTCGCTCGAAGCGCCGACGGGCCGGGAAGCAGGGTGGGTGCCGGGGCCTGTGCTGTGTCGAGCGGATACCGTACCGCGTAGCGACTGGACGTCAGCACCAGTTGCCGGCCGAGCCGACGAACCGGGTTGAAGACCAGGGGCCCCTGGAGGTTGACCGTGAGGCCTCCCCCCTCGCCGCGGTTGAGGATCACGTAGATGAGCGCCGAACGCTCCTCGTCCAACTCCAAGGCCGCACGGTCGCCCGGGCGGAGCTCGATCCGGTAGTCGCTGAGCGCCAGGGGGGGGGCGATCAGCCCGAAGGCCAGGTCAGGCGCGGTTACGCATTGCAACCACGACAGGCCCGCCGCGACCGGGTCGGGGAGATGGACGAACTGCGTGAACGAACGGAATCCGACCAAACCTTCCGGGATTCGGATCAGATCCGACTCCGAAGCCTGGATCAGGCCGAAGCGGGTGGTGACGATGTTCACTTCCTGTTTACCTCCTTGGACGTCGGGCTGAGGATCGCCACAGCCCGGCGCGACATCCAGCGTCCCCGACCGAACCGGGCCGACCCGCTTCCGGGTCAAATCAGCGGCCCATCGAGCAAAGCCGTCTCGCCCCGGTCAGAATCGCCGAACTCGGCCACGACGCATCCCGCGGACACTCCTCGCCCCGTCCCTACGGCTCCCACCGAGGGCCACGAGGCAGGTTTGACCGCCGTACTTATCGTCGCGGATCCGAGCTGGGGCTGAGCCCCGCTCGCCCGAAATCCTGGCATCGTGGTCTGTTGCGATGCCTGTACCGGTCGCTCCGCTTGTAACGAACAGAGCGATTCTCTGGGGTGCCCGCACATCCCATCCCGACGCCGTCCGGAAGTGACGGAAGTGACGGCCAGGGATGGCCCACGGACGACGTCCAGGGAACAAGCCCGGCTTCTCAGGAGACGGGCCCGGGCGGGGTGGGGAGGGCCGCTCGAGGAGGAAGTGGCCGGATGGGGAGACCGGAATCGCCCCTGAGCATCCTCAGGATCGATAGTTTTCCTCCAGGCCCCAAAGTCGCTGAAGTTGACGGTCGCGCTTCCCCTGCTCGTAGCGATAGATGGCGATTTCCTCGACCGTCTCGCCCGTGGCGGGCATGTACGACTCCTGGCGCTGCTCGGCTTCGCGGAAGACGGGGCCGAGATGATCGGAGCAGGAGAAGGCGTAGGTCTTCAGCTCGGAGAAGCTGCCGCCGCTCCAGAGCGCGGCGATCTTGTAGGCGGCGGGTTCCTGGCACCCGGAGTAAGCGCACCGGACGACCGTGTTGGGCATCGTCGGACCCTCGCGGAAGGGACTGGGGCTGAGTCGGAAACGTCGAACGTCGACGCCAGACGTTCGGGAGAGGATCGATCGCCGGACGCGGCCAGCCCTCGCGTGAGAGGACCGGTCCCTTGCAGCGTATTCCGACGCACCGAGGAAGGAAAGGGTCGGGGTGCGAAACGCCGAAAGCTTCTTGGGATGATTCGTCCGACGGGTCTCGGATACGCCTCGTGATCGAGGCGTTCCGAGGTCTTCTGCCCTTGATCTCGAGGGGCTCTGGACGTAGTCCTATGTCATCCCCGAGCATCGACCGGCCGTACTCGTCCCGAGAGAATGTCCGATGAATGGCAATGGCGAGGTCAAGGTGTGCGTCTGCTGCGGCGGTCGGTCGTTCAACTTCCTGAGGGTGCTCTGGCCCAGCCTCATCGAGGAGTGGGAGCTCTCGGACGAGGAGCGGGACTACATCGACCGGCAGCAGGGGTTCCACTGCACGTCTTGCGGCTCCAACCTCCGGTCGATGGTCCTGGCGCTCGCGATGATGCGATGCTACGGCTATCGCGGGGTCTTCCGCGACTTCACCAGGACGTTGCGGGGGAGGACGCTCCGGGTCCTCGAGGTCAACGAGGCCGGCAGCCTTGCGCAGTTCTGGCCGTCGCGATTCCACAGACGCGAGCTGCGCGTGTTTCCCCAGTTCGACATGATGAAGATGGCGGCGGATGACGAGAGCTATGACCTCGTCATCCACTCCGACACCCTGGAGCATGTCCCCGACCCGATCCTGGGCCTCTCCGAATGTCGGCGTGTCTTGCGCCGAGGGGGCTTCTGCTGCTTCACGGTGCCGATTGTCGTCGGCCGACTGTCGCGTTCGAGGGCCGGGCTCCCGCCCAGCTACCACGGGCAGGAGGAGGACAGCCGCGAGGACTTCACCGTCCACACCGAATTCGGCGCGGACGCATGGAAGCACTGCCTGCTCGCCGGCTTCGACGACTGCCGGATCCTCTCCCTCGACCACCCCGCCGCCCATGCCGTGATCGGGGCCAAGGACTGATCGTCGGCCCCCGATGGTTGGCGTCTCGCGCCGGCCCGAGTCTGGCTCAGGCCGTCGCGTGGGCCGCCTGGGCTTCGATCGCTCGCGAAGGCTCCTGCCTGCGCTGATGCCAGGGTAGGTCGTCGAGGAGCTCGGAGAGATCCTGGGGGTGGTCGGTGAGTAGCTCTTCGATGAGGAGCTTGTTGCGGGGGGAGAGGAGCGCCTCGGATCGGCCGATGACCCCCTTGTTGAAGCGCGTCGTCGGCAGGGACCGGGAGAGGATGTCCGCCAGCCTCGGTGGGTCGACGGGGAACCCGAGGCCGGAGATCATTTCGGAGAAGTAGAGGTAGGGGGTCTCGACCATGTCCTCGTACCGGCCGCTGACGATCGGCAGGCGCTTCTCGTCGCGCCAGGAGAGGTAGAAGGAGATGTACCAGGGGAGGCCGTGCCGGATCAGGTAGCGGTACCGGTCGTCGGCGGGCATTGCCGCGTAGTCTTCGCGGTTGTCGACGTAGCAGATCGGGATGAGGACCCCCTCGTTCAGGCAATGGTCGTCGAGGGAGATGACGACGTCGGCCAGGTTCCGCCGGAGCAGGGCGATCCTGAGCCCGTACCTCATGAAGAGGTCGACGTGGATGTCGAACGGCTTGATGTGCATCTGGAGCACGTACGCGCCGCTCAGGGTGTTCTCGAAGTGCCAGGGGTGGAGGTTCTGCTCGCGACGGCCCCAGTAACCGATGGGGTCGGGTTGATTGACCCCGAGATACGTGGCGAGGACCCTCGCAACGTAGGTGGATCCGCTCTTCGCCATGCACGCGACGAGTACGCGGGGGTGTTCGTTTTCCGCCATGAGGGCGACCTCGGATTGACGCCGGCATCGGGCGAGGACCGGAGAACGGCTCCCTTCCTACGCCCCAGGCCTTCTTGTGATGGATCACAGGTCGCGACGAGGAGAGCGACGCCGCGCCGGACTTTCGGAATCGCCCCGAGGCCCGACCGCTCGCATGCCCGGTCTCGGGCATCGGCGACGGGGCCGGTCGAGGGGAAAAAGATCCGGCGGGGTCGTCGGAACGACCGATGGTCCGAGGGGGGGAGTCAGGCTTCCGCCGCGATTCGCGGGGCTCGTCCCTGGCAGCCCTCGATTGACTCGGGGGAGTCATCCGGGCCGGCCGGGAAGGGGAGAGATCCCGGGTCCTCGATCTGGGGAAGTCCCTGTCCGGATCGCGTGACCGGCCCGCCTTCCCGCGGGCCTCTCCCATCATAAGCAGGGTCCACGAATCCGTTAGTTAAGTCTTGTAAAGGGGATGTCACTCGCGTCAAGCCGATGTCGTCGAGGGTGGCCACAATCTCGGTCATTTTCGATCATACTCACGTGTGGGAGGCATGGCAATCGATTCGGTATCGCCACGGATCGCGTTTAAAAAGGCGATTATCCGGCGACTGGCGGCGCGGTGGCCTCACTCGCGAATCGCGGGGGGATCGATCGATGGGATTCACGCGATAGGGGGCGTTGACCCGAAGAACTCAATCGGGTTGTGCGCGACGAATCGGGCCCTCACGGGGACGGCGACGCCGATCAGATGGGGCAGGGCGGATTCGTAATTTTAAACAATTCGTTCTTGTGTCGGGGGTCGCGGGCGGTGGTCGGGATGGGATAAGTCGGGGGAAAGAGGGCTGGCCTCGGGCGGGTGGGGCGGATATTCTGGCCTATCCCCCCACCTTTGCCTCCACGCATGCCGACAGTCGACTGAACAAAAGAGAAGCGGAACTTCGCGCCGCGATCGGATCCTCGAAAAGGGTGCTTTCCGGTTTATCGTTTTCGAGTTAAGATCCATTAGTCGCGCGAGGCTGGCCAGACGTCCTGATTTCAGTGATCTAGGTCCGATGATGGATCGCCCTCGGCCGCGACCGGGGGGGACCAGCGTACAGGCTCCGCCCTGAGGGATCGATGATGAATCGTCGGCGATTCTGCTTCTTCCTGATCGTCGTCGCGGTTGCCACGCTGACGGTCGGGGTCATGTTCGTCGGGCCCTCCCGGGTCCCCAGCCTGTTGCGCTCGACGATCGCCTCGGTGTCGAAGCCGAAGACGCCCCAGCGTTTGTTGCGCCGGCTGCCCGAGCCGAGTCGGGCCGAGTTGGTCGCGGGCGAGCCGAACAGCCTCCGACTCCCGCCGGACGTCGTGAAGGCGCTCGGGATCTCGACGGCCGTCGTCCGCGCGCCGGAGCGGGCCCGAAGCCTGATCCTCTCCGGCTCGCTGGCCCTGGACACGAACCGCCTGGCCCACGTCCACACCCGATTCGCGGGCGAGGTGGTGGAGCTGGGGACGATCGCCGACCTCTCCCAGGGGACCGACGGCGGAAAGCCCCGGATGCGGCCCTTGCGGTTCGGCGACACCATCGGGAAAGGCCAACTCCTCGCGGTGCTCTGGAGCAGCGATCTGGGCGAGAAGAAGAGCGAGTATGTCGACGCCCTCTCCCGCGTCCGGATGGAAAAAGAGACGCTGGCGAGGCAGGAGGCCCTGTTCAAGGACGAGGCCACGCCCGAGCGGAACCTCCGCGAGGCGCGCCGGGCGGTGGAGTCGACGGAAATCGCGGTGGCCCGCGTCGAGCGGACGCTCCGCTCCTGGCGGCTCTCGGAGGCGGAGATCGCCGCGATCCGGACCGAGGCCGAGGCGATGCACGCGAGGGACTCGAAGGACGCCCGGCTCGACCCCAAGCAGGAGAAGGCCTGGGCCCGCGTCGAGCTCCGCGCCCCGTTGGCCGGGACGATCCTCGAGGTGAACCTCACCGTCGGCGACATCGTCGCGACCGACGCCGACCTCTTCAAGATCGCCGACATGGAACTGCTCCGGGTCTGGGCCTATCTCTACGAAGAGGACCTGCCCACCCTCCTGGCGCTCCCGAGGCCGATCCACTGGACGATCCGCCTCAAGTCCGACCCGCTCGCTCCCCCGATCCTGGGGACCGCCGAAAAGATCGGCGACCTCATCGACCCGAACCAGCACACGGCCCTGGTCGTCGGCCAGGTTGAGAACAAGGACGGTCGGATGCGTGCCGGCCAGTTCATCACGGCCCAGGTCGAGCTCCCACCGACACTAGGCGAGATGGAGACCCCGATCGCCGCGCTCGTCGAGGACGGGCAGGAGAGCGTCGTCTTCATCCAGCCCGACCCCGCCGAGCCCGTCTACTCGATGCGGAAGATCGACGTTACCCACCGATCGGGCAGGACCGCGTGCGTCTGCGGCAGCGGCGGCCGCTCGCTCCGGTTCGACGCCTCGGTGGCCGCCTCACGCGACGATGGTTTCCTCAAGCCGGGGGATCGGGTCGTCGTCTCGGGCGCCGTCGAGCTCAGGGCCGCCCTCCTGGGGCTCCAGGACGACGCGAAGTCGACCGAATGAGGGGAAGGCGAAGACCTTTGGATTCTTAGCCACGAATTGAACACGGAAAAGAGATTTATCCGCAGATGACGCAGATGAACGCAGATTTAAAGAATCGTATTCAAAAATCTGCGTTCATCTGCGTCATCTGCGGATAAGTTCTCTTCGCCCTTGATCTCGGGTGGACGAAGCGAGGGATCGCGGGGCCACACTCCGATGGTCCCTGAAGGATGAACAGGACATGGTTCGACGACTGATCTCCTGGGCCGTCACCAACCCGCTCGTCGCGCTGCTGGTGGCCGTGGCGTTTGCGGGGTTCGGGTCGTATGCGTTCATCCACATCAATGTCGAGGCGTATCCCGACCCTGCGCCGGCGATCCTCGAGGTCGTCGCGCAGTACCCGGGGGCCTCGGCCGAGGAGGTCGAGCGGCTCGTCACGATCCCGCTCGAGGTCTCGCTCTCCGGCATGTCAGGCCTCCAGTCGATGCGGAGCAAGTCGCTCTTCGGGCTGTCGTTCCTTAACTGCCAGTTCGCCTACGGGACGGATTATCTCGCGGCGCGTCAGGAAGTCCTGAACCGGATGCAGATGGCCTCGCTCCCCGTCGGAGTGGCCCCGTCGATTTCGCCCCGATCGCCGATCGGCGAGATCTTCCGCTACACCCTCAGCAATCCGAAAGATGCGCTGGGGAGACCCGTCTATTCGCTCCATGACCTGAAGTCGCTCCAGAACTGGACGCTCGTCCGTGAGCTCCGGCGGATCCCCGGCGTCGTCGACGTGGTGAGCTTCGGCGGCGACGTGAAACGATACGAGGTCCACCCCGACCCCGAGCGGATGAAGCGGTATGGGATCACGCTCCGGCAGTTGCAAGAAGCGATCGCGTCGAGCAACGCGAACGTCGGTGGCGACTACCTCGTGCAAGGCGACACCGTCCAGGTGGTTCGAGGGCTGGGTCTGATCGGGCAGGGGCAGGATCCTTCGCAAGCGGCGCTGTCGATGACCGACCCCGCGAAGGCCCGAGACCAACTCCGCTCCGAGGAGCGACGGCGGATCCACGAGGTCCGCCAGATCGTCCTCGCCTCGACCAACAACGTTCCGGTCCGGGTCGAGGACGTCATCGACGGCGGTCCCGTCCCCTCCTGGGAGGATGTCGGCGTCCATGGGGTGGTCGTGGGCCGCGAGACGAGGCTCGGGCGAGTTATCCTGAGCCGTCCGGGCCCGGAGGACCGGGGCGAGGCCGTCACCGACCCGGAGGGCGGACGATCTTGGGTCGACGAAGACGACGCCGTGCAGGGGCTCGTGATGCTCCGGAAGGGAGCGGACACGCTCCCGACGCTCACGGCTGTCGCCGAGCGGATCCGCGAGCTGAACGAGACCCCGGGCCGACTGCTCCCCGGCGTAAAGGTCGTTCCGTACTACGACCGGAACGAGCTGATCAACGTCACGACCGAGACCGTCCGCGAGAACCTGTTCCTCGGAATGACGCTCGTGAGCGTCGTGCTCCTGATGTTCCTCGGGCACGTCCGGAGCGCGATCATCATCGCGATCAACCTCCCGCTCGCGTTGCTGTTCGCGTTCTCGGTGCTGTACCTCCGAGGTAAGTCGGCGAACTTGCTGTCGATCGGGGCGGTCGACTTCGGGATCATCGTCGACTCGACGGTCATCATCGTCGAGAACACGTATCGTCACTTGAGCTCGGGGGTAAACGCGGGGAAGCCGCTCGGCGAGCGGATCATCAAGGCGTCCTGGGAGGTCGAGCGCGGGCTCTTCTTCTCGACGGTCATCATGGTCTGCGCGATGCTCCCCCTGTTCACGATGACGGGCCCCGAGGGGCAGATCTTCGGCCCGATGGCCGATACATATGCGTTCGCGTTGGCGGGGGCCCTGTTCCTGGCCCTGACCGTCTCGCCGGTCCTCTGCCTGATATTTTTCCGGAAGTTGAAGGCGGGGCGGGAGAACCTCCTCGTCCGGACCATCCGGGCCTTCTACGTCTGGCAACTCGAGCGGATCCTCGACTTCCGCGCGGTCTTCTTGCTGGCGTTCGGCGTGTTGACCGCGTTCACGATCGTCGTGGTGCTGCCGCAACTCGGCCGCGAGTTCATGCCGGAGCTGGATGAGGGGCACATCTGGGTCCGCGGGATCTTCCCCGTGAACGTCTCGCTCGACGAGGTGACGCACAAGTCGGAGATCGCGCGTCGGATCATGAGGAAGTTCCCCGAGGTCCAGCTCGTGGCCGCCCAACTCGGCCGACCCGACGGCGGGACCGACCCGACGAGCTTCTATAGCGCCGAGTTCTTCGTCCCGCTCCGAGGGCAGGAGCACTGGCCCGAGGTCGAGACCCCGGAAGGGAAGAGGCGTCGGACGAAGCCCGAGGTCATCGAGGCGATGAACGAGGAGCTTTCGAGGACGATCGTCGGGGTGAACTGGAACTTCTCGCAGCAGATCCGCGACAACGTCCTCGAGGTCCTCTCGGGCGTCCAGGGGGAGAACTCGGTCAAGATCATCGGGCCCGACCTTGACATGCTCGAGCGTGTGGCGAGGCGTGTGGAGAGTGCCCTGGACGGAGTCCGGGGGATCCGGGACGTCGGGATGTACCGGATCATGGGGCAGTCGAACCTCGAGTTTGCGATCGACCGCGCGAAGTGTGCCTCGTGGAACATCCGGGTCTCCGACGTCGAGGAGGTGATCCAGACGGCGGTCGGCGGCAAGCCGTTCACCCGGATGATCGAAGGGGAGAAGGCCTTCGACATCACGCTGCGATGGCCCGAGGCGCTCCGCTCGAGCGAGGAGGCGATCCTCGATATCCCGGTAGACGTCACGAGCCACAAGGTCACCGAAGGACCGGTGGCGATCCTGCCGGGCACGCCGTTCACCGGCTCCAGCGTCGGGATCTCGTCGATGGGCTCGAGCGTCCCGCTCCCCGCGACGACGGGGAGCCGGATGAGTGGCGCGTTGATCGACCTGGGCATGACCCCCCGACGTCGGCTCCGCGAGCTGGTTTCTCCCCTGGGCGAAGAGCAGGGGGGGGCGGGCTTCGTCCGGCCCGGGGCGACGACCATCTTCCGAGAGCAAGGCAGCCGCGTCATCGCGGTCAAGTTCAGCGTCCGGGGCCGCGACCTCGCGAGCGCGGTGGCCGAGGCCCAGGCGAAGGTCGCCCCGCTCATCAAGCCGCCGTACCGCACGGAATGGAGCGGCGAGTTCCGCCAGATGGAGCAGGCTGAGCGACGCATGGTCTCGATTATCGCGCTCGCCCTGATGCTGATCCTCCTCCTCCTCTACCTTGCGTTCGGCTCGATGCTTGACGCCCTCGTCATCTTCGCGAACGTCGCCGCGGTTTCACTGGGGGGCATCTGGGCGCTCTGGCTCTCGGGTACCCACTTCAACATCTCCGCCGCGGTCGGCTTCATCTCGGTGCTCGGCGTGGCGGTCATGAACGGATTGCTCCTCGTCTCGTCCTTCAACGCCATGCGGGCGCAGGGCGTCCCGCTCCGCGCCGCGCTCGTCCAGGGGCTCGCCCGACGGGTCCGGCCGCTGATGATCACCGCCCTGACCGCGATCCTCGGCCTCCTGCCCGCCGCCGTCTCGACCAAGATGGGGGCCCAGGCTCAACAACCGCTCGCCATCGTCGTCGTCGGCGGGATGGTCATGACCCTGATCCTCATGAACCTCTTGCCGCTCCTCTATAGCTTCTACGGCCACCGAGAGCCCTCCGCCCACGCGGCGAGCCTCGACCACTGAGTGGGCGGGGCGTCACGTCGAAACCGTGCGGAGTTGTCCGAGGCCGGACTCGCCTTGGCGAGGATCGCGCAAGGCGAGTCCCATAGGCGGCGGCTACTTCTTACCCTCGGCGGATTTGGCTGAGGGAGGCGGGACGAAGACGTTTTCCCGCTCCAGGGGGAGCTGGAAGCCGTCGGCGACTCGGGTCATGTAGTGGCACCGGCTCGCCCACCAGATGACGTCCAGCGCACGCTCTCGGCCGAAGTGGGCGACGAGTCGGTTGCGTTGATCGTCGTCGATCGCCCAGGGCGCCTTCGAGAATGTCTTCGCGAAGAAGAAGGCGGCACGGTCATTTGCAGGTAAATTTGTCCAATCCTTCGATGCGAGGAGACGAGTCCGTTCTTCGAGAGCTTTCTGGTCCAGGCCCGCGACCGCGAGCAGCATTTCGCAGTGGCCCATTCAGTAGAAGCAGTGGATCGTTCGGGTCACGATCCAGAACAGGCTCTCCTCGAAGACCCGGTCCTGCTTCGCCTCCTCGCCGAACGCCCGCGTGCAGGCGCTCCAGGCCGCCGCAAACTCGGGCTGGTAGCCCATACAGACCAGCGACCACTTGATTCGGATGGGGTTCTTGGGCTTGGGATATCCCTTCGGAATCCTGGCCAAGACCACATCGTACGACGGGACCGGCACTCGCCCCGGCGCGGATTTCTGGTTGCCAAGTCCTTTTTGCAGGGCGTCGAAGTCGAACTCCAGCCATTCGGGGTCGTCGACCGTCGTCGACTCGGCCGGACCCTGGCGGTCTGCCGGGTTGGCGCGTTCCGGCACCGGTGGCTTGGGCGCTTCGGGATCGAACTTCACCTCGACCGGCGGGAGTGGCCCACCCTCCTCGGGAGCGATGCCCAGTCCGAGGATCAACCGGTCCTGGAAGTTCGCCGCCGCGAGCAGGAGAACCATCGCGACGAGCGTCTCGTCACCGTGGGCGGCCTTCAACTCGGCGACCTGAGCGTCCGTGACGAGCGAGGCGTCGATGCACATCTGCCTGGCGAATTCCAGGGCGTTGCGCTCGTCGTCTCGCCAGCGACTCGGGATGGCCTTCAGGTCCTCGATCTCTGCCTCGGCGACCCCCGAACGGCGCAGGTCGGCCTCGGCGGTTGCCCTGGTGTATTCGCAACGATTGGCGTCGGCGGCGACCCAACGCATCTTGCCGCGGAGAGACGCACCGAGCGGACTCCTGGTGCGATGCAGGCGGTCGAGGTCGAGCATCGCGGCCGTGGTCCGCGGCAGGTCACGCGCCGTGGCCCTCGCCCAGGCCGGGAGCTTCGCTCCATGCCCGGTCAACGCCTGGGGCAAATACTTCCAGGCCTCGTCGTTCGAAGCCAGGGGCCAACCGCCCGGGCTCCCATCGGCCGCCGTCGCCGTACCGGCGAGCATCGCGACGATGAACAAGGTAGACCAACTCGATCGGATCATGGACACACTCCTTCCTGCGGGAGAACGGCAAGGGGCGGGACTCTCACGGGGTGAATCCCTTGTGAAATCAAAGTGTTTCGGTTTATCGATTCGAGACGCCGGGGCGGAACGGGACGGGGTCGCGACCGTTCCTCCTTGAAGCAGCCGTGCGACGACGATCGATCGTGCAAGGACGTTCGGGGATCTCGCCCTGGGTGCAATCCAGGTGGTCGACATTGCTATCCACAAACCTCGGCGAGTTTGCTTCTGAAAAATCGTGATTGCTTGTTGCTATGTTAGGGTCGTTTCGCTCGTGTGCGCCATGCTGGGTAGGCCGCTGTCGTGCGTGCCCTCCAGGAGTGGGAGGTCGGTGACACTTGCCGGCGCGGCTGTCCCGCTCATCGGTTCGATGCTGCTCAACGCGGAGAAGATCGCGGAGATGAGTGCGAGGTCGAGGCGTTCGGCGTCCGACAGCCCGAGCTCGGAGAGCTTGTGGATCTGTTCGTCGGTAATCGTGTACGCCGTGTTGGCTACCTGCCACGCATAGCGACGACACGCCGATACCAGACCCGAATCATAGCCGCGGCCGCCGGACGGGGCCGCCCAGGCCCGGAGCGAAGTCGAATCGGGCAACGATCCGTGGCTTAGCCACTGCTCGATCGCGACGCTAAGGCCGGATCCGGGCATGGCCCGCGACGCCACGGTAATCCCGGCCGCTTCCTTCATGAGGTCGATGTGGACCCCGTAGCCCGTGAGGCTGGACTCGAGCATCTCGAGTACCCCTTCGAGTACCACGGGCGATTGAGCCAACCAGTGGAATACCTCGGGAACCCCCGACGCCCCCAGGCGCTCGAACAGCATGCCGAGCCGATCCAGCATCTCGGCCGACGAGCGTCGGGCATCATGCTTGAACGACAGGTCGTACGCCAGCCTCGTTACCGAAGCCAGCCGGCGTTCGACCCACCCTCGGATCGGCTTGAATTCGCGAAGGAAGCTGTACTCGAGCCGCACGCGACGCGCATCGGCGATGCGGTTGATGGTGTTGAACGCGAAGATGACGCCGGCCGTCTCGAGCAGGAGGTCCTCGTCACCGACCCGCGCCGCGACCGAGGCGATCCAGTCGGCATCGGCCTCACCCGGCCTCGAGGCGAGCGTCAGATGCACCGCGAGCGCCACGAGCAGTCCTTCGGTACCCCGAAACCCCGCACGTTCGAGTCGTTCGACGATCCGTTCGGGATGCGGCTTCGGGCGCCTTGGGGCGAACCCGGCATGAACACTTGCGTTATGGTGATTGAGCGGAGGGACAGTTCCCGAGGTTGGTTCGTCGTCCGACGCCCGGATCACTTCTGAAACGGCCTCAACCAGTTCGTGCGATGCACCGAAGTCGGATCCTGCAGCCTGCAGGAAGAGCATATGTTCGGTCATTCAGTAGAAGCACTGATTCGCCGCCGAAATGGCGACGGCGATCGCCTCTCGCAAGCGTCGTCTCTTGGCTTCGCCACCCCACATGAGGGAGAGCCACGTCTTCCTGAACGAAGCGTAGTAGGGGGGCCGACAACGGAACGTCAGTGCGATGTTCGGATGCGTATAAATGTAACGCCCGGCGAGCCGCCTGGTCGCCCGAACCATTGCACTCGTGATCACGTTGGACATCGTCGAAAAAGCCTCCACCTTCGTTCAGATCCGGGAGATGGTCATCGTCGAGCCTGTTGGGAGCACAACCTTCGTGCTCCTCAAGAGTCATTGTGGACTCCCCCTCTACTAACGACCGCGATCGCGCGTTCGAGAAGGGAGCTTCACGGGGGACGTGCTTGTTGTTATAGAACTGCTTTGAGGCGTTGAGTCTTCGATCGGACGCGATGGGACGACTTACCCCCAGACACTCATTTCGCGACACCTGCCATTTCCGGCGAAAGCGAGAGGGGTGCTTGTGAATGGGCCCGAAGCGACCGCCACTCCGCCCAGGCGTACAAACCGGCGCCCCGCATCGCGCACACGATCGCCAGCGCGATGAACAGCCCATACACCATGTGGTTGACCAGGAGTATGCCGTAGACGGCCGCGATCGTTATACCGAAGAGCGCCTGGCGAAGTGGTTGGACTGGCGTCGTGGCCGGGTCGGGGATCATGTACAGGGTGAAGACCATGAACGCCGCACTGGTCATCGGCGTCAGGGGCACGATCCAGGACGTCCCGAAGTACCAGCTCCGCACCTGCCCCTGAATGATGAACGCCACCAGCCAGGTCAGTACGAGCACCAGTCGTCCCGTGAACAGGCCATGCACGATGAGCCCCGACGTCAGGACGAAGCCGGGCAATGCCCAGTGCCACATCCCGGTCAGGTTCTCCGTGAAGTGGTAGGGAGGGGCGACGCCGGTGGCCGGGAACAGGATCAAGGTGGACACGATCCCAAGGTTGGACGGGTTGAAGATGTGCTGGGTCTTGCCGTCGCCCACCGGTGCCCGGAACATCACCTTCGAGCAGATGGCGACGCCGATCCCGAAGATCAACGGCATCAGCCGCTCGTTGGGATACAACAGCATCGACACCGCAAGTCCCGGAATAATGGCCGGGGGCAGGAAGTTGAGGAAGTTCGCCGAGGAGCCGGTGTAACGCGGCGTGCGGTCGTTGGCCCGGGCGTCGATCCACTCCAGGAGGAGTTGGAGGCCGATCGCCGTCGCGAGCCCGACGAGGGACTGGAGATGCGACTGCTCGAAGCCGAGGGAGAGATGGCCGAGGAGGTTCCAAACGATCAACAAGGTGGTGAAATACCACAAGGCGAAATAGCGGCGCAGGGCGCTCCGCCTGGGATAGAACTGAAGTGTGGTGATCGAGTCTGTTTTTGTCGTCGTCATTGCTGTTGTCGTTGACATCGATAACCTCACTTTTGATCGGCCGGCCAGCCGAGTCGGATGGTGTGCCAACCCGCCTTCATGTCGAACGTTTCCTGTCGCGTGTTGCCGTCCGGGTCCCGCCAACGAATCTCCACGGGTGCGTCGGTGATGGTGCCCAGTCCGATGTGGACATCCGGGGCCCGCTTCCCGGCGTATCCCGTCCCGCCGTCGATCTGGGCCACCCGCTTCCGTCCATCCGGCAGTCGGACGCTCACCACGGCCCCGACGGCCGGCCGCCCGGGAATCTCCTCGACGGGGTGACCGATGCCCGGCGTGACCTGCGTGGGCTGTCCTTTCTCGAGTGGGAGGAGGAGGTGAAGCCCGAGGAAGCGGCCGGGGTTGGGGGAATCGTTTTGGTAGAAGTAGGAGGGCTGCCATTGATTCGCGACCGCGAAGTCGAGCCGGCCGTCTCCGTCGACGTCCGCCAGGGAGATCCCCCGCGTCACCATCGCCTCGGACATGGACTGACCATCCTGCAACGTCATCTTGGGGGCCAGGTCGTAGTAACGGCCGTCGCTTGACCTGACGAAGAATGCAAATCGGTCCTGCCCGCTAACGTCATCGCCCGGTTGGATCCTCGGCCAGAATTTGGGGTTGTGCAACAGTTGATTGTTGCTGGTCCCGAGACTTTGCAGCTCGGGCCAACGGTTGGTCTTCCCTTTGATGAAGCCGTTCGCCTGGAGCGCTTCGAGCACGCCGTCGTTGTTCAAGTCCGCCAGCCGACAGTCCCACGACCAGCCGCTTCGCGAGAGGCCCAACTCCTCGCTGGCCTGACGGAACGGGGCGATCCCCTCTTTCATCCGCCCGGGGTGGCCGGTGTTCAGCCAGAGGAAATGGCTCTCGGTCAGGGCCCACCGGGATGTCAGGTTGCTCACGTAGATATCAAACAGCCCATCGCCGTTGATATCGCCGACGTCCACGCCCATGCCCTTGAACGAGTCGTGATTGATGACGCACGAGGCCGGGGTTTCCAGGCCACGCTCCCCTTGCAACGTGTCGAACTTAAAGTGGCCTGTCGTCGATCGGTTATATAACAGTCGATCGGGGCCGAAGTCGTTGGCGATGTAGACTTCGGGCAGCATGTCGCCATCGAGGTCGACCGGTCCGATCGCATAGCTCCAGCCGTGGGCGACGTCGTCCGCGATCACGTCCTTTTGAATCTCGAAACGGACCGTCGGATGCTCGCCCGAGGTTGCTCCCACGAATCGGAAGAATCGCAACCCGCCGCCGTTGCCGGACCTCGCGAGCGAGTCGTGCAGCGTCTCGAGCCCCTCGGCGTTCGGGTCGATCATCCTCGAGCCGTCGGGGAGGTAGTTGCCGAGGATCAGGTCGAGGTGACCGTTGCCGTCTAGGTCGGATGCGACCGCCGTCGAGGAGTACCAGCGGTCGGCCCCCTCGATCAATTCCTGCACCTCGAACCCGGCGGCCGAGGGGGGCGTCTTCGAATCGGCCGGCAGCTTTCGCAGATAGACGATCGGGCTTCGCCCCCAATAGACGACGAGCACGTCCATCAGGCCGTCTTCGTTCAGGTCGGCGATCAGCGAGGTCTGGGGGCACATCGTCGTCGGATTCCAGTTCCCGAACGACGTCCCCGGCTCGAGGGCGAACGTGTTGTAACGTGCCCCTGTCCCCGGCACCGGGCCGCAGTTCACCTTGTCCGTCCGAGGATCGACCCAGGCGACATCGTTCTGCCGACCATCGCCGTCGAGATCTCCCATCGCTACGCTCGCCCCGAGCGTCGACACATACGCCCGGATGTGCCGCACGCTGGGATGAACCTTGCGCACGTACTTGTAAGGGGGATGGTCGGGCACCTCGGGCAAAGGCGTCCGGATGAATCGAAAGTTGTTGACGGCCTTATCCGACTCGGTCTTGGACATGACCTGTTCTCGCGTCATCGCGTACAGGCCGGCGACAATCGCCACCGCCGCGAACAAGGCCGCTCGGTGTCGGACCGATCCAGGCGGTCGATTCATCCTTCGATTCCCCCTTCAAAAATCCGTGAAACGTTAGCCTGTCCGTGCGGAGTTGCCTCAGGAATCGACCGATCATTCGATCCCAACCCTGGGCCGTCTGCGCTCTTCGGAAAAAGCACTCTTTCCGCGTGAGTGGCGACGGTGTCTGCACATCGAAGCCGGGGAATCCCAAGCCCGGTGCGCCGCCGCGATCGAGTTTCGTCGGCGATTGCGACGATCCGAAGCAGACCGCTTTCACGGTTGGCCCGAAGGCCATCGACGGGAACGGATGTCCGAATCGCTCCATCGCCCCGATCGGAATCCTGCCACTGAGCGCACTGGGCACCGGATCGCCGGGGTGACGATGCGAGCCCTTGCGCTCACGTGATTGGGCTGGCCGATCACACGATCAGGACGCGGGATGACCGCCGAGCTGTCGAGGTGGGTGGAAGATTGAGGAAGGACGATTGATAGGACTGAAGCATGCGTCCTCGCCCGAGCGGGCATGCGAACCTGGATCCGCGAGGATGGGAGCACGGAAGGACATGGCCCAATGGCCTTCTCCGACCTCGATCATGACGAGAGGGACGCTCGATGGTGGGACGCCCGGGTTCCCGGAGCAAAGCACCCCGGAACAGGGCGTCCGCCGAGTCGGCGGCACTTCACCGAGGGGTGGAAGTGCCGACCTGTCCAGGTTCGTGGGAGCAAGGGTCGACGGTTCGGCGCCCCCCTGCGTCTGCAAGGTCACGGAATGCCCGGAACAACCCGCCCTGGCCTCGGACGCAGGGGCGCAGAACAGCACACAGAGCGAGAGGATCGCCCCGAGCGTCTGAGCCACCCTGGTTCCTTGGACCGAGGATTGCATGACTGCACCAGATTGATACGGACTGCTTGCGAGAGATTGGAGACGCGAGATTGGGAGAAGGCCTCTGCAATCGATCGAGTCGATTCTCTAACCAACTTACTCGAAGAAATGACCGCGATCAAGGAGCTTCGACAAGCAAAATGATTCGAACCGGACCCGTGACGGACGAGCGAACCCATCAGTCTCCAAAGGAGCAGGCTGCGTCGTGAGGAAGGCGTGTGCCGCCCCAACCAATCAAGCATCCGTTGGCTCAGGGGTTTGCGCCGGCTCCGGGTGGGGGCCGACAGGGGGCGACTGTCTTTTTGGGAGTTTAATTTTGTTGAATTATCGATAATTATGACAATTTACAAATTTATATAGAATGGTTTGGTCGTCTCGTGCGGGCCCCTCCGGCTTCATGCTAGACTGAGCCTGCGGAATGCGTGGTGCACCGGGACAGGATCCGCAAAATGATCGGACATCGCGACCTCGTGCTCGGGACGGCCGGGCATATCGACCACGGCAAGACGGCGCTGGTGCGCGCCTTGACGGGTGTCGATACGGACCGCCTCCCGGCCGAGAAGCAACGAGGGATCACGATTGACCTGGGATTCGCGACGCTCGACCTGGGGGGGAACCACCTGGCGTTGATCGACGTCCCGGGGCACGAGCGGTTCATCCGGAACATGCTCGCGGGGGCGACCGGCCTGGACCTGGTGCTCCTGGTGGTCGCCGCCGACGATTCGGTGATGCCGCAAACTCGAGAGCACCTGGAGATCCTCCGGTTGCTCGGCCTGTCGGGGGGCGTGATCGCGTTGACCAAGTGTGATTTGGTGGACTCCGGCTGGCTCGAGATGGTCGAGGAAGAGGTCCGTGGCCTGGTCGCCGGGACGTTTCTTGAGGGCGCCGCGATCGTCAGGACGTCGGCGCCCACGGGCCAGGGGATCGAGGAGTTGAAGCAGGCCCTGGGGCGACTGGCCGACGAGACTCCCGCTCGGAGCGACCCGGGGCTCTTCCGGATGGCGATCGACCGCGTCTTCACCCTGGCGGGACACGGGACGGTCGTGACCGGCACTGTCGCGTCGGGAAGCGTAGCCGTCGGCGATGACCTCGAGTGGTTCCCCGAAGGGCGGGAGGTCCGAGTCCGCAGCCTCCATCGGCACAATCAGCCGGTCGACCGAGTCGGTCGAGGAGCACGCGCGGCGATCAATCTCGTCGGGGTTCACCACGCCGAGGTAAGTCGCGGTCATGAGTTGGGAGCCCGGGGCTATTTGAAGGCGTCCCGGATCCTCTCCGTCGAGGTCGGGGCTGCGCACGACGCCCAGCGGCCTTTCCGGCATCGAGAACGCTATCGCCTGCACGTCGGGACCGCCGAGGTCACGGCGACGTTGTCGCTGCTGGAGGGCAACACGTTGGGTCCGGGCGACGCGCCGGCGCTGGGACAACTGTTCCTGGCCGAGCCCGTGGCCGTGGTCCACGGACAGCCGTTCGTGCTCCGACAGGAGAGCCCGCCCGCCACCCTTGGCGGCGGCCAGGTTCTCCAGCCGACGGCTCGCCGACTCCGTCGCCAGAACGAGTCGGCCATCACGCGACTGGGGCGCCTTCGCTCGACCGATCCGATCGAGAGTGTTGCGGCCTCGCTGGCGTTTCGCGGACTGATCCCCTGGGCCGAGACCGATCTGTGTCGCGAAGCCGGATTGCCCCTGAGTGAGGTCTCCGACGCCGTCGACTCCCTTTCGACGTCGGGCAGACTGGTTGAGTTGCCCCTCGGCCCTCGACGATCGGTCCGAGTCCCGGCCGAAATCGCCGCCGAGTTGGAGAACCGAGTCACGAAGGCTTTGGCTCGTCTCCATGCGTCGAAGCCGCGTCAGACCGCGGTCAGCCGCGACCACCTGGTCGCCCTCTTGCCTGACATCGCGAACGACGTGCTGATCGGTGGGTTGATTCGTCGGCTTCAAGCCAAGGGGGAGGTTGTCTGCGAGGGCCGGTCGATCGCCTTACGGGGTCATAAGTCGAAACTGAGTCATGGAGAACAACGACTTAAAGCCGAAATCGCGTCCGCATACCGGGCAGGGGGACTGATGCCCCCCGATGCCGCCGCAGTCGCCACACTGGCCGGCCCTCGCGTCGCGGTTGTCCCGGAGTTGCTGAGCCTTCTCATCGATGAGGGAGAGCTCGTCGACCTCGGCGGGGGTCTCTTCCTCGGTCGTGATGCCGAAACGGAGATGCGGCGACGTGTCATCGGTCGGTTGTCGGATGGCTCTCTGATGACGATGTCCGAACTTCGAGACCTCCTGGGCGCGACCCGTAAATACGCGGTGCCTTTCGGCGAGTATCTCGACCGCGCGGGCGTCACGATTCGCGAGGGGGATGTCCGGCGACTCAATCCAAACGTCAGACCTTCGCCTGACTTGCGGGAAGAGCAGATCCTGTCCTGAGCAACTCTCCGAGACGTAACTCCGCCGTTCCAAACGCCCCTGAGTGGATCGGAGCCAGAGGGGCTTGCGCCGGGGTCCCCTCGATTCGAGATCTGTGCCGAGCCCCCAGGACCTTCGCGGTATCGCCCAGAATCCCACTTCGCTGAAAACTTCGCCAAGTTCCGCGGCTTCTTTGGACGAATGAGAGAAGGAACGGGTTTTCACGAACCCGGAAGGGACGGCGGGAGGGCCGGCCCTCTTTTTGGAATTGGCCTAGGAAGGGCGGACGTCGACATGGTCTCTCCACGTCGTGGGTGCGCGCCCCTGCTCTTGGGGCTCGTCGTTTGGGGATTCGCCCAGGGCAGGGCCAACGGCCAGGGGCCGACGGTGGCGCCGCCGGACTCGGCGCGAGTCCCGGACTCGACGAGCCTGGGTCCAGTACCGGGCTCGGGCGGGAGCCGTGGCGGTGCGCCGGCCGATGTCTCGATCATCCTCGGTGGACGTCCGGGACCATCCGTCCCTCGCGTGCCGACTGGGGTGAGCCGGCCGGGGCCGGGGATAGGCATGGGGCCTTCGCAAGGAGTGACCTTGCCGAAGACGGTCGCCTTCACCGAGGTCCCGATCTACGGGTCGCTCTCGGTCCCCGGGGGCGGAGGTGTCGACGATGGTCCGCCGAACGGCCTCACCTTCGACATGGCCGTCGAGCGACTGGTCCGCGAAAACCTCGATCTCCGGGCCCTCGCGCACGAAGTCCCCAAAGCCCGCGCCGATATCTTAACGGCCGGCCTCCGGGCGAACCCGATCTTCTACGCCGACTCGCAGCTCATCCCCTACGGAGACTATTCCAAGTCCCGTCCGGGGGGGCCGGTGCAGTATGATGTCAACATCAGTCATCCGATCGACATTTCACGCAAACGTCGGGCGCGAATGGCGGTGGCTTGCCAAGCGAAACACGTGATCGAGGCGCAATACCAGGACGCCGTTCGGCTCCAGATCGAGAGCCTTGGGGCCGCGTACGTCGAAGCCCTTGGGGCGCGCGAGACCCTGAGGTACGCCAAGGCCAGCGCTTCGGGCCTCGACCAGTTGCTCGACAAGACCCAGAAGTTGCTTAAGGGGGGAGAGAAGACGCGAGGGGATGTCGAGCGAATCCGCGTCCAGCGCGATTCCGCCCGGATCGGACAGTCGGACGCCGAGGAGGCCCTCCGGGCCGCGCTACGTCGGCTCGCACCGCTGCTCGGCATCAACCCGCTCGAGGCCGAGAACCTCGAGCTCCGCGGGACGATCGACGACCTCGCGCCCTCGCCCCCGTCGAGCAACGAGCTCGTGCAGATCGCGATGAACGCCCGGTCCGACATCATCGCGCTCCGGCTCGGGACCCGGTTGGCCGAGGCCGACGTGAGGCTTGCTCGGGCCGAGCGGTTCCAGGATGTGTACGTCCTCTACCAGCCCTACACCTTCCAGAACAACGCGCCGTTCCACACCCAGAGCGCCCACTCCTGGGCGCTCGGCGTGACGGTCCCATTGCCGCTCTACAACCGGAACCAGGGCAATATCCAACGTGCTCATGTGAACGTCGCGCAGACGAAGACCCAACTCGCCTCGGCGGAGCTCAAGGTCCTCACCGAGGTCCGCCAGACGGAACGCGAGTATCACGTCTCGAAGGCGGCCGTCGATCACATCGAGAAGGACCTCCTCCCCGGCGCCCGTCGGATCCGCGACGAGACCTCCCGGCGCTACAGCCAGGGCGAAGCCGGCCTGGTCGACTTCCTCCTCGCCCAGCGCGACTACAACGAGATTGTCCGCCAGTATCGCGACACCCAGGTCCGCCACCGCCGGAGCATGTTCGCCCTGAACACCGCCGTCGGCCAACGCCTCCTCCCCTGACGATCGAGCCGCAAGGCGTCACCCCCCCCAAAGGCTACCCCTTCCGCTCCGTGAGGATCGTGGTAGAGTCGCCCGAGGTTCACTTGGCGTCTCCCCCTCGATCCAATGTGCAGGTGGGTTTGATATGGGTACGACACGTCGCGACTTCGTCCGGGTGATGACCGGCACCGTTCTGGCCGCGGGGAATTGTCCTTCGGGCTTCGCCAATGGCGCGGAAGCGACCGACGCCGCTGCGCTACCGATCGTGGACACGCATCAGCACCTTTGGGACCTCTCCAAGTTCCAACTCGCCTGGCTCGATGGCGCAACGGGTGTCCTCAAGAAGAGCTATCAGACCAAGGAGTACCGCGAGGCCACCGAGGGCCTGAACGTCGTCAAGGCCGTGTACATGGAGGTCGACGTCGTCCCCCGCCAGCACGTCGCCGAGGCCGAGGACATCGTCGCCCTCTGTCGGTCCGGTTCGGCCCCGACCGTGGCCGCCGTCATCGGCGGGCGTCCCGCCTCCCCCGACTTCGCCGCCTATGTCGCCCGCTTCCGGAACACACCGTCCGTCAAAGGGGTCCGGCAGGTCCTCCAGGGCTCCGAGATCAAGCCCGGCTACTGCCTCCAGCCCGAGTTCGTCAAGGGCATCCGGCGACTCGGCGAAGCCGGGCTCTGCTTCGACCTCTGCATGGGCCCCGACGAGTTGTCCGACGGTTTGAAATTGGCCACGCTTTGCCCGGGGACCCGATTCGTCCTCGATCACTGCGGCAATGCCGACCCGAAGGTCTTCCGCAAAGGCCCCGCGAACGGCGACAAACCTCCCGGACATGACCCCGAGGCCTGGAAACGCAGCATCGTGAAGCTGTCGGGGCTGAGCAACGTCATCTGCAAAATCTCGGGGATCGTCGCCTCCGCCCCGAAGGATTGGACTCCCTCCGACCTCGCGCCGATCGTCAACCACTGCCTCGACTCGTTCGGCCCCGACCGCGTCGTCTTCGGCGGCGACTGGCCCGTCTGCCTCCTCGGCGCCTCCTATCGGCAGTGGGTTGAGGCTCTACGGACGATTGTCTCCGAACGCCCCTTGGAGGACCGTCGGAAGCTCTGGTCGGGGAATGCGCTGAAGTTCTACGGCCTGAGTTGAGGGCGATCGAACTCAATTCCGTCTACCCGGCGAGCCTCGCAACAGCCGGGTAGGCGGGGCACTCCTGCCCCGCTTTTGTGGGCCAAGTCTCAGAGAGTCGCCCAAGTCCAACCGCATGTATATTGGATTACGCCTTGGATATATTATGTATCGATAGGTGCTGGTGTGGCTGTGGGGTTAATACCTGTGGAAGGCGTAGGCGGGATTTGCCGGGTCGAAGTCGAGGGCGGAGAGGGGGGCGTTGAGGTTGAGGTCGTCGTAGGCGTAGCGCTCGGCGAGGAGGAGGTCGCCCTTGTGGCCTTCTTCGGGCCAGTCGTAGTTGCTGATGTGGAGAGGGATGCGAGTCTCGGGGTCGTAAAGGACTTCGACGCGGGTGAAGGGGCGGGCGGAGGCCTTGTGGGGGTGGACGTGGACGGAGCGGAGCCAGTGGCGGCCGGTGCTGTCGGTGGTCTTGTCGAGGATCGTGACGGCGTCGGGGTCGGTGAGGTCGAGGCGGCGGAAGCTGAGGAGCTTGGCGGTCAGGCTGCTCAGGCCGGCCTCGGTGATGGCGTGTCGAGTCTCGGCCAGGGCGAGGGGATGGTCGGGGGGGACGGCGAGTCGGGGGACCAACCAACGCGCGACGCCCGTCGAGTGGGCGATCACCTTGTTCTCGCGATGGCCCTCGGCATAGACGACTTCCTTGCCCGGATGCGGGGCGAGGAATTTGAGGTAGACCGCGAACGGACGCTGGCGAACCTTCATCGCGATGGTCTGGTCGGGGCCCAGGACACCTTTCAGACGCTCTTGCTTGTGGAACGTCGCGGTGTAGCCGTCCACCGCGTCGAGACGCTTGGCGACGACCAGGAGCATGTCGAGCAACAACTGGTTCGCGGGGGCCCCTTCGAGTCGTCCTTCCGGCCAGGGGGGGACGACTTCGGGACGGGCGTCGAACTCCGGCTTCGAGGTCGGCGTCGGCGTTGCGGGGGGCTTGTTGGGAGCACGATCAAGGGCCGCGACCGCGTTCGACGACTTGGGGCGGACCTCCTCGAGCGGCTCCGTGAACCACCAGCTCAAGGCCGAGACGCCCGCGATCGGCACGACCACGACCAGTGCCCATGACCAACGCCCGAGACGCGACGAAAACCCGGATGGCACGAGGTTCGCGACCATGCAAACAGCTCCGTTTTTCGCCGAATCTGCCGTCGGGTTGGAGAACGACGAGGAGGGAAATTGGTCAGGTCGGGGCGCACGCGAACGAGGTCTCTAGAGTGTGTGCGAAAAAACCACGATCGTCAACCGATCATGCGAGAAAGCCGATGGGATCGGGGACACCTGTGGGAGTTAGGGGCCTTGCGACGCGCGGGCGCGACCCGCGGTGAATTGACCGGGGACGGGGCGCCCGTCTACGATGGGGCCTGCCCGACGGTGAAGGGCGAGGCCCGCGGTCCAGCACGATTTTTGCTGTCGAGAAGGGCGCACTCGACCGGCCCTCGGAGGAGGCAACTCGCAACATGACTCAGATCGAACTGGCCCGACAGGGGATCGTCTCGCCCGAGATGGAATTCGTCGCCCGCCGCGAGGGGCTCGAGCCCGAGCTCGTCCGGTCCGAGGTCGCACGGGGGCGGATGGTGATCCCCGCCAACGTCGCCCACCTCAAGCTCGGGCTGGAGCCGATGGGCATCGGGATCAAGGCCAAGTGCAAGATCAACGCGAACATCGGTAACTCGGCCGTCACCTCCGACATCGACAACGAACTCGCCAAGCTCAAGCTGGCCGTCGAGCTCGGCTCCGACACCGTGATGGACCTCTCCACCGGCGGCAATATCGACGCGATCCGCCAGGCTATCATCGCCGCCAGCCCCGTGCCGATCGGCACGGTCCCGATGTACCAGGCCATCCAGCGCGTCAAGCAAGTCGAGGACCTCTCCGAGCAGGACCTGCTCGACATCGTCGAGCACCAGGCGAAGCAGGGGGTCGACTACATGACCCTCCACGCCGGGATCCTCCGCGAGTACATCCCCCTGACCGCGAATCGCGTGACCGGCATCGTCTCGCGTGGCGGCTCGCTGATCGCCCAGTGGATGTTCGCCCACAAGAAGGAGAATCCGCTCTACACCCGGTTCGACGACCTCTGCGACATCATGCGGCAGTACGACGTGACCTGGAGCCTGGGGGACAGCCTCCGCCCCGGCTCGCTCGCGGACGCCTCCGATGCCGCTCAATTTGCCGAGCTCAAGACGCTGGGCGAGCTGACCCGACGCGCCTGGAGCCGAGGGTGCCAGGTCATGGTCGAAGGTCCGGGGCACATCCCCATGGACCAGATCGCCATGAACATGGAGAAGCAGGCCGTCGAGTGCAACGAGGCCCCGTTCTACGTGCTCGGCCCCCTCGTCACCGACATCGCGCCGGGCTACGACCACATCACCTCGGCGATCGGCGCCGCCCTCGCCGGTTGGCATGGCGCGAGCATGCTCTGCTACGTCACCCCGAAGGAGCACCTCGGCTTGCCCGAGGTCGAGGACGTCCGCCAGGGGGTGATCGCCTACAAGATCGCCGCCCACGCCGCCGACCTTGCCCGCCATCGCCCAGGAGCCCGCGACCGCGACGACGCCCTCAGCCGTGCCCGCTACGCCTTCGACTGGGAGAAGCAATTCGCCCTGTCGCTCGACCCCGAGACCGCGCGTCGGATGCACGACGAGACCCTGCCGCAGGACGCCTTCAAGACCGCGGCCTTCTGCAGCATGTGCGGCCCCAAGTTCTGCTCGATGCGGATCACCGAAGACCTCCGCAAGCACGCCGCCGAGGCCGCCGCTCTCGTGCAGCTCGGCGAACCGCAGACGGCCAACGTGGGGGGCTGACCCCTCTCGCACCTCCGCACTTCCCGAAACCTTGTCCGGGCCCGGCCATTGCGCCGGGCCCGGTCGTTTGACGAAGCACATTCCACAACACTTCGCTGGGCCTTCGATCGTCGGTCGGGCACTCCCGGTGGCGGATCGGTGGGCGATGCCCACCCTACGGGGAATGCACATGCTTTCTTGTAGGGTGGGCATTGCCCACCAGGGCTGCCGCTGGCCGTGTCTCGGAACTCTGTCCGACCCGACGGGGCCTCATTCCTCACGTTCTGAACGTCAAAAAGAGTTTGCGATGTCTCGAGGCGCAACCTCTTTACTGTCAGGGTTTTGCCCTGATCGCTCGGGATCGATGGTCGGAGGGTGTGAGTGTCACTCACATACCGTGAGGGGGCGGCTTGCCTCGAGACGGGCCGCGCCCCATGATCGTTAGGAGCGAGGGTGACTTCGGTCGGTCGCCCTACTCCGGATGGCCTGGCCGATGGGTCGACGGCCAAGGAGTGTCGGGGCGTCGAGTCCGAATTGACTCTAGCCCCACCGGATGATCGGAGGATTGCCGTGCCTGCTCTCCTGTTGCTGGCAATGTCCTTGACATTGGCCGACTCTCCGTCCCCCGAGGATGTGAAAGTCTACGAGGCGGCGAATGCGAACGTGGGACGCGACTCGGACGCCCACGTCCGGCTCGCGCTCTGGTGCGAGTCGCACGGGCTGAAGGCCGAGAAGCTGAAACACCTCGCGGTTGCGGTGCTCTCGAACCCTTCGAACGCCACGGCGCGGGGGCTGCTCGGACTCGTCTCCTATCAGGGGAAGTGGCAGCGACCCGAGGTCGTCAGCGATCGCTTAAATGGCGACCAGGAGTTCAATCTGCTCCGCGGGAAGTACCAGGAGAAGCGGGCCAAGACTCCCGACTCGGCCGAGGCGCAGTGGAAGCTTGCCATGTGGTGCGAGGAGAACGGGCTAAAGGAGGCGGCGGTGGCCCACTTGCGGGCGGTCCTCCGGCTCGACCCCGGTCGAGAGTCGGCCTTGAAGCATATGGGGCTGAAGAAACATCGCGGGCGTTGGTTGACCGAGGAGCAGGTCGTCGAGTGGGATCGTGAAACCGAGGCGCAGAAGAAGGCCGACCAGCATTGGCGCCCGCTCTTCGAAAAGTGGCGCGGATGGCTCGGGCATAAGTCGAAGCGGGCCTCCGCCGAGCAAGCCCTGATCGATGTCACGGACCCTCGCGCGGTTCCCATGGTCTGGGCGGTCTTTGGGAATGGCGATGGGGCGTTGCAGGTCGTGGCAGCCCGTACGCTCGCCCAGATCGATTCCCCGTCGGCCTCGCGGGCCTTGACGAACCTTGCCGTCTTCGGCAAGTCGGGCGAGGCCCGACGCATCGCCCTCGAGTCGCTCCGGCGTCGGGACGCTCGCGAGTTCGCCGAGATCCTCGTCGGGTTGCTCCGCGAGCCCATCAAGTACAACGTTCACCGGTCGGAGGGGCCGGGCTCGGCGGGTGAGCTCACGGTCGAGGGTGAGAAACGCAACGTCACGCGACGATATACCCCGCCGCCGCCTCCCCAACTCGAGCCCGGCGATCAGATCGTCTTCGACGAGTCCGGGATGGCGTATGCGAAGAGGACGCTCGGATACTTCCAGGTTCCGTGGCTTCAACCGGGTACACTGACTTCGGCTCCGGTCCAGGCCGCGGAATCGAAGCACATCGCGCAAACGCTGAACAAAGCTGGGCTCGGCTCGTCGGTGGCCCATCAATTGGGAAACACGATCGCGAAGAATCAGGCAGAGCAATTAGCGACCCTAGGCACGCTACCGTATTCGGTAGGCAATGCATTCGGGGCGCAGAATCAAGCCGCAAACCCATGGCAATATGCCGTGGTTATGCCTTATGAGGCGACCATCCCCATCGGGCAGATGAACTCCGATGCCGAGCGGGCTGCCCAAGTGGCCCAATGGCAGTTGTCGAGCGATGTCGAGCGGATCGAACGCGCCAACGAACCGATCCTGCGGATCAACGCGAGGGCCCATGACGTCCTGGTCGCGGTTGCCGAGAAAGACCTTGGCGAGGACCGCACGACCTGGGAGAAATGGTTGAACGACCTTCGCGGCTCGGCCTTCGTGCCGCAGAAAGCGTCGCAGCAGAAGGACTCCGTCGTCGAGGACGTTCCCCTCGACTACCAACCCCAGGCGATGCCCGTCACCTTTGGCGCCGGTCAAGCCACGGTCGTCGCTTTTCACCATGCCTGCTTCGCCAAGGGGACTTCGGTCCGGGCCCTTGATGGAGCCAAGCCGATCGAGGATGTCCTCGTCGGGGATTCCATCCTGACACAAGACCCCAAGTCGGGACTTCTGCGTTACCAGTCGGTTGTGGCTGTCTACCACAACCCCCCCAATCAGACGTTGCGGGTTCGGCTCGACGGTGAGTCGGTTGTCGCGACGGGGATCCATCGCTTCTGGAAGGCCGGACAGGGTTGGACCATGGCACGGGACCTGAAGCCGGGCGACCCGATCCGGACGCTCGGCGGCGTGGCCCTCGTCGAGTCGGTCGCGGAGGACGCGGTCCAACCCGTCTTCAACCTCGAGGTTGCCTCCGGCAGCAGCTTCTTCGTCGGGTCGCAGGGCCTACTCGTGCACGACAATACCCTGGTCGAGCCGGTGACGGCTCCCTTTGATGCACCCCTCGCCGCCGCGGCGGGGGCCGCTGCGAAGTGAACCGACCCCTGGGCCAGTCGTCACCAACCCTCGGAGCCGACGAGGGGAGGGAAGTCTGGCTGTCCGGACGGTTCTCGGTCGGTTTCGAAATTTAAGTAGATTATTATTAAAATAATTTAAATAGATAAGCAGGGTTTTCGTCCTGCCGCCAAGGGGATGTCGTCACGACTCTCGGCCGAACGAGCGATCCGGAGGCAAAGGAGGGGGTGGCGGCATCCCCGGTCGGGACCCTCGGTCAGGTCTCAAAATGAGGTGGCATGTCGAGAGGATCGGGTGGGAGGAGGTTGCCACCCCATCGTCGTGGACGTGTGATACACTTCCGCGGAGGTGGCATGATGTGGCGAACTCGAGCCTTCTTCGATCGATTGCGATGGTTTGGCCAGTCCCCGAGGCCTCGCGGCTCGATCGCTAGGGATCGGGTCCTCACGCCGATGGCCGAGCCTTGTGAGGGACGGTGCCCCCCGAGTGCGGGCGGCCTCCGTGGTCATGCTCACGTCCATCAATCGCCGACCGCGGACACCCAGGTCGCGCAAGGGCGAGCGAATCCTTTGGCGCCTTATCGGGTCTTCGTCGCCACGATCAAGCAGGGGCCGGACGCGGGCGTGACGCTCCGGGGCCCGCTGGTGCTGGGCGTCTCGGGACGCATCCAGGTCACGGGATATTTCTTCCCCCAGCGTGGGCCGGTCGTCAACGTCGTGGGCACGGTGTACGGCGGGGCGGTCGCGCTCCGTTTCGACCTACCCGGCGGGAGTGCCCTCGAGGTCGCCGGGAGCGGGCAGTTGCGTGGGGTCCGCGGAGGCTTGCCGGGAGGCCAGAGCCTGGTCGGTTCCGGCAACATCTCCGGGCCATTGAACAATGATTCGGGGACGTGGGTGACCTTCGCCGCGTCGCGCGTCGGGTCGATCTGACGAGATCCGCGCCCCGAACGGCTGTCGGTATCGGGCAGTCGGGGCATTCGGATTCGTTGATGTTTGGGCGAAGAGGGCTTTGGGATGCCCTCGGTTCAACTGTCGTGAGGTGGTGAGAAGGACGACGGTGGGGGGGAACTCTGAGGTTGTGTGTCCTTCAAGCCGAAGGGAGGGGACGGGTTCGTCACCCGTCGACAATCTCCCGGCCCCGAGTCGAGCCCTGGGCGTTTCGCCCGAGGCTGTCGCGATCGAACCGAATGTCGGACGCGGGGCCGGTTGCCGACCAACTGCTCAGCTCGCCTTGGCGAGCGTCAGGGTGCCCTGGAGCGTGTTGGTGTAGGCCGAGGCGGCGGTGGTGAAGGCCTCGATGAGCTGCATGTCGAGGGAGATGTTCCCCTCGTTCTCGGGGTGCCACTGCACGCCGACGACCCACCAGTTCGGGTCCTTGCCTTCGAAGGCCTCGATGAGGCCATCCGGCGCGAGTGCGCTCTGGCGGAAGATCGGGGCGAGCTTGCGGATCCCCTGGTGGTGATAGCTGTTCACCCGGATCTCGCCCGGCCCGTAGATCTCTTCCATGCGAGTCCCCGGCTCCATGATCACGGTGTGGCGGTGGACGCCGCCTTGCGGATCGCGGTGCGGGATGCTGCGCGGAAGGTCCTCGGGCAGGTGGAGGAAGATCCCCCCGCCGTTGACGACGTTCAGCTCCTGCATCCCGACGCCGATCCCGAGGACGGGCATCCGGCGCTGTTGGATGAGCTTGCAGAGGAGTCGGTCGGCCGACTCGCGCCGCTCGGACATCACGGTGACCGAGGGGTGCGGGGACAGGCCCATCTTCTTCGGGTCGAGGTCGTCGCCGCCGGTCAGCAAGACCCCGTCGAGGCGGTCGAGGATCGGCGCCAGGTCATGCTCCTTGGTCAAGGGCGGGATGATGACGGGCAGGGCGTTGGCCGAGAGGATGCAGTCGAAGTAGCCGCTGTGCATGAAACTGTGCGGGGAGCGGCCCTTGGTGGTGGCGCGGTAGTCGGTGTTGATCCCGATCAGAGGTCGGTCCTTCATGGCGGGCTTCCTTCCTTGCGTTGGCGTCAGCGAAATCCGTTCGTCGACCGCCCCGACTTTGCCACCGCGATCCTCCATGAATCGCATTGTGGTCGAGCCTGAATGGGGCGGGCAGCCAGTGCGCGACGATTCTTCGCAGGATCGCCGCGTCCGCAAAATCCCCGAGGCCTCCGTTGAGACATGCCGATACCATCACTGGCCTCGACACATGCCAAGGAGAGCGAACCGAATTTTTCTCGAAGGTGTGACGCGAGAGTGGTGTCAATTCCGTTTGACTTACCGGCTTCCTTGCCAATTCGTGAAGGCGAGTCTAGCCGCCACACAAGGCCGACTCAAGAAAAATCCACCGGTTTTCGCCGGGTTTTTCGACATTTCCGGGGTTTTCGCCGATCGGGAAGCGAGGGTGTCGGTTCCCGTGCGTCCCCATCGAAGTCGATGTGTTCAAGTGTCACGCGGGGGTGGGATTCGAGGGATGAGGCTGCCCCTTTTTTGAGAACCGCGGGTCCCGTTCCCTTCGAAAGCGAAACGCCGGAGGCCGGGGCGTCGGACGGACGCTCCGGCCTCCGGCTCTTTTTCGGGACCATGACCGGGCTCAGGGCGTAGCCGGCCGGGCCGCGATCGACGTCGCGGTCGACGGGGGCTCGGACGGAGCCCCGATGTAGTCGTTCTTGAGGAAGCGGATCAGCATCGTCACGTCGTTCTCGGACAACTGATCCGAGGAGAACGCCGGCATCTGGTCGTTGGCCTCGAGGTAGCCGTAGAGGTCCGGCGAGCCCGGCCTGTGGATCATGCGTTCGATCCACTGGCGGGAACCCCAGCCGAAGAGTTGGGGGGAGTCGCGCAGGCCTCCTTCGCTCAATCCTTCGACGACGTGGCACTTGCCGCACTCTTTGACGAAAGGTGCATTGCCCGGGTGGTCCGCAACGCCGGGGCTCGCGAGCCAGTCGTCCGGGGTCATGTCGGGAGGAATTTTGGAGAAGTCGGCGACGAAACGCGCGACGTCGTCGAGCTCCTTCCGAGAGAGCTTCGAGCTCTTCTTCCACTCGACCATCCCGTCACACTTCGGCACCTTGCCGAAATACGTGTCGGCGCCGGGGTTCTCGAGGAGGCCGCGGACCCAGGGAAACGCGCCGAAGTCCTTCAGGTCGGAGGCGACCTGCGGGCTCATCGAGTCTTTCCCCGTGTCGTCGAGCGAGACGAGGCCCTTCTTATCGAAGTAGTGGCAGCTCAGGCATTTCTTCTCGAGCACGCCGCCGCCGTGCGTGAGCGGGTCGCGGAGGAGGACGTACGCCGAGCCTTCGGGGGGGACGCCGTGGGCGGGGTTGCCGGCGAGGAGGATCGCCCGCTGCCGGGTCAGGTCGGCCTCTTTCCGGTCGGCCTGGAACGCCAGGTCCGACGCGTCCTGGCGGATCGCCATCACGCTCAGGTAGGCCGCACCCCCGACCAGGCCGAAGACGAAGCTACAGGCGAGGAAGTGGGCGAGCTTGCTCGGCATGATCCGGTCGAACAGCGGGATCAGGATCAGGACGGTCATGACCGTCGTCGGGATCACGATCGTCGCGATCATCTCGAGCCGGCCGGGGAAGACCTTGAGCATCTGGAAGAGCGAGAGGAAGTACCACTCGGGACGAGCGGGGTAGTCGGCGCTCGAGGGGTCGGCCGGGGCGTCGAGGTTGGCCCCGTGCTCCTTCAGCACGATGACGAGCAGGATGCCCAGCACGGCCGTGCCGGCGACGGCAAACATGAAAATCTGTTCGGGCCAGTACTTGCCCGCGGGCTTGCGGTCGGCGTTGGCCGGGGGCGTGACCCCGTGCCGGCAGACCAGCGCGATGTGCGCCGAGACGCAGAGGAAGAACAGGGTCGGCAAGAGGCCGACGTGGAGGCCGTAGAACCGGGTCAACGTCTGGTTGCCGTAGTCGGTCCCGCCGATGACGAGCTTCTGGATATACGGGCCGAGGACCGGCGCCCCGCTCATGATGCTGGTGGCGACGTTGGTCGCCCAGTATCCCTTCTGGTCCCAGGGCAGGAGGTAGCCGGTGAGGCTGAAGCCGAGGACGAGGAACAGGAGGGCCATGCCGAACCACCAGTTGACCTCGCGAGGGCGGCGATACGCGCCGGCCGCGACCACCTGCATCAGGTGGAGGACGAGGAGGGTCATCATCGCGCCCGAGCCGAAGTGGTGGATGCCCCGGATGACCCAGCCGAGTGTCATCTGCTCGTTGATGTAGTAGACGCTCCCCCAGGCCGTCGACGACGACGGCGAGTACGAGAGCATCATCAAGAGGCCGGTGGCGAGCTGGATCAGGAAGGTGGACGCCAACGCCGCCCCGATCGCGTAGCGCCAGCGGGCGCCGCCGGGGATGGGGGTCTCGGAGGCGGAGCGGATGAGCGAGCGGACGTTCGTCCGGTCGTCGAACCAGTCGGCGAGTGGCTTAAGCAAGGGGGGTCTTCTCCTCGGTCCCGCTCCGGAACCTCTGGAACTTGACCCGGACCTCCGGGTCGGACGATTTGGTGATGTCGACCTCGAGCTTGTCCATCGCCCGGGGGGGGACTTCGTTCTGGGGCGTGCCGTCGAACGAGAAGCTGCTCGAGTGGCAGGCGCAGTAGAACGATTTGTGGTCGGCCGAGAGGTTGATCGCGCAGCCGAGGTGGGGGCAACGGCTGGTGAAGGCCACCACCGGTTCCTTACCCCCCTCGGACTGGCGGAGCAGCCAGACCGATCCGACCGGCTCCTTGGGGTATTTCACCCAGGCGTCCTGGCGTTCTTCATTGACTGCCACGGCCACGGGGACCCCGACCTTGAGTTCGCTCAGCTTGGCCAACGGGCGGAACTGCCCTTTGCCCTGCATCTTGCGAAGCGGGTCGAGTATGTAGGCGACACCCGGCACCGCAAGCGCGAGGGCGGACAGGCCCCCCAGCGCAAAGGTGCCGATCCGATAGAGGCTACGTCGATTCATCGTCGAAACTCCCTCGACAGCAAGGGGAGCCGGACCTTCTCGCTCCGAGCGTCAATCGGAATGCGGCCGGCGGGTTGCCTCGGTGCGGTTGGGGCGCACGGACGAGCAAAGGGGAAGGTTCAATCGGGGCGATCGCGGTCAAAACGGTCGGGTGGTCCAGGGCAGGGCGGACGTTGTTCGGGGGGGACGGAAACCGGTCGTCTCAGTCGTATTACGGAGATTCGCGGCCTCGCGCCAAAACATTTTTCCGATCAAACGGAAGGCAAAGCGTTGCGGACGGCCTCGAGCGCGCGTTCGATGTTGGGCTCGAGCGGTTCGGGCAGCGTGGCCCCGGCCGCGGCCTTGTGCCCGCCGCCGCCGAACTGGCCGGCGAGTTCGGCGCAGTCGAGCCCGTTGCGGGACCGGAGGCTCAGCTTGATTCCCCCTCGGGCCTGTTCGAGGAAGAGCATGCCGACCTCGACGCCCGTAAGGCTCACGGTGAAGTCGATCAGGTCTTCGGTGTCCTGGGGGATCGCGCCGGTGCGAGCGATCGCCTCGCGCGTGACCACGGCATAGGCGATCCGGCCATCGGAGTCGGTCTTCATCTTCGAGAGCGTCTCCCCCATCAGGAGGAGTCGGCCCAGGCTATTTCGCTCGAAGAGGACCCGATAGATCTCGTCGACTTTCGCCCCCGCCTCGGCGAGGTCGGCGATCGTGCGGAGCGTCGAGGGCTTCGTGTTCGGGTGGCGGAACCAGCCGGTATCCATGGCGATGGCGGTCACGAGCCCGGTGGCGACCTCGGGGGTGAACGTCCCGCCGAGGGCCTTCATGGCTCGGACGATCAGGGTGCCCGTCGCCTCGGCGGTCGTGTCCTTGAAGAAGGTCGCGCCGAGGTCGTCCTGGCTGACGTGGTGGTCGATCACCACGCGAGTGCCCGGGAACTCGCGGATGTAGCCCGCCATGTCGCCGAGTTGGCTCCAGGCCGAGAGGTCGAGGATCACCGCGACCTCGCGGTCGGCCAGGTCCGCCGGATTGACTTGGGTCCCGAAGTGCTCGAAGAGCGTGCCGTCGGGGTCGAGGAAGTCATACCGGGGGGGCGTCGGGCTCGAGTTCACGACCCGGACGTCCTTGCCCTGCTGCCGGAGGAAGCCCACCATCCCGACCTCAGACCCGAGGGCATCCCCGTCCGGTCGAACGTGCGTCGTCACGAGGAATCGATCGTGGGTCGCGATCAGGTCGGCCAGTGGGGTCCAGTCGATGCTCATTTCGAGACTCAGGCGGGGTCGGCGCAGGCCACAAAGCCCTATCTTATCGAAGTCGGGACGCCGCTCGCAAGTCACTCGCACCCTTGGCCCAAGGTCGCGCCGGGGGTGGGGAAGGGCTGGACTCAGGTCGTGTACGAGTCGACGCGGAAGAGGCCGAGGTTGTTGCGGACCCAGGCGATCGTCTCGTCGAGTGCCTCGTCGAGCGAGTAGCGGGGGGTCCACCCCCAGAGCTCCTTCGCCAGGGCGGTCCCGGCCAGGAGCCTTCCGACTTCGCTGGCGGTCGGGCGGATCCGCTGGGTGTCGGTCTCGACCTGGATCGGCTTGCCCAGCCTCGCGGCGATCCGCTCCACGAGCTCTCCGATCGTGAGGTCCTCGCCCCGTCCGATGTTCACCACCCGGCCGAGGGCGGCGTCGCAGGTGGCGATCGAGAGGAAGCCCGAGACCGTGTCCTTGACGTAGGTCAGGTCTCGCCTCGGATCGAGGCTCCCCAGCTTCACGCTCGATCGGGTCAAGGCCTGGCTAATGATGGTCGGGATGATCGCCCGGGCCGATTGCCTCGGCCCGAACGTGTTGAATGGTCGGAGGATCGTCACGGGGAGCCCGAACGCGCGGTGGTAGCTCTCGCCGAGCGCGTCGGCCCCGATCTTGGTCGCCGCGTAAGGCGACTGGCCTCGGAGCGGGTGCCGCTCGTCAATGGGGACGTACTGGGCGGTCCCGTAGACCTCGGACGTCGACGTCAGCACGACACGTTCCAGTGACTCCTCGTGCCGGCAGGCGTCGAGAACATGCGCCGTCCCGACCACGTTGGTTTGAACCACGTCGTGCGGGTTCTGGTACGAGTAGGGGATCGCGATCAGGGCACCGAGGTGGAAGACCCACGCTCGCCCCTCGACGGCCTTGCGCACCGCCTCGGGATCCTTCAGGTCTCCGCGATGGACCTCGACCGACGCCCGGATTTCCGGATCCAGCCGATCGATCTGGCCGCGATCGTCACGGCCGTTGTATCGCACCAGGACCCGGACGGAATGGCCTTCTCGGACGAGACGCTCGGTCAGGTGGCTGCCAATGAACCCCCCCGCGCCTGTCACCAGGACTGTCTTGCCCATCGTCGGCCACTCCCTCGGCTGTTGTCGCGCTCGTGCTCGTTCACGGGCCGATCGGAAGTCCGGGCGTTACCCAGATTCTTCCCAAGAGGCGGCCTGCATCCCGCGGCCGCCGGCGCTCATCGTACGGTTTTCCCGAATCCTGACAATCGCGAAACGATACGCCCGCCGACTCAATCTATCCCGCAGACTCACACAGACTTCGGCAGAACCCCTGTGGGCTTGGCCTCTTGAAAATGGAGAGATTTTTCGGCTTGCCCAGAGTTTGACGCCACGGTGTGCGCATCAAGTGCCTGATTCTTTTGTGTGAAGCCCCCGAACTCTCTAAAGCTCCGAGAATTCCCCGTCGATAAATTTTTCCAGCGAAGGAGTGTGGAGTCGGATGAGACGGAGCGAAGGCCGGCGCGGTTTGGACTTTTGGGGTCGGGACGCTGGTCGTGAACTTGGTATCCCGAGGCTCCGCCTCGGAGACGAGGCGTCGAGCCGGTCGGACCGGAGCCGGGCATGGAGGGGCATCGCCTGAAGGATCGGGATACACCCCATTTGACGGAAACATCGCAATGATGATCCCTATATTCAGCGTTGGAGGTCGTCCGATGGCGCTCCGCTTGATCTTGGTGGGACTTTTGGCCGGGTTGGGTATGAGCTTGCCGAGCCGCCAGGATTTTCAGACGTTGGGCCGCGTGGCTCACGACTGGGTCGACGCCCGATCCGCCGATCATCGAGTCGCACGGGCCAAGGCCGTACGGCCCACCGTCGTGGTGAGCAACAATCGAGAGTGGGCCCTCGCGGCTCGTCGCCAAGTCGCGCCGCCCGCAGGGCTTCTGCCCATTGAGTCGATTCCGTCCCCCGCCGTGGCGATCTTCCCCGCTCCGGTTGCCGAACCCTCGCCGATCCAACTGGCATCGGTCACGATTCCGGCCCTCGATGTCCCCGGGCTCCTGGTCCTGGATGAGTTGGCCCTCGAAGTTGCACCCGCAACCTCCGAGTCCCTGGCCGTCGTGGTGCAGGACGACGAGGTACCCAGCCTGGATGCACCGATCCTCTCGGCCCCGGATGAGCCTGTCCCCGCACGGAGCACTCCGGGAGTCGTCGCGGCCGTCTCGGAAGTCGTCGTGGCCCCCGAGCCGGTCGCTGCTCCCGCCGAGGATGTGACGGTTGCAAACGAGGTCGTGGTCGCCGCCGAAGTGACCGTGGTGGTGCCCGCCACGGTTGAAGTCTCGGCGCCAGTCGTCGCGGCTCCGATCGCGTCGCCGGCCTCAGTCGAGCCGGCCGGCTCCTCGGACCTGGATCAAGCGTTCCAGGTGGCCATGGAAGACGTGGCGACGAGCTTCTCGGCCGACCTGGCGGCCACCGTCGCCTCGAATTCGGTCCGAGAGTTTACCTCGGTCGTCGATTCGATGGCGTTGTCCTTCGCGGAAGACTCGGCGCGACTCGCCCGGACTGAGTCTCGCGAGGGGGCCGGTGTCGCCGAGTCAATCGCCTCTCGCCAGGCCGAAGCCGAACGGCTGACCCACGCCGTCCGGCTGACGAGAGAGGCGGTCTTCGCCTGGGCGAGCCTGCTCCACGGGCCTGCGGTCGTCACGATTTCCCGCTGAACCGAGGGCTGGTCGCTGCTCAGCCGGCATGCGAAATCGAGTCCCGGCCCGGAGGCCCTCGCGGTCCTTCGGGCCGGTTCCTGTTTCGAAACCGAACGGCGCAGAGGATCGGGGCCGACTCGAGCTCTTGTTTGAGAAGGCGATGGATTCTGGACGCAGGGGATGTCGTTTTCGTACCGGGCGTTCACCGCCGACCCTGGATCGACCTCGACGCACAGGGCTGTGAGCAGGGTGTCGCCGTTGACGAAATTGAGGGAGAGGCCGTCACGGGGCCGGACATCGAGGGGCACGCCCGGGACGGGCGGCGGAGTTATTAGGACGCGAGGGGATCGTTGGTCGACTCGCCGTTGAGGTGGCCGTTCGCCGAGGTTTCGTCGGTGGAATCGGGCTCGAGCTTTCGGTAACCCAACCGGGCCGCCACCCGCAGGACCTCGTCATAGGTCGGGAACGGGTGCCCGGACTGGCTCTTGAACTGTTGCATCGCATTCATGAATTCGATTTCGTCGATAGTGTACTGCTTCTCGAACGTGGTCGGGTCGACCCGTCGTCGGCGCTCCTTGGGCTGGGAAGGGCTGACGGTCGGGGACGGGTCTGGCTTCTTGGTCCTTCGCTCGTGGATCAGGAGATTCTCCGGATAGACGGACGGATCGAATTTTCCGGGCGTGGGCGACGTCTGGTCATTGTCGTTCATGTTGAAAGCCCCGGCGGTTCCGAGCGAAAGCGTTTGGCCCTCCCACGAGACACGAGGGTGGGAGGAGTCGGTCGAATGGCCTTCCGGCCTCCTTTGGCCCCGCATTTCAAACCCCCGCTCGGTGGGATGTCGCGTGGGATCATGTGTCCCTTAAGAATCCAATAGGACGTAGCTCTCACGCTGTCAACGTCGGGGTTTTCGGGCGTTGAGGAGGAAAGTGCTCGGGTCGAGGTGAAGTCGACCGGGTCCGGTTTGGCCGGGTTCGGATCCGTGTGGCATAATGGATGACGACAGGGAGGGTACGGCTCCGAAGTCCGGCCGCCCCGACGAGGGGACTGGATCTTGTCGGTGACGACGTCGGTGGATCGGCCGGGATCGCGTCTTGGCCTCGGATTCGCCGGCTTGAGAGGGAGCGTCTCGATCCGTTAAATTCAATCAAAGACAAGCGCCCGTGCCGGTCCTATAAGCCGGTTTCCCTTCTCGAAGAGGATCAATCATGTCCCGAACCGCGCGACTGTGGAAAGGCGTCGGGCCGTTGACGCTGGGCGGCCTGTTGCTTTGCGGGGTGTCCTCGCGTGGCGCCGAGCCGCCATCGTTGTCCGAACAACTGAACCGCCTCGGCCGCCAGGCGCTCGCGCAGGGCGAGACCGCGCAGGCCACGACGTTCTTCCGTAAAGCTCTGGCGCTCGATCCCCAAAACTCTGAAGCTCGCCGAGCCCTCTCCCGCCAGGTCGGCGGGGTCCGTCGAGTGGCCTTGCAAGACGCCGCCCAACCCGCGGATGCGCCCGCCCCGGCTCCGGCCGACGCGGTCGATGTCGTGACGCCTCCGGCGCCGATCCCGGCGGACGAGGCCATCCCCTCGCCCGTTCACAAGCCGCAGGCCACGATCGAGGAAGCCCACAGGCTTGAGAACGTCCAGCGCGAGCAGCTCACGGCCGACATCCGCGAACGGCTCCGGACGGCCCGCGACCTCGTCGAGGCCGGCCAGCCCGACGCCGCCTTGAGCACCTTGCGGCTCGCCCAGAGCGTTGCTCGCTCGGCCTCCAACGTCGCCGACGAGGTCCGCAACGCCCTCGACCGCGAGATCCAGGCCCAGCTCCTCTCGACCGTCCGGGCCGAGGAGCGGATCGTCGCCCAGCAGGCCGAGCGCCTCCGGCTCGAAGCCGCCGCCGAGCAGCAAGTCCGCGCCCTGGACCTCCTGACCCGGAATGACCAGACCGTCTCGACTCTGATGATCCAGTTCGACAGCCTGATGGCCCAGGGGCAGTACAACGTCCTCTACAACGGCGGCACCGGCGACATCGTCGCGACCACCGCCGCGTTCTACGACGCCCGCCTCCTGGCCCAGAAGGCCCGCGCCCTCGTCCCCAATGATGAAGCTCCCCGCGCCGGCGTGTTCGTCTCCCAGACGACGGGCTTCCTCGCCCAGGAGATTGCTTACGAGAATCTCAAGGAATTCCGCTTCATGCAGTCGTTCCAGGACGTCGACCGCGCCGCGGTCCCGTTCCCGGACACGATCACGATCGAGTACCCCGACGCCGATCTCTGGCGGAAGATCTCGGAAGACCGCATCAAGAAGTATGGCAAGGCCGTCGACCTCCTCGACCGCGACCCGAAGACGAAGGCGATCCTCGAGAAGCTCAACGAGCCCATCTCGATGGCCTTCCCCAACGAGACGCCGCTCGAAGACGTCCTCAAGTACATCAAGTCGGCGACCCAGGGCGCGAACGACTCCGGCATCCCGATCTACGTCGATCCCGTCGGCCTGCAAGAGGCCGAGAAGACGATGACCTCGCCGATCACCCTCGACCTCGAAGGCGTCCCCCTCAAGACGACCCTCAAGCTGATCCTCAAGCAGCTCGGCCTGACGTACACTGTCAAGGACGGCCTGATGACGATCACCTTCGAGAACTCCGAGGACGTCCCGAGCGAAATCCGCGTCTACCCGGTCGCTGACCTCGCCATCATCCCCCTCTCACTGATGGGCGGCGGTCAGCGAGGCGGTATGGGCGGCGGTATGGGCGGTGGTATGGGTGGCGGTATGGGCGGCGGTATGGGTGGCGGCGGCATGGGTGGCGGTATGGGCGGCGGCGGCATGGGCGGTATGGGCATGATGTCCGTCCCGGTCCAGGACCCCAACACCGTCGATAGCTCGGCCGGCAGCTTCTCGGAAAAAAAAAGCAACTGAGAGCCGCTGACTCCCCCAAAGCCTCACAACCTTCTCAAAAGACCCGGGACCAGCGCGGCAAAACGCCGGCTGGTCCCGGGTCTTCGTCGTCCAAGAAGACACAGACCTCGCCCAACGATGACTTCCCGACCGTCCTACCCGCCAATCCGAACATGAACCGGGATGGGAACCCCACCCTCGACCCCGCCAAGCCGGGCGTGAAGCCGAACATGATCCCGATCCGCCCCGGGGCCAAGCCGGTCGTCCCACAGCGGAAGGCGGTCGACACGGCCAAGTACTGGATGAACTACTACCGCACGCATGATGAGAGTTCGGCCGACCTGAAGGACAAGGTGACCTCGCTCAATGCTTATAAGAAGACGCAGGACGTGCAGGCGATCCTGACCGCCTACTTGACCTACCGCACCAAGAATGCCGAGCCCTGGATGTACGAGGGGCTGGCGTTGGCGATCCGGATGAACAAGGGGAGCGACCACGACGCCAAGGTCTCGCTCGGATATGCGGCCGACCTGGCCGAGAAGGACCAGAACCCGAACAACCTCGTCAGCGTGGCGGATCTCCTGTTCCTCAACGGCGAATATGCCCGGGCAGGGACTCTCCTCGACCAGGCTGCGGAGAAGGTCCCCCATCGCGCCGAGCCGTCGATCATGTCGATCAACGTGGCGCAGCGGACGAAGGACCCGAAGCGGATGGCCGCCTCGGTCGACCGCCTACTCTCGCTCGGCTGGCCGGGGGCCGATGACCGGCTCCGCACCGATGCCCGACTCCAGGTCGAGACCCTCGCCAAGTCGCTCCGGGAGGAAGACAAGGGGGCCGAGGCCGACTCACTCCTGACCGCCCTCACCGAGTCCGAGGCCCGAGACCTTTATATCCGCCTGAGCTGGGTCGGTGATGCCGACCTCGACCTCGCGGTCGAAGAGCCTCTGGGCGCGACGGCGCGAATCCGAACCCCCCGCACCGTCTTCGGTGGTTCGATCGTCAAGAACGGCTACGGGGCACACCCGGAGGAGGTCTACGTCTGCCCTCGTGCGTTCGACGGCGATTACACCGTCCGCATCGAGACCATCTACAACAATCCCGACAAGCCCGCGCTCCAGGCGACTCTCGAAATCATCACTCACGAAGGGACCGCGGAGGAACACAAAGAGACGCACACGATCGCGCTGACCAAGGATTCGAAGCCGGTCGTCGGGACCTTGAAGGGAGGGCGACGCAAGACCGCTCTCCCGTTCCTCTCCCCGGCCGCCGCCCTTTCCCAGCAAGCAGCGTCGCCGAAGAAAAAGGGCACGCAGGACACTCCCAAGGCCGAAAAGGCCAAGGCTAAGCCCAAGCCCTGATCCGGAAAGAGTACTCACCACAAAGACACAAAGAAGAGAAACAGGGAGGCTATGTCCCTCTTTCTCTTCTTTGTGTCTTTGTGCCTTCGTGGCGAATCAAGACCTCTGACGATCGCAGCTTACAAAACCCCTGCAGTAATCTCCGCGAGGGCCTGGACAAAGGTGTCGATGTCCTCGGCCGTGGTGAAGGGGCCAGGGCTGACGCGGAGGGTGCCGTCGGGGAAGGTGCCCAGGGCTCGGTGGATGTATGGGGCACAGTGCAGGCCGGGACGGACGGCGATCGTGAAGCTGGTGTCGAGGATCGAGCCGAGGTCCTGGGGCGTCAGGGTTTCCGGGACAATCAGCGAGAGCGCCCCGACGTGAGTTGCCGGGTCCCAACGCCCGGCGATCTTCCAGCCTTCGGCCGACTCGGCCCAGTTCACGACGGTCTGGAGCAGCTCGACCTCGTGGCGACGGAGGGCGTCGGGGCCTCGCTCGGCAACCCAGGCCACGCCCGAGGCTAGGGCCGCGACGCCCAGGACGTTCGGCGTACCCCCTTCGTACACGTAGGGGAAGAGCGAGGGCTGCGTCTCGCTCGACGAGTCGCCGCCCGTGCCCCCTTCACGCCAGGGGCGGGGGTTGGCGCGGGGGCCGACATACAGGGAACCGGTGCCCGTCGGGCCGTAAAGGGCCTTGTGGCCGGGGAAGGCGAGCAGGTCGATCGGCGTTGCTCGCAGGTCGATCGGGACGACGCCCGCCGACTGCGCCGCGTCGACGAGAAACAAAGCCCCCGACTCGCGGACGATCGGCGCGATCGCCTCGATCGGTTGCACCGTCCCCAGCACGTTCGAAGCGTGCGTCAGCGCGACCAGCGAGGTCCTGGGCGTGAGCGCCCTGCGGACGTCCTCAGGGTCGAGGTAGCCCTGGTGGGAGGCGACTCGGGTGAGCGTGATCACCCCCGCCTTCTCGAGCGCCCGGAGCGGCCGGCTGATCGAGTTGTGCTCGAGATCCGAGGTGATCACGTGATCGCCCGGCTTGACCGTCCCCTTGATGGCCAGGTTCAGGCCGTCGGTGCAGTTGAACGTGAAGATCCAGCGCTCGGGGCCTTCCCCCCGGAAGAATTGGTTGAGCGCGTGCCTCGCGTCGTCGAGGGACCGCTCGGCGGCGACCGCCATCCGGTGCCCGGCACGCCCGGGATTCGCGAGGCTCGTCCTCGCGAAGCGATCGAGTGTCTGATAGACGACTTCCGGCTTCGGGAAGCTGGTGGCGGCGTTGTCGAGGTAGATCATGAGCGATTAGAGAGATTCACCACAAAGGCACAAAGGACACGAAGGGAAGGGTCGAAAGAGAAATCAGATATTTGATTCTTCTTTTAAACATTCTTCTCTTTTTCTTCCCCTTGTGTCCTTTGTGGTGAATCCTCCTCCCGTACTTTTACATTGAAGTGATCAACTGCCCACGAATTGTGCGTAGAGGGTACGCGCCTTGGCGATGTCGTTGGTCCCCTTGATGATCGCGCGGCCGTCGGGGAAGACGGTGAACTCATGGCCTTCGGCGGCGAACCGGAGCATGAAGTTGTTGTGCCGGACGTCGCCGAGTGGGGCGAGTCTCGTGGCGAGCTCGGGGAAGTTCAAGGGCTCGGGGCGTCGGGTCGCGATCTGGACCGCGTTGCGGCCGCAGAGCGTGGTCGTGTGCGAGCCGAGCGCGCCGTCGAGCCACTCGAACTTGCGCTGCTGACAACACGGACAGTCGACCTTGCCGAGCAGGCCGGCAACTTTGAGGCGGCGGAACGACCACTCCCAGACGTCGATCATGATCAGCTCGCTGTTCAGGGCGTCGTGGGCGCCGCTGAGGAGCTTGATCGCTTCGACAGCTTCGAAGGAGGCGATGACGGCGACCGCGGGGCCGAGCACGCCGGCCGTCTCGCAGGTCGGGGTCATGCCGGGGGGCGGGCTGGTCTCGATCAGGCAGCGGATGCAGGGCGTCTTGCCCGGGACGATCGTCATCGTCTGCCCTTCGCTGCCGATCACCCCGCCGAAGACCCAGGGCTTGTTGAGCTTCACCGCCGCGTCGTTGATGAGGTAACGGGTCTCGAAGTTGTCGGTCCCGTCCAGGATCAGGTCGGCGCCGTCGACGAGGTCGAGGATGTTGGTGTGGTCGATGTCGGTGACGACCGGCTCGATGGTGACCGAGCTGTTGATCAGGCGGAGCTTCCTCGCGGCCGCCTCGGCCTTGGGGAGATTGTCGGCGACGTCGTTCTCATCGAAGAGGATCTGGCGCTGGAGGTTGTGCGTCTCGATGAAGTCGCGGTCGACGAGCCGGACGTGGCCAACGCCCGCCCGCACGAGGTGGTTGGCCAAAACGGTCCCGAGCGCCCCGCAGCCGCAGAGGGTGACCCGGCTTTGCATGAGCTTGCGCTGACCCGACTCGCCGAGGGCGGGGAAACGGACCTGGCGGCTGTAACGGTCGAGCGGGTCGGACGGATCGGCGGACATTGGGGCAATTCCTGGGCAAGGGACCGGGCCGGTCGCCTCGAGGGTGAAGGGCGTTCGGGGTTTTTTGAGAAACGACCAGGTGTAGTTAGTACGAACCCTCAGCCGCCCGCGACGGCCGGGATGATGTCGAGCGTGTCCCGATCGGCCACGGCGGTCTCGAGGTCGTCGAGGTAGCGGATGTCTTCGTTGTTGACGTAGACGTTCACGTACTGCTGGAGCTCGCCGGCCGCGTTGAAGATTCGCTTGTGGAATTCGGGGAAGCGGTCTCCGAGGTCCTTGAGGATCTCGCCGACGGTGGCGCCCTGGGCCTCGAGTCGGGACTCGCCTCCGGTGTGGGGTCGCAGCGGCGTGGGGATGGTGACGACGGGCATGATTCCTGGATCCTTACCTTGCTGGCAAAAGGGCGGGCACCGCCCGCCTTCGGGCTTCGAACAGGGCGTTGAAGGCGATTGAGTCGGCGGGACGAGCCCGGCGATACGTCGGCGACCCGCCGACACGCACGATGTTCACATCATAGGGGCGGCCGACGAATTCTCGAAATCCGCCGGTTCTCGGGGCGGACGACCCACCCGACCGAAACCCGGCTTTTCTTAAAAACCGGGTTTCTGCCGCGGTCGAAGTCATCCCCCCTCTCGGGACGTCACCGCCTCTCCCTCTCGTGATGTCACCGCCTCTCCCGCCAGAAACCCGGCTTTTAAGAAAAAACCGGGTTTCGGGAAAAGACAAGTCACTCAGTTGGCGGCGGCGACCAGCTCGGGAGCATCGGCCCCGACGAGGGCTTCGAACTCGGCGAGGGTCGGCTTGATGACGACCGGCTTGGCGATCTTGCCCAGGAGGGCTTCCTGGGTCTTCAGGCCGTTTCCGGTGATGCAGAGGACGGTCGAGCCGTCGCGGTCGATCTTGCCTTGCTCGATGAGCTTCTGGGCGACGGCGACGGTGACGCCGCCGGCGGTCTCGGCCCAGATTCCCTCGGTCTCGGCGAGGAGCCGCATGGCGTCGACGATCGCGTCGTCGTCGACGTCCTCGCTCCAGCCGCCGGTGTCCCGGATGAGCTGCGAGGCGAAGTAGCCGTCGGCCGGGTCGCCGATGGCGAGGCTCTTGGCGATCGTGTTCGGGTTCCGGACGGGCCGGACCTTCAGGGCGTCGGTCTTCACCGTGTTCGAGATCGGGTTGCACCCGGTCGCCTGGGCCCCAAACATCTTCGTGCGGACCGGGCCGTCGACGAGGCCCAGGGCCTCGAGCTCCTTGAAGGACTTGTGGAGCTTGCCGACGAGGCTGCCGCCGGCCATCGGCGCGACGACCTGGTCGGGGATGCGCCAGCCCATATCCTCGGCGATCTCGAAGCCCATCGACTTCGACCCCTCGGCGTAGAAGGGGCGGAGGTTCACGTTGACGAAGCCCCAGCCGTAGCGGAAGGCGATCTGCGAGCAGAGGCGGTTGACGTGGTCGTAGTTCCCCTCGATGGCGATGACCTTGGCCCCGTAGACCGTGGCGCCCAGGACCTTGCCCTGCTCGAGGCCGTCGGGGATCAGCACGTAAGCATTCAGGCCGGCCGCGGCGGCGTTGGCCGCCACGCTCCCGGCGAGGTTGCCCGTCGACGCACACCCGACGGTCTCGAAGCCGAGCTCGACGGCCTTCGAGAGCGCCACGGCGACGACGCGATCCTTGAACGAGAGCGACGGGTGGCTGACCGCGTCGTTCTTGACGTAGAGTTCACGCACGCCCAGGGCCTTGGCCAGGCGGTCGGCGCGGATCAGCGGGGTGCAGCCCACGTGCCGCCCCACGGTCGGCTCGCCGTCGATCGGCAGGAGCTCGCGGTAGCGCCACATCGTCCTCGGGCGGGACTCGATGACCTGTCGCGACAGGGACTTCGCCACCGCCCCGTAGTCGTAGGCGACTTCGAGCGGGCCGAAGTCCTCGGTACAGAAATTGATCGCTTCTTTGGGGTAGAGCTTGCCGCAGAGCCGGCACTTCAGACCGCTGACGAGTTCACCAGACACCGGCGATTCTCCTGTGACACCAGCTTCGGCCCCAACATCGAGCCGATAGCCGGAGATTCGAGGAAGAACGAGAACGCGTTTCGCGAGGACACGAACCGACGTCCCGGTGCGCGGCGATCCAGGAGTGTCCGGAGGGAATAGATGGGGAGAAGGGGATAAGTCGTATCGCCGGAGTTGAAGCGCGAACGCCTCAACTCTGCCGAAGACTATCTTATCTGTCCCATCGGCGCCTCAAAGTCGATTCGACTCGAAACGCTGGGCAGGAGTTAGCACCAGCATCCGCTCAGATAGCGGACCGGTTGCTGTGGCGTCGCAGGGCCCGTCCCTCAGCCACTCTGGATAAGATGCGCACCGAATTGTGATCGTGAAACTCTACACGCGCCAACCGGCCCCCGTCAAGTGACGAACCCGGCGCTTCTCGATGACCGGAGCCGGATCTTCCTCACAGGTCGGAGTGTGGTCCCTCGCATCGTTGGGGCCAAATCGGCCGGGCATTCACCGGCGGAAGACCTCGTTCGGTTCGAGCCTTATCCCCTCGTCACATCTTCAAGTCGGAAAAAATTCGGACATTCACGATAAGGTTTCGCCTCGGGCGTTGTGAATACCCTCGGGAGGGCCGTCCAGTGACGAACGGCCCTCCCGGAGAGTCCTCAGGGGCATCAGGCTAGTCGGGCGCCCTGTGGGTTCCTTTACCGAAACCCGGTTGGCTCATGGGGCGAAATCGGTGCTGTGTCGAGGATATCCATTGCGATAATGTTTATGCTTCAGGTGCCACGGGTTCCGTCTTCGGACCCCGTGCGGACCAGGCTCGGCCAACGGCTCGATCCTTGGTCGGGAGAGGATTTCACATCGACTGTGAGTGTCGTCATTGACGAGTCCTTTGCTCAGGCCCGAAGTCGCCGGCCGAGGCTGGCCCGCACGGGGTCCGAAGACGGAACCCGTGGCACCCTGGGCCTCTGTTTCTCTGTCGATTTAACGACATGAGCAAATCAGATTATTAAGAAAACCGGCGTTCCCGACAGACGTTGAGAACCCGCTCTCCTCAACGATCCGGTCGACCTGGCGTAAGACTGCGGCGACCTGCCGGACCTTTCGCCCTCCGATCGTGAGGGGCACCCCGTTGCCCCTCCTTGCAGACAACCGTTTGGCCCGGGCCGATCGCCGTGCGCCCGGGTCTTTTCAAACCTCGTCGTTCCCGCCACTTCGGTGATCCGCGACCACCGGTGCCGGGCGCTCGTGCGCCGAACGTTGGACAACGGACCTAGAAGCAAGGACTTCATGATGTCTCATAGCATCCCGACCGAGGTTCGACAGTCCGGGCCTTCTCGAGTGGGCCGAGTCTCGAGATGGCTCCTGGGCACTCTCCTGGCCGCGACGATCTGGTGGCTCGTCGCCTCGGTCGCCGGTGAGGAGACGGCGAGTGTCGTCGTCCACGTGCAAGACGCGAACGTCGAGGTCCGGATCGACGACCAGTTCGTCTTCGTCGAGGAGCGGATCTACGCCCCGCTTCCGTTCGAGCTCAGGGCGGGGACCCACGAGTTGTCGATGCGTCGAGGCGAACGCATCCTGTATCAAGAAACCTTCACGATTCAAGGGGGCGAGGAACGCGTCCTGATGGTCTGGGATCGCTCGAAAGAGCCGACCTCGAACGACGACCGATGGACCATCGACCCCCGTTGGCGACCTTCCGACTCGGCTTTCCACCCGATGGCCAGACACCTTGCCTATCGCCGCCGATCGGCCTGATTCCCACCAAGAAGGCACGAAGGTACCAGGAGCTCGGATAGCAAGAGGGAGGAATAGTGATCCTCTCAAATTTCTCGCCTTTGTGCCTTTGTGGTGGAAGAAAGACGAGGTGTGACCACGATCCGGATCGCTCATCCTCGCCACGGTGGACGACGTCGTTGACCCTCCCGGACGATGTCGATTAGAATCCAAAACCTGGGCATGGGGTTCGCCCTCCTTCGGGAAACCGCCGCCGGAACCGGTCCCGGTGCGCTGATGACTCCTACAAGCAGCGAGGCTGTAGGACGGCTACGTTCACGGGCAGTCTCCGAGCCTGCCCAACTTCCCGCCTCCCGCATGCTGCGACCCCACTTCGGTCACAGGCATGCCCATGAAGTTCCACGTCCGCGAACAATTCGTCCTCACCAGTAGCCTTGTGAAATGGTGCGTCCTTGGGACGGCCGTCGGTGTGTTCGCGGGTGCCACATCCGCCGCGTTCCTCATCGGCCTCCACTGGGCGACAGCCACGCAGGAGTCGACGCCCTGGCTACTCTGGCTCCTGCCGCTGGCGGGGGTGGGCATCGGTTTCCTCTACTCGCGGTTCGGCCAGGACGTCGAGGGGGGGAACAACCTCCTCCTCGATCGCATCCACGCGGCCGAGGGCGACGTCTCCTGGCGGATGGCCCCCCTGATCGCCTTGAGCACGATCGGGACGCACCTCTTCGGCGGCTCGGCCGGTCGAGAAGGCACGGCCGTGCAGATGGGGGGAAGCCTGGCCGACGTCATTGCCCGCACGCTGAGGCTCTCCCCGGCCGATCGACGCATCCTGCTGATGAGCGGGATCAGCGGTGGCTTCGGGGCCGTCTTCGGCACGCCCCTCGCGGGGAGCATCTTCGGCCTAGAAGTGCTCGCCGTCGGCAGGATCCGCTACGACGCCCTCGTACCTTGCTTCGTCGCGAGCGTCATCGGCGACATGGTCTGTCGAAGCCTCGGGATCGATCATCACCTCTACGTCCTTGGCGTCATCCCGCACGTCACCTTGCCGCTCCTGCTCTGGACGGCCCTCGCGGGCCTCCTCTTCGGGATGGCGAGCCTGCTCTTCGCGGAGCTAACCCACTCGATCCAGCACGTCATGAAGCGTGTCGTGAGCCTTCCATGGCTCCGGCCCGCCTTCGGCGGCGTCGCGGTCATCGGCCTCACCTACGCACTCGGCACTCGCGACTATCTCGGCCTGGGCCTATCGCTCATCGGACAGAGCTTTACGCCGGAAGGGGTGTTCCTCGGGGCGTTCGCGCTCAAGATCCTGTTCACGGCCGTCACGCTCGGCACCGGCTTCAAGGGGGGCGAGGTCACGCCGCTCTTCTGCATCGGCGCGACGCTCGGCTATGCCTTCGCCAAACTCACCGGCCAGCCCACCGCGATCTTCGCCGCCCTCGGCTTGATCTCCGTCTTCGCCGGCGCGGCCAACACGCCGCTAGCGTGCGTCCTGATGGGGATCGAACTGTTCGGTGCGGAACTGGCTGCACCGATGATGCTCGCGTGTGTCGTCAGCTATGTTTCTTCGGGACATCGCGGCATTTACCTTTCCCAGCAGGTCGACACCCCAAAGTCTCTCGACGTGCTCGTCCCCGAAGGCCTTTCCCTGCGCGAGGTCCACTCCGGCAATATGCAGGTCGGGTCGTTCGGCGTTCGCCCGTTCGCGAATGGCCACGAGGCGACCTGGAATCTTCTCGAGGACATTCGAGTGCATGATGACACCCCATTCGTCTCGCGTCCCTTAGGCCAGTTGCGAATCTTTCTCCAGTCCGGAGAGAAGCCCAAGCCCAGGACCTGGACGCAGCACCTGCACAATCCCCCGGTCTATCTCCGCATCATCCAAAAAGCGCGCGAGTTCGGCCTCGCCCACGGCACCGTCAAACAATGCGTCGCCGGATTCGTCGAAAAGGGCCAGGCCGAACGCAATCCCATCGACTACGGCAACACGCGCCTCCCCATCTACGTCGAACTCCACGGGACCCGCGAAATGCTCGAACGGTTCTGCCAGGAGTCCTCCGAGCTCCTGCAGGGACGGATGATCGTCTACAAGGACGTCGAACGTTGGGGCTGGCAGGGCAAGGCGTTCGAGGAAGTCGAACTCGAGGGCCCGCTGGACGAGGTGAGTCAAGGCGCTGAAGTCGTCGGTGAACCCGACTGATTGGGACTTTTCCGGATCCCGGCCCATGTTATCCGGGTCATGGTACAATCCCCGAGAAGTTGCAGGATGGGAAGGCTCAATATAATAGATTTCCTGGATTCATGTTCAGATCGTGATTGATACTCGCCTGGGACGACCATGCCACTTCGCGATCATTTCCACCCGCCGCTCGACAGCCTCGCCTCGTGGGAGGGTTTCCACGGGCAATGGCCGGCCATGATCGTTCTCGATCTCGTCGGCCGGCTGCCGTCACGATTTTCGGCAGAACCCCGTGTACGCGTCGGCGCCGAGATCGAGATCGACGTGGCAGGCTTCGAGGATGACTCGCAGGATGCATTGGGGTCTGATCCGAGCGAAGGCTTGGCATTCGCTCCTTCCGAGCCGAGTATCGCTGTCGAAACGGAACTCTTGGCGTACGGCGCGTACGAAGTCCGGATTTTCGACGTCAGGCGAGCCCGACGGCTCGTGGCGGCCATCGAACTGGTCAGCCCTGCCAACAAGGACCTCCCCGAAAGCCGTCAGGTTTTCGTGGATAAGTGCGAAGCACTGCTTAGGCAGAGTGTCTCGGTGATCGTCGTCGATCTGGTCACGTCGAAGCATTACAATCTTTATGCGGAACTGCTGGCACTCGTCGGCCAGATTGATCCGGCGTTCACACCCGCCCCACCGGCGACATACGCCGTCGCTTGCCGATGGGTCTTGCGCGGTCGTAAACACGTGCTGGAAACCTGGTCTTCTCCGCTCCATCTCGGCCAACACCTGCCGACGCTACCGTTGTGGTTGGCGGAAGACTTGGCGATCCCTCTGGATCTCGAAAGTAGTTACGAGGCCAAATGTCAAGTGTTCCGAATCGTATGAATGTGCACAAATTGGATTCGGTTGCGGAACTTCGGATGGCCACAGTCGCGATCTATCGAAAATATGTATATAAGTTGTGAAATCTTGTTGTTGAAAATCATTTCATGAGTTGTACTTTGGTGGCTCGTACAATTCTTGGCCTTCAATGGTGTCCTGGAGTGCTAGCAAATAAATATTTCTTGCTAGGGTGTGATTCCGGCTCTTGGCCTTACATGCTGGGCGTCGATCCGGAGAGAAATTCTCGCAAGTGCTCACGGTCTTTGATCGGTTCTGCAAGAATTCTCATGAAAAATAGGACGTCAAATCGCCCCGCGATTTCCGTTGGTGTCGCGATAATTTGGATGCCATCACCGTCTACCCCCGGTAGAGGAGATGCGAGATGAATTCGGCCAGGGATTGGGTAGTTCTCCAGCGAGCCCGCCCCCAGCATTCCTTCCCGGGTCGAAACCAACGGTCGATGATCCCTGGCTGAGCAACCCGATCGCGCCTCTCTGAAGCTCGACGACATCTCCAGACCCTCGCCGCTGCCGGGAGGCGACATCTCGAGGTTCTCGCTCAACGACTGGTCATCGGCGTGGTCGAAGCGATCGACTCTCATTGCCTTGGGCACCGGAACTCTCGGGCATGGGCAAAGGTGTCGTCAATCGATCGAATAGGTCCAGCATCTGCCGCTACGACCCCAGGTAGGCCTCTCCTGGTCGGCTTGGCATTCCATTTGCATCCGCTCATATTCCGGAGCGAGCAATCGTTCGGTCCTCGGGCGACCCATGCGGGTTGTCGGACCCCGAAGGGGGCATGAGCTGGGGTTCTGCCCCAGCGTTGCGAACATTCGCTGATTCGTCGAGGTGAGTTAAGGGTCGCGAGCCTGCGGGCATTGCGTCGCGACGGTGTCTTACCCCCCTGAGCCACAAGGATCATGTCAAAACCCGCTACGCCGATTGGTCGCTTGTCGGGCTGAAGCTTCTGCGTCAACGGCATCGTTATGGTCCACCGGGCCACGGTCGCTGCGCGCCAAGCCGGACTCGTTCGGCGACTTGAAATAACGGCCGGCGGACGTGACGCCGGACCGCTGCATTCTCACTGGAGTCCTCTTTTACCCGAGCTTTGCTCGCGAGGTTGTCGATGTCGCTTCAGCGTTTGGTCTTCTCGGCGGTAGTCCTCTTTGCCGCTCCAGTCCTGAGGGATCCAACCTACGCCGGGGGCGCCCCGCCTCGCGGCGGCGGAGGAGGGGGTGGTGGGGCGAGACCGGCGCGGCCAGCCGCGGCTGGACGTCCTGTTGAGGGCGGGGCAAGGCCGGCCGCACCCGCTCCGCCCCGTCCGGGTGCGACCGGCGCCGGGGCTCGACGCATGGCGGCTCGCCCGGTCATCGGCCGAGGCGCGGAACCCGCGAAGATTCCGACACCGGGCCCCGCGGCGGGAGCACGTCCGTTGGGCGGTGCGGAACGGAGGCCTTTGGCCGGAAACTGGCCCGGCCTTCGGGCGCGAGCCCAAGCGCGTGACGCCGAAATACGCGGTTCGGAGCGTCGGCCGCTTGGTGAGGATCGTTTGATTCGCGAACGCGAGAAAAGTCTCGCGAACAATCCCGGCAGGGATGTCGTCGAGTCGAACAAGCGGACGATCGACCGGAACGACGTCTTTGTCAACAACCGCGGGGCCGGCTCGGGAGGCGGCAACTGGGGCCTTGGCGGCCGTTACGGTGGGCTCGGCTATGGCTATCGCGGAGGCTGGGCCCGACCCTACTACGGCAACTGGTACCAGGGCGGTTGGGGTGGTAACGGCTTCTGGACCGGCCTCGGCGCGGGCTCGGCGTCCATGTTTGGTCTCGGCTCGCTCGGCGGTATCCTGAACTCGCCGGGCTACGCGTACTCCAACACGCTTGGATTCCCCGTCGGAGCTTACGGCCTCTACAACTACTTCCCGACCTGGGGGATTGGCAACTACGCCGGTTGGGGCCTTGGCTCCATGGCGAATAGTGCCTTCTACAGCGGCTACGCCGACCCGTATTACGCAAGTCTGCCCGCCCCTGCCGCGGGAGTGGCTGTTGCCTATGACTACTCGCAGCCGATCAACGTCGCCGCGTCTCCCCCTGAACAGGCCGTCGTCGAAACGTCGGAACAGTTGTTTGCGAAAGCACGCGACGCGTTCAAAGCCGGCGACTACCCCGGCGCCCTCGACCTTACGGATCAAGCCATCCGGCAGAGCCCCAATGTCCCTGCCGTCCACGAGTTCCGGGCCCTCACGCTCTTCGCGCTCAAGCGATATGGCGAAGCTGCGTCGGTCCTCTACGCAGTCCTTTCGGCCGAGCCTGGCTGGAATTGGTCCACGCTCGTCGGCCTCTATCCGGACGTCGACACTTACACGAACCAACTCCGCGCACTCGAGGCGGACTCTCGGACAAACCACGACTCGGCGCCCGACGCGTTCCTCCTGGCCTACTATTACATGGTCCAGGGAAACACGGAGGAGGCTGCGGGTGAATTCGATCGAGTGGTCCAACTCCAGCCCAAGGATCGGCTTTCGGCCTCCTTCTCCCAGGTCTTGAAGAAGGCCTCTGAATCTCAACCGGAACCGAATCAGCCAAGCTCCGAGCCGACCCCAACAGCAGTGGCGTCTACTCAGCCGGCGCCCACTCCTCCCCAGCCGGAAGGCGTCGACGCGCCGGCCCCGGGAGCAGCGCCGGAGAACTCCGGAAAGACGCCCGAAGGCGATCCCGCGCCCCCTCCGCCGCCACCCCCACCCGCGGCTTTGGCCGGCGAGTGGAAGGCAAAGCCCTCTGCCGACGTCGCGATCGAGCTGACCTTGAATCAAGAAGGTGCGTTCACCTGGGTCGTCGACACGAAGGGCCAAAAGCAGACGATCGAAGGGACCGCCGGCTTCAAGGACGGTAATCTCGCGCTCCTCCAGGCAGACGGGCCTCCCCTGGTCGGCAAAATCACTCAAACGGATGGGAACTCCTTTGAGTTTCGTCCGCCGAACGCCCCGCCGGATGCGCCCTCACTGAAATTCACGCATTGAGCGAAGGCGCGGGCACCGCGAGTCACTGTCGTCGTAGCGAAGAGTCGCGGCGAACCACGTTGAGGCAACGTGGTTCGCCGCGTTGTCGTTTGGAGGGTTGCCTCCGCCTCTCCTGCTCGCAGACCTACCGACAACGAAGAATGTGAAATATGAACGCTTATCTATATCATAATGATTAAGTGGTCGCCTCACGGTCCTTAGGATCGAGAGCCCCAGCCGAACGGCCTGGGCATCCTCAACACCCTCGACTCGGCCAGCTACAGCGGTTAACGCATCCATATCGCGCAAGGTGAACGGTCTCGCCCAAAATCCAAGGCTTTCAGCCAAATCGGTAGTGTGCGATGCGGCTGATAACCTCTGTAGGTCCAGGAAGAGACCCGCGCCAGGTTCGAGGCGGTCTTCAAAGCTTTGAGGCCATCGTGGGTGAGCAGGACGCTCAGGAGCCGAAAAGGCAGACCGTGGCTTTGCTGGAGTGGAAAGAGGAGGAAGTGACGAGGATCGAGGGCCGGATGTCCTGACCCAATTTCGAAACAGACGCAGAAGATCGGGAATTGCGGTCCATTTTCTCACCACAGCGTGTATCCGCCGTCGATCACGAGGGCGGCGCCGGTCATGTAGCGTGAGGCGTCGCTGGCCAAGTACACTGCAAGCGGGCCAAGATCCTCCGGCTGACCGAAATCCCCCAACGGGATGTTGGAGCGAGTTCGTTCGATCACTTCCGGATGAATCTTGGACCAGCGTTCGTTCGGCTCCGTCATGAAGCTACCCGGAAGGATGGCGTTGACCGTGATTTTGTGCACCGCCCAGTCGGCCGCCACGGCGCGGGTGAATTGCAGGATCGCCCCTTTCGCCGCTTCGTAGTGCCGTCCCGCGATACCTCGGCCGGCGACCAGGGCATTGATCGATGCGATATTGATGATGCGCCCACCCTGGCTCCGCTCGATCATCGCCTCGCCAAACCATTTCGTGCAGAGCATGCAACTGGTGAGATTCAGATCGATCAGCTCACGCCACTTGTCGAGCGGCATCGCTTCGGTGGGAATGTTCTCACGTCGACCGCCCACATTGTTGATGAGAATGTCGACCGGGGCGTGTCGTTCCAGAGCAGACTGGCACGCCTTCTCGCATTCGTCGGGCTTGCTGACGTCGGCCACGATGATCCAGGCTTGTCGGCCCAGGGAACGGATGTCTTCGGCCGTCTTCTCCAAACTGGGTTGATCGCGGCCGACGAGAATCACGTCGGCCCCTGCGTCCGCAATGGCAATCGCCATTTCCCGCCCCAACCCTCGACTGCCGCCGGTGATGAAAAGACGCTTTCCCGTCAATCGGAATCTGTCGAAGATTCTCATCGAGTTCCGACACTCCTTTGCGAATTCGGCGATTTCGGGCGAAATCTCATCGGGGCCGCGAGGGCCTTTCAACCTTCGCCATGGATTCCCATGGTACGGGATCGGGCTAATAGAGCAAGCGTTCCAGTCGCCGTGATGTTATCGCTGTTGTGTTGGCTTTTCCTGCTCGACACCACGCTCGACCGAGAGCCGTTATCACGCCAGGGCCGGTCTGCTGAGCCAAGCACCGGTCTGTAGCCTCTGGCTGTGGCACCAGGTATTTTCGGAGAAAGTCGACCAAGCAACTTCGGCGATCCTCTTCGCCGCATCGTCAAATTCGTCAAGCTCGAGAGAGAGCCGTTCAGCCCCATGACATGAACTCAAGGTGCCGCACGATGAAGATCCTCATGGTCCTGACCTCCCACGACACGCTTGGCAACACGGGCCGCAAGACCGGTTTCTGGCTTGAGGAGTTCGCCGCGCCCTATTACACGTTCGTCGATGCCGGTGTGACCGTGACCCTCGCCTCGCCGAAAGGCGGGCAACCGCCGATCGACCCCGTCAGCGACACGCCGGAGGGTCAGACTGACGCGACGCGCCGGTTCAAGCAAGATCCAGACGCGCAGGCCACGCTCGCCAACACGGCACGACTGGCCGACGTCGCCGCCGCGGACTACGACGCGGTCTTTTATCCCGGCGGCCACGGCCCGATGTGGGACCTGGCCGAGGATCCGCACTCGATCGCCCTCATCGAGGCGTTTTATGACTCCGGCAAACCGGTTACAGCGGTCTGCCACGCGCCGGGTGTACTCCGCCGCGTCCAGTCTGCGGGTCAGCCGCTCGTGAAGGGAAAGCGGGTGACGGGCTTCTCCAACAGTGAGGAGGAGGCGGTCCACCTTACCTCGGTCGTGCCGTTCCTCGTGGAAGATGAGCTGAAACGTCTCGGCGGGCTCTTTGAAAAGGTCGAGGACTGGGCGAGCTTCGTCGTCACCGACGGGAGGCTCGTCACGGGTCAGAACCCGGCCTCATCCCGGGCGGGAGCCGAGGCTCTGTTGAAGCTCCTGGCCTCATAAGCAGCGAGTGCGGGTGCTTCGTCCTGGAGTTGAAGATGCACAACGAAATGAGCCGGCCCGCGCAAACGCGTCGGCTCCAACTCGGCGAGAATCTCGTTCCAAGTGACCGGCGTCACGCCGACCCTCTCGACTTCGAGACCTCCCGCGACATTAGCCAGCCGAACCGCCTGGTCGAACGAGGCCCCCTCGGCCAGCACGATCCCGAGGACGGCCAGGACCATGTCGCCGGCCCCGGTGATGTCGTACACCTGCCTTGGTCGGGTGGGGTAGATGGCCGCTTCGCCCTCCGCATACACCAGGGCCATCCCGTCTCGGTCGAGTGTGACGATGGCCGCATCCAGTCCGAACCGTTCTCGGAGTTCGCTCCCGGCGGCCAGGGCCTCCTCGGGACTGCCGATCGTCATCCCGACCGCTTCCTGGGCCTCGCGGCGATTCGGAGTAAGGCAGGTCGACCCTCGGTAGCGGTCGTAGTCGACGCCTCGCGCCGGGTCGACCAGGACCGGAATCCCTTGGACTCGTGCCCTAAGGATGAGGTCGCTGAGCAGAAGCGGCCCGCAGACGCCCTTGGCGTAGTCGGAGATGAGCACGACATCGTGATCGTCGACGAGGCCCATGAGCCGCCGCGTGAGTTTCTCCGCCGCACGTGGCGAGGGAGGGATGCGAACCTCGCGGTCGATCCTCAGGATCTGATGCGCATGGCGGTGCTGCGCCCGCCCCATGAGGCGTTCCTTGACGGTCGTCGGCCGGCCCCCGTCCTCGATGACCGCGAAATGGTCGATCCCGGCCTCGTCGAGGAGTCGGCGCATTGCCTTGCCGTCGTAATCGTCGCCGAGGAGTCCCGCCAGGCTCGCCCGGCCCCCGAGGCCGCGGACCAGGGCCGCGACGCTGGCCGCCCCGCCCGGCCGGTTCTCGCTGTGGTCCGCACGGAGGACCATGACGGGTGCCTCAGGGCTGATCCGCTCGGCATCCCCCCAGGTATACCGGTCGAGGATGACGTCCCCCACGACGAGGACACGCGGACTCCCGATACGCCGGACGAGGTCGGCGAGGGTCTCACCGGTCCCGGCGTCGTGGGGACGGGCCGCGGCATCTCGGGGGGGACGAGCCGATGACGGTTCGAAACCTTGATCCATGGGCACGGGATTGCCTCGAGATGTCGTCCGGACTCGGCAGGCGGGGGGGGCCGTCATCCTATCGTTTTCGGGCCGTCGACGCACGAGCCTTTTCAGGGTGTGGACGGGCCAGGGTGGGTGAGACTTGTCACGGTTCCACCTTACCCCCGCGGGCCTGCTGGCGCTTCTCCGGCCCCAGGTCCACACCAAGGGGACCGACTATACTCTCGACCGGATCCCCGAGCGAGTCGTGGTCGAGTCCTACGGCGGCCGGGTCGAGCTCGTCGGCGGCCCGAAGGAGCGGAGCACCACCGAGATGCTCCGGGCGATCCGCACCACTGAGGTCGGAGTCCCCGTCGTTCCCCTCGCCGCGCTCGAGCCGGCCCTGTCCTGACGGCCCACCCACGCTTCTCGAAACCCGGTGTTTTCTTCAACACCGGGTTTCTGCCACCGTCAACGCCGACCCCTCCACCGTGGGACGTCGCTGCCGACTCCATCAGAAACCCGGTTTTTAAGAAAAACCGGGTTTCGGGACGGATGTTTACACCTCTCGATCTCCCAGCAACAGAACATCGATCTGCCGACGCAACGCCTCGCGACGCTCCCGGGCGCCCGAGAGGGCCCGGGCCTGCTCGACGAACCTCGGCCCGAAGTCGCCCGATCGCTCGCACTCGCGCATCGAGTCCTCGGCGGCCCGGGCCGACCGGATCGCCTCCGACAGTTTCTCGGCAAGCCCCCGGAGCTCGTCCGAAGCGGGGAACGAGCGGTCCCGCGTCGCCTCGAGCCCGGCGAGGTCGGCCCGCGCGGCCCGGCGTGAGGACTCGTCCTCGGCCCTTTCCACGGCGAGCCCCGCCTCCGCGATCCGCTCGAACAGCTCCCCCGGCGTGATCTTCACCCCGATCGACCGCGCCCGAAGCGCCGGCGGGACGAGCCCGGCGAGCTCGCGGGCGATCCGCTCGAAGACCTGCGGCCATTCCATCAGGCGCTCCTGGCGGAACAGCCGCATCGTCGGATACCACGGGCAGTCCTCGCGGCCCGAGATCCACTGCCACCCCGGCGCCGCCGACATCGCCACCCAGACCGGCACCCCCAACGCCCCCGCCAGGTGCGCCACCGCCGTGTCGGAGGTGACGAACAGGTCGAGGTTCCTCATCACCGCCGCCGTGTCCATGAACGCCCCGGCCTCCGCGTCGAGCCGGGGCCCGAGGTCGACGACCGGGAAGGCGTCCCCGAGGGCCTCGAGCTGCTCGGACCCGACGTTCTTCTGGAGGCTGAAGAGCCGGACGCCCGGCACCCGCGCCAGCGGCTCGAAGTGCTTCAGGGGCATCGAGCGATGGAAGTCGCCCGCGTAGCCGGGGTTCCCCTGCCAGTTGATCCCGACCTTGAACTCGGGGTAGGGGGCCAGCTCGGCCCGCCAGCGCTCGACGAGCGCGGGGTCGGGCTCGAGGTAGGGGACCTCGGCCGGGACCGCCTCGAGCCTGGTGCCCATCAGCCCGGGGAGGGTCAGGAGCGGGACGTGGAAGTCGTGCTCGGGGGGCTCCTGCCCCTGCGGGACGAGCGCGTCGATCCCCGGCATCTTCGACAGGATCGGGATGAGCCGCTCGGGGCACTCGAAGTAGACCGTCGCCCCGAGCCGCTTCAGCAGCGGGGCGTAGCGGATGAAGTGGATCGAGTCGCCCAAGCCCTGCTCGTGGATCAGGAGCAGCCGCATCCCCTCGGGCGGATACCCGTTCCAGGCCGGCTGCGTCGGCGGCCGCGAGGAGACGTTCCGCTTCCGCAGCCGCCACTCGTACTCGGCCCACCCCTGCGCGAAGTTCCCCTGCCGCAGCCAGGTCAACGCGCGGTTCAGGTGGGCGTCGACGTGGAGCGGCCGGAGCTTGATGCACCGCGAATAGCTCGCGATCGCCTCGTCGAACCGCCCGAGCTCGGCGAACGCGATCCCGCGGTTGTTCGAGGCGTCGGCGTAGTTCTCCTTCAGCTCGACGGCGCGGTCGTAGGCGGCGATGGCCTCGTCGAACCGGCCGAGGTTCCGCAGGGCGTTGCCGAGGTTGTTGTGGGCCTCGGCGTAGTTGGGCCGGGCCTCGAGCGCCCTTCGGTAGCTCTCCTCGGCCTCGGCGAACCGGTTCTTGCGGGCCAGGGCGATGCCGAGGTCGTTGTGGGCGTCGGCGTAGTCGGGGCGGAGCCGGATCGCCTCGCGGTAGCAAGGGATCGCCTCGTCGAGCTTGTTCTGCCTCGCCAGGGCGATGCCAAGGCACTTGTGCGCCCTGGCGTCGCCTGGCCGCCTCCGGATCGCCTCGCGATAGGCGGCGGCCGCCTCGTCGTGCCTCCCGATGTCGGCCAGGGCGCCGCCGAGGTTGGTGTAGGCCTCGTTATAGTCGGGCCGGAGCCGAGTCGCCTGCTGGAAGCACGCCACGGCGGCGTCGCGCCTCCCCCGGGCCGCCAGGGCGATGCCGAGATTGTTGTGTGCCTCGGGATACGCCGGCCTCAGCCGCAGCGCCTCCTGATAGGACGCGATCGCCTCGTCCAGCTTCCCCTGGTTCCGCAGGGCGATGCCAAGGTTGTTGTGCGCCTCGGGATACGCCGGCCTCAGCCGCAGCCCCTCGCGGTAGCAGGCCACGGCCTCGTCGAGCTTGCCCCTGACCCTGAGGGCGTTGCCGAGGTTGTTGTGCGCGTCGGGGAAATCGGGGCGGATCGCAATCGCCTCGCGATAGCAGGCCGCCGCCTCGTCCCTCCGGCCGAGCCTAGCCAGCGCGACGCCGACATCATTCCGGAACGCTGCCGAATCGGGCCTGAGCCGGCTCGCCTCGCGATACCCCCCCGCCGCCTCCTCGAGCCGCCCCATGGCGAAGAGTGCGGCGGCGCGGTGCGAGTGATAGTCGGCGTTCCCCGGGGTGGCGGCGACTGCCCTGCCGAACTCCTCGGCGGCCCGATCCGGCTTGCCCTGCCTACGGGCCGCCTGACCTCGTGCGAAGCAAGCGTCTGGCGACCCGGCGGCCTCTTGGGTTCCGAGCGTAGATGCGTCTTTTGCCAGATCGACCACGCCGTCTCCAGGATCTGCGGACCTCCCGGCGGTCGATTCGTTCATCATCTGCCGTGGTATCTCCACCGGTCTCGGCTGGAAGGGTGCAGGTGGACGAGGACGTGGAGATGGTTATCCATGACGGAGAATGCGGCGACCGAGACCGCGAAGATCTCCGCAAGTTCCTTGAGTCGCTTGTCGATCCAGTCCTTGCGGCCGTGCTCGGGATCCCCCAGGAGGAAGGCGCGTCGGACGCAGCGGGTGATGCAATGATACCAACGGGTGACAGTCGGATCGACCAAATGGGCGCGGGCCATAGTCATCGGGGGGTCTCCTGGGTGTGATCATCGGCACAGTAGCGACGTCGAGGCGGGACGTCAAGACTGCATTGCATGTCCTTTCTTTCTACTAATCAGTACCCTTCCGAGTAACGTAGTAATCTAGGTTGGATAAAGGAAAGCCAAAACCAAATATTTTAAAAAACGACACAACAACGTTTTCAGGTCACTCTAATTGCCGCCTCTCAGCGACTTGGCGAGAAGCAGTGTATCACCCCATTGATTCAATTCGTAAATGCGGTGGAACATCGAACGATCAAGCAGTGGCTTAATAAAATCAAACATCTCAATTGCAATATAGACGGTTGCCCTAACGTCCAATGTAGAAGACGCCCAGTCGTTTACAACGCGTCGTGCTTCGTCGAATGGCAAACCGACGTCTCCAAAGAACCAGTCTTCGATAAGCTTTGGATCCAGAACCGCATCCCCGCTCATAGGACCATACCGAAGAATCATGTTGCTCCGAACTGCAACTGCGGAGGACCGGAATACGAATCGGTCAGGAGGGTCAACAACTGAACCGAGCAGGTCGTAAACGGTAACAGCGATTTTGGCCCAAGACAACGCGTTACGTTTGTCTTCGATTTTAGCATGATTCGCACGAAACCCAGAACTGTCTGCAATAAAATGCCAATGAAAGTCGTTATCAGGATGAACATCTGAGCGGTTGCTCTCAATGAAATCCATGATAAAATCCACGTCCATATGGATCAAATCCACAGCATCTTCAGGGAACATAGCTCGAAACTCCAGGATTAGGAAAAAGATCAAGGGTTTGCTGCAGTCCGTCTAAAAGAGGCATCAGCGATAGGCAATCTCATTCTTTGGATTTCGAGGATAGAGCCCTAGGAGGCAGTTCAAGCATTAGAGCCAAAAACCTACAAATTTTTAACACAAACAAACTTGTGTGTTTTCGATTAATGTGAGCTGTCCCTTTGCGGGCAAAGGTTTACGTCACGCATAAGCGAATGCTCGGACAGAATCCTAGCAAACAAATGGATATCCGAATGTTGAAATTGAATTCCAGCTAAAATGAAGCACAGCTTCTCTCGAGTAAATGCTGAGGGACAAGATTGACTTTAAGTCCCACCACCTCATTCGGACGAGATGGTAAAGCTGGAGGACGGAACTCTTAAGATTATGCAAGCGGCGAGCCAGGCCACTGATTTGTAACCTAACTGTCGAACTTATTGACGGGTAGCCTGAAACAAGAGGGTGAAGAGTAAGATTTCGCCGAGGCTGATGCAGAATATATATCACCTAAGAAAACTCCACGGGGTCGGTCATGTATGGGGTCGCAAAATCTAACCGTCAAAGCTAGACTAAAAGACAGGCGAGCTGATCGCAAATCAAAATTGTACGCAGGGGAGACTAGGCAAAGTCGCCAATTAAAATCTAACAAGTCAGCACTATGGCAAGGATGAGAATCCATAGCATATCGATAAACCATTGAGGCATAGCGATTCAGCTAAATTATCTTATTTGAAAACAAAACCAGCACGACGAAATGCCTCTTTGGCAATTGCCACAGAAGCTGCATCCGGGCGGTAATGTCCGCTGAAGCGATTTATGGTCAATACTACATTGCCCTCAACGGTGACGGAACCTGCAGCAAGGATGTCAGAGCCATTCGCCGCTACAGCATGCGAGATTTCCTCGAAAACGCCGTCTGGAGTTTTAAAGCCTCGAGGAATAACGAAAATCTTGCCAGTCACAGAAACAATGTATTTTACAGACTGTCCAGCGTAGGATGCAAGAGAAGCCGGGCTAATGACCTGAAGAGGTTTAACACCCCATTTTCTGGCAATGTCCATTTCGGACGGGAAAAGCTCCTTCTCTCGGTTGGGCCAAGGTGTCCCTTTCAAAGGAGGGAGTTCACCCGCGTCAAGATCATCTAAATCATCTGGGTCGAAATCACGATGCGGCGAATCGAGCTTTCTTTCCAAGTCATGTATGTCATCGGACAAATTCCGAACATACACGTCACCTGGACCACCAAATGAGAGCCGAGGCGACAAGGCTGAGGTGGTTGCCCTATCGACCTCTTTGTACAACTCAGACAATGACCGTTTGACAAACGCGGTTGCGGTCTTTGCCTCCGCTGCGGCTCGGCTCGTGACAATTGGGACAACCTTGCCTACGGCAGCGTCGAAGAGAAGACCTCCCCCAAATTTTGCAAGCAAATCATTTTGCTGCGTCACACTAAGTTTCTTGTAAGAATCATAACTCATATAAAGGTTTTCGCCAACCTTTGCAGGGTTTGTTACGACGATATAAACACCATTTGTCAAGCTATCCAGACTCTGGATAGGATGCCAAAGCAGATCAACAGTTCCCATCGCGAGGGCAAAAAAGGGGACATAACAAATATCCTGCCTCGGTCGGTTGTATGGTGTATTTATTCGACGCCGATGGCTGCACAAGCCTCTTTGGCCGATACAGGCTGGCTTAATTCGTTATGTCCCCTTTTTTGCGCCCGAGGCTTTACTCAGGACCGATGCGTCCGAGCGCGACCTTCCCGATGAATATGGGCCCTGGGACATCCACTAAGACATCTTCGGCAAGTGAAATTCCGACGGGAGGCTCAACTGAATCCTCGATCGGCTCCGCTCGGCACAAATCGACACCGAGACCATCGACAAGGACCTACGGCCGGCATCGGGCAGGCCTTCCGGCACATCACACAAGTAGTAGGTCCGGCGTTCCTTCCGCCCAGGTCCCTCCTCGAACGTCTCATGGCAGCTCACCGAGATCCGAGCGAAGTCATCGTCGAAGTGGTCCAGGAAATGGTCCACGATCCCCTCGTGCAAGGTCGGTTGGTTGCCCTTGACGGCCAAGATGTCGTGCCCACCGGCCTCGACGATCTGCTTGGCGATCTCGGTCTGGAAGCCAATGGCGTCGACCGTGACGATCGCCCCACACAACTCCACCCGCTTGAGCACCTCGGGGATGGCCGTGATCTCGTTGCTCTTCTGATTCAGGGCCACGGAACCGATGCTGAGCTTCTGCGAGACGGTCCAGACACTGACCATGTGGAGGGCCGACTTGGCGGTGGCCATATCGAAGCTTTGCCGGGCAGTCTTGCCGTCGATAGCCAACAACCGCCCCTCACTGGTGTCATGCAGGGCTCCAAACCAGGAAAAGAGACAGCGCTCGAACTCGGCGGAATTGAGGCAACGGAAGATCATGTTGAGTCGGTCGTGAGAGGGGATGCCTGCGGACAGGTCGAGGGACTGTGAGAGCAAATCGCCGTGTTGCCTGGCCCAAGTTGGCCATAGCGACGAAATCATCGGCGCCGGCGATGATGACGCAGAGGGCGATGGTGAGGAGGTTGAGGAGCGGGTAAGTGACCTTGCGTCGGCGGGGATCGGTCAGGGGAGCGAAGTGACAGTCGATAACTGGTGAAGGATCGGTCGCCATATGAGAAGGATACCGCCTGGAATCGTCGCCCCGGTGGACGGACCTCGGCTTCCCGAAACCAGATCGTCATAACGTTATCATCTCAAAGTACCCAATATTGCGCAATCGCCCTGCCGGGCAGGCGCGTGAGATGACGGCGTTTATCCCGATGTTCGTGAGTGCCGTCGAGGCGAACCAGGACGGCGAAGGCGATCCGGTCGCCTAGCCGGTGGCGGTATCCGGAGACAAGGGATACCGAGCAGACTGGATCGACAGGTACCAGATCGATCTGAAGATCAAGCCGGCGATCCCATCGAAGAAGAACAAGAATCGTTCGATGAGGCCGGTAGAATTCGAGATTGACGCACATCGTCGACGAAACACTGTGGAGCGTCTGATGTACTGCATGAGGGAGTGTCGTCGGATCCTCTCACGCCAAGAGAAAAAGCGCTGAATTACAGTGGGTCAAGCAAGATGACATTCACCGAACGCTATCTCCGAATCGCCAACAAGAGCCTCATTTCCGACAGAATTTACAGAGTCCGAGTCAGAACCGTTCGGCCTTTTCCACTAGCGATCGGACAAGAGGCTCCAAGTCATTGTTATCTCGAGATTTGCCGACCACCGTCCCATCTCGGTCGATGATCAGAAGAGTCGGAAATTCTAGGATACTGTAGCGTTCTACCGTTACACCTGTTCCGATAGTACCGTGCTCGCCTTCCTTTTTGGGATGGCGGCGATCGAGCAACACATGGAACGGTAAATCACGCCCACCCCAGAATCGATCTCGGGCAAAAGTGATCTTCTGATCGTATTCGGCCTCCGACTGAATTGAGCCATCATGCAGGCCAATGATCACCAATGGCCGGCCTTCAAATCTGCGATGTAGATCCATCAGTTTCGGCATATCCCGGATACAAGGGCCACACCAAAAACCCCAGAAGTCAAGGAGGACCACCTTGCCGCGAAAATCGGCCAGCCTAACAGGACGGCCTGTCCTGAGATCAGTGCTCTCGATTTCCGGAGCAGGTTTCCCTGTCATCTTCTGATACGGTAGCCGTTCGAATATTAGAGGAGGTACGTCTAGAGGACCGTCTCCCTTCGGTACAACGAACTCGCATTGTGCAAAGCCAGCTGCTCCGTCACCAGTAGCACGCCAAATAAATGTCTTTAACTGATACCTCCCTTCGGGCAAACACTCTTCTGGTAAAAGGGCCTCGCCATGGCCAGCAAAATCCTTCAAAATTGAGTATCGCATAGATAAAGTAGACCACTCCCTTGGACGATCAGCATGAAGCGCGACCGAGATTATCGTCTCAACCTGATTTCCGGAAGAAAGTCCCACCGATTCAGGCGCGACCGGGATGCGAACTCGTCTTCCACGCTCAAGCTTGATCTCGATCGGCTTCATCAATTGAGAAGATTCGAAAAACTTGCAAGCCAGTCGGTTATAGGACAAATCCGCAAAACAGAGATCAACACCTTCGACCAACCTTGATGTCAAATCATAACTATGAATTGAGACCACCGGGCAAATGAGAAAGTCACCGTTGCCGTTGGTTACCGTCCGGGATCCGTCGGAGAAGGGTCGTACACTAGCTCCTCGCTCCGAGTCGAATGAAATCCAAAGGCCGACGGCCACATCAGGAACGGGACGACCCTCCACATCGACAACCCGACCCCGGATCGGAGGGAGAGCGGGCAACCTGAGGGTCGTCGGCTCATTCTCAGTACCTGAGAGATTCAACTCGACAGGCCGAGCACCTACAGGATTCGCGGCCACAGTCATCCCTAATGAAGGAGGGATTGCCAACCGGCAGCGACCATCGGCATCAGTCTTTGCTCGCGTCCAACGCACTCCTCCGATCGAGCAAGCGAGCACCACATTGGCCAACGGTTCATTTGTGCTCGTCTCTACACAAAATATCGTCTCTCTCCATGGCTGCGCGTTAAGCTCGAAATCCGTAGTCGTTCTTCCCACGACAGTCTCTAGTATTCGATCTCCCACCTTGTAACCAGGAGCAAGGACTACCGCGCGAAATGGTTTCATGGACCACGGAAATCGTCGCAGATCGATTCTGTAGCGTCCCTGGGCATCAGTCTTTGCCTCTGCGCCCTCGATGAAGCTCCTCCCCAGTAACTCAGGTGTGAAAAAAAGCCTCGCTCCCTCGATCGGAAGACTTCCAACAGTCGATATTCTCCCTTCGACCACCCGCTGATTATTGCTCGCGTTCGTCGAATCATCACCACGAACCTCCCAAAAAAAGAGCATGCAAACAAGAACGATAACAGAAGTTCGACCCACCATAAAAGCCTCGCAACACAAAATGGGATTCTTCACAACAATTCCTCTGCAATGAATCATAACACGCGACACTAATTCGATCAACAATCCGATCAACTGCACAGAAGTCAAAAAAGGGGACATAACAAATATCCTGCCTCGGTCGGGTGTATGGTGTATTTATTCGACGCCGATGGCTGCACAAGCCTCTTTGGCCGATACAGGCTGGCTTAATTCGTTATGTCCCCTTTTTTTGCGCCCATTCAGAAAATGTGCTATATTCCCGACCGAGGAGTGATATTTGTTATGTCCCCCTTTTTTGCTCCTGTTAGGCGTTCGGCAGGAATTATTTCACCTGCCGATCCCTCGTTTTTGGAGTGATAGTGATGTCGTACTTGGGGAGAGTCACCGATCGCTGTAGTCGGGCCTCATAACTCTTCATTTCCTTCGCGCCCACTCGAACCCCATCGGGATACGAACCCTCGAGACTCTCCACCTTCGGATGTCGCCCCTTCCAGGTCATCCGCCTGG
>NZ_JBTYIP020000034.1:0-112167 GCF_054877945.1 Singulisphaera rosea | reverse complement strand
CCTCGGCATGGCCCCGCTCGATCAGGGCCCGACGCACCTCGGCGGCCGACAGGTTCGTGTACCGTCGTGAGGACTTGAGCTCGGGATCGGCGTAGGACTGGGGCTCGACGATCGCGCGGATGTCGTCTGCCAGTTTCGGATCCTTGTCCTCGCTCCGCCGTTGGCCTCGGGCGGAGAAGTTCTCCAGGCAGCGCACCCCTTGCCGGGATTCCTGCATCCCTTTCTCAACCGTCTCGCGACCCCGACCGAAACGCCGTTCGGCCACCCGGGCGCTTCCGCCACATCATTCCCTAGTGACTTCGGCCTGGAACAGGCGTCGTTGATAGCCAGTCAGTCGTCGTGCCCTCGAGCGAATCAAGGCATCGACTTGGTCCGAAGTGCCTTCCATCGAAGGTGAACCTCCAGGCCGCGAAAACACAAAGATCGTCGAGACGGCCCTTGCCGTTCCTTATTGAAGCCTAATCTAATGATCGGGTAGATTTCCAGTCACCTGTCGCCTTAACGCGGAGGGTTCCCGGCGGATAGCCAATCAATCCGCTTCTGCCTTGGAACAGACCCGTTACCACGTTGCGGCTTGCGTGAACATGATGTCTACAGTTGAGTTTTAAACATTGTTTATTTAGTGTTTATTGAACTTGATTATGGGATTCTTGTAGGGTGGGCACTGCCCGCCAGCATTCCGGGAGGCCCAATAGGCGTCACCAGCCCTCGAATTGCAGGCGGAGCGCGTTGATGAATTTCGTGCCCTCGATCGTCACCGGGAAAGATCGGTGGGCAATGCCCTTCCTACGGGATGACTTCTGGGCTGGGTACGTCGTGTGACCTCATGCCGTCCTTCGAATGCAGAACGGCGGGATCGCAATGATCCCGCCGCTCTGGTTTCCCGTCTTCAAACGATGGCCGGCACAAGGCGATTCTCGACTCAGAACGCATCCGCGCTGATGACCTCGCCACCGTTCCTGGTGGACAGGGCTTGGTAGACCGCGGGGGGCGTCGTGCAGCCCAAGGAGTAGTTGTTGCCGTCGAATGTGAACCCAATCGGGTAGTTGCCATTGGGGCCGAGCGGCCAGGTGGCGATCGTGTCCTTGAGGAATTTCACCGAGCCATCGGCGAAGGAATGGTTGGCCCCGCCGGGATGGAAGCTGTTCGCCGACCCCGCGATGATCGGGACGCCCACGTAGGAGTTCTGGAAGATCGTCTGGAGGCCATCGGTTTCTGAAGACCCGACGTTGGGCAGCCGCTTCTGGGCGTTGATGCCGTAGGCCGTGCAGAAGGTGCCCGACTCGCCGGCGGTCCATCCGCACCACGACCAGAGGCCATAGCCACTCTGGAGATCCGGAGGCAACATCCCGACGGCCGTCTCGCTGAAGGCGATGGTGTTGCTGGACCCATCGGTGATGTCGGCGACGGTGGTCGAACTCCAGTAGCCGTAGATCCCGTTGCAATTCGCCTTCGCCGCGGCCTGGCCGGAGGTGAAGCCGTTCGGGGGATTCTGGCCGAGGTCGTTGTTCGGGAACGTCCCCATGCAGGCGCGATAGCTGCCGTGCGCCGGGGAGATGCCGAACATGATGTAGAGGCCCGGGATACCGGCGTTCGAATGCGTCGGGGTGGCGGTCGCCGCGGCGCCGTCGCTCGGGCAAATGTAGGTGCCGATGCTCGATACGACGATCGTGAAATTGGGACCGTCGTAGACGGCAACGCTGAAATTATAGGCGTTGTTGAAGCCGTTCTGTTCCATGTAGGGGAGCATGTCGACCATCACGCTCTGGCTGCCCAGGGGCGCATAGACCACGCCGGGGGACTGGTACATTCCCATCGCGAAGCATCGGTTGGCGCTTTCGTAGTTGGCGGCAGCCAGCCCGAGCTGTTTCAAATTGTTGACACACTGGGCGCGACGGGCCGCCTCACGGGCCGCCTGGACGGCCGGGAGGAGCAAAGCGATCAGGACGGCGATGATGGCGATGACGACAAGCAACTCGATGAGGGTGAAGCCGCTTCGACGAGGCCGGAATCGCTTGGGCTGGTTCAACATGCAATGACACCTCGGTTGGGAGCAATCAGACGTGTCGATCAAGACGGAACGACTTGGGGTCGGGCGGGGCATACCCAGCAGGGATAACGAAGAAGGAGGGGACTCGATCCCGCGGGATGCCAGTCGTGAGGCCGGGAAACCGTCGGGATGTCGACTCGAGCTCAGTTGGTGATCGGCTTGAGCTTGGTCACCCCCTTCCCCTTCTTCTTGAGCGTCTTCATCGCTTCGCGTTGCAACGCCTCTTGATCCACGAAGCCCGAAGGACTCGCTGCGGGGCTGCTCGCCGTCGTCGAGGATCCGCAACCGATCAGCGACACGAGCATCGAGGCCATCAGTGCCGCCAGGACGGATCCGCGAAAAGTTCTCATCACTCTCTCTCCATCACTCGACAAAATTGCCATCCTCACCCCTGAAGGCGGAGGTTTTCCGAATGTAACGTTTCGTGAATAGGGTTAGTCTTGTCATGTCATAAAGACATGAATGCGTACATGTAAGGGCCCCAGGTTCCGCGACCGCGGAAATGAGAAGCAGCCAGACGCTCGGTGCGCCAACGACTCCCTGTCGACCGCGGCTGAAGCCCAGGTCGTCACTTCATGTATTTGATAGAATATCGATCGGTACGCGAGTAAGGCGATTCTCTCGGTATGCTCAGGGCCACAGCGTGAGGTGAAGTCGCCGGCCGGAAGGTTGCGGAGAGGAGGACCGGCCGATTTGTCCCAGGAATTTCCTCACGAACGGTCGCTTCGATCGTCGCGTGGGGCGAGGGGCCGGGTCGCGGAGAGAGGGGACCGGCCGATCAATCCTGGAGACTCTTCCGATGACTTAGGGGGGATCCTCACTATTACTGAATCCGGATACTCGCGCCATTTCAGGACAAGGTTTTTTCCCGATTTCCGATCCCTTCACGCCACGCCTTTCCATGATCGTTTCGAATCACGTATCCGACCAAGGGGCGGCCTATGACTACAATTTATGAATTTGTGTTGATGTCCTGAAGAAATTCGCGGCTTTTGGAAGGATCTTCGCTCGAGCCGTGCGAGGAGCCCGGAGGAGGCAACTTGCATTGATATTCCCTGCCGCGTTGATATCTCCCCTACAGCATGATACACGGTCGAGTCAAGATCGCCGGAGGTGATCTGGAGAGTCCTCATCATCCTGGCATGGATGGGTTTCCTTGCACGACGCCATCGCTCGGCGGGTCGAGAAACCAATCCGCGAAGGACGCGAATGAGAGGGACATCGCTCGCTGGCACGACGTCACTTATTTAAGCAGGCGTGAGAGGATGGAAGATTGGATTGAGGCCTCCCTCACGCGAGATACCAACAGTCCCGGATACGGGAAAGCTCGAATCCCAGGTGGTGTCTTGAGCTCGGATGTTGGAGGGTCCTCGGACACTTGTACGGTGGCCATGACTTCCCGATCGGGCCCCGGGCGATGTCCGTCTGGTTGTAGGGGGCGGGATCGGTTATGTTGACGGTCCACATCCGGGTGTTGACGGCGGTTGGATGGATTACGTAACGCTGTCCGCGCCCAACGCGGCGTCGAAGGGGGGGTGGACCCCGTGTCGTACCGCAGTTTCAAACATTTGCTGGGCGAAACCAGCCTCGAGCGGAAGTGCCGCTTTATCTTCGGGGGCGGCATCCTCCTGCTCGTGACGTCCAGCTTTTACTGGTACGGCCGGGAGACCGAGAAGCTGGTCATCGGGCAGACGACGCAAGCGGCACGGATGCTCGTCAACCCGACCGTGATGAATCTCCACTACAAGAAATCCTTCGGGAGTCAGTCGTTCGAGTCCGTGATCGACGGGCTCTGGAGCGAGCTGAAAGTGCTCGACGGGCTGGAGAACTACTCGTCGAGGGTGTTCAACCCCTATAAATCCGTCGACCGTGAAAAGGCCTCGGCCCCGGACGACTTCGAGCAGCAGGCCATCGCGCGTTGGCTCCGGTCGTCGAACTCGGAAGAGGCATTCCGCAAGGCCGGGAAGCCGAGCAACCCCTATACGTTCGGTGACGGGACCCCGATGTGGGACTGGCGGATCGTCCCGGGTAAGAAAGAATTCCAGTACGTTCAGGCCGTGGTGTTCAAACCCGGCTGCCTGCTCCCCTGCCACGGAAAAGGGCCCGGAGAGATCGACGGCGACGCCGCAAGAGTCGGCGACTTCAACATCGAGAACCTCGACAACCACATGATGCGGCCGACCGAGGCCGGCACGAAGTTCGTCGCGGTCAACCCGGGCGACCTGGCCGGGGTGGTCTCGATCCGGCTCCCCCTCAAGCAGACGAATCAGGCGATCAACAGCAACCGCGCGATCCTCATCACGGCGGCCCTGGTCACCGCGATCTTGGCGATGGTGGCCTCCTACGTCATCGTTCGGTACGTGATCGTCAAGCCCGTGAAACACCTCCGAGACGTCTCCGACGCAATCGCCGCGGGTCGGCTGAACGTCCGGAGCCAGATCCAGACAGGTGACGAGTTCGAAGAGCTCTCCCACGCCTTCAACCGGATGCTCCACAGCCTCGTCGCGATGCAGCAGGAGCTCCGGGATGTCAACTCCGACCTCGACCGCAAGATCGACGAGCTCGCCCAGGCGAACATGGCGCTCTTCGAGATGAACCGGCTCAAGAGCGACTTCCTGGCGACGATGAGCCACGAGCTGCGGACCCCGCTGAACTCGATCATCGGGTTTTCCGAAGTCCTCGCGGGGAGCGACCAGATCAACGAGCGGCAGAGGCGATACGCGACCAACATCCAGACCTCGGGCAAGATGCTCCTGGTGATGATCAACGACATCCTCGACCTCGCCAAGATCGAGAGCGGGAAGATGGAGGTCCGCACCGAGGACTTCTCGATCCGAGACGTCTGCGAGGCGCTCACCAGCCTGGCCCGGCCGATCGCCGAGCGGAAGGATATCGACCTCGAGTGCCGGCTCGACGACGCGATCCCCCTCATGCGGCAAGACTCGGGGAAGATCCGCCAGATCCTCTACAACCTGCTGTCGAACGCGATCAAATTCACCCCGGAAGGGGGCCGCGTCTCGGTCACCGCCCGCACCGAGGGGAAATTCGTGGTGATCGACGTGGTCGACACGGGGATCGGGATCGCCGAGGAAGATCGGGACAAGATCTTCGAGAAGTTCCGGCAGGCCGGCGGCCCGGGGCAGGGGGACAGCGTCCTGACCCGCGAGCACCAGGGGACCGGCCTCGGACTGTCGATCGTCCGCGAGCTCACGAAGCTTTTGGGCGGCGACGTGCACCTCGAGAGCCGGCTGGGGCAGGGGAGCACGTTCACGGTTCGGCTCCCGATGCAGCTCCCGGGTAACCGGAAATTCGAGGTCAACCTGTCCGACGAGCGCATCGACCTGTCCAAGGCCCGGCGCGTCGAGCCTCGAGGCCATTTCCCCCACCTCTCGATCCCCGCACCCGACGCAGGCCCCGGCACTCCTCGCGCGGGGGGTAATCTGGGCGAAATACTCCGTGGGCCCGGAAGAATTCATTGACGACGCCGAAACAAAACACTACACTTTCATCACTTTCCATTTGCCCGCCTTGGTTGGCAATGATCTGAGGGACAGTGTCGTCCCGAACCGTGATGCGCAACGTAGGCGGCACCCCACACGGATGATCCCGGTATGGATCCAAAGCCTTCGCGCCCGCGCGGCCTGCGTCGTCGTATCCTCTCCTGGCTCCTGATCTCCGGCTCTCTCCTCGCGATCCCCGTGGCGTTTTCTGCGTTGAACGCCCAGTCGGTCCCCGAGCTGCGCTATGGGCAGTTCAAGAAGAAGCTCGTCGCCCACGAGATCAAGTCGGTGAAGGTGGGACCGGCCTGGATTTCCGGAGAGTTGAACAAGACGCGTCCGGACGGCCAGTCCTTCCGGTTTCGCACGTCGAGGCTGGGGATGGAGGCCGACCCGGAGCTGATCTCGCTGCTGGAGAAGCACATCCCGAACAGCAACTACGAAGCCGAGTCCGGCCCCTCGCCGTTGCAGACGGTGATGTTCCCGGCGGTCCTCCTGGCACTCGTGGTGATCACGTTCTGGGTCGTCTCGCAGCGCCCGGGGGGCATCGGTTCGGCGATGGCGTTTGCCAAGAGCCGGCCCAAGGTGTACTCGAAGGATGAGCGCCGGGTCACGTTCGATGACGTTGCGGGCAACGACGAGGCCGTCGCCGAACTCAGCGAAGTGGTCGAGTTCCTCAGGACGCCCGAGAAGTACCACGCGATCGGCGGTCGGATCCCGAAGGGGGTGCTGCTCGCCGGCCCCCCGGGCACGGGCAAGACCCTCCTGGCGAAGGCGGTCGCGGGCGAGGCCGGCGTCCCGTTCTTCTCCCTCTCCGGGTCCGACTTCGTCGAGATGTTCGTCGGCGTGGGCGCCGCCAGGGTCCGCAGCCTGTTCCAGCAGGCCGATGCGAAGGCCCCCTGCCTGATTTTCATCGATGAGCTCGACGCCCTCGGCAAGGCGAGGGGGACCGGCGGGCCCGGCAACCACGACGAGCGCGACCAGACGTTGAACCAGCTCCTCGTCCAGATGGACGGCTTCGATTCCAACCGCGGGATCATCCTCATCGCCGCGACCAACCGGCCCGAGACGCTCGACCCCGCGCTCGTCCGCCCCGGGCGGTTCGATCGCCAGGTCGTCGTCGACCGGCCCGATATTTTGGGACGCGAACATATCCTCAAGGTTCACGTCAAGACCGTGCCCCTGGAGGAGGAGATCAACCTCCGACAGATCGCGGCGATGACCTCCGGCTTCGTCGGGGCCGACCTGGCGAACTTGGTCAACGAGGCCGCCCTGCTGGCCGCGCGCAAGGGGAAGTCGAAGGTCGGGTCGGCCGAGTTCCACGAAGGGGTCGAGCGGGTCATCGCCGGCCCCGAGAAGCGTCAACGTGTGCTCATCCACGAGGAACGCTTGCGGATCGCCTACCACGAAGCGGGCCACGCGATCGTCTCACGCAGCCTGCCGCAGACCGACCCGGTCCACAAGGTGACCATCCTCGGCCGAGGGAGTGCCGCGCTCGGGTACACGATGTACCGGCCGGATGACGACCGATTCCTCCATACCCGGACCTGCCTCGACAGCACGATTTGCACTCTCCTGGGCGGGACCATCGCCGAGGAAATCGTCTACGGCGAAGTCTCGGACGGCGCCACCAGCGACCTCCAGCGAGCGACTCAGATTGCTCGGAAGATGGTCACCGACTTCGGCATGAGCCCCAAGATCGGCCGGGTGAGCTACCAGACCGACGGCCGCAGCCCGTTCCTCCACGGCGGCGGAGGCTCGAACGACTATGCCTGCAGCCAGCAGACCGCTCGAGAAATCGACCTCGAGGTGCGGCGGATCCTCGACGAGTCGCTCCACGCCTCCACCCGGATCCTCACCGACCGCCGCGAGGCCCTCGAGGAAGTCACCCGGACGTTGATGGAACGCGAGTCAATCGATGCCGTCGAGCTTCAGGAAATCCTCGACCGACACCCTTACGAGATCCGCCCCGTCGCGAACTTCCGGGCGAGCGTGAACTGACCTGCCGATGGTCGCCTGGCCTCGCTTTGGAGACAGGGTGACCACACGATCCCCCGGATTGGCCATTCGTCGCTCCGCCGAAGATCGAGGTCGGTTCGGCCTCACTCCGGGTTTCCACGACCCGGCTCGGTGCCTGTGGACGCTAGACCATGGCGCGGCGAGTTCGGCCGATGATCGGCCGGGCTCCCGTGAAGGAATCGCTCGGCGGCCACCGCCATCTCGTCGGAAGATCGCCGGCCGGCGAGTTGATCGAAGAGGATCTGGGTGTAGGCGAACAAGGAGGCCGTGAGGCCGCAATAGACGGCGGCCAGACCCAGGCTCCAGATGATCTGCTGGAACGACTTCGACGAGACGATCGCGACGAGAATCGCCGGCAAGTCCCCCGCACTTGTCGCGAGGAAGATCATGAGCGCCCCCATCGCATAAAGGATCCCGACCAGGAATCGGGTGGCGAACTGGGCGATCAGCCAGATCCCGATGGTGACCGCCATGGCTTTCGTGGCCGTGGCGTTCGCGAGGGAAGAACGCAGGCCGGCGATCGCCATGAACGTCGAGACCACGAAGACCTCGATGGTCCAGACGACGGCCTGCCAGTAGGGGATGGCATCTGCGATGGCCGCGATCCACCACGCGACGATCGCCGCGACGAAGAGTTGGCGAAGCGCGTAGAGCGAGCCCCAAAGCTTCGCTCGGAGGATCTCCTTTGCTTCAAGCGGACTGGTGAGGATGGCGTCCCAGGTTCCCCGCTCCCGCTCGGACGCAATCGTCACCGCGGCGCGGAGGCCGACGCCCCACTCGATCAACCAGATGATGAAGACTCCGGTTGCGCCGACGATACTCTGCAAGTAGGCGTTCGCACTAACGTATGCGGTCCCCTGTCCCCCTCGAACGACCTCCCACAACATGATGGCACCCAGGAGGAGGCTGCCCCCACCCAGTAGCCATGCCAGGAGTACGCCGATCCACCGGCCGATCCCACCGAGCGTCGCGACTCGATCGACGTACAACTCCTTCCAGAGCATCGGCCGGGAGTCGTCGATCGGCCTGACCTTCCTCCGACGCGCGAATTTTCTCCCCGAACGGTTGCCGTCCAACTCCCCGAGGCACGAAGGCGCGAGTCGCCACGAGGCGATGGACACACCCGCGAGCCCGACCGACAACCAGAGCGCCGCCGAGATCGCCACCGGGACGATTTCTTCGTCCCAGACGAGGCTCGACACGGCCAGGAAAGGGTTGAGATTCGCGATCGCAGCGAGATAAGGGAGGGACTGGCCTCGCGTCGCTAGGGAGGGGACGATGAGGAGGATCAGGTCGATGAAGTAGACGGACAGGAGGGCGTCGCGACCCCGTCGAGAGACCGCCGAGACGGCGGCGGCGATACCACCGCCTCCGAAGGCCACGGCCGCGGGGAAGAGCAAGAGGGCCGTCAGGACGTCGAGGTTCATTCCCGCCAAGGCCGCAAGCAGCACGACCGCGGGCACACCCGCCAGCAGCAGCATCGCGACCTGGGTCAGCTTCCCGACAAGTCGTGCGGCCACAATCTCGCGAGAGGTCACGTGGGTCGTGAGAAGCAGTCCGAGGGCCCCACGCTCCTTGTCCCCGGCGAGCGAGCCGGCCAGGACGGCCGGCGCGAGGACGAGCGCGACCGTGAGCATCATCCCCTCGACGATCGTTAGCCCCATCCGGAAGGCGGCGTAAGGCTGATACAAGGGGTTCAGCCGCTGGAACGTCCAGGCCACCCAGAAGACGACGAGCGCCACGCCGAGGATCCCGATCGCCGCGAGGGTCCGGACCAGGATCAGCCATCCTCTTGCGACCCCTCTCCGACATTCGATGCCGGCGAGCGGCCCGAGGACCATCGCCGCGAGGTTCACGTCATTTCCCCCAGGTCAAGGACCTTCGACCGGCTCGGGCAGGCTTCGATCGCACCGGGACGGGTCAGCAGCCAGATCATGATCGCGGGATAGATGACGCCGAAGACCATTGTCCCTACGGCCGAGGCCGTGCCCATGACCGAATAGACTCTCGCGAGACTCTCCTGGAAGTTCGCGGGAAGGGCGGGGCCACCGGTCCCTTGTTGCTGTTTGACGATCGTGTCGTGGGCGAGTTTCGCCATGCCCACAGAGACCACGGGGACTACTTCGACGATCACGAATCCATAAAGAAGGACCAGGCGGATGATTTTGATCGCGGCGACCCATACGCCGAGTTTCAACCCCCAACGCCTGGACATCACCAGGCCGATCCCCGAGGCCAACATCAGGAGGTTGAGCACGAATGCCGAAATCAGGTCGACCCACGAGTAGAACTTGACCTTGGGATGGTCCATCCCGAGCTGTTTCAAGTCGAACTGCGCGGGTAGTTCCGGCTTGGGACGCGCCTCGATCTCGCGGCGCTTGGCCTCGATCGCCGCCTTCTCCTCGTCGGTCTTCGCCGCCTTCGCTTCGACGTCGACGGCTTCCAGGTCGGCTTTCTTGATCGAGGCGTGCTTGGCCTCGAGATTCTTCGTCGTGGCGTCCATGACCCGCGACATGGTCGGCAGCAGGATAACCACATAGGCCGTCGTGCAGAGACCGCAGATCAGTAAGCCCGAGGCGAAGACGATATTCAGGATGCCGATCGTTCTCGGGATCCTCGAATTCGGGGCAATCGGCATGGGAGAGGCTACCGGGTCCATCGCGATCGGGTCTCCATTGAGGACTTCCGTCGATTGTCGGACTGTTGCAGAGGGATTCGCCGGGTCATCGGAAACCTTGCGATGTTCATCGAAGGAATCCATGAATCTCAGCCAACCGGACGCGTCCGAGACGAGATTATTCCGCCTCTTCCTCCGGTTCGACCTCCGACGCCAGCTCACAGGCCAGTCGGGCACCCGGGCGAGTCAGGATGATCAACGAGATGGAGGGATAGACGGCCCCGAAGGCGAGGAGCCCGACCGCGTAGAAGTGCCCCATGAATCGGAACACAGGCCGGAGGTCGTCGGGAGTGAACTGGGCCTTGAGCGGGACGTCTCCGGCATTCGTGCCGTCCTTCGCGGCCTTGATCGCGATGGCGACCTTGGCGAAGTCGGTCGAGAGCATCGACGCCAGGATCCTCGACGTCGGGGGTACCACGCAAACGAAGAGGAACAGGGTCAAGAGGACCAGTCGCAGGATCTTCAACCGGGCGACCCAGAGACCCATGGCCCGCGCCCAGGACTTCAATTGGACCAGGCCGAGGCCCGACGCCAACATCAGGAGATTCAGGATCGGCGCGGTGACGACGTCGGCCCAGAGGTAATAGGGGAGCCAGAACAGGTCGCGGTTGATCGCCTTAACGTCCAACTGGTCGACAATCTTGGTCCGATTCGCTTCCCAGGCCATCCGTTCCTGCTTCAGCCTCGCCTTGTCCCGGGCGTCGGTCGCCTTCTTCTCCTGATCGGCCAGGATGCCGATCAACTGACCTCGGTATTGTTCATACACGAGTTGTGTCATCTCGGTTTCGTATGTGAACGGCTTGAAGTCCGCGAGGATCGGCGCGATCGGGTGCAGGCACCCGAGCCCGCACAAGAAGAGGGCGCCTCCGAACACGAGGTTGAGCATGCCGATCGTCTTGACGAGCTCGGCACGCGGTTTGACTGGGGGTTCAAGGCTTTGGGGTTCGCGATCCATGGATGGTCCTTGGATGACGGGAAGGCGGTCGCGCCCGATCATCGTCCTGTCCCGGGTGACCTCGAATTCCGGGACATCAGCCGAACAGGGTGAAAAACGAAGGAACGTCGTCTCGAGTCTGATTTCTTGCGCCCGACATATCGAGAACAGCGACACCTCGAGGGGCGATTCGAGAGATCGTGAAACCGGGGACCGCCATTCGTCTTGAGGAACGTCGCTCCTGCGTATGGGGGCGTATAGCTGCGTATTGCTTCCATTCGCTCCCGTTCACGACAAACGCCAGGTCCGGCTCCGGCTCTCACGAGCTCCAGAGGATCGGGTCGAGTCTAGTGAGTTGAGTCTAGCACTGCCCCTGGACGGATTAAACCTGGCCCGGAACCAACATACGGTCCCCCTAGCGGCTCCCATGTAACCCAAGCTGCTTCGATTAATTCGCGACGCTCAAAATCCGAAGGAGGCTCACTCGGTGGTGTTTTCCGCTTGTCTCTAGGGGGACTCGAATAGGCCGTGCCGGGCGGTTCGCCGGGAAAGGTCTTGGTACCCTGGATCGTGCCCTCAATCTCATGGAGACTCCAGACGGGGATCGAGATAAGCGACGTTGCTTACGATCCGGGGGTCGCTCGGGGTCGAGGATGCGCCCCCAAGGCTCAAGGCCACCGAAATTCGTTTGTCTGGGGAAGACCCGGAAGGAGAGGACCGAGCCAGGTCGACGGCCACCATTACCTGTCCGGATCGGTCCGGTCGGGGCTCAAGAAGCCGGTGGGCCTCGTGGCCTCCCCCTGGCAGATAGATGTTGACCCACCACTCGGAGCCGTCGACGGGCAAAGGGTTGGCCCAGCGGACCTCGACCGGGATCCGTGAGATCTTCCGGCCCAGCGAGCTTGAGCGTCGCACGGGCCCGACGATCCCGCCCAACTGGGCGAGATGACCCGGTGCGACGGTCGGCGAGACGATGCGATCTTCCACGGCCGCGAGGAACCAGTAGGGCCCGAGTCGTCGGCCTGCCGCCCGTCGCAAGGCGGGGTCGGAGGCGGTTCCAGTCAGAGTCGCGGTGGCCCGATCGGGGTCGAAGGCCACGTCGATCGTGCCGAATCGCACTTCGCTCCGCAGGGCCCGGCGGAGGATCTCCGTGCCGGCTATGGCTTCCAGGGTGAACGCGGGGCGCACGCCCACGTAGGGATCAGGTCCCGTCTCGTCAGCCTCGGCGACGGAATCCTCGGGCAGTGGAGAGGCCGGCTCGGTGCGGAAGTGACCTCCCAGTCGAAGGAATCCCCCTCCAGGCCCGACGGCCCACTCGGCGACGTTGCCGAAGGTATGGGCGAGACCCCAGGGATTGGCCCGGAAGCCCGGGCGAGACGTTGCGAGAGTCGATGCCGTCGACTCTCCCTCAAGGCCCGGCTCAGGGCCGAGGAAGTTCGCCCCGGCGGGATTGCTCGGGGCTTCCCCCCACCAGAAGTTCGAGGCCCGGCCCGCCCGTGCCGCCCGCAACCATTCGTCTCGGGTCGGCAGTCGATAGACGATCCCGGCGCGGTCGGCGCGACTCAACGCTTCAAGGTAAGACTGGGCCTTCCTCGGCGAGAGTCCAAGGCCCGGCTGCGCGGGCTCCTCGAGGCTGAACTCGTCGGAACGGCCGGCCCTCGGGTCATAGTCGGGGAGACGGAGGACAACCTGGGCGTTACTCGCTTCGGTGCTCGCAATGAAGAAACCGGGCACCCCGGCTGTTGTCGGGACGCGGGCATAGCGGAAGTCGTCGGGACCCGGTCGAGGCAATAATCGCGCGCCGCCCGGAGGTCCTGAGAGTGGAGATCCCCATCCGAACGGGCCCCGATCGATCCCCGGTCCCCCCGGTTGCGGGCGCGGAAAGTCGTCGATCGTCGCGACGAGCGTGTTGCTCACCTCGGCGTTCGAGTCGGCGTCGATCACGCAGACGGACACTGTGACGTTGGCCGGCGGGAGGTTCTGGACGCTCGAGGCCTTCACGAGCGCGAGGATCTCGCGGCTTCCGACTTGATTGGCCGACAACGGCTGGTTATCGGTCGAACCCCCTGGAGCCTTGACACGGACGGCGAATCGTCCGGTGACATTGCGTTGCCAGACGACGTGCGCCAGCAGGTCGAAGTAGTCCTGACCATATCCTCGCTGGGAGCCCAACGTCGCGACCCCTTCCCAGCCGATCAAGCGGACCTTGTCGGCCCCTTGCGCCCCTCGGGAGAGTCCCGCCAGCGTGCAGCCCAACCCGACGATCAGCGCCATCCGACCACGCGACATGGTGAGAATCCCGGAAGTCTTCGATCGAGGATCCGAGGACCGGGCGGACCGAGGCCGTTCGCCTTCGCGACCCTCGGTCGAGTCGGTGCGTCCTTCGGTTGCCCGCAACATCCTGGCCAGCGTACCATATGGGAATGGTCATCGCCTCGATCGAGACGTCCTTTCGAAATCAGAAACCTTGATGCCCCCGCTCTATCGCATGCCAGTGTTCTACCTGGCCGTCCTGCTGATCGGCGGCGTGGTGGAGGTTCGTCATTGGTTGAGGTCCTCGAGCGTGACTTCAGCCCAGCCGGACGTGGCCTCGGTCGCGTCTCCCGTCTCGGAACCTTGGGTTGCGGCCCCCGTCGACGCGCCCGAACCTTCAAGGAGACCGGTCGAGAATGACGGGATCCTGAGGACCCCGGATGGGCTCCGGCGAAAGGTCCTGGTCAAGGACCTGGACGTCGTCTGTCGCGACGAGCCTGTCGGCGGATCGGCGGTCGGTCCTCCGCTCGACTATTTCGCCATCCGGTTTGTCTACGGCGAGTCTTCCCCGGATACCCCGACGACGGTCCGGATCGGCCCCAGGGGAGGTCCTCCCCAGGGTTGGATCCCTCGGGATTCCGTCCTGGAGTGGGATACTCGCTTGATGGCCAGGCCGACCCCGAGGGAGGGTCGGCCGCCGATCGTGGTTTTTGCGGAAGAACCTTGCCTCATCGATTCTCTCGGCGGTCGCACGTGCTCGAGACATCCGGCAGGCTGCCCTACCGAAGGCGAGGAGGGGGCGTCGGCGTCGGCCTCCTCAAGCCTGGGGATGCCGATCCTCCGCTCCCGAGAAGTCCAGCCCTCGAGCGGCCCGGCCCGTACGGTCTTCGAGGTGGCGAGCCTGGTCCGAGACCAGGCGCCCCGGAGGCTCCCGGCTGCCCCGACCGCGGATCTCCTGCCGCTCCTGCGCCGAGTCGAAGTCGCGTTCGCGATCGACACGACAGCGTCCATGCAGGACACGATCGACTCGGCTCGACGGCTCGCCGAGCAACTCGTCACCGACGCGTCGACGAGACATCGCGATGTCACCTTGCGACTTGGCCTTGTCGAGTATCGGGACAAGTCCCCGGCCTTCGGGTTCACACGTAGGATCGTCACGCATTTCACCGAGCCCTCGCGGTTCCTCGCGGCGCTCGCGACCCTCTCGGTGGCCAAGAAAGGCGACGGGTCGATCGAAGAGTCGGTCTATGACGGAATCGATGCAGTCTTGCCCTCGGCCTCGGGCGAGCGTGGCGGGACGTCGCACCTGGACTGGTCCACCGGCCGGCCGGGCGAATTGGCCACGAAGCTTCTCGTCCTCCTCGGTGACGCACCGGACCATGACCGAGACCTCGAGCATGCCCGGGCGCTCGCCACTCGCGCGAAGGAGGCGGGGATCACCATCGCTGCGATCACGCTCGACCGGTCGGGCGCCCTCTCGAGAGATGAACAGGCTCGCTATCGGTCGCAATGGAAGGAACTCTCCGGCGGCTCGTTCCTGCCGCTCGACAAGCGGAGCGGTTTCAAGGAGCGAGTCGCCCCGGTGTTCTCGACCTTGAAGGACGCGGGTCAGCTCGTCCCGCTGCTCCAGGTGATCATCGACGATCGGATCGAGCGCGCCCGAGGCCTCGCCGCGCTGGCGTCGGCAGAGGCCGAGGGGAGGCTCTCGGATTACGTCAACAGCCAGGGCTTGACGCTCGACCGGGTCGCGCCCGTCCTCGTCGACCTGCACCGGGGCGAGTCCGCCGAGACGTCGAGGCCCGACCCACGATTCAACGGCAGGAAGGCACCGTCGGTCCGCAAAGGATGGATCGCGGAGACGGTCGGCGAGAAACCCCAGGTGTCGGTCGAGATCCTCATGTCCCGCGACGAGCTCGGATCGTTGATCGGGGAGCTGAGTCAGCTCCAGCAGGCGACGCAAGGGACGGCACGGGAGATCGGCGACCTCCTGCGGATCGGCAATGCTGCCATGACCGGGGAGTCGGGTTTTCTGGCGGCCGACCGAGGGGCGGGGACTTTCGCCGACCACCTCCGCCAGCGTCGGGAGTTCCCGCCGGCCCGGGCCGATAGTCTATTCCGGAGGACGCAGACCGACCTGCTGCGATCCGACGAGCTCTATAGGGCCGCCCTCGACGCCCGTCTCGGGGCGAGCCTGGCGGAGCTACTCCGGCTCCGTGGCTCTCCGGATTGGGACGACCCGACACGCACGATCGAGGGGATGGCCCTGGTCCCTTATCGTTTGTTTGATTATTGATTCGATTGCGAAGCCCTGGCCCCGAGTGACTTGATCTCCGAGAGTGGTCCGAGTCGACCGGGATCGGCGACGAGGCCGAAGGGTTGAGGCCCGGCCCCCCATGAAGCAGATCTATTACACCCAGTGCCCGATCGGCTACGGCCTGGGAGCCAGCAACGGCTTCCAGATCAAACGCCTCAGCCCGGGATACCCGATCTCCGGCGACTTCCGCCACCTGGGCCTACGCGCCTTCGTGGGCGGGAGCCGGGTGATGGCGCCTCCTACCTTGCGGTATCGGCGAGGCGAGGACGGCATGGCGGAGGTTGCCTCGCTCGTCCCCAGGAGCCACGAGTACGAGACCGAGCGTGGACTCTGGGGTCGCCCCGGGGGGCAGTTCGCCCACGGCTTGAGACTCGAGGAAGGCGAGCTCGATGCGATCGAGGGTTGGCCGGCCGGGTTGTTCGGGCAGGCCTTCTGGACGACGTCCGACCCGGTCCCGAGCCGAGGGCAGCCTCCCGAGCCGCTGGAGCTCTGCAACGACCAATTGAGCGGGCCTCCCAACTTCGAGACGGCCTCGAGCCTGGCACGAGGCTGGGGTGTCGAGGGCCTCGCCGCTCTCCTCTCGGCGCTAGCTCGGGCGGTGAGAGACAACCGCACGCTCTTTCTGATCGACGCCCCCGAAAGCCTTGCCGATCGCATCGCGCTTTTGACCCTCGCACTACCGCCCCCCTGGCGGAAGGCGGTCACCTTCTCGACCTATCACGACCGACCCGAAGAACTCCCCGGATATCGGATCCAGGGGACGATCCCCGCGGCTCGGCCAAATCGGATGGCGCTCCTCTCCCTGGGGATCGTCGCCGACCTCGCCTCGGGGGGCACTGTCGAGCCCGCGAACCCGACCGCACGCTGGGCCTCGATCCTGGCCGGCTGGCTCGTTCGGGGTTCGGGCGTCGACCGCGAGGCCTGGAGAGCGACCGATCGGCGTGCCAGGGTCGGGGCCTCGAAATCGGCGCCGGAGGTCTACTGGGGCGATGATTGGCTGGACACGCTTTACGCATTCGACGGCTCGGTCCGCCAACCCGTGACGATCCCGACGTCTCCTCCGCTTTGGACGGGGCTCTCCGAGGTCATCCATTGGGGAGCCTTGTCCGGGCTGGTCGGCGAGCTCGTCGAGGCGAGGGGGCCGGAGTGGTGGGGTGGCGTGGCATGTGAGGGGGTCGAGGCCTGGGCGGCCTTGGTGGCCCATGTCGCGTTGCCGGTCGCGTGGCGAGGTGAGGGGATTCCCCGGCGCTGGGGAGTGGCCCTGGCCAATTGGGTTCGCATCGGCAACGAGGCGGATCGGACGCGCTTGCTCTCGGCCTCGCTTCGGGCCGCCCACCCTGAAGCCCGCCCAGGATTCGTCCGAGCCCTGCTCGGTTCGCTCGACGAACCGACCGCTCGGTCGACCCTGGCCTGGTTCAAGGCGGGGGAAACGCTCGACGAGGCGTCTCTCCTGCCGTTGGAAGTCCCGGGCGCGATCGCCGACGCGATCGAGCGTCGGGACGGTCGGGCCTTTGCGGGGATCGTGGTCAGGTCCATCGCGCTGAGCGGGGCACTGCCCGCGGTGCTCGACGCCCTCGCCGCGGAGGTCGCCGCCCGTGACCTTGCCGTCGATCGTCTCGCGGAACCGCTCGGCAAAGCCCTCGAGGGCGCCGACATCCCGGCCGTCTCCGCGTTCCTTCGCTGGGCGTTGCGACGCGAGGACGCCCGAGACTGGGCCGGTGGCTATCTCAGAAGGACCCTGGCCGACGCCTCGAATGAGGAAATTTGGCGGACCCTCCACCGCCTCGTCCCGAACTCGCTCGCCGCAAACTGGGCCACGGTCGTGCTTGGAGTGTCGCGAGACGACGAGGCGCTTCGCGAGGCCTTCCGTTGGGGGGTCGAGAATGTCCTGCTGACCCTCCCCGAGGCCGGCCGACCGCACGACCCGACCTGGCCCGGCGCCTACCTCGATCGCATGCCCTCGGGCCTGGGGCTGATCAAGCGGATGTTCACGAAAGAATATCGCAGCCTCGGGATGAAACCCTGGCTCGACGGCGCCCTCTCCCGGGGCGAGTTGACGGCCGAGCACGCGGAGCGGCTCGCCGGGTGCGAGCGGTTCGCACGGGCACTTCGCTCGGGAGATGCCCGGGCGCTCCTGAAGGTCAAGCTCCCCGACATCCCCCCTGAAGAGCGAGGGACCCTGCTCCGCCAGATCCTCGGGCGGGTGGATGACGACCGGGACGACACTTTCCATCTCGCCCTGGATACCTGCCGGGACGCCTGGCCGGGCGCGTTTCGCCCAGGTGCGCCGGGTTTGCTCGGGATCGCCCGGGCCTTGAGCGACGCGATCTCCATGCACAGGGCGGACCCTCGCGCCTGGATCGATCGACTGACACAGATACTCGGTCGCCTCGGTCTCGAGGATCGCGCCGACGGTCGATTCGCACCCCATGGGCTTGCCTCCGAGATCCTTGCCGAGACGACTCGCCATGAGGGGGAAGGATTCGACCCCTGGGTGCTGCGGCAGGCACTCCTGAGGCACGACTCGGCGTGGAGGATCTTGGCCGCGGATATTCGGCGAGAACTTCAAGGTGGGACAACACCGGAGCGCCTCGCCGCGGTTCAACGATGGGACGAGCGACTTGATAAAGGCGTCCACACCGCGAGGTTCTTCGAGTTTGCGCTGAACGGCTGCGACGGCGCGACGCTCTCGGCCGCGATCTCGTCCCAGGCAGCGTCCCTCCGATCACTCCCGCCACTCTCCTGGTGGCGTTGGAGGGAGCAGACCGACGCCCGCGATGATCTGCGTGACGCCTTCTGCCGACTGGCCCCGATCCGGCCGCTGCCGAAGGCCGTCTTGCCGATTCTCGACGCGTGGCTGCGGCCAACGCGGGGAGGAAAGCCAACATCGTCGAGTACCGGCGGAGGAGCCGCCTCCGACTCGCCGCTCTCGGCACGCGGCCTGCTTCGCTGGCGCTGCCTGGAAGCGCTCTCGGAATTCCATGGGCCGGGGCGTGAGACGGGGGCTTGCTGGAACCAGATCGACTCCTGGAGGGGTTTTTTGCCAATGGGCGAGCTCGACGTCGGCGATCGCTATGCATTCGCAGCCTGGCTGATCCACCGGCTCGACGAGTTCGACCTCTTCCAGGTCTCTCGCCTGGCGAAATGGCTGTTCGACTGCGGCATCAACGAACCCGAACGACTGGCCCGATGGTCGGAGGATCTGGGCGACGCGGGGGCAGCGACCGGCTCGATGCAGCTCGATCGGGCGGCCCTCGGCGGGGAGCTGCGGGTCGAGCTAAAAAACGTGATCAGGGATTCTCGGGCGAAGCGGTAAAATCGCGGGAGCTCGATTCCCCCGGTGCCGCTCGATCGGGTAAGATCTCCGAGCATCAAGGGATAGGCGAGGCCATGTCGGCGTCGGCGATTCGTTTCCTTGGGAGCGGCAAGGCATGGCAGTGCACGGGGCCGGTCCCCCCGTGGTCGGTATCGACCTCGGTGGTACGAAGGTTTTGGCGGGCATCGTCGGCGCGGATCATCGGATCCTCGGCCGAGGGAAGCGTACGACCCCAGCCAAAGAAGGCGCGGACGCCATCCTGAGGACGATCGTCGAATGCGTCGACGACGCCCTGAAGGACGCCCGTCTGACTCGCGAGGACATCGCCGCGGCCGGAGTCGGCTCGCCGGGACCTCTGGACCCTTCGACGGGCGTCATCCTCTTCAGCTCGAACCTCAACATCCGCAACTTCCCGCTCGGCCCGAAGCTTGCGGCCGAGCTCGGTCGCCCCGTTCTGGTCCAGAACGATGTCCGCGTCGGCGGCTACGGCGAATTCCGCCTGGGCGCGGGACAGGGATACCAGAACCTCATCGCCGCGTTCGTCGGCACCGGCATCGGCGGCTGCCTGATCGTCGACGGCAAGGTCGTCCCCGGAGCTACCGGGAACGCCGGTGAAATCGGCCACATCGTCTTGAAGGCCGGCGGCCCGAAATGCGGCTGTGGGGCCCGGGGCTGCATGGAGGCGTTGGCAAGCAAGACCGCGATCGCACGGCGAATCTCCAAGTCGGTCCGCAAGGGTGTTCCCACCATCCTCGGCGAGAAGCTCGCCAAGAAATCCGGCCGTCTCAAGAGCGGCGAGCTCGCCGCCGCCGTCGCCGCCTCCGACCCGGTTGCTCTGGAAGAAGTCCACCGCGCGGCCCACTTCCTCGGCCTCGGTCTCGGCGGCCTCATGAACGTCTTCGGCCCCGAGATGATCATCATCGGCGGCGGCGTGACGGAGGCCCTCGGCGACCCGTTCGTCGACCTCATCCGGACCTCGGCCCGACAGCAATGCCTCTCGGATCCGGATCACAAGATCCAGATCGTGAGGGCCAAACTCGGGGACGACTCCGGCGTCTCAGGCGCCGCACTGCTCGCCCGCGAGAAGTTCCTCGAGGGCTGAAGCGGTCGCTACTCGCGTGGGAGAAAAGCGGGTTCCCAGCTCTCGGCGGCTCCAGCGGCCCGGATGCGTCGGAATGGACGCCTTGCGCCTGACCTCATCTTCCTGGACATCGCCGGACGAGGCGTCGCAGAGCTCGGACCTGTTTCCGCTCCCAAGCTCGCCTCAGATGTGCGATGCGCCGTATGCCGGGCCACACCCCGGGACGGCTTGAATTTGATTTCGAGATCGACCTTGGCTTCCCGACTTCGACTGCTCCAGGGAGTCTGATCGATCGCGAAACCTGTCCAGAAAAGGAGCTGGCCTCGCAGAGGCCAGCGGCGGATCGACCCAATCCCATCTTCGATGACGGCAAACGGTTCGCATTTTCGAGAATGTGTCGAACCGTTGACATGGCCATCTTCGGCCATGTGAGGTCTCGCCGTTCCCGACGTGCCACTCCCGCACTCAGCGAACGATACGCGGCCGGATGATGCGAACTCAGGAGTGAATCCATCGCACGCGATCCTTGTCGCGTGAGCTCCCACATCTTCACCGATTGAACGAGAATTCGCGCCTGAAACCGGCTCGGACCGCGAGCCTCGGATTCATGGTCCGTGTCTCGATCTCTCGTCTGGATCTTGTCTTGCGGAGGGGATCGCCGATGGCGGTTTTCGCGAGGGGAGGGGTTGCGCGGATGACCTCGGTGATCGCGTCTCAATCCAATGATCTGTTGTTGTGTGGATCATTCGCTCCGATCGCTCGGTCATATCCCTGTTGTCGGAATAATCCAAAGAATCGTCACAATTGACACATTTTTTCTGCGTTTTCCCGGCGATGATGCCTTGGTCCACCTTTTGCAGTAAAATTGAGTGACCTGCAAGTTACCAGGAGTCCGTCGGATGATCCCTTTCGGGGGGCTCCGCCGATGGAGTGGAAACCGCCGTCCCGCGTCGTGGCTCGAGGTGGCTTCACGTTTTCATCACGGGTAACTCGTCATGAAAAAAGGCCGACGGAACCGCCAGCACGCCAAGTTCGCCCGCCTTCGCCGACACCTGGAAATCAGCCTGGATACGCTCCGGCCGCGTCGGATTCGCACCCGATCGGCGCGATACGCCGCGGCGCTCGGAGAGCAGCTCGGCCTCATCACGCGGCCGAAATGCTGTTCCTGGTGTCGTCGGCGACTCAGGCTCGAACGTCACCATTGGAATTATGACGAACCTTTGAATGTCACCTATCTGTGCGTCGATTGCCATGCGATCGCCGACACGATGGTCGTCGCGGCGGCGGGGATTGCCTAGATTTTGGGCAAACCGGGCTCGGGTTTCGACGTCGTGAGGTTCATTTCCGGATCCGTCGTCGGAGGCTTCGGCGGCGGATTCAAGGGTAGGTGGACGTGGAAGCTCGTCCCCTGGCCGGGGGTGGAGTGCCAGCGCAACTCGCCCCCGGACTGGGAGACGAATCGGGCCGCGCGGGGTAGGCCGAGTCCCAGGCCTCGGCCCGCCTGTCGGCCGCAATAGAATGGGTCGAACAGGCGCTGACCTTCGGCCGCGGTGATCCCTCGACCACTGTCCTCGACCTTCCATCGAAGCGCCTCGGATCCTCCCGAGGTGGAGACCTGGACCGTGCCCCCTTTCGGAGTCGACTCCAGGGCGTTGCGGATGAGCACGTCGGCGAGCTGTCGCAGGCCGTCCGGGTCGGCCCAGACCCTGGGGCCGGTCGCGAGGTCGTCGCTCAGGAGCCGAACCCCTCGTGTTTCTGCATCCGACTTGTAATCACGTAAGCAGGCTCGCATGACCTCGTCGGGCTGGCAGAACCGCGGCCGAGGTTCGGGGGTTCGTGCCACGTACATGAGGTCGCGGAGGATCCGGTGCGCCCTCTGGGCCTGGGTGAGGATTGCGCGGAGCGACCGGATGTCGGCCGGATCGGTTTCCTTGGTGATGAGGAGTTGGGCCCGACCGACGATCACTGCCAGGGGATTGTTCAGCTCATGGCCCGCGCCTGCGGCGAATTCGGCGAGGGCCTCGAGCTTCGACTCGCGAAGGCGAGGCTCGTCATCCGCGACTCGCCGGCGAGCGACCCCCAAGGCCATGTCGAGGCGACCATCGAGCCGTGCTCGGTCGGCCACGAGGGCGGCCCAGGCCTGCCAGGCCGGGAGGACTCCGTCGAGTGCCTCGGTCGACCACGGACGTTCCGTGTCCTTCCAGAGGTGGACCTCGGCGCAGAGTCGACCGTGAGACGACAGCTTCACGACCCGTTCGGGAGCCCGGCTCGGGGATGTTTGCTTCCCATTTGAGGCTGCTTCCGCAGGCTCGCGGTCATTCCAGACGACCCGAGCCGTGGCGACTCCGGGCGTCGCGCACAAGGCCAGCCCCGCCCGTTCCGCCCAACTCGCCGGATCTTCAGAGGGATCGGAGTCGGCCATCGCGCGGATCAAACTGTCGCTCGTGAGCCGCTCCGAACGGAGTCGGAGCAACTCGCGATGGAGCCGCGCGTTCGTCCGGGAGAGTCGCTCTTCATGGCGCGAGGCGTCCGGCTCGATGAACGGGGACGCGCAACGGACCTGGACTTCGGCGATCAGGAGGCAGAGCCGAGGGTCCGACCCGGCCGGTTCGCGATTCTCGAGCGAGCCGAGCGACCAAGGCGTTCGCGCCGACCAGGTGTAGGCCGTCTGGACCAGCGCCAATCGCCGAGGGTCGGAGGCGAGCTCATTGAGGCCTCCTGCGCGATCGGCGTGGAGCCAGGCGGCGTCATCCACGAGCGGGTCGCATCCCCAACGCTCGGCAAGCGTACGGCCGATGGTCCCCAACTCGGCCCCGAGAGATCGGCTTTCGAAGGCTCGCCGACGAGCGGGGTCGGTCTCTCCCAACCATCGGGACAACCACTCCGGTTCGAGCGACGCGACGGCCCAGAGTCCCAGCGAGTGGAGCAGGCCGGCACGCGCGACTCGATTGGGGTCGTCGTCGCCGACTTCACGGGCGAATCGACGCGACGCCTGGGCGACGGCGACGGAGTGTCTCCAGAGTTGGTCCAGCGCCTCCGAGGCCGTTGTCGACGCCTCGGGCCACCAGGGTCGCTCCTCGACCAGGCGCAGTGGGTCGAGGGAGGCCCCCCAACGGGACTGTGCCAGCATCCACCCCGGGTCGATTTCGGCGATCGCCTGGAATTTGGGCGAGTCGGACCGGTCGTCGGCTGGACTCACCGGGTCGTCCGTCACCGAGGCCAGGAGGTGGCGTACAGTGGACGGGCGCAGGGGCAAGCCGTCCAACCGCTCGAGCCTGCGGCGGAGGCCTTCCTGGGCAGCACGTTGAGGCTGGGGAACAGGCACCGATCCGGGCTCCTTCCCGTCGGTGAAGTACCGAGTCTCGAATCGCTCGAGGCTCGACTGACGCCACCCCCCATCCCTGACGGGTGAACCGGAACGTCAATCGGTCGGGCCGGTCTCTATATCCAAGAGTCGGCAGACGCGGCGAATCAGTTCATCGATGTCGAGCGGCTTGTGAAGAAAGTCGTCCGCGCCCGCCTGGCGGAGCTCGTCGATCTTATCTTCTTCGACCATCCCCGAGATGCAGATGATCTTGATGTCGGACATCGTCGGATCACGCCGGATTAACTCGCAGACGGCCTGCCCGTTGATATCCGGCAGCATCACGTCGAGGATGATTAGGTCGGGGTGATACTCCTTGGCGAGCATCCCCGCGCCGAAGCCGTTGTTCACGACCTTCGTTTCGAACCGAGCGTCGTTCGCCAGGACGTCGGAGATCAGATCGACGACCGCCTGGTCATCGTCCACGATCAGGACCCGCCGCCGACCGCTCTCGAGCGCATCGGTAGGGATACTATTCTCTTTCATGAAGCGATAGAGCGCTTCCCGCGGGATCCTTCGAAACCGAGACCCGGGGACACGGAAACCCCGGAGCTGGCCCGAGTCGAAGCAGCGAATGATCGTCTGCTGGCTGACCTTGCAGATCTTCGCCGCTTCGCCCGTTGTGAAAACGGTCTTCATGGTCGGTTACATCCCATTCTGCGAGCTCAAGGGCTCGGTCGCTCCTTCTCCCGACGAGCCTGGGCCTCCCCAGAGCCATCGTCGGCTCCTCCTCCGCCTCCTTGCCAGGGTCGCTCCCTATGCTAACCCACCCCACCGAGGTGAGTCTAAGCAAGACCGCCCAGCCCCTCAACTGTTCTTTGTCGGTAAACTCTTCTGATTCTCGCGAAATTGCCAGGATTACCAACGCAGCCAATTATAGGGTGTCTTCCCAGCCTGTCAACCCGAATGATTGTCAGACTCTTCCGTAGTCGGTGAGTTTTGTCAAGAGTGAATAAACGTCCCAAGGCCCCAAATGAATTCGTTCGGCGAGTCCATTGCGAAAAGATGGGGGGGAGAAGCGAAGGGGAATTGTGGCTTACGAGGCAAAAAATCGACACGTGATACCTTATGGGAATGTTGAGCTTTCCGTATGGGGTAACCGGGGGATGTTCACCGTTGAGCCGGGATGGGCGGCCTGCCTTGCTTGAGGAAGACGAGGAGCGTGGCGATATCGGCCGGGTTCACTCCGCTGATGCGACCGGCCTGTCCGAGCGACTGCGGTCGGATCTTTTGAAACTTCTCCCGCGCCTCGGCCCGCAGTTGAGGAATTGAGGAATAATCGAGGTCCGTCGGCAGAGCCTTGTCCTCAAGCCGGCGGAACCGCTCGACCTGGAGGGCCTGACGATCGATATAGCCTCCGTATTTTGCCTCGATCGTCACCTGTTCAATGACTCCCGCGTCGTCGAGGCTATCCGCGAGCGGGGGATGTCGGAGGACGAGCTCATCCCAAGTCGTGGGAGGACGTCGGAGGATTTGGAAGAGCGTGTCCCCCCCGCTGCGAGTCGTCGTGAGAGTTGACCGCAACGCGTCGATTCGATCCTTCCTCGTTTCGAATCGAGACCAACGGACATCGTCAACAATCCCTACCTCCCGACCTCGAGGGGTAAGCCGGAGGTCGGCGTTGTCGGCCCGGAGGAGGAGCCGGTACTCCGCCCGGCTCGTGAACATCCGATACGGCTCGTCGACTCCTCGGGTGACGAGGTCATCGATGAGCACCCCGATGTAGGCCTCGGTCCGGTCGATAATGAAGGGTTCGGAGCCTCGGACGGAGAGTGCGGCGTTGACGCCGGCGACGAGCCCCTGGGCGGCGGCTTCCTCGTAACCGGTCGTGCCGTTGATCTGGCCGGCGAGGAAGAGGCCCTGAACTCCTTTTGACTCGAGCGAGGGGAGGAGTTGCGTCGGTGGGGCGAAGTCGTATTCCACGGCATAGCCGTACCGCATGATCTCGGCGTTCTCGAGACCGACGATCGAGGCGATGAACGTCTCCTGGACATCGCGGGGGAGGCTCGTGGAGATCCCGTTGCAGTAGTACTCGAGAGTCTGTCGCCCTTCTGGCTCGAGGAAGATTTGATGATGTTCGCGGTCGGCGAACCTGACGACCTTGTCCTCGATCGACGGGCAGTATCGCGGGCCGGTGCTCTGGATCTGGCCCGAGTACATTGGGGCACGGTGGAGGTTGGCGCGGATCAGGTCGTGGACGGCGGGGTTCGTCCCCGTGATGTGGCAGGGAAGCTGTTCCTGCAGGATCCGGTCGGTCATGAAGGAGAAGGGGACCGGTTCGGAGTCTCCGGGCTGGGGATCGAGTCGGGAGAAGTCGATCGTCCGGCCATTGAGCCGAGGCGGCGTGCCGGTCTTGAACCGCTGGAGCTCGAAGCCGAGGCTCCGGAGACTCCCCGACAGTCCTTCAGCGGAGGGGTCGCCCGCCCGGCCTCCAACGGTCCTGGATTCGCCCGTGTGCATGAGGGCCTGGAGGAACGTCCCCGTGGTGACGACGACGGCCCGGGCGCGATACTCGGCACCGCCTCGACACCTCAACCCGGCGATCCGCCCTCCCTCCTCGGTCAGGGATTCGATCATCTCCTGGCGTAGCGAGAGGTTGTCCTGGCGTTCGACGGTCAGCTTCGCGAGCGCCTGGTACGCCTTCTTGTCGCACTGGGCGCGGGGGCTGTGCATCGCCGGCCCCTTGCCCCGGTTGAGGAGCCGAAACTGGAGGGCGGTGGCGTCCGTGATTCGCCCCATCTCGCCGCCGAGCGCGTCGATCTCGCGGACGATCTGCCCTTTCGCGACGCCGCCGATCGCCGGGTTGCAGCTCATCTGCCCGACGGCATCGCAGTTGATCGTGAGCAAAGCCGTACGCCGGCCCATCCTCGCCGACGCGAGGGCGGCTTCGATCCCGGCGTGCCCCGCGCCGACCACGATGACGTCATACTGATAGGGATCGTTGCGCAAGGTCATCATGATCGGCTCAGCTCGGCGCGAATTCTCGTCTCGGTGTCCGTCGAGTTTTTATCATACCGAGCCGATCCGTCGAATCGTAGCCGTCGTGTCGGGCTCGATCGGGTTGCCGCGGTAGACTGCGGCGAGTTTTTCAGGCAGGCCCAAGGTGCGGCATGGCCCCCTTGTGGGACACCTATTTGCCCGTTCGACCGCTTGCGATCACGACGGAGGACTGGCTAAGTTGGTGGCTCGCGGGTGACGACGAGACCAACACCGAACGAAGAGAGCAACCATGGCCGAGACGCGCAAGGGTGAAGTGACGTTCAAGGGCAATCCCATCGAACTGGTCGGGCCCAAGCTCAAAGCGGGCGACAAGGCGCCGGAGTTCTCGTGCGTGGGGGCCGGGCTTGCCGCCGTCTCGCTGGCCGAGACTTCGGGCAAGGCGCGGCTGTTCAACGTCGTGCCCTCGCTCGACACGCCCGTATGCAACAAGCAGACGCACAAGTTCGCCGAGGAGCTGATCGCGCTCGGCGACAAGGTCGCGGCCTACACCGTCAGCCTCGACCTGCCGTTCGCGATGCAGCGATTCTGCACCGAAGCCAAGATCGAGAATCTCAAGAACCTCTCGGACGTCGCGAACCACAGCTTCGGCGAGAACTACGGGGTCCTGATCAAGGGGCTGCCGATCCCCCTCCTCGCTCGTGCGGTCATCGTGGTCGACCCGCAGGACACGATCCAGTACATCGAGATCGTCCCGGAAATCGCCGAAGAGCCGAACTATGACCCCGCCCTGGACGCCCTCAAGAAGGCCGCGGGGGCCTGAGCGTCTGTCCCGAAACCCGGTCTTTTCCTAAAGACCGGGTTTCTGACATCGTCGAGGCCGATCGCCCCATCCAGGGGTATCGCCGCCGACTCCCAAGGAAACCCGATTTTCAAGAAGAAATCGGGTTTCGGCACAGGTCTGTTCACTTCTGAGCGATCTGGATCTCGTGATGGGAAAGGCATTCGAACCCATCGGGCGTGATCAGGTAATTGCGCTCGAAGCGCATCCCGCCGTCCCCTTCGATGTAGAGGCCCGGCTCGATCGCGACGACGTCGCCAACCACCAGGGTGTCGGTGCTCTCGGGCACGAAGTAGGGGGGCTCGGGGTGTCCCAGGCCGAGCCCGTGGCCGCTGTGGCTCGGGAAGGCCGACTCGAGGCCGAGCTTCGCGAAATGCCCACGCACGGCTTCGTCGACGGACCGGCCGGTCGCCCCGGGCCGGAGCACCGCCTCGCCGGCGGTCATGGCCTCGACGCACGCCTGGAACATCGCGCTCTGGCGAGACGTTGGGCCGCCGCCGACCGCGAAGGTGTTCGTGAAGTCCCCGCGGTAGCCGAACACGATGACGGAGAAATCCAGGAGCAGGAGGTCGCCCTCCTCGATCACCCGCTGGCTCGGGGGGCCGCCCCGCTCGACCTCGCAACGAGGGCCCGAGACGAAGTCGCCGTACACGATCACCTGTTCCCGAAGGGCGTCCATCGCCGAGTCCTGGATGAGCTGGAAGATTTGCAGCTCGCTCATCCCCGGGACGGCCTTCGCCCTCGCCGCGGCCTGGGCGGCCTCGCCTGCACGCATCGACTTCTTGAGGACGGCGACCTCATCGGGGTCCTTCGCCCGCTTGAGCGGGCGGATCACCGGGTCGAGGTCGATTAGCTCGACACTCGAATTTGCCGAGCGTAGGCCCTCGACGATCGCGGCGGGGACGCTCGCCATCTCGACGCCGGCCCGCTTCGCCTTGATTTTCGCGAGATACTCGACGGCCGCGGAGGCGCGTAGCCCCTGCCGGTGGGGGGCCGACGTCTTGCCCGTGTACCAGGTCGGCGCGATCACCTCGTCGACGGCCGCGTGCTCGGTGAACGGGCCGGTCAGGTTGTCCGAGACCAGCGTCGCCTTGCCCGGCTCGAGGATGAGGATCGCTCCGGCATCCATCGATCGGAAGACGAAGGGTGACTGGGCATAGTTCGCGAAATAGATCAGATGCTGGGGATCGCCCAGGATCAAGACGTCGCAAGCGGCCGGCAGGCTCTTCCAGAGCCGTTCCCGGCGCGAGGCGCATCCCTCGGCGGTAAGCATTGAAGTCTTCCTTCTCTGATGTGTTCGGTTCGCAGGAGGGAGGGCCAGGCTCAGCCGAGGGGCTTGATCCAGATGTTGCGGAACAGGACCTCGTTGCCGTGATCCTGGAGCAAGAGCGGGCCGTCCTCGCCGACCTTGTTGCTCCCGCCGCCGGGAGTCATCTCGATCTCGGCATCGTCGATGATCTTGATCCCGTTCTGAACGACCGTGACCCGGGCCTTCTTCACGACCTTGTCGCCCTCGGCGCGAGCCTTGTGGAAGGTCACGTCGTAGGTCTGCCACTGGAGGGGGGGCTTGCATGCGTTGACCGAAGGGACGATCTGCTTGTAGATCGCGCCACAGTCGTTGTTCTGGAGCGTCAGCCCGTAAGAGTCGAGGACCTGGAGCTCATAGATCCCGGCGAGGTAGACGCCGCTGTTGCCCCTGGCCTGGCCCTTGGCCTTGGGCATGTAGGGGATGTTGAACTCGATGTGGAGCTGGAAGTCGCCGAAGCCCGCCTCGGTCATGATCGCGCCCTTGCGGGGGCTGACGATCATGAGCCCATCCTCGACGGTCCAGTCGGGCGTCGACTTGTCGCCGGCCTTGACCCAGCCCTTGAGATCCTCGCCATTGAAGAGAACCTTCGCCCCCTCCGGGGCCTTGATCCCGAGCGTCGAGGCCGATGCTTCCTCCGCCTTGAGGATGCTCGGCAACGAGAGCGGGGCGACCATTACCGCGAGCTTCAGCCAGGTTCGGGACATCGTCGCGAGGCTCCTTTGGATCGGGGAAAGCGTGTCCGAAGTGTCGACGCACCGACTGGCTCGGTCTTCGGCTCCGACCAGTTTAGCGATGCGGGTCGTCGGCACAAGGGGCGCACACCGACGATCGGACGACGTCGGAATCGGGACGGAAATGGTGGCACGTGCGTTGAATCCCTCGGGCTCGTCGGTGACGATGACATCGAGAGATGGCCGGCAAATCCGGGGAGTCGAGGGGCTGATGTCCCCCGTTCGACTCGTCCGAGACCCCGCGACGCCGGCCCTCGTTCGATCGGGTGCGTGATGCCGCTGGACTTGATGACCCGTCTCGACCCGCTGCGGCGGGTCCGCTGTCCCTTCTGCTTCGAACGGTTCGCCGCGTGCGAGATGCACATGCGTTGCGACGACCATTATTGTAAGACCGACTTCGCGAGGATGATCGAAGATCCCATCCTCTCCCGGGCGCTCAACGGGCGTCGAGGGATGATGGGAGGCTCGGCGCTCCGGAGCCCGTGGTGGACCGACCCCTGGACCGACGAACGTCGGGGGTGGCGACGGTTCTTCGACTGGATGATCCTCCCCGCGACGCTCGACTGCCCGAACTGCAGCCGACCGACCGACCTCCACCTGTGCCCTCGCTGCCACAGCCATCTCCCCGAGTCGGCGATCACGCTCGACCCCGGCCACATCGCGATCTTCGGCCCGCAGTCGGTCGGGAAGACGACGTATGTCACCGTGTTACTCCATGAACTCGACCATCGGGTCGGGCCCGAGATGGGATTCGTCCTCGACCCGCTGACCGACGAGGTCCGCGACCGTTACGAGCGGGAATACCACGAGCTGACCTACGGCGGCAGCCAGTTCGGCGTGGGCGAGGAACGCAACGGCGAGATCGCACGCCACAGCCACTCGGCCACGCCGAGCATCGAGACCAATCGGGGCGTCCTCCAACCGCTCGTCTATCGGCTTTCGAGACGTTCCGGAAAGAAACGCCGCGCCGCCTTGCTCTCGTTCTTCGACACGGCCGGCGAAGATTGGGAGATGAACCTCGACCTGCTCCGGAGCGAGGCCCGATACCTCGGTCAGGCCAAGGGGCTTCTCTTCCTCATCGATCCGCTTCGCATTCGCGAGGTCGCGCACGACCCTCGGCTTCACCTGACCGAGAAGGAGAGCCGGGTCCCCGCCGCCGACTACCTGACCGACATCCGGAAGCTCGTCACGTTCTTCAAACGCGTCCCCGTGAAGGTCCCCCTGGCGATCTGCCTCAACAAGCTCGACCGGTGGGGCCACCTGCTCCCACCGGGGACCCAACTCCATGAGTGGGCCCGAGGCCTCTCCACGACCCCGCCCGGCCCCGCCCTCGACCGTGCGATCAATGACGAGGTCCATTCCGCTCTCCGCCACTGGGGGGCCGCCGCGTTCCTCGAGCACGTCGCGGTCTCGTTCCCGAACCATCGCTTCTTCGCCTGCTCGGCCCTCGGAGACGCGGCCCAGCCTCGCGAAGACCTCCCCCAACCCTTGCCGACGCCGCTCCTCGTCGATCGGCCGGTCGTCTGGCTTTTGGAACAACAACAGGTGCTCTGACGAGCCCAATCTTGCACGCTCGACGTATTGGGCCCCGGCTCGCTTATGATTCGGTATTAACAAGTGCAGGACCAAGTGATGGACGGGTCGATCGCCTGTCGCACTAAGGATCTTAAAATCGTTCATATGATATGGTTTACGGTGGGCTGCGACGCCGGATTGGTGGTGCGTGAGTGCTCCGACGGTTTTCGCAGTTTCCCTCGGGCTCGGGGTCGTCGTGATGATTTCCGCGATCGCGTGGGATGTCCGCTGTCGCGTGAAGACGGACGGGCTACACTGGGCGGGAGTCTCGGCCTGGCTCGCCATCGCCGGGATCCAGTGCCTCATGCACCGTCTCTTCTTCTCGTCGGTCGACCTCGGGAGTTTCTGATGGCAGCGGATGGACCGCGGCTGCGAAGTGGGGTCGAGCCAGCGGATTCGATGATCGCGAGTCGGCTCGAGGGGACGAGAGACGGACTGACCGACTGATCTGGGATCAGGCCGCGAATTTTGAGGGGCGACGGCGAAGGCCGTCCTCATCCATCGATGTCCGACGATCTGAGTCTCGATGAAGAGTATGTCCTCCCGGTGGCGCCGGAACCGGTCGAGGAGGTCGTCCCCGACGTTGCGTTCGTCGTCCCGGCGCCTGCCTACGAAACCATCGCGACCGACGAGACCGTCGTCGTGGACGAGACGCACGACGTTGCGCCGATTCCGACCGTGCCAGCGACGCGGGAGGCGCCGACCGTCGACCTGGTTTCTGCCCTTGGAGAGTCGCTCCATCGAAAGCTGGATCATCTGCAGACGCTCTTCGAGCGAGAGATTCGCGCCGAGACGACGCGCGAGAAGGTCGTCGATCGCCTTCATTCGGAGCTTCAAGAGTACAAGCAGGACCTCCTCCTGAATGTGCTCCGTCCGGTGTTCGTCGACTTGATCCAACTTCATGACGACATCGGGAAAATCGTCGACTCGTGGCAAGGGGGCGACGAGGGGGCCGGGCGATTGCTCGACCTGATGCGGGGGTTCCAGCAAGGGATCGAAGACATCCTCTATCGGCAGGGGGTCGAGCCGTTCATAAACGAGGGGGAGGTCTTCGACCCTCGGCGACAACGGGCGGTTTCCACGGTCGCGACCGACGACCCCGCGGCGAACAAGGCGATTGCCGCGAGGCTCCGCAAAGGGTTTCTGGCGGGGGAGAAGGTCATCCGGCCCGAAATTGTTTCCGTCCATTCGTATAAGAAGCCTGCGACGAGTTGAGTAATGGTTGGGGGCTTTTCGCTTCCCGATCTTCCCGGGTTTCCGGGTGAACGGGTGACGGAGTCCGTGTCAGAAACCCGGTTTTGAAGAAAGACCGGGTTTCGAACACGAGCGACGAAACGAAATGTCCGGGCGGATTCGCGGCTTCTCGGTCGACGCCGGAGGTCTGTTCACGTTTGATTCACGGAGGGTTCGACGACGGATCCGAGGTCGGTCGGGCGCAACCTTTGTGAGATTCTTTAGTTCGGGCGAGTCGATCGCGGCGACTGACAATCGCGATCGGCGCCGATTACAATGAGAAAATAAGTCGACGGCGGGGGCGAATTACCACGCGAGTCGGCCGGGTGCCTCGTCCCGGATCCGGCCCACCGTCGATTCGATCGGCATCTTGCTACCCGGGAGTCCCAGTCGTGAGCGAAGGTCTCAAGCGCGTCTATGGGATCGATCTGGGGACCACGTACTCGGCGATCGCCTACGTCGACGAGCACGGCAAGCCGGTGATCGTGCCGAATCAGGAGAGCGAGCGGATCACCCCCTCGGTCGTCCTGTTCGACGGCGACAACGTCATCGTCGGCAACACGGCCAAGGAGTCGGCCAAGGTCGAGCCGCACCGGGTCGTCTCGCGCGTCAAGCAGCACATGGGCGACCCGAACTACGTCTTCGACCACGAAGGCCAGGTCTACGGGCCCGAGGACATCTCGTCGTTCGTCCTCCGTAAGGTCGTCGGCGATGCCGAACTCGCCCTCGGCGAGGGCCCTATCACTGATGTCGTGATCACGTGCCCCGCATACTTTGGTACGGCCGAGCGCGAAGCGACCGCGAACGCCGGACGGCTCGCCGGCCTGAACGTCCGGGCGGTCTTGAATGAGCCGACCGCGGCCGCCATCGCCTATGGCCTGGAGCAGGAGGAGGACCAGACCGTCCTCGTGTACGACCTCGGCGGCGGGACCTTCGACATCACGATGATCGAGATCAAGGACCGCCTGATCCGGGTCATCTGCACGGGCGGCGACCACCGCCTCGGCGGCACGCTCTGGGATGAGGCCGTCGTCATGTACCTCGCCGACCAGTTCCGCGAGCAGACCGGCGTCGACGCCGACCCCATGGACGACGCCGAGGTCCTCAACGACCTCTTCCTCCAGGCCGAGCGCGGCAAGAAGACGCTGACCCAGCGCGACAAGGCCCCCTTCCGAGTCACTCACGCCGGGCAGCAGGCCCGCGTCGAGCTCGATCGCGCCAAGTTCGAGGAGATCACCAAGCATCTCCTCGACCGCACGATCGAGCTGACCCGAGAGATGCTCGCCGATGCCCGCGCGAAGGGCTACGAAAGCTTCGAGAAGATCATCCTGGTCGGTGGCGCCACGAGGATGCCGCAAGTCCACGATCGGATCGTCGCCGACTTCGGCAAGGAGCCCGAGGTCTTCGACCCGGACGAAGCCGTTGCGAAGGGCGCGGCGTTGTTCGGCCTCAAGGAGTCGCTCGAGGTCTCCGTCCGCGAAATCCTCGCCCCGGAGGGTGCCGCGGCGGATGGCGACGAGGGGCCGATCCGGCTCGACGAGGTCCCCGAGGCCCAGGTCGCCGAGGCGCTCGACCGCCTCGAACGGCAGCTCGGCTTCACGCTCACCGGTCCGGTCCGCGAGCTGGTCAACACTCGAATCGTGAACGTCCTGAGCAAGAGCCTCGGCGTCGTCGCCCGCAACGACCAGAACCAGGAGGTTGTGGTCTACCTCCTGCCTCGGAACGGCGAGGTTCCGATGGAGCAGAGCACCGACTTCGGAACCGACACCGCCAACCAGTCCGGGGTCGACATCCGCGTCATGGCCGGCGAACGCGACAGCCCCGAGCCTCTCGACTGCCAGGATGTCGGGACCGCCACCCTCAACCTCCCCGCGAGCCTCCCCGCGCGGAGCCCGATCCGCGTCAAGTTCTCGATCAGCCGCGACGGCCGCCTGAACGTCTCCGCCACTGATCTCACTGGCGGAGGCACGATCGAGGTGGAATTCGAGACCGAGGCGGTGATGAATGCCGAAGATGTCGCCGAGCGCTCGTCGGCCCTCCGGCTACTCAATGTTTCGTGAGCCGAGGACGGCCGAGACTCGAATCCATGCGTCGATTTCTCCGGTAAGGGAGACCCAATATTGACCACCCTCATTACCCCGACACGCACCATCAGATCTGGTGTCATCCTCCGCCAGGTTGGGTGGGAGGGATACGAGGCGCTTCTCAACATCGTTGCGAATCGGCCGGTTCGGCTCACTTACGACCGAGGAGACCTCGAATTAATGGCCCCTCCCCCGATCCATGAGCTGTATCGGACGTTGATCGGAGAAATCATCGCCCTGGTCTGCAACGAGCTAGATATCCCGAGGATTGGGCAGGGCTCGACGACGTTCCGGCGTAAGGATGTCGATCGAGGACTCGAGCCCGACCAGTGCTACTACTTCGAAAATGCCGCTCGGATTCGTGATCGGAGTCAAATCCATCTCGACAATGATCCGCCTCCCGACCTCGCGATTGAAATCGACATCACCAGCAGTTCCCTCGACCGATTGGGGATCTACGAGGCCCTCGGAATTCCTGAGGTCTGGCGATTCGACGGAGTTGCATTCATCGTATTGCGACTCGGCGTCGATCGTCACTACGAGCCCGTAGAAGCGAGCGTCGTTCTGCCGTTGCTTCCTATGAAAGACGTTGCACGACTGATACACGAGTACGATTCCAACAATGATACTCGCTGGAGCCGAAAGGTCGTGACTTGGATCCGTGATGAAGTAATTCCAAGATCGGAAGGGGAACCAATTTGACCATCACAAGGCTGTCCAAAACCTCGGTGGGGTGAACTGCTGAGTAAACCCTCTCAAAGAAGGATAAGGCGACCCTGGTTGAAAATAATTTCAAGACAATGAGTTTCTCAATAATCGTTTTAAAGAACGAAGTTGCGTTTCGGTCCGTGCGCCCGAGGAATTATATGGACGGGTGATCATGGGAACATTTGTCGGCATTGACCTGGGAACGACCAACTCCGTGGTCGCTTACCGCAACGCGTATGGCCGGCCGGAGGTCATCGCGAATCGCGAGGGGCAGAATATTACGCCGTCGGTCATCTACTTCGGGACCGACCCGCCGGCCGTGGGGCAGGAGGCGAAGGAGTGGGCCAGACTGGGGAATGACGAGATCGCCAGTTTCTTCAAGCCCCACATGGGGAGTCCCACCTATCAGCTTCGCTACCATGACCGCGACTATAACGCCTCGGACCTCTCGGCACTGATCCTGAAGAGGCTGAAGGAGGATGCGGAGAGCAAGCTCGGGGAGATCGTCGACCGCGCGGTGATCACAGTTCCGGCCTATTTCGCCGACGCCCAGCGCAAGGCCACGATCGAGGCGGGGAACGCGGCCGGGCTCGAGGTGCTCGGGATCATCAACGAGCCGACCGCCGCGGCGCTCGCCTACGGCCTCCAGAAGTCGGGGGTGACCGAGACGGTCCTCATTTACGACCTCGGGGGGGGCACCTTCGACGTCACCATCGCCCGGATCACGCCCGACGAGGTCGGTGTCCTCAGTACGGCCGGCGACCACGACCTCGGCGGCAAGAACTGGGACGACCGGATCGCCACCTATCTCTCCGAGAAGTTCGCGTCCGACGCCGGGATCGACCCTCTCGACGACCCCGTTGCTTTGAATGAAGTCCTCGTGCGCAGTGAGCAGGCCAAGTGGGCCCTCTCGGACCGGACATCGGCCAGGATCACCCTCCAGATCGGGGCGGAACGCCGGGGCTACGAGCTGAGCCGGTCGGACTTCGAGAACTTGACTTTCCCGCTCATGGACCGGACTCGTCGCTTGACCGAGGAGGCGCTCGAGGAGGCGAAACTCGGCTGGAAGGATCTCGCCGGGGTGCTCCTGGTCGGCGGTTCCACGCGGATGCCGATGGTCCGCTCCTACGTGACGCAGATGGCGGGCTATCCTCCCAGGACAGGCGTTAATGTGGACGAGGTGGTCGCCCTCGGCGCGGCGATGCACGCGGCGATGGCCGTGGGCCAGTCGTCGCAGGATGCAACCCCCAGGTTCACCCTCGTTGGGGCCCGCCGCGTCCTGGACGTGATGTCGCACAGCCTCGGGAGCGTCGCCGTCAATCCCGAGGGGACGGCCTACGTCAACGACATCGTTATCAGGCGCAACCTACCGATCCCCGCCGAAAACACCAAAAGCTACCTCCACGCCACGCACGGAGGCGCCAACTCGACCCTCGAGGTCTACCTGACTCAAGGAGAGAGCGTGCATCCGCTCGACTGCACGATCCTCGGTAAATATGTCTTCTCGGGAATTCAACCCACGGATGCCGAGGTGACGATTGACCTGGGGATGTCGTACGACGCCAACGGCGTCGTCCATGTGCAGGCCACCCAACGCGACACCGGTCATATCCTGTCGATGTCGGTCGAACCCGTCCCCGATGATCTTTCCTGGCTCGGACGGCCGCCCGAAGCACCCGAGATCGTCCTCGAGGCTTTGCCGATCCGAGCCTATCTGATGATCGACGTCTCGGCGAGCATGGCCGGATTCCCCCTGGTCGAGGCCCAGACCGCCGCCCGCGAGTTCCTGGAACGTTGCGACTTCACCAGGATGGAGGTCGGCCTGATCTCGTTTTCAAGCCAGGTGAACCTCCAGGCCGAGGCCACCGACAACGCTCGCAAGGTCCAGGCGGCGATCGGTCGACTCGAACCGGAGAGCAGCACGAACCTGACCGATGCGCTGGCCCTGGCCCGAGATCGGCTCGCCATGGCGGACCGTACCCGTTATATCGTGATCCTCACCGACGGCTACCCCGACGCCCCCGAGAGTGCTGTGGAGCAGGCCCAACTCGCCAAGCAAGACGGGATCGAGGTCGTCGCGATCGGGATCGCCGAGGCCGACCTCGACTACCTGCGACGCCTCGCGAGCACCGAGGCGGGCTCGATCTTCGCCCATGCGGGCGAGCTCGTGAAGACGTTTGGCCACATTGCCCGGGTCATCTCCGAGGGAGGCCGTAGCTTGCGGAAGCTTTCATGAGCCGAACGGCGACCCTCGCCCCGCCCGTCCGCGTGCGCTCGGCGAACCTGAGGCAGGCCTATGACCTCGCGGTGGCCGGGGCGCTCGGCGGAGTCTTCGGGCTTTACCTCGACGTCGAACTGGTCCACGTGGCCGAGGTCTGGGCCCGAGACGTGTTCGCCGGCCTTTTCATCGGCGGCTCGATCGGCTTCTTCCTGAACGGTTACGGCTCGTTCCGCAGTGGGGCGTGGACGAAGTTTTGTCGCGCCGCGACGGTGGGGATGGTCGCCGGGGCCCTGGGCGGTGCGCTCGGGCTGGTTCTCGGCGAGGTCGTCATCGGCGTCTTCAAGGGGGGGCTCGTCGGCCGGGCGGTGTCCTGGGCGGTGCTCGGTCTCGGCATCGGCGTCAGCCAGGGGCTGGCCGATCGTTCACGACAGCGCATGATCTTCGGAGTGATCGGGGGGGGGCTCGGCGGCCTGGTCGGGGGCTATCTCTTCGAATGGCTCCGGGTGGCTCTCGGCAACCATTACACGGTCAGCCAAGGGGTGGGAATCGCGATCCTCGGCGCCGGGCTCGGCCTGTTTCTCGCTCTGGTGGAACAGGCCCTGAGGCGCGTCTGGGTCCAGGTCCTCAGAGGGCGTCAGGAGGGGCAATGTTTCCTCCTGACAAAGCCGGTCTCGAAGGTCGGGCTCGACGAACGCGCGGAGATCGGCCTCTTCGGCGACCGCGAGGTCGCTCGGCGGCACGCGGAGATCGAGGCGACGCCCGAAGGGTTTCGACTCCGCAGCTATGCCCCGAGCGGCAAGACTCGAGTCAACGGCGCCGTCGTCGACTCCCAGCTTTTAAGCGACGGCGATCGAATCGAGCTTGGCCAGACGCTTCTCGTCTTCCGGCGACGGTGATCAACGTCTTACCGTTGGTGATGTCGATCGCTGGTACGAAACATTCGACCCTTCGGTTTTGAAATGAAATCGATCACCTGGTCGCTCGAAGTCATCCGTGGTCGAGACACCGGTCATACCTACGCGCTTGCGCCCGGGGAGATGGTGCTTGGGAATGCGCTCAATGGCACTCCCGGCCTCGATCTCGGCCGGCATGAAGGGGACGGTCCGAGGAAGATGGCGGCTCGCCAGGCGAGTCTCCGCCGCTCGGAACAAGGGCTCGCGCTCCAGGATCTCGAAAGCCCCGGGGGGACCTTCGTCAACCGACAACGGCTCCTGCCGGGTCAGTCGCGGACGCTCCAGTTGGGGGATGTCATCCAACTGGGCAGCGTCCAATTGAAGGTCGTCGGGCCGTCTCATCCGGTCTCACCCGAGCCCATCTCACCCTCGGCGGTTGCCCCACCGTCGAAGCCCAACCCGCCGCCACCGATTCCCTCCACGACGACGACAACAGTAGCATCGAAGGCCTCAACCCTCCCGACGCCGTTCGTCCTTGCCTCCGGGGCGACCTGCCGCACGTGGGACGACTTCCTGACGATCTCGGCGCAGCGTTGGGCGAGTTTGCGGGACGAACTGAGCTCGGGCCGGCTTGCCGCGTATTTCGTGACGATCCAGAAGGCTGCCTTCGCCCCTCCGCCGAATGGGCCCGGCTCGCCCGACGAACGGCTCGATGCCTGGCTGGCGACCCTGCCCACGTCGCGGCCGGCCCAACCCGAACTCGACGTGCACCCCGCAACGATCGTTGTTCGCGCGGTTCCCGGAGGTGGGTCGACACGTGCGTCGTTCAAGGCGACCAACACGGGTTACCGCCTGCTCCGGTCGACCATTCGCGTCGACCCGGAGTGCGCAGGCTGGATCCGAATCATACCCGGATCTCAAACGTCGCCGTTCACGACGGTCGACCAGACCGAGATCACGCTCGAGCTGACGATCCCGGAAGGTTCTTCGTTGCCACGCCCCGGGTTCCTCACCGTCGAGAGCAACGGCGGCTCGAAACGCGTTGAAGTCCGCCTGGAGAGGCCGTCGGCTGGCGGATTTTCGTCGATCGACGCCGCCGCAACGTCCGAGAGCTTCGACCTCTTCGATCTCCTCTCCGGTCAATCGTTCTCGCGCCGAGTCGCCGTGTTCGGCCTCGTGGCCATGTGTCTCCGACTCGTCGTCGTCATCGGAGGGTTGAACTCGGCGGTCTTCGCGTCGAAGGGCGATGCGTCGACCTCGGCGGGGATGACGCCGCCATCCGAGTTCTTCGCCATCGCGACGATATTTGCGTTAGGGTTCGCCGCCCTCATGTCTTTGGTCGCGAGCCGGTCGTCGACGAGTAAGCAACTCATCTTCCCTTGGTTAGCGGCGGCAAGTGTCGGCCTGTTCGTGACCGCGACGGTCACCGCCTTGCGTCAACTCATCGAAGCTCCGCTCGGTTTGGGAATGGGCTTCTTCTGGGGTTCGCTGCTCCCGTTGGTGCTGTGGGGAGGACTGGGCGCGATCCTCGGAGTGGCGTCGACCCGGTTGTTCCCGACGCGAACGAAAGAGCCGGAGGTAGGACGATGAGCCGACCCTTGATCGTCTTCGGGCTGGTTTGGGTCCTTCTCTGGGCGTGGACTCCGACTCGGGGGGCCGACGCAGGGCCCACCGACGCCGAGGTCAACCAGGCGATCTCTCGAGGCCTGGACTACGTCAAATCCCAGCGCGAGCCGCAGGGGAACTGGGTCTACAGTTTCAACCATACCCATGACCTCGGGATCACGGCGCTCGCCGGGCTGGCCCTCCTGGAAAACGGGGTCGAACGCTCCGACCCGGTCATCACCTCGGCGGACGAGGTGATCCGCACCCTGGCGCCGCGGTCGAACCAGAGTTACGACCTGGCGCTCGCCATCCTGTTCATGGCCCGGGTCCAGCCCGAGAGCCGCGGGAAAAATGACGTGATGATCCGGCGGCTCGCCGCTCGCCTCGACGGGGGAGAGCAGGGGGGGATGTGGACCTATACGGTCCCACTCAAGCCGAGGGAGGATGACGAAGAGCGGGCCAGCGACCGAGAAAAGGCCGAGTCGAGACGTCGACGAGCGAAGTCGGGTGACAATTCCAACACTCAGTTCGCCCTCCTGGGGATGTGGGCCGGGGGGCGGCACGAGTTCGACCCTAATGATGCGTTGGAGGCCATCGACCGCCACTTCCGGGAGTCGCAGAACGAGGACGGTCGTTGGGGCTATGTGCCGGGGGCGTCCGGGACTCGATCGATGACTTGTGCGGGCTTGATGGGGATGGCGATCGGCGCGGCCCGGCCCCAACTCGCCGAACGGCAGACGGCGCGGGCGCGGGGTGCCCTCCTTGCCGCCGACCCCGCCTTCTCCGCCGCCCTCGCGGCCGTCACGGAAGACGCTCGTAAGATCGGGCCCCAGTCGGAAACGTACTACCTCTGGTCTCTCGAAAGGGTCTGCGTCGCCCTCGGGCTCCGACTACTCGGGGACTTCGATTGGTATTCGGCCGGCGCGAAAGAGTTGCTCCGTCGCCAGAGAGACGACGGAAGCTGGCCCGAGGAGCAGTGGGGATCGCTGCCGAACTCGTGCCTTGCGCTCCTGTTTCTGAGGAAGGCTAACCTAGCGTTCGAACTCGACCGAGTCCTCAAGCTCCCCGGAGCCCCCCGTCCGGTTGAGCTGGTGGCGGCCGATGTGGCGCCCCCACCTGCACCGCCGGCGGGGGAGCCCAAAGGAGCCACACCAGCCGAGCCCCAGGACGAGGCGCGGGTGACCGTCACAGGCGCCAGCGATGCGAAGTTCCCCGAAATCTCGGTCGAATTCGAGGTCAAGAAGCCGGACGGCTCTTACCTCCTCGACGCGAAGCGCGACGACTTCCGCGTGACCGAATATGACCAGCCCGTCACCATCACGGGCTTCCAGGCCCCTCGGGAGGTGCAGGCCCATCCCACGACGGTCGTCCTGGTGGTCGACCGAAGCAAGAGCATGGAGTTGGAGAATCGGATCGGCAGCCTCAAACAGGCTGTCGGAACCTTCATGCAAGGGCTGCCGAAGGGCTCGCGCGTGGCCGTCGTGGCGTTCGGCTCGGAGGTGAGGACGATCTGTCCGTTCACGGACGACCCCGAGCAAGTCCGGTCGTCCGTCAATGCGCTGACGCCGGAAGGGGCGACACGGTATTACGATGGCGTCGCCGAGGCCCTCGAAATGCTCTCCACCCAGTCCGGCCGACGGGCCGTCCTGGCTCTCACGGACGGGGAGGATACATTCAGCCAGTCGGCGAAGATCGACACCGTCATCGTCGCGGCCCGAAGACTGGGACTTCCCGTTCACACGCTCGGGCTCGGAACCGAGGATGAGATCGAGAGCGACGCCCTTCGTCGCCTTGCGGTCGAAACTCGAGGGCAATACTACCCCGCCCAGGAGGCCGCCCAGCTCCGGTCGGTCTATGAGCAAATTGCGGAACGAATCCGTTCGAGTTACACCCTGGTTTACAAGACGGATCGAAAGCTTCCCGACGGCACCTTACGTCCGGTCCGCATCTCGTATCGAGCGAGCCGGCAGGCGGGTGAGACGAGCGTCTTCATCCCGGGCATGGTCGTCCCGGCCTCCGGCTGGCCCGGACTGTTCCTCATCCTGGTCGGGAGCCTGGTCGGCCTTGCCGTCCTCCCCGACCTCCTCTCCCGACGCAAGGCGACCCCCTGACGGCCCAGGACCACCCCTCGATGCTCCCCCGGATCCGGTATCCCCTACCCAGCTTGGTCTCGCTGATCGTCCTCGCGATCCTCTTCCGCCACGGTGAGCGGATCACGAGGCCGGTACGTAGCTCGCTGACGCGTCTCGTCAAGCGGGCCGTCGAAGGTCCCGAGTACCCTTCGTCGGACCATCCCATGGTTGTCGCCGGGCCGATCGTCCGGAGGGCCTTGCTGCTCCGCGAGGGCGTGCCGGCGACGACTCGGCCCGGCGGTCCGACCGCCGAGACCCTCCGATTCCGGATGTTCGTCGACGTCTACGACGTTTGGCCGCTCGACGCCACGCCCGCTTTCTACCGAGTCGGCAATCGTGGACCGATCGGCTGGGTTGCCTCGGCAGACCTGATGCCCTGGGATACCCGACTCGTCGTCCGGCTTCCCGTCGACGGGAAAGAGGCGTCACGAAGCGTCACCGAAAAGGAACATTTTAAAACAGTAACATCTGTGTCGGCACCAATGCTTAGTTGGGACGCCGAGTCGGTCGAGCTTGCCTCCTGGGGTGGGAGCAGCCCCTGGCGAGAAGTCTCCGGGCGGAAGAAGGTCAGGATCTCCGACCTGCCCGCGGAGGCTTGGGGCGTATGGTTGACCCGCGAAGAACTGCTCGTCCTGCTCCGTCGGTCGATCGAAACGAACTCGCCCCAACATCGGCAGGCCCTCCGACTCCGGGCGATATTGGGACGGCTTTCCGACGAATCCCCTTTGACGGAGGACGACCTTAGGACGGCCCGAAAGGCTCTTCCATCCAGGGTTTTCGTCGAATCTCCCGGGGAGTCCGATTCCTCGAGCCAGCGTCTCGGAGAGCTCAATCATTCCTGGCGGACGGAGTCGAGCTGGTCTGGCCTGGCATTTGCATTCATCCCTCTCTCGACGTTGCCCTGAATCGTATCGTGGGATGAGCAGGTACCGAGTTCCATGATTGCATCAAGCTGAATCTGGCCCGACCCCGTGATGGCGGTCGGGAATGCTTGGATCCCTGGATGGTCTTCGTTGACCGTCTTCGGACAGCCTTGCCGGGCTTCCCTAGTGGGAACGTCGCAACGGACGTCGGTTTCGCCTAACGGAACCGTCCGGAACTTGACCGCGTGCGTCAGTGGCTTGGCATGCTCGTCGTACGGCCCGATCGACGGCCGCCGCCGAAGAACCGCCCTCGCGCCGAGTTGCGGCTTCTGTGTCGTTCGACGACACCCTCCTCGACTTCATAGGCCGAGTCGGGGTGCCGAGTCACGGCCCGCATTGCGACGGAACTCATGAAATGAGCAAGTACCTTATCAAACTTTATGTGACCGGGCAGACCACGCGTTCGCTCCGAGCGATCGCGAATCTGAAGAAGATCTGCGATGAGGAACTGAGCGGCCTCTACGACCTCGATGTGATCGACGTCCTGGAACGTCCGCAACTCGCCGAGGACGAGAAGATCCTCGCGACGCCCACGGTGGTCAAGGAGTTGCCCCAGCCGATCCGCCGGATCATCGGAGACCTTTCCGACTCGGAGCGGGTCTTGCTTGGCCTCGACCTTCGGCCTTTCCTCGACTCGGAAGCCAGAGAAGGGAGTGAGACTTGAGGGGGACCCAACGATACCCGTCGATTCCGAAGCTCCGAACCGAGATCGATGGTTTCGACCTGATTGCTGACGGCGGCCTCCCCGAAGCTCGGACCACCCTGGTCTCGGGGACCTCCGGGAGCGCCAAGACCGTATTCGCCGCCCAATTTCTCGCGGCGGGGATCGCTCGAGCGGGCGAGTCCGGGGTATTCGTGACTTTCGAAGAGTCACCCGCCGAAATCCGGCGCAACATGCAAGGATTCGGCTGGGATATCGCCCAATGGGAGTCGCAAGGGGCCTGGGCCTTCGTCGACGCCTCGCCCCAGCCGGGGGAGGGGGTCTTCGAGGTGGGAAACTACGACCTGGGGGCCTTGTTGGCGAGGATCGAGCACGCGATCCGCAAGGTTAACGCGAAACGCGTCTCGCTCGACTCCCTCGGCGGAATCTTCACCCAACTCGGCGACCAGGCGACCGTCCGACTCGAGTTGTTCCGGATCGCCGCGGCCTTGAAGTCCTTATCGGTGACCTCGGTGATCACCGCCGAGCGGACGCGGGATCATGGGCCGGTCTCGCGCTATGGGGTGGAAGAGTTTGTCGCCGACAACGTGATCATCTTCCGGAACTTCCTCGATCAGGAGGTGAGACGCCGGACGGTCGAGATTCTCAAGTTCCGCGGGACCAACCACCAGAAGGGCGAGTGGCCGTTCACGATCGTCTCGGGGGAAGGGATCGTGGTGATCCCGCTCTCCGCCCTCCAACTCAAGCAGAAATCGTCGGATGCCCGGGTCTCCTCGGGCAACGAAATCCTCGACACGATGTGCGGGGGCGGATTCTTCCGGGATTCGGTCATCCTCGTCTCGGGCCCGACGGGGACGGGCAAGACCCTGATCACGACCGAGTTCCTCGCCGCGGGCGATCGGGCCGGCGACCGTTGTCTCCTCTTTGCTTTCGAGGAGAGTCGCGAACAACTCTTCCGCAACGCCCAGGGGTGGGGCGTCGACTTCGCGAAGAGCGAGGAGGAGGGGCGGCTCAAGGTCGTCTGCGAGTATCCCGAGTCGGCGGCCCTCGAGGACCACATGATCCGCATCAAGCGGGAGATCGAGGACTTTTCGCCCGACCGTGTCGCTTTCGACAGCCTTTCGGCACTCGAACGAGTGGCGTCGATCAAGAGCTTCCGCGAGTTCGTGATCGGCCTGACCTCGTACATCAAACACAAGGAAATCCCCGGCCTCTTCACGGCGACCACGTCGTCATTGCTCGGAGGCACATCAATTACGGAAACCCATGTGTCAACGATTACCGACTCGATCATCCTCCTGCGTTACGTCGAGGTGAACGGCCGGATGCATCGCGGGATCACCGTGGTGAAGATGCGCGGGTCGTCGCATGACAAGGACATTCGCGAGTTCGACATCGCCGAGGACGGCCTTCACATCGGCATGCCCTTTCGGGGCGTCTTCGGCATCCTCTCGGGGAACTTCCATAGGGTCCCAGTCGATGGTCAGCAGGAGTTAGGGACCATCTTGGCGAACGAGTTGAAGGAACGGGCGGCCCAGCGGACTATACAGGTTTAATCATGGAACGCCCGAACACTGCTACGGGCTTGGGACCCGACGCCCTCCGTCGAGCCCTCGAGGTCAGCGAGGCGCGGTTTCGCAACATTATCGAGAAGAACGCCGACGGGCTCATCGTCGTGCGGCCGGACGGGTCGATCTGCTTCGTCAACCCGGCCGCGACGCGACTCATGGGCTATCCCGTCGACATGCTGATCGGCGTGAACTTCGGGATCCCGATCCTGCCCGGCGAGACGACGGAGATCGACATCCCCGTGCGCGACGGCGAGATGCGGGTCGCCGAGCTCCGGGTCGTCGAGACGGAATGGGACGGCGAGCAGGCACTCCTCATCTCGCTCCGCGACGTCACCGAGCACAGGAGGCTCGAGGAGGCACTCCGTCGGACGGCCGAAGAGCTCGCCGAGGCCGACCGCCGCAAGGACGAGTTCCTGGCCATGCTCGCACACGAGCTCCGCAATCCACTGGCTCCGATCCTGAATGCCACGCATCTCATGCGGCTCCGTGGGGACGACCCCGGCACCCTGCAGCGGATGCGTGACATGGTCGAACGCCAGGTCCGCAGCATGGCGAGACTGGTCGACGACCTCCTCGACGTCTCCCGGATCACGCGAGGCAAGATCCAGCTCCGCAAGGAACCCGTGAACCTCGCGGCGGTGATCCAGCGAGCGGTCGAGACCACGAAGCCCCTCTTCCAGGCGAGCTCCCAAGACCTGGCCATGACCTTGCCCGAGGGGACGATCCGAGTCCATGCCGACCCGCTTCGCTTAGAACAGATCGTCATCAACCTCTTAAATAACGCATCCAAATACTCGGAGTTTGGAGCTCCGGTCCAGCTCATCGCGACCCGGGAGGACCAGGAGGTCCTCCTCCGGGTCGTCGACCGGGGGATTGGCATCGCCCCCGAGATGCTCGCGCAAGTCTTCGAGTTGTTCGCCCAGGCCGATCGTTCGCTCGACCGCGCCCAAGGGGGGCTCGGCATCGGCCTGACGCTCGTCAGGAGCCTCGTGCAGATGCACGGAGGGACCGTGACGTGTCGCAGTGACGGCCTGGGTAAGGGGAGCGAGTTCAGCCTGCGGCTCCCGATCCTCCTGACAGACCTAGACGACGACCCGGAGCCCGTGCCGGAGCCGGTGAAGACCGAGGGTGTCTCGCGTCGCGTCCTCGTGATCGACGACAACGTGCATGCCGCGGAGAGTCTTGCCCTGATCATCAAGCTCTGGGGCCACGAGGTCCGGCTCGCCTACAATGGCCCGGACGCGCTCGAAACCGCGGTCCGCTTCCTCCCCGACGTAGTCCTGCTCGACATCGGTCTCCCGGGGATGGACGGCTTTACCGTCGCCCGTCACCTCCGCGACAATCCCGCCTTCCGCGACCTCCTCCTCATGGCAATCACGGGGTACGGCCGCGAGGACGACCGACAGCGATCGATCGAAGCCGGCTTCGACCGCCACCTCGTCAAGCCCCTCGACCTCGACCTGCTCGAGGGCTTGCTCTCCGACCCCTCGTCCGTTCGGATCCGGGAGTCGGACGGGACGCCGGCGTTCGATCAGGGGGTGTAATACTCGCGCCCTCGGAGTTCGTCGGGGAGGCAGCTCATCTCATCCCGAGCGGCCGGATCGTCGTGCACATAGCGATATCCTTGGCCGTAGCCGACGGCCTTCATCAGGGGAGTGACGGCGTTACGCAAATGCGCGGGGACGGGCTCCCTCGCGGTGGCGGCGGCGTCCTCGGCGGCGGTCATGTAGGCGCGTTTGATCGCGTTCGACTTCGGGGCGTTGGCCAGGTAGATCGTCGCCTGAGAGAGGGGATAGAGCCCCTCCGGCAGCCCGATGAGCTGGACGATCTGGGCCGCGGAGGCGGCCTGGACCATGGCCTGGGGATCGGCCAGGCCGATGTCCTCGGACGCCAGGATGCAGAGCCTCCGGGCGATGAAGATCGGATCCGCCCCCCCCTCGATCAATCGGGCCAACCAGTAGAGCGCGGCATTCACGTCGGAGTTGCGGAGCGACTTGATCATCGCCGAGATCAGGTTGTAGTGCTCCTCGCCCCCCTTGTCGTACGCGAATCGGGCCCGACCGATCGCTTCGACCAGGACCTCGCGCTCGACCCTGCGTCGGCCCTCTCCGTCCGGCTCGGTCCCCCGCACCGACGACTCGAGCGCCGTCAACGCAACTCGAGCGTCGCCCCCCGCGGCCTGCGCAAGGCGCTCGAGCTCTTCGTCCGGGACTTCGGGAGAGAGTCGGGCCAATCCCCGGTCGGGATCGTCGAGGGCCCGCCGAAGGAGGGTTGCGACGTCGATCGGAGTCAGTGGCTTGAGGACGAGGACACGAGAGCGGGAGAGCAGGGCGGCGTTGACCTCGAAGGAGGGATTTTCCGTCGTCGCGCCGATGAGCGTGACCGTGCCATCCTCAACCGCGGGCAGCAGCGCGTCTTGCTGGGCCTTGTTGAAGCGGTGGATCTCGTCGATGAAAAGCAAGACCCGTCCACCCCGCCGACGCTTCTGCCTGGCCTCGTCGATCGCGGCCCGGACCTCGCGGACGCCCGAAAACACCGCCGAGAGCGCGATGAATGCCGCCCCACTCCGACCCGCCAGGATCCGCGCGAGCGTCGTCTTGCCCGAGCCGGGAGGACCCCAGAGGATCAGCGACGGAAGAACGCCACCGCGTCCGTCGATCCGGCGCAAGAGCGTCCCCTCGCCGACCAGGTGGTTCTGGCCCACGAACTCCGCCAGGGTCCTCGGCCTCATCCGCTCGGCCAGGGGCGCGGACTCGTCCGATTCGGCCTCGTCCTCAGGGTCATCGAACAATCGACCAGTCATCTCGTTCGGCATAGGACTGGGCCTCATCGGCTCGGACTCTCGTGACGTTGCCGATTCTAGCCTCATGGCCTTGCGGATCCAAATCCAGCCGGCCGATCCCGCACTTGGCGAGTCTTGACACCAGGCCTCGACGATGAGGATTCGCCCTGGGGTCGGCCCCTTGTGGTATCATCCGAAGACTCGCGGCTGGTCGTTCTACGACCGGTTTGGAAGGGAGTCTCGCACCGATTGAGAAGGGAGCTCGCGATGTCGGTTGCATCAGGGACGATGATTCTGGCACTCAGCCTCGCCGCAGCCTCCGGACCTTCGGGGCGCTGGATCGGGCAGGACGGGCACGACTACGTCAGCACGTCGAAGGGTCAGACTCCCAGCGGCTACCAGGATATGCGAATCGAGCTGGTCGGGCTCGCGCCGGGTCGGGAGTTGGCCCAGGTCACGATCGCGGGGGATGGCGGAGGGGTCTGGCTGTGGAAGGCCGCTCCAGGCGCGGCGGCGATTGCGGTCGCGCGTCGCGAAGGAGCCTCGACGGCCGACCTCTACTTCGAGCCGTATTTCTATGAACAAGGCCGAAGGTTCTTCGTCACGCTCGAATATGCTGGAGGTGGTAAGGTCGAGCTCCACGTCCAGGGGGGCAAGGCCGACCCGAACCTGCGCATGCCCGGGACGGAGATGATCGCTAGGTGGGTCGGACAGGAAGGGCAAGACCGCGTCGGGACCGGGGTCGGTGTCGGGCCGGACGGGATCCAGGATGCGAGGATCGCTCTTGAGAGGCTCGACCCGGCGGTGGAGATCCGTTGGGTCGAGGTCGAGGGGCCGCAGAAGCTTCGCTGGCAGTCGGGGACGAACCTGAAGGCGTATCCGAACGCCGAGCTGGTTCGCGACCCGAAAGACCGCTCGAAGGCGGAACTCTACTTCCAACCCGACCGCGCAATATCCGGACAAGCGTTACGCATCCACGTGTCGTATGCGAACGAGAGGGGCGACGTTGCACGCGTGGAGGCCGGGCGCTTCGACCCAGCATCGGCGATGCCTCGCCTCGCATTGCCCAGGTTCGTAACGAACTCGATCCAGGCGCATTGGCTCGGTCAGGATGGGTCTCCGGGGAGCAAGCTGGGAGATGTCCACGTCGAGCTCACGGGGCTGCCGACCGACAAGGCGGTCGCGGCGGCCGTGATATCCGACTCGATTCAGGGGGTTGTGGCATTCGTCCTCGACGGGCGATTCAAGCAGCCGAACTTCCCCGACGCCACCGCCGAAGGCTGGCGGCAGGGTTCGGATCGAAGCCGCGCGGACTTCTTCTTCGCCCCGTATCGCGACTCATCGAACACGACTCAGACCCTTCGAATCGTCTTCGACGACGGTTCGATGACGGTCGTCAAGGTGGCCGGGGGGGCCTGCGACCCGCTCAAACGTTTCCCGGCCCCCGCGTCGACCTCGACCAAGGCCAGTCCGGGAGATGATCTGAACGAGCTGGCGAGCCGATATGGGACGGTCACGTTAGCGGCCGGGACCTATCGGCTCACACGACCCCTGATCCTGGAGGGGCCCATAACCCTCGTCGGCGAGCCGGGGGCGACCTTGCTTTTCGAGCAGGCGGCGGACGACCAACCCTGGTCGACGGCGATCAAGATCCATTCGGCGAAAACCACGCTCCGAGATTTCAAGGTCCGCTTCCAGGGCCCGATCCGCTGGCGAGGCGACGTCAGCTATGGGCCTGCGCTTGTGGGGACGACCGACAACTTCGACGTGGGGCACTCCGAGATCAAGCTCGGGCTCGTGTTCACGGGACTCGACATCGAGACCCCGCCGGCCGCGAAGCCCGACGGGTGGGAAGATACCCCGAGGATGTTTAGGCTGCTGAATACCAGCAGCGTCCGGATCGCGAAGAACACGTTCAAGGGAGGCGTGATCGAGTTCTTCGGCGGGCCGATCGAGATCTCGGACAACGAGTTTCGAGGGACGGTCCCTGGGACGTCCACGCAGGGGATGATCGGCGGGCACTTCGTCAACGACCTTGTCGTCCGCGGCAACCGGGCCCACCCTGTGGGGCCTTCGGGGAAGGCCTGGCGGTTCCTCATCCTCACGAACCGAGGGGCCAATATCCGAGTCGAGGAGAACCGAGTCGAGAACGTCGGCCCCCTCGACGGCGATACGATCCCCTGGGCCAACGCGCCCGAGGTCATCCTCACGGAGTCGTATCGCGTCTGGTTCGAGGGGACCCCCTCGACGATCTCGGCGGACGGGCTCGTCGTGAGGATCCCGGGGTTCCCCGAAGGGGCTCCTCGAGACGGCGACTTCGTCTCCATCCTCGACGGTCCGCACGCGGGCGAATATCGGCGGATCGCCCACCCGATCGATCGAACGACCTACCTGCTGGAGACTCCTTTGCCCAAGGATACCGGGGTTATCTCGATCACTTCGGGTTTCGTCGGGATGGTCGTGGAGAAAAACCGGGTCGACTCTCGACTCGGAGCCCGCGCCTCGAATCTGGTCCTGGCCGGGAACCACTTCGGCACCATCGTCCGGGGTAACACCCTGCTCGGAGGCGAGGCGTTCCGAATCCAGGCCTGCGCGAGCGAGTCCCCTTATCACTGGGGATGGTCGCACGTGCCCTATTTCGGCGGGACGTTCGAGGGGAACGTGATCGAGGACTCGCCCCACGGGGGGATCATCGAGGTCGAGCACTCCGCGAACGTGAAGGCGAATCGCGGACGCACGTATCTCTCGATAACGCTCCGGGACAACACGGTCCGCTGGAACGACGAATTCCTGCGCCGACTTGGTCGTGCGAAGTCCCGTCCCGAGCCGGGCATCAAGATCGGTTCGCCCGAGGCGATTGACGCCGGGGAGCTGGTCGTGGGCGGTCGGGGGGACCGACTGATCGCTCCCCCCGAGATCCCGGCGAGCCGAGCCTTCCAGGTCGACTTCGCGACGTTCAACGGCAAACGGATCGGCAAGCACGAGGCTCCTCGTTCGTCGGCATCGCCCTCCGATCGGAGGCCCGTCCGCGTGGGACGTAACCCGGCCCGCTGATGGTTGAGCTCGCCGATGGCCCGATGGCCGGGGCCGGGCCGTTAAGAATTCTTGACTTGCCCGAGTCCCCGGCCCACGGCTAAACTTCTTCGGAAACCTCGACCCTGGCCGCATGGAGCTGTCGGGTCGAGTCCTCGACGATCCTTCCGCGACTTCGCTTGCCACGGTGAATCCCCTCGGTTCACCTCCTCGAGGCCCCCGCCTTTCGAGTCGGGGCCGTCGAGACCAAGAATGAACGGCCCGTTCGTCGACTCGGAGCGGGATCCCCCGGCCGCACACCGTCACTGTGATTGAGCCACCGTAGAGGAGCAACGGAATGCACGACACCCATCCGCCCGAGGGCCCGGATTCCGTCGCGTCGATCGGACGGGGATCGGCACTTCCGACGCAGCCGAGACGAAGCGAACTCGAGTCAGGGCTGCCTTCACTGAGACCGGTGGACTTGCTCTGGATCGCCTTGCTGACCGTCTGGGTCGTCGTCAGCCGACTGCCCTATATCTCCGACCACTCGTACACGAGCAAGGACGGCCCGCTTTATATCCACTCGCTCGCACTCGATCGATCTTATGATGTGCCGATGCCGGGGAATCTCGGGTTCGTGTTGCTGGGCAAGCTTGCGAACCTCGTCTGGCCCGATCCGCTGAACTCCTATGCGGCTGTTTGTATCGGCCTGACCGTCGTCGGCGCCGTGTCGAGTTACCTCCTCGGCTCGCTGTTTCTCCCCAGGTCACTGGCGGCTGCGACCGCGTTCGCGCTCTCGGCAAACGCGATCCTGTGGTGGTATGGGGAAGTGATCTCGAGTTACCTCGTCTGGTTCGCCATCTTGCCGACAATCGGCTGGTTCGGGGCCCGATTCGTCCGAGGTCGGCGTACTTCCGATCTCCTGGGGGCGACGGCGACGCTCGGTGCGGGGATGATCCTCAGGCCCGACCTCCTCGTCTTCGGCTCTTCCCTCTGGCTCGGCTGCGTGGCCCTGGGCCGGCCCTCGTGGAAGGTCGCACTCGGTTGCGTCGGTTTGCTCGCCGTCGCGTGTGCCTGCTGGTTCTTCGGGACGGCCGCCGTGCTCGGCGGGGTCGGCACGTATCTCGAACGCGTCCGCGCGAAGCATGAGTGGGACCGGGCGACCTTCTCGTTCGCCCAGCGCGGGCTCGTCGATGGCCTGCTCAGGAACGGCTCGAAGTATGCGTTGTTCCTCGTCTGGGGGACGCATCTGGTCCTGATCCCCGCGATCCTGGGCTTGTTCCGCGAGTCTTTGGCGCTTCGCAAGTCCTGGCGGGGGATCCTCCTGGCGATCCTCTGGGTCGGCCCTTCGCTCTACTTCTCGTTCTTGATCTTCGCGGGCAATGCGGGATTGATTTTCCCGATCCTCCCGCTCGTCTACCTCGGTGCCGCGGTCGGCTCTCTCGTCTGGTTCGGCCGAGAGCACGTGGGGAAGGCGACCGCCACGATGACCACCCTCGGGCTGCTGAGCGTGGTCCAGTTCGTCGGCGTCCCCATGCTGCGCGAGTCGAATCAACGCGACGTGATCCTGAACGTGACCTTCCTCCGGTTCTCCGCGGCGGGGATCGAGGCGAGGTACAACCGCAACCTCGACGACTACGGCATCTCGGGCTCGCTCACCTCGGTGGTCCGCCAACTCGGTCATCCCGAGCCGATTCCGACGATCCCACCCAGGCTCGGCGACGACGACGAGAGTCGTGCCCGGCACATCCGCCTCTCCGCGCAATGACGACGGGGAAGACTCGCGACGCGCGGTTCAGGTCTCCGACCGGGCGTCTTTGCCCTCGGATGGACACGGACAAGAAATGCGGATTTATCCGCAGATGACGCAGATTTTCACAGATCAAAAGATAGGAGTTTCTCATTTCGTTCGCGTCGATCTGGGTCATCGGCGGATGGTTCCGTCCCCACCGGGCCCGATGCCGGGTCGTAGGACAAATAGGACAAATGCTCGTTGCATCTCTCTTCGAGGTGGAAGCCCCGAAAGCGAATTTTGTTTTTATATATAAACTAAAATAATATTTAAATGATTCTCTTGTTTAAAATCGTTTTTTTAATTGTTTTGCTTGTTGGGATTCCTGAATGAAATGCATTTGATTTGCAAGTGCACCGAATCGGGTTCAGCGTTCCCACCGTAATTGGTCCCTCGACGTTGCCATGCCCGGGCAACCTCGCGTGATGATCGACCGCAAGATTGCCCTGCGTGATGACCATGTGATAGTTTCGTTGGCGACGTTCTCTCCCGCACGTAGCGCCACCATACCGGTCAACGTCCAGGAACGCACGAGTGTCTTACTCCCAGCTCGACGGCAGGTCGCGGTTCCGAGTCACATCTCCTTGGGGGGTGGTGCTTCTCCTTTGGTTTTGCGGGTTTTTCAACTACGCGGATCGGCAAGCGGTGACCTCGGTCTTCCCGCTCCTTTCGAAGGAGTTTAATCTTTCGAAGAGTCAACTCGGGTTGCTCGGCTCGGCGTTCATGCTGGTGTATGCGGGCTCCGCTCCACTGGCCGGGTTCGTGGTGGACAAGGTCTCGAGGCGTACCCTGGTCGTGTCCGGCCTGGCGTTCTGGAGCTTGGTCTGCGCGGCGACGGGGCTGGCTCGGAATTTCGGCCAACTGCTGTTCTATCGGGCGGCGGAGGGTCTCGGGGAGTCGTTCTACTTCCCGGCCTCGATGTCGATCCTGGCGGACTATCACGGGCCGAGGACGCGTTCGCGGGCGATGAGCTTGCACCAGACAAGTGTTTATATCGGGACAGCCGGTGGCGGCCTGCTCGCGGGGGTTATGGGCGAGATCTGGGGCTGGCAATCGCCGTTCTGGTTGCTCGGGATCATCGGTTTCCTCTACGCCGGGTTGCTCGGGTTCTGGATCGTCGAGCCGAAGCGAGGGCAGAGCGACGAGAAGCCCCCCGAGGCGGACGACGAATTCCTCGTGCCGTCGAGCTCCTCCGACTTCATCGGGAACGTCCGTCAGGTCATCCGAGTCCCGGCGGCCGTGGTCTTGCTCGCCGTCTTCGCGGGGGCGAACTTCGTGGCCACGGCGTTCCTGACGTGGTTGACCGCGTATATTTTCGAGAAGTTCAAGCTGGGGCTCGGCTGGTCGTCGTTGACCTCCACGTTCTTCCCGCTGGCGAGTTTGGTGGGGGCGGTCTGCGGCGGCATCCTCGCCGACATCGCGGCGCGCCGGACCGGCGGGCGGATGCGCGTCCAGGGCGCGGCGTTGCTGGTCGGGGCGCCGTTCCTGTATCTGGCGGGGAGCGCCAATACGATCTCGCTCTTCGTCGCCGGACTGATCGGCGTCGGACTCTGCAAAGGGGTCTACGACGCGAACATTTTCGCGTCGATCTACGACGTCGTCCCCTCGGAGGTCCGGGGGACGGCCGCAGGGCTCATGAATACGATCGGTTGGGCCGGGGGAAGCCTCTCCCCCCTGGTCATCGGCCTCGGGGCGGACCGCGTCGGCCTCGGGAATATGATCGCGTGCATGGCCGTGATCTATGCGGTCTTCGGCCTGCTCGCATTCGTGGCGGGCTCACTGGCCCGGAAGAAACCCTCACCATCCGGAGGCCTCGGACTGTGACATCGTCGGCGGACCTGGCGGCAAACCGTCCTCGCCCGAGTTGGGCAGGCCGGGGCGACATCAATGCCTTCTTCGGGCTGATGCTCGACAACCTCGGCGACATGATCCTGATGGCGGGCCTCCTGGTCCACGCCTTCGGACTCCCGTCGGAATTCGTCCTGACGAGGATGATCCCGGGGACGGCAGTCGGGGTGATGGTCGGCGACCTGATCTTCTCCCTGATGGGGATCCGCCTCGCCAGGCGTACCGGGCGGTCGGACGTGACGGCGATGCCGCTCGGCCTCGACACGCCCAGTACCTTCGGCACCGTCTTCCTGATCATCGGCCCGGCCTTTCTCGCGGCGACCAAGCGGGGGCTCGACCCGACCTCGGCGGCACGCCACGCGTGGTATCTCGGGATCGCGATGATCTTCGCCTCGGGTGTCTTCAAGCTCGCATGCGCGCCGTTCAGCGGCTGGATCCGGAGGGTCGTCCCCCGCGCCGGGTTGCTCGGTTCACTGACGGCGATCGCGCTGGTCATTATCAGCTTCCTCCCGCTCATCGACATCGCGGCCCAGCCGGTCGCGGGCATGGTGGCGCTGGCGATCATCCTGGCGACGCTCACGGCCCGTTGGGAGCTCCCCGGCCGGTTCCCCGGGGCTCTGGCGGCGGTGATCGTCGGCTGCGTGATTTATTATGTGATGGGGGGGCTTGGATTCGGCCCCGGGCTCGGGGCGGAAGGGGGCCGCCCCTCGGCGACCTTGCGCGTCGTCCTCCCTGTCCCGATCAACGACTGGCTCGCATGGGCGGTCGAGTTCTGGCGCGAGGCGGTCGGCTACCTGCCGGTCGCGATCCCGCTGGCACTCGCGACGGTCGTCGGCGGGATCGACTGCACCGAAAGTGCCTCGGCGGCCGGGGATGAATACTCGACCGGCCAGATCATCGCCGTCGAAGGCTTCGCCACGGTTGTCGGGGGGCTCTTCGGCGGCGTCATCCAGTCGACCCCTTATATCGGGCATCCCGCATATAAAGCAATGGGCGCGCGATCGGCCTATACCCTGGCGACCGCGCTCTTCGTCGGCGCGGCGGGTGTTGGCGGCTTCTTCGACTGGATCTTCTACCTGCTCCCCAAGGCGGCGGTGTTCCCGATCCTGATTTTCGTCGGGCTCGAGATCACTTCGCAGTCGTTCCAGGCCACGGTCAAGCGGCATTTCCCGGCCGTCGCGCTTGCGTGCGTCCCGGCGCTGGCTTACTTGGCGTCGATCGCGCTCAAGCAACTCTTGCCTTCGATCCCGTTCGCGACGTTGCCGCCGTCCGTCCAGAAGTGGGTCCAGGTCGTGACGATCCTCTCCGGCGGCTTCATCCTGACGAGCCTGATCTGGGCGACCACGCTGGCCCACCTGATCGATGGGAAGATCCGACCGGCCGCCGCGAGCATGCTGCTCGCCGCCGTGTTCGCCTGGTTCGGGATCATCCACTCTCCGGTCGCCTCGGGCCCGATCGTCACGCCTTCGGCCGCGATGGCCTTGGTGGCCGAGGAAGGCCGCACCGAGGCGACAGCCTTCCAGACCCCATATCACTGGGCCGCGGGCTACGCCGGGGTCGCGATCGCCCTGCTAGTCATCGGGGCCATCGGGCGGCCTCCCGACATGGAACAGTTGGAGCCGAGAGCCATTTGAGGATCGTCGACAATTGAGTCAGTCCGTGATACGCTCAGCCAATCGGTGCACGACGCCCCTTGCGTATCTCCTCGGCGTCGGGTATGAAATTTGCAGTCGGGGAGACTCATGGATCGTGAACCCGATTTGGATCTCCGGCACCACCGATTGGTCATCAACCTTTCCCCCCTGAGTGACGGCTCTGGATTTTCTTTCTCGATGTTCTTTCGAGAACGAAGGGGTCGGGAGGAGCATCCCCGAATCGGTCGGGGCTCCTCGCCTTGATAGGCCAACCCCGCCGTGACCTTTGAATTCTCGATCCCGGTTTTTGGCTCGTCGGCTCGATTTTGCTAGACTGGGCGTGCCATGCATAAGGGAATAGCAGTCAGCCCCGGCGTCGTGGTGGGCGTTGCCTACCGAGTCGACTCGGTCTTCGGGTCGAGTGAGCCGCAGCTGCTCGATGACCCCTCGCTCGTCACCGAGGAGATCGCTCGGTTCGACCGCGCGATCGTCCTCTCGTCGACCGAGCTCGAAGGGATCATCATGAAGGTTGCCCAGCAACTCGGCAGTGCCGAGTCGGACATCTTCAAAAGCCATCTCCAGATCGTGAACGACCAGACCTTGGTCTCCAAGGTACATTCGCTCATCACGTCGCAGCACCTCACGGCGATCTCGGCGCTGCAACTGTTCCTCCAGGGATACGCCGCCTCGTTCGCTCGGGTCGAACAGGACTATTTCCGCGAACGGATGACCGACGTCCGCGACGTCATCCTGCGCATCGGCTCACACCTGACGCCCCATCCCCCGGTCATGCATTCCGCCGAGCAGGGGAATGGGCACGGCGAGGACCCGCTGATCCTCGTCGCGCATGAAATCCTGCCGAGCCAGGCGATGAGCCTCGGTAACCTGCCGATCGCGGGGATCGTCACCGAGACCGGCGGCGGGACGAGCCACGCCGCCATCCTCTCGAGGAGCCGGGGGATCCCCGCCGTCTCCGGCGTCCTGGGTATCACGGGCGACGTTCGATCCGGCGACTTGATGGTCGTCGATGGCCGGGACGGCCTCGTCCTCGTCCGACCCGACAGCGAGACGACTTCGGCCTACCGCAAGCTCCAGCGCGAGTTCTTCAATCTCAAAGACCGGCTTGTCCTCAACCGAGACCAGCCGGCCAAGAGCGCCGACGGCGCCCAGATCGAGCTCCTGGCGAACATCAACAACCTCGCGGACACCCAGGCGTCGCGGAAGGTCGGCGCGACGGGCGTCGGCCTGTTCCGGACCGAGTACCTGTTCCTCACCCACCAGGACGTCCCCGACGAGGAAGAACAGTACGAGTACTACCGCCAAATCATCGAGGATTCTCCGAACCGGACGGTCACGATCCGGACCCTCGATCTCGGCGGCGACAAGACGGTCCCCTACCTGGGACGGAGGAGCGAGGCCAACCCGTTCATGGGCTGGCGTTCGATCCGCCTCTCGTTTGAGCATCCTCGCCTATTCGAGCGTCAGATCCGCGCGATCCTTCGCGCAGGGCGGCACGGCAAGGTCAACATGCTCTTCCCGATGATCACAACGCTCGAAGAGCTTCGATATGTCAACAAGCTCGTCGAGGAGACTCGTCGGAATCTCAAACGCGAAGGGGTCCCGTTCGGGGAGGACGTCAAGACGGGCGTGATGGTCGAGGTCCCGGCGGCCGCCGTCTGCATCGACGCGATCCTTCGAGAGACCGACTTCATCTCGATCGGCTCGAACGACCTGATCCAGTATCTCGTCGCGGCCGACAGAGACAACCCGAAGGTCGCCCACCTCTGCGAGCCCCTGAGCCCGGCGATCTTCAAGGTCCTCCAGATGGTCCTCGACGCCTGCCAACGGACGGGGACCCCTGTGACGCTCTGCGGCGAGATGGCGGGCCAGCCCCGTTCGGTCCTCGCCCTCTTCGGCATGGGCCTCCGAAGGTTCAGCATGAGCCCGGCCTTCGTCCCCACGATCAAGGCCTTGCTCGCCTCCGTCACGACGGCCCAGGCGGAGCGCTTCGCCCATCAGGTCCTCCAGCTCAAGACAAGCGAAGAAATCCGGTCCTATCTCACCTCGCGGCTCCACGAGATTTCGAGCGCCCTCGAGGTCTTCGATACGGTCTGAACGAGCGCCGACCGGAGACCTTGGTATCATCGAGACCGCCGACGACTCCACCTCCCCGACCCTCTCGACGTACCCTGTCGCCGCGACCATACTAGCGATCGGTTTGATGCGAGGGCGTGTCCACGCCCCGAGAATCCGACGCGATTCGTCTCCCCGAAGGCCGACGCTTCTCGGTGGGACGAGCGAGCTTTCGTCGTGATCGACGGATCAAGGAGCGAACGTATGAGATCGTCTTGGAACCGAAGGCCCGCGGGAATGGCCCTGGCCGGTATCCTGCTCCTCGCCTCGGGGTGTGGCGGCAAGTCGGGGGAGAGCGACGAGGCCACGGTCCAGCCCGACCCGACGGTCCCCGCCGCGGCCCCGAATCCCACTCCGACCATGACCCCGGCGCCTGCCGCGACTCCGCCTCCAGCCCCCGAAACTAAGCCAGAGCCGTCGCCCGCGGCCGCCTCTCCGGCTCCCTCCGCCGCCGCGACCGCCGAGGAGGCCAAGCCCGGTGGATGGGGGACCTTGAAGGGGCAGATCACGTTCAGCGGCGAACCCCCCGCCTCCAAGCCGCTCGTCGAGCAGGGGAAGGCCCCCGTAGGCCCCGACTTCTGCGCGAAGGACGCCCCGATCCTCTCGGAACGCCTCGTCGTGGATTCGGGGACCAAAGGGGTCAAGAACGTTTTGGTGTACATCCCCAAGCCGACCGAGGTCAACGCCGAAGTGAAGTCGGCCGCGGCCCAGGTGGAGGTCGAGTTCGACCAGCAGAAGTGCGTCTTCAAGCCCCACGTCCTCGCCGTCATGGCAGGCGCGAAGATCCTGCTGAAGAACAGCGACGAGACCAATCACAACATCAACTCGAAGCTGCGCAACAATCCCTTGAATCCCAACCTCTCCCCCTTCGCCACGCAGAGCTACCCGACAGAAAAGGCAGAGCGAGCCCCGGGTGAAGTCATGTGCGACATCCACCCCTGGATGAAGGCCTATTGGCTCATCACCGAGAGTCCCTATTTCGCCGTCACCGATGCGAAGGGGAATTTCGAAATCAAGAGCGTCCCCTCGGGGACCCAGAAGGTCGTGGTCTGGCAGGAGGCCGTCTCGGGGGGAGGCTACGTCACCCCGGCCGCCGGGATGGAGGTCAGCATCAAGACGGGCGAGCCGAACACCGTAAATCTGTCGATCGATCCGGGTAAGATCCTCGCGCAGTGAGAGACCGTCCCGGGGCCCTACCGTCGCCCTTGTGAGGTTGGGGACCGAACGCGTCGACGTCGAGGTCATCGCGAGGCTTCGGCCGTGGCAGAAATCCGGCCTCGCGCTGGGAGTGGCCTGGTCGGAGAGACTCAAATACCATTCGCCGAGATGGGTTGTTCGGGGGGGGTATCCTGGGTCCGGCGAAGGTGTTAAGATGAGGATCCTGCCTACGAAGCTCGAGTCGATGAGCGAGTCCCACCCAGAGGCATCTACTTCGCAGAAGGGTTCCCCGCGATGAAGCTCCCCACACGTTGGTTTTTCGATGCGCGTCCCTGGTGTGCCGGTCTCTCGGCGGCGCTCGCCGTGACGGCGATTGCCGTGAGCTCGGCGGTGGCCACGCCCCCCGTCGGTGCGATCTCGGCCGCCCTCCCCGCGCAGGCCGGTTTCGGCACGATCAAGGGACGGCTGGTCTGGGGCGGCGGCGAAGTCCCCGCGCAGAAGGTCCTCGTCGCCAAAGGTGCGGCGACTCAAGATCCGGTCTGCGGCAAGAACGCCGCGATCCTGTCGCACGAGCTGGAAGTCGATCCCAAGACCAAGGGGGTCCGATACGGGTTCGCCTACGTCTTCCAACCCAAGGGGACGAACCCGGCCGCCCTGAAGGCCTTGCTGGCCAAGACGCCGACCGCGATCGTCGACCAGAACAATTGCGACTTCGTCCCCCACTCCATCGCACTCGTCCAGGATCAGCCGATCCTTTTCACCTCGAACGACGCGACAGGCCATAACGTCCACTTCACCGCGTTCGTCAACGGCGCGTTGAATCAGATGCTGCCGGCCAAGGCGAAGCTGCAGAAGAAGCTCGTCGCCGAGAAGCGGCCGATCCCTCTGTCCTGCGACATTCACCCCTGGATGAAGGGCCACATCATGGTCTTCGACCATCCCTTCTTCGCCGTGACCGAAGCCGACGGCTCGTTCACGATCGAAGGCGTCCCGGCCGGCGCCCAGAATATCGTCCTCTGGCAAGAGTCGGTCGGCTACGTCACCCCGGGCGCGGCCCGTGGCATGAAAGTCGATGTCAAGGCCGGCGCTACCACCGACGTCGGTGACATCCTGCTCAAGCCGAAGAAGTGATCAAAAGCTCATAAGGATCGACTCTTCGCCATCGGGGAGTCCGACGAATGCGTCGGACTCCCCGATCGCTTCTTTTATCGGGATTGTTTAACATCCTCATTCAGGATCTGCGTATCCCAAAGGGAGATGCACCGAGGCGTAGGACGATTCCCCTGGTCGACTCAATCCATAAGTTGATGAATCCTCGCGGAGTGGGGTTGTCTGTCCTCGGTGAGGTGAACGAGGGATCAAGGCGTGAAGCTTGGGCATGGACGCACGAAAAGAATGCATTTCCGGGAGGCGTTCGCCCAGGGACTGCCTGACTCTCGTGGTTTCGCGTTGCCTGAAACGTCCGGTATCCGATTTGCTGTTGCAATGCGTGCCGGGAATCGTGTCCAATCGATGAAGGCTCCCCGAGCGGCTTCGTCGAAGGGTCGGTGGAAGGACGGATGGGCGATTTCCGGGTCGGGAAGGATCCCTCGGTCGTGATTCCACTCGCTCCCCTTTCGATGAGTGACGAGACCATGAGACGATCACGTCGATGATCCGGTCGGTCCCGATCGCACGGAGTCACCATTCCCTGCCTGATCGAGTATCAGGCGCGGAGGGGCCATTGATGATGAAGATCCGGGCTCGAGCGGGGCTGGTTTCACTCGCGATACTCCTCAACTTCGGGGGGACCTTGGCTTCGGCGCAAGGGCCGAACCGAACCGCCACGAAGTTCTACCCCGATTTCAGCGACACCGCCGACACCCTCCTGCGGAACGCGACGAGCCATGTCCGCGACGGGCAGTGGGCCGAGGCCGTCGAGATCTACCAACGCGTGATCCAGCAGTACGGCGATAAGGTCGCGCGGCTCCCCAAGGACGACGCGGCCGAGGATCGGACCGGGGATTCTCTCCTGTTCGTCGACTTGCGCCAGTTCTGCCAGCGTCGGATTGCGGCACTCCCGCCCGAGGCGCGGGCGATCTATCGAAATCGGGTCGATTCGCAGGCCGAGCGTTGGTATCGCGATGGGGCCGAGGGACGCGACCGGTCGCTTTTGCGAAGGGTCGTCGACCAGGCCTTCTGCAGCTCCTGGGGTGACGATGCGCTCGACTTGCTCGGAGACCTCGCCTTCGAGGACGGGCGATTCGACGAGGCGCTCGCGATGTACCGACGGCTCGTCCCGGACCGGCCGGACGACCTTACGGGGCTGACCTTTCCCGACCCCAGCGTCGATCTCGCTCGGGTCGCGGCCAAGAAGATCCTCTGCCGCGAGGCGTCTGGGGAGCCGGTCGGCCCCGCGGCGCTCGAAGCATTCGCCAAGACTTATCCCGCGGCGAAAGGCGCCCTGGCCGGTCGCAGCGGCCCTTATGCCAGGAGCCTGGCCGATGCCCTCAAGGGGGACCGACTCGCGCCTCCCGCCCAGCCTGACGGACGCTGGCCGACGTTCGCCGGGTCGCCGACGCGGAACCGGATCCTGCCGGGGACGATCGACGTCGGCTCCTTCCAGTGGCGCGTCGAACTGCCGGCGTTCGACCCTAACCGATCGTCGGCAACGATGCGCGGAGGCTTTCGCGGAGGGTTCGGGATGCAGTCGATCCCGGTCCCCAAGGACCGCCTGCTCGCCTATCACCCGATCGTCATCCGCGACCAGGTGATCGTCTGCAACGAGAATCGCATCCAGGCCTATAACCTGAACGACCGCCCCCAAGGCCCCCCCGGAAGCCCGTCGGGGACCGTGAAACCCGTCTGGGAAGCCCCTCCTGAGAATCAGGACGGATCGACCGTCCAGACGACGATGCCCATGGCGGCGGTCCCTCGCTACACCCTCACGGCTTACGGAGATAAGGTCTTCGCTCGGCTCGGTCCGAACACCAGCAACCTGGCCCACGCCGGGCGGACCTCGGGACAGAGCAAGATCGTGGCCGTCGACCGGAGCACGGAGGGGAAGTTCCTCTGGTCGAAGCTCTCGAACGAGGTGGTCCTCCCGAAGCGGTCGGTCGACGGCGGGATGCGAACGGGCTTCGAGGGGACGCCCGTGGCCGACGCTCGTCACCTCTACGTGGCGATGACGGATCGTCGGGAGCAGACCTCGACCTACGTCGTCTGCCTCGACGCCGAGAACGGCTCGACCCGCTGGGTGCGCTACCTTGGCGCTGCTTCGACCGACAACGACAACCTGATCGGATTCGGCTTCGGGGGCAACATGGCGCTCTCGAGCCTGTTCAATGACTTCGGCCACCGCCTGCTCACTCTCGATGGCCCGACCCTGTATTACCAGACGAACCTCGGCGCCGTCGCCGCGCTCGACACGGAGACCGGCGGGGTTCGTTGGGTCGCCACCTATCCTCGGCAAGATCGCATCGAAGGGGGACCTGGGCACGAACGCGACCTGAACCCGGCCATCGCCCACGACGGCATGGTCATCGTCGCGCCGAGCGATTCGTCCTCGATCTACGCCTTTGAATCGGAGACCGGTCGTCTGCTTTGGAAGTCGGACCCGGTTGCCGCGGACGCTAAGCTGGCGCACCTCCTCGGCGTGGCGAAGGGCCGACTGATCGCGACGGGTGACCGTGTCCTCCTCTTCAACGTGAAGACGGGCAAGCTCGAGCAGACGTGGCCCGACAGCGGCCGAGCCTATGAAGGCTACGGCCGCGGATTACTCGCTGGCGACCGGATCTACTGGCCGACCAAGAACGAGATTCACGTCCTTGACCAGGCGAGCGGGCTCAAGGCCGATCAGCCGATCAAGCTTCAGGAAACGTTCCAGACGACGGGCGGCAACTTGAGCGTGGGAGACGGCTACCTGATCGTCGCGCAGACCGATGGCCTCGTCGTGTTCTGCCAGAACAGCCGTCTGATTCAGCGATATCGCGAGGAGATCGCCCGCACCCCCGACCAGGCGTCGAGCTACTACCGACTCGCTCGGGCCGCCGAGGCGACGGACCAGGATGAGGAGGCGCTGACGGCCCTGATCGCCGCGGCGAACAAGGCCCGCCCCTCGGAGATGATCGACGGGATTCCTTTGATTGAGGCGACCCTCGACGAGCAATTCCGCCTGCTGATGCGATTGGCCAAGCGGGAGCGTGCGGCGAAGGCGACCTCCAAGTCGATCGAGCGACTCGAGGCGGCCGCGAAGGTCGCCCGCTCCGATCGTGACCGGCTCTCGGCTCGGATGCTCTTGGCCGAGGTGCAACTCGAACGGCGCACTCCCGCCGACGCGGTGGTCACGCTCCAGGCGCTGCTGGCGGACGATCGCCTCCGTGTCCTAAGCGTCGCGACGGACGACGGGCATCGCTCCGTCCGGGCCGACTTGCTTATCGGTGATCGACTCGCGCAGATCCTCCGCGATCAGGGACGTGAGCTCTACGCGGCTTTCGACCGCGACGCGGCCCAACTCCTGGATCGTGGTCGAGCGGAGAAAGACCCGAGACTCCTGGAAGAGATCAGCCGGAACTTTCCCGTCGCGGCCGTCGTGCCAGAATCGCTACTCGCACTCGGGGCGGTCTGCAACGAGCTGAACCGGCCGGCCGACTCGGCCCATGCCTACAAGCGGCTCCTGGCCCATGCCAACAACGACACGCTCCGGGCTCGAGCCCTCCTCGGACTGGCCCGGGCCTACGAAGCCCAGCACCACTGGGTACCGGCCCGCGATACCTATGTCGAAGCCCTCTCCCGATTCGGGAGCGTGCGGCTCGAGGAATCTCCGGGCGAGACTCTCCTATCGAGCCTCGTCGGCGATCGACTGGCCCGCGACCCGTTCGACCGGATGACCGGCGACCGGTCCGAACCCAGCCTCCCGGTCCCGCTGGCGAGGCGTTGGGGTAGGCCCCTTTCCGGGAGCCTTCGTCCGCTCGCCGCCGACGGTGTGCCCCCCAGCCCCGAGTCGAGCCGAATCTTCCTCGTCCAGGGGATCCAGTTGCGGGCCGTCGACTCGAGAACCGGCGAGTCTCCCTGGGGCGTCGACCTGGGAGCCACGCCGATCTGGGTCGGATATCTCGCGGACAAGATCATCGCGGCGACGGACACCCGAGTCGTCGCCCTGAATCTCGAGAAAGGGACGATCGAGTGGACCTACGAGCGGAGTGATCCTCAACGCTCGTCCAAGGACGCCAACCCGTTCGCCAAGGCCGATGTCGAGACGAATCCGTCCGCCGTCCTGGACTCGGGCAAGCTCCAGGGCTTCCAGATCGTCGGAGACCGCGTCTTTTGCCTGAGGGGCGAACGTGAGCTCGTGGCGCTCGACGGAGACACCGGGCTGGCCGATTGGTCGTATACTCCCACGACGGGCGTGATCAACCCGCTCCTCTGGATCGGCCCGAGGAGGATCGTTCTCCAGGTCCTCAAGCCGAACACGATTCACGTCCTGGAGACCTCGGACGGGCGGCGGGTCGGCGAGACTCGGCGGAGCGAAGAGGAAGGCTGGGCCCGAACTCCTCTGCCCATCGACGACGATCACGTGGCCCTCGTGACCGACCGTCGCACGGTCACCCTGTTCGACCTCAAGCGCGGAGTCGACTCCTGGGTCTTTCGCGAGAGCAAGGAGCTGCCGAAGAATGGTCCTCCGCTCTTGCTCGGCAACGCCGAACGCCTGCTCGTGCTCCAGGACGGTACCGAGCTGATCCGGCTCGACCCCGCGACGGGCGTCGAACGCTGGTCCAGGCCGCTCGGCGCCGAGAATCTCAGCGAACGCCCGCAGTCGCTCGCGCTCGATGGTGATCGGTTCTACTGGGCCGGCGACCGAAGCTTGCGAGCGTTGTCGCTCTCGGACGGCTCGATCACCTGGTCGCGGCACCTCGCCGGCCCCGAGTCGGGCTGGTCGATCGCCCTGACCGAACGCTGCGTCATGGCCTTCCCGATCAATGCCGACTCGGGCGAAGGAGAAGGGGAAAACCTGCCCCTGGTCTTCCGTCGCCGAGAGTCGGGAGAGTTGGTCCAGCGGCTTCTTCTCCCGGTTTCGGTCACGGATGTCGCGATCCGGCTCGCCCCGAAAGGGGCGATGGTGGCCAGTCGGGGGGGTGTTTGGGCCCTGGGCGAGCGCGCGATCGGCGAACTTTCCAAGTCACCCTGAAGGATGGGGGTTGTCCCATGACCGTCGCCCGGCGGTCGAGCACGGAGCGTCGAGGGAAGTCGCGAATCCAGACTTCGGGAGGGCCCGGGGGGCGACCCGCGGCCGTGCCCAGAGCGGTCCGTCCGACGCAGGACCCCGGACGGGATGTCCCGACTTCTTGACCCAGATCCAGCAAGGGAGGTCCCGCGTGAGCGACGAGTCGACGAATCCCCTCCAGGACAGCGACCTTGCGGCCGTCGAACGCCTCAAGGACGCGTTTGCCCGCCTGAAGGGTGAGATGGGCAAGATCATCGTGGGTCAGCAGGCCGTCCTCGAAGAGCTGCTCGTGGCGATTTTCGCCAGGGGGCATTGCCTCTTGATCGGGGTGCCGGGGCTGGCCAAGACCCTGATGATCCACACGCTGTCCGACGCACTCAACCTCTCGTACAACCGGATCCAGTTCACCCCGGACCTCATGCCGTCCGACATCACGGGCACCGAGGTGATCCAGGAAGACAAGGCGACGGGCGTCCGGCAGTTCAAGTTCCTCCGCGGGCCGATCTTCGCCAACATCGTGCTGGCCGACGAGATCAACCGGACGCCGCCGAAGACGCAGGCGGCCTTGCTCGAGGCGATGCAGGAACGCCAGGTGACGGTCGGCGGCGAACGCCACCGACTGCCCGACCCGTTCTTCGTCCTCGCGACCCAGAACCCGATCGAGCAGGAGGGGACGTATCCCCTCCCCGAAGCCCAGCTCGACCGGTTCATGTTCAACATCCTGGTCGACTACCCCGAGGAAGATGAAGAACTCGACATCGTCCGGCTCACGACTTCGACCCTGAAGCCGAACGTCACGAAGGTCCTCTCGGGCGCCGACATCCTCGAGCTCCAGGAGATCGTGCGTAAGGTCCCGGTCGCCGACCACGTCTCGCGATACGCCGTCCGACTCACCCGGATGACTCGGCGTGAGAAGCAGGAGGTCCCCGACTTCGTCCGGGATTACGTGAGTTGGGGGGCCGGCCCTCGCGCCAGCCAGTACCTCGTGCTCGCGGCGAAGGCCCGCGCCGTGCTCTATGGCCGCTACTACGTGTCGACGGAGGACATCCGTGCGGTCGCGGGCCCCGTGCTCAGGCACCGGATCATCACCAACTTCAACGCCGAGGCCGAGGGCCTGAAGCCCGACGACATCGTCCGGCGGCTCATCAAGGCGATCCCCGTCGACGAGCACGAGGCCGAGCAAAGTGGAAAACTCCCGAAAGTATTTAAATCCGCAAACGCTGGCTAGTCTCGAAGGCCTCGACCTCCAGGCCCGCCTGATCGTCGAGGGCTACGTCGCCGGCATGCACCCGAGCCCGTATCACGGCTTCTCGGTCGAGTTCGCCGAGCACCGAGAGTACGTCCCGGGCGACGACATCCGGCACGTCGACTGGAAGGTCTGGTCGAAGACCGACAAGCTCTACCTCAAGCAGTATGAGGAGGAGACGAACCTCCTCCTGTATCTGCTCGTCGACACGAGCGAGTCGATGAAGTATGCCTCGGGTGAAAATGTTTCGAAACTCCAGTATGCGCAGTTCGTCGCGGCGTCGCTGGGCTACATGGTCCTCCAGCAGCAGGACTCGGTCGGCCTCGCCCTCTTCGACGACATGGTCCGCCGCTACCTCAAGCCGGCCGGCCAGCCGTCGCATCTCAAAGAATTGATTCATGTGATGGACACGACCCCCGCCCGACAGAAGTCGGACATGGGGGTGGTCTTCCACGACCTGGCGGAGCGGTTCAAGAAGCGGGGCATCGTGGCGATCTTCTCCGACTTCTTCGACGAGGTGCCGAGGATCGTGGCTGGGCTCAAGCACCTCCGCCACCGTCGCCACGAGGTCATCGTCTTCCACATCCTCGACCCGGCCGAGATCGAGTTTCCGTTCCGGGACACGACGCTCTTCAAAGGACTCGAAGGGATGCCCGACGTGCTCACCGAGCCGCACGCGCTGCGAAAGGCTTATCAGAAAGAGCTGGGCGAGTATCTCGGCGAGATGAAACGGAGTTGTCAGGCGATCGACGTCGACTATGTCCCCCTCCGGACCGACCACGACCTCGACGGGGCCCTCACCAGTTACCTGGCCGCCCGCGCCACCAGGACGCGTTGAGCCCACGGGGCCCTCGGGGCGATTGGAGGACGCGGTGCCGAAGAGACTAGGGATCCGTTAGACTGACGATAACGAAGTCGGCGGCCGAACCTCGGGGGGTGTTCCGAACTTTCCGCACCCCCGACGACCGTGGAGTTGAAGTGAGTCGGGGCGGGACCGCCCCATGACCGGCGTGTTGAGGAGACGACGTTGCCGATCCCGATCGTGCTGGCCCTGAGCTTCGCGAATCCCGCCCTCCTCTGGGGGCTCGCCGCCGCGTCGATCCCGCTGGTCATCCATCTTCTCAATCGGCGCAAGTTCCGCGAGCACGAGTGGGCCGCCATGCGGTTCCTCCTCGCCGCGATGCAAAAGAACTCGCGGCGGATCCGCGTCGAGCACTGGCTTCTGCTCGCGATCCGCACCCTGCTCGTCATCCTGGTCGTCTCGGCGATGGCGCGGCCGTTCCTCGAGAGCCTTGGGGCCTTGCCGATGCTCGCGGGACGACGGACGCACCACGTCCTCGTCCTCGACGGTTCGCTGAGCATGGGTTACACCTCGGGCGACTCCACACGATTCGCTCAGGCCAAGGCACTTGCCGCCCAACTCGTCAAAGACATGAGGCGAGGCGACGCCGTCAGCGTGGTCGTCATGGGCGACCCTCCTCGGATCGTCATCGGCGACCCGTCGCCCAACCATGCCGAAGTCCTCAAGGAGATCGAGCCGCTAATCCTCCCGCATGGCGGCACGGACCTGACGGCGACCTTTGCCGCCATCGACCGCGTCCTGGAAACCTCGCCGTTGCCCCAGAAGGAAGTGGTCTTCCTGACCGACCTCCAGTCGGCGAGCTGGCGGAAGTCCGAGGGGGGGGCGGACGAGGGCCTGAAACGGGCGTTGGCCAGGATCGAGGGCCGCAAGGCAAGGTCGGTCGTCATCGACCTCGGCAAGGCCGGGGGCGAGAATCGGGCGGTCACCGATCTCCGGCTCGAACCGCCGCTCGTGACGGTCGGGTCGTCGACCGTCGTCCGCGCGACGGTCCACAACTTCGGGCCGAACAAGGTCGAGGGGGCGAGCGTCCGGCTGATCGTCGACGGCAAGCTCGGGCCGCCCGAGACCGTCGACTTGCCCGTGGGAGAAGATGTCCTGGTCCCGTTCCTCCGCTCGTTCGACACCGCCGGGGATCACCTCGTCGAGGTCCAGATCGATGACGACCCGCTGAAGCTCGACAACCGGCGCTGGCAGTCCGTCCCCGTCCGCGAGTACGTGAACGTGCTCCTCGTCGACGGGAACCCCAAAGCGGAGCCGTTCCAGTCCGAAACCGACTTCCTCGTCCAGGCGATCAGCCCCGCGGCCGACTCCGACGGCTCACCCTCGCCGATTCGCAGCGAGGTCGTCTCCGAGTCGCAACTGGGCCAGCGCAGCCTGTCCGCCTACGACGCGGTCGTCCTCTGCAACATCGCCCAGTTCACCCCCGCCGAGGTGACCGCCCTCGACGACTATCTTAAACAAGGAGGGGGGATCGTCGCGTTCGGCGGCGACCAGGTCGTCGGCGAGAACTACAACCGCCTCCTCTTCGCCGACGGCAAGGGAATCCTCCCGGCGGCGATCGGCCCGAACGTCGGCGACGCGTCGAAACGTCAGTCGTCGTTCGGCTTCGACCCCCTCAAGTATGTTCACCCGATCGTCGCCGACTTCGGGGGCGAGTCGGAGCCGGTGCGCGCGAGCTTGATCGGTGCGGGGACGTACCAGTTCCACCGCCTGGAATTGCCCAAGGGGTCGACCGCGAAGGTGGCCCTCGCATTTGACAACGGCGACCCCGCCGTGATCGAAGCCCCTCGACATCGGGGGAAAGTCATCCAGGTCGCCACGTCGGCCGACCGAGGCTGGACGACCTGGCCCACCCACCAGAGTTATCCGCCGGTCATGGAGAAGATCATCCTCGAGGCGGCCTCCGGCCGGCTCTCCGAGCGGAACGTCCGCGTCGGACAACCGCTCGACCAGCCGCTCGTCGGCTCGACGGTCGCGTCCGCCGTCTCGGTCTCGACCCCGGACGGGCGGACCCTTCCCGCGAAGCTCCAGGCCGAAGGGGCGGTGAACCTCGCCCACTTCGAGGAGACCGAACTGTCCGGCCCATACCATCTGAAGGCCGGCCCGCCGACCGCCCTCGAGAGCCTCTTCGCGGTCAACCCCGACCCCGCCGAGAGCGACCCGGCGAAGCTCGACCGGGCGACCCTGGCGGACGCAATCCCTGGGTGGAAGTTTGCTTACTTGACCAACTGGAAAGAGCTGTCGAGCGACGCCGGCTCGGTGACCCGCCGGGGCGAGCTCCACCGCTCCCTGCTGTACGGAGTCCTGGTCCTCCTGCTCGTCGAGTCGACTCTGGCCTGGTACTTCGGACACCATGCCAATACCGCGTGAGGGATGCCGGACGTGTTGGATTGGCTCCTGATTCACATCGCGGACCGATTGGGCGTCGAGCCGGCTCGAGCCGGCGAGGCGATCGTTCCTCGGATCCGCTTCGAACAGCCCTGGCCCCAGGCGGTCACACTCCTCGTCGTCCTCGGGAGCGTGGGGCTGGTCGTCTGGCTCTACCGACGCGAGGGCTCCGCCCCACGATGGTATCGGATGGGACTGGCCGCGCTCCGGATCTCCTTGATCCTGCTCGCCGTCTTCATGCTCTCCGAAGCCGTGCTCTCGGTCGAACGGACCGGGTTACCCTACTTCGTCGTCATGTTGGACGACTCGGCCAGCGGGCAGGTCGTCGACCAGTACGCCGACCCGAAGACGAAAAAGTCGCTCTCCGAGTTGACCAAATCCCCCGAGCCGAACCGCTTCGGCGTGGCTCGTTCGCTCCTCGAACAGGACAAGGCGAGGCTCCTTCGCGAGCTCCAGAAGCAGAACAAGGTCCGGCTCTATCTCGTCTCCTCCACGTCGCGGATGCTCGCCGAGCTCGACAAGCCCGAGGATCTGGAACCGGCGCTGGAGGCCCTGGCCAAGGTCGCGCCGACCGGCGGCCAGTCGCGGCTGGGGGCGGGGGTCAGGCAAGTGCTGACCGAGCTCCGAGGGGTCCCCCCTTCGGCGATCGTCCTCCTCAGCGACGGGCAGACCACGGACGGCGAAAGCCTCGAGAAGGCGGCCGAGTTCGCCGCCCGCAAAGGGGTGCCGATCTTCACCGTCGGCCTGGGCAGTCCGGAACCCGCACGCGACCTCGAGCTGACCGAACTGATGGTCGACGAGGTGGTCTTCGTCGACGACCTCGTGCGATTCCAGGCCAAATTGCTGTCGCGCGGCTTTGCCGGGCAAGAGGCGGTGATCCACCTCAAGGAACGCGACAAGGCCTCGAGCGACCCCAACGCCACGCGTGAGATCGAGGCGATTCGCGTCCCCGCGCCCGTCGACGGGCAACCGAAACGGATCGAGATCGCCCACCGCCCGAAGAAGACCGGCGACGTAACCTACCTCCTGGAGGTCGAGCCCCGCCCTCGAGAGCTCCAGGTCGACAACAACCGGCTCGAGCGGACCGTCAACGTCCGCAAGGAGAAGCTCAAGGTCCTCCTCGTCGACGGCGAGCCGCGCTACGAGTACCGCTATCTGAAGAACTACCTCGAGCGCGAGGAGACGATCGACCTGAACGTGGTCCTGCTCTCCTCGGACCCCGAGTACAACGAACAGGACCGGTACGCACTCCCCACGTTCCCCGCGGCCAAGGACGACCTGTTCCACTACGACGTGGTGCTGTTGGGCGACGCCGACCCGAGCTTCCTGAGTGCGTCGCAGATGCAGAACCTCGCGGCGTTCGTGACGGAGAAAGGAGGTGGGATCCTCTTCCTCGCTGGCGAGAACTTCAACCCGCTCGGTTACAAGGCGACCCCGCTCGAGATGCTCCTCCCGATCGAGCTGGGAGACGCCCGCAACCCGACGGCCGTCGGCACGTCGGTCAACGCGTTCCGGCCGGAGCTGACCGCGGAAGGGCGGTCGAGCCCGATCTTCCGGTTCGGCGACGACGAGGCCTCGAGCCTCCAGATCTGGCAGAACCTCCCCGAGCTCTTCTGGTACCTCGAAGCCCCGCGGAAGAAGCCCGCGGCCCAGGTCTTGGCGGAGCACCCGACGGTGATCGGCTCGGACGGGAAGCTGCCCGTGTTCCTGTATCAGTTCGTCGGTGCCGGCAAGTCGATGTTCAACGCCGTCGACGACACCTGGCGCTGGCGGTTCCGCGTCGGTGACCGGTACTTCGGCCGATTCTGGATCCAGAGCCTCCGGTTCCTCGCCCGGACCAAGCTGCTCGGCCAGAAGCCGGCGGAGATCGAGACCGATCGGCGTCGATATCAGCGAAGCCAGCCGATCCAAATTCGCGTCCGGTTCCCGAACCCCGGGATCGCCCCGGCGAACGGCGAGGTCAATGTCCAGGTCGAGCGCAAGGGACAAACCCCTCGCCGTTTGACATTGCGGCCGGCGTCGGGGAGCCGGAACGTCTTCGAGGGGGCTCTCCCCCCGGCGTCCGAAGGGGAGTACGAGGTCCGTCTCCTACCTCCTCCCGTCCTTGACAAGGCCATCCCCGTGGCGACGTTCCGGGTCGATCCCCCCGCCGGAGAGATGGAGCGGGTCCAGATGAACGAACCCGAGCTGCTCCGGGCCGCCACGCTGACCTCCGGGAAGTTTTATACGGCGGACGCCGCGTCGACGCTCCTCAAGGACCTTCCCAAGCCCCAGAAGGTCCCCCTCGACACCGACCCGCCGATCCCGCTCTGGAACACCTGGCCGATCCTGGCCATCTTCCTCACCCTGCTCGTGCTGGAGTGGGTTTTGAGGAAGCGTAAGCAAATGGTATAATTATCGTTAGAATCGCGAGAACTTGCCGGCGACCAGGCGGGAGGCCCGTGATGCAACCCAGTCCCCTCGAAACGCGGCTTGCCAGACTTCGTGCGCAGGTCCGCCGCCTGATGGCGCTTCACGGCCTGGGGCTCATGACCGGCATCCTCTTGCCGATCGTCGTCCTCCTCGGCCTGGCCGACTGGCTGGTCCATCTCGACACCTTCGTCCGGCTCATCGCCCTGCTGGCGCTCGTCGGTTACGCGGGGTGGCTGCTCTTCCGCCACGTCGCGACTCCGCTCTTCGTCAGGTTCGCCGACCTCGACATCGCGCTCCGGATCGAGCAACGATGGCCGGGCCTGAACGACCGGCTGGCCAGCACGGTGCAGTTCCTCCGAGTCGCGCCCGACGACGACCGATTCGGATCCCCGGCCTTCCGCGAGGCGACGATCCGGCAGACGCTCGAGGAGACACAGGGGATCGACTTCCGTCAGGTGATCGAGCCCTGGCCCGTCGTGAAGATCGTGGGCCTTGCAGCGGCCATGGTGACGCTCGGGCTGGGGGTGGTCGTGGCGGCCCCCAACTCGAGCTCGATCGCCGTCCGTCGACTCTTCTTCCCGTTCGGCTCGGCCCGTTGGCCGCAGGCAACCCACCTCGCGCTCATCGATCGCGAGACACCCAGGAAGGTGGCGAAGGGCGACCCGTTCACGGTCGGAGTCTCGGTCGCGAAAGGCGAACGAGTCCCCGCCTCGGCCCGGGTCACCTACCGCTTCAACGACGGCGAGACCGCGAGTGAGCCACTTGGAGTCGTCGAAGGGGGGATCTTCCGGGGCCGGCTCGAGTCGGTCGACCGAGGCTTCACGTTCTCGATTGCGGGGGGCGACGACTCGACGTCGATCACCAACGTCCCGGTGAAGGTTGTCCCCCCCCCGGCCGTCAAGGAGTTGACCATCCGGCTCGTTCCGCCGTCGTATACCGGTCAGGAGGCCCAAACGCTGGCGCCGGGGGTGACCCAGATCAAGGCGGTCGACGGGACTCGGATCGAGCTGTCCGCCCTGGCGAACAAGCCGATCGAGTCGGCCTCGCTCCAAATGGGCGAGTCGCCCGCCAGGCCGGGGATCGCCTTCGATAAGGGCCGGACGAGGTTGTCGGCCCAGTTCACCGCGTCCCAGTCGTTCCCCTTCTGGTTCTCGCTCCGGGATACCGAAGGGTTCTCCAGCCGGGAAGCCGTGCGCTACGAACTCCGGTCGGCCCGAGACGAGGCGCCTCGGGTCGTCATCGACGAACCGGACAACGACCGCGACGTCCCCGCCCAGGCCAAGGTCCCGGTCACATTCACCGTGGACGATGACTTCGGGATCCATTCCGCGAGCCTGCTCTATCAGGTCGCTGTGGGCGGCTCGGAACCGACGAGCGTCGTGGTCCTTCCTCTTTGGGATTCCAAGGGGCAGCCCCGAGAGCGGTCGGTCAAACATCAGCGGGTTCGTCATACCTGGGATCTCGCCCCCCTCAAGTTGACGCCCGGTTCCATCATCACGTTCCACGCCGAGGCAAAGGACTTCGACGACCTCAAGGGGCCGAATCTCGGGAGGAGCCGTGAGCTTCGATTCCGGATCGTCTCCGACGAGGAGGCCAACCGTCAGCTCGACGACATCCGTCGCGAGATCCGTGAAGAGACCGCGCGGATTCTCGCCGTCCAGAAACAGGCCCAGACGCCCGTCGAGGAGGCGATCCGCACCCTTTCCCAGACCGACAAGCTCGCGAAGCCCGAACGCGAGAATCTCAAGGATGCCGAGATGATCCAGCGGCAAGTCGAGTCGCGGATCAATAACAAGGCCGACGGGCTGGACCGGAAGGTTCAGAAGTTCCTCGACGACATGCGGGACTTCAAACTCGCCAATCCCGAGGCCCAGGCGCAGATGGAGCAGATGCGCGCCGGCGTCGATAGGATTCGTCAGAAACATCTCAGCCCCGCGGAGCAAGGGCTGGTGCATGCGTCGAAGAACCTGGACGAGGCCGAGGCCGGCGAGGCTTCGAAGCCGCAAGACGACGCGGCCGAGGCGAAGGCCGAACGAGATGACGACGCCCGGCCCGACCGCCCCTCTGGGAAATCCGACGCAGGGAAGGCTGCCAAAGCGACCGCCAAAGGCTCCGAAGGATCGAAGTCTGCTGATGAGTCCAAGGCGGCGTCGAAAACGGAGAGTGATCAGCCGAAGACTCCGGGCGAGGACGCTCCGGGCGGCGAACCGAAACCCAAGGAGGCTGGTAAGAAAGCCGCCGATCGCCCGAAGCCTTCGCCCGAGACGAAAGCCGGATTCACCGAGGCCGCACGCAAATCGCTGGCGCAGAGCAAGGCGAGCCAGCAAGAGATCGCCGACGAACTTCAGAAGATGCTCGACGGGCTCGGCGAATTCGAGACGTATCGCGGGGTCGTCAAGGATGCCCAGAACCTGCTCAAGGAGCAGGAGCAGGCCATGAAGCAGGCCGACGAGACGGCGGAAAAGCCCGATCTCATGGGAAAATCCACCCTGGAGCTGACCCCCGAGCAGAAGGCCGACCTCGCGAACCTCGCCGCTCGGCAGACCAACGTCGCCAAAGGACTCCAGGGCCTCCAGGAGCGGATGGAAGAGATGGCCAAGCGTGTCGGCGAGTCCGACCCGCTGGCCGCCTCAGCCCTCAAGGAATCGGCCGAGCAGAGTCGCAAGCAAGGGACTTCTGCCAAGATGGGCGAGGCCTCGGACCGGATCGAGAAAAACCAGATGGGCCAGGCCCGGGCTGCCCAGGAGCAGGCCCGGCGTGATCTCAAAGAGATGATCGACTCGATCCAGAACAGGCGCGAGCGCGAGCTCTCCCACCTCGTCAAGGAGCTCAAGGCCGCCGAGGCCGAGCTCGGGGCCCTCCGCCAACGTCAGACGGAGAATCTCAAGAAGACGCAGGAGGCCAAGAAGAACCCCGACGCCAAGCAACGCGCCGACCAGTTGAAGAAACTCGCCAAGGAGCAGGAGCAGATCCAGGAGGAGCTCAAGAAGCAGCTCAAACGCCTGCGTAAGCTCAACGCCGAAGGGGCCGCCCAGGCCGGGGATAAAGCGGCCGGTAAGATGAGCAAGGCGCAAGAGGATCTGGACCAGGATCAGGGCGACGAGGCCGGGAAGGAACAGGAAGAGGCCCTGGCCGACCTGGAAGACGCCGAGGAAGAGGTCCGCGAAGCCCGTAAGGAGAAGGAAGAACAGCTTGCGGCCGAGCAGATACTCAAGATGGGCGAGCAACTCAAGTCGCTCGCCGAGCGCCAGGAGAAGATGGTCAACGACATCTCCGGTTACGACAAGCTCCGGTCCGATGCGAAGGGCAAGCTCACCATGGCCCAGCGCACCGGCGTCCGCAACCTCGGCCAGGTCCAGGCCGGCCTGAAGGATGAGACCGGGGAACTCGTCGAGAAATTGGAGGGGGCCCCCGTCTTCGCGCTCACCCTCAAGCGGGCGACGGACGCCATGGAGACCACGGCCCAACGTTTGCAGACCATGAAAACCGACGACGAGACCCAGCGTGCGGCCCGAGCCGCCGCGAACCGATTCAAGCAACTGATCGATTCGCTCAAGCCCGACAAGCCCAACGGTGGCGGTGGCCAGCAGCAAGGGGGCGGCGATCAAGGGGGTGGATCCGGAGGGGGCGACGGCGACGGCATCCCTCCCACCGCACAGATTAAGATTCTTAAATCTCTTCAAGAAGAGATCAACGAGCGCACCGACTTCTACGACGAGCTCCGACGCAGGAAGAAAGCACTCGAACCTGCGCAGACCGCCGAGCTCGAGCGTCTCGAGACCGACCAGGGAACCCTCGCCGACCTCGCGAGAGACATGACCCGACCCAAGAAAGACGATGGGGAGGACTGATCCGATGCCGATCATCCGCATTCCGAGCCCGACGGCCTGGCCCGCCTTGGCCGTCGCCCTGTCGCTGGCCTGGGCGTCGATGGCGGTCGCCCAGGACGGCGGTAAGCCGAAGGACGACGCCCTCGACAGCCGCCTCGAGAAGCTCGACGACACCAAGACGCCCGTTGATACGAAGTCGACCGACGACTCGAAGGCACCCCAATCCGGGGCAGCCGATGAGAAGTCCGTCCCGGCCGACAAGTCCGAGCGCAAGTCCGAGCCTTCGACTGGTCCCGCAGGAGAGGGGGAGAAGGCCTCGGGCGAGGTGGCGCCAAAGGACAAGGACCTGGATAGTCTCCTCGAAAAGCTCGGCGAAACCCCCGACGCCCCGTCCCCCGACGATCGTCCCAAAGGCGGGCAGGGGCCCGGCGAGTCTCCGCCCATGCCGGGCGAATCGAAACCGGATGAGCTCTCGGGGAAGTCGAAGGACCTGGATGAACACCTCGAAGAACTCACCGGTCGGAAACCCAAGAAGAAGAAGGACGGTGACGGGGACGGTGAGGGGAAAGGACCGCTCTCCGACATCATCAAGCAGATGCGCGAGATCGAGGAGCGGCTCGGCAAGCCCGACACAGGGGAAGAGACCCGGAAGAAGCAAGCCGAGGTCGTCAAGAAGTTCGATACCCTCATCGAACAGGTCCGGCAATCCTCGAGTCAGTCGCAGAGCAAGAAGAAATCGATGTCGATGAAGTCGGGCAGCCAACCCGGTTCCAAGCCGGGATCCGAAAACCCGGGGGCGATGGCCCGAGGCGCGCCGAATACCAAGCCGCTCAAGCCGAACGAGAAGCGGTCGACGGCCGGGGGCAAGGACGAGTGGGGACATCTCCCCGCCGATCTCCGCCAGGAACTTGAAAATATTTTCAAGGAAGAGGCTCTTTCGAGCCGGTCCGACCTCGTCCGTCGCTACTTCCTCTCATTGTCGAAGAAGAGCGACGGCCGTGATCACTGATGTGGTCCGGGTGCCCCGGCCTCCTCTCATCGGGACGGTGGGCCCGCTCCTCGCGGCGGGCCTCGTCCTGGGGCTCGCCTTCCCGACGGAGGGCCAGGCCCAGAGGGGCGAGAAGGTCATCAAGAGGGAGGCCGGATTTGGCGACCCTCGAAACGGCGACGTGCCGGAGGGGGCGGCCGAGCTCATCACGCCCGAGACCGAACGGGCGATCGACAACGGCCTCGCCTGGCTCGCCCGCTCCCAGAACGCCGACGGCTCGTTCGGTAACGGCACCTACCGCGGTAACATCGCCGTCACCAGCCTCGCGGGGCTGGCGTTCATGGCGTCGGGGTCGAGCCCCGGTCGAGGCCCGTACGGCCCGCACGTGGACAAGGCCTTGCTCTACGTGATGGAGAATACCTCTCCCTCGGGCTTCATCGCCGTCGCCGCCGCCTCGACGCACGGGCCGATGTACTCGCACGGGTTCGGCACCCTCTTTTTGGCCGAGGCGTACGGGATGACCCGTCGCCCTGAGATCCGCGAGAAGCTGCAGAAGGCCGTGCATCTGATCATCGACACGCAGAACAACGAGGGGGGGTGGCGTTATCAGCCGGTGCGTCGCGACGCGGACCTCTCGGTGACGATCTGCCAGATCAACGCCCTTCGCGCGGCGAGGAACGCGGGCCTGTTCGTGCCGAAGGAGACGGTGGAGAACTGCATCCGGTACGTGAAGCAGTCGCAGAACCCGGACGGCGGCTTCCGATACATGCTTCAGGGCGGAACGAGTGCGTTCCCACGGTCGGCGGCGGGGGTGGTGGCGCTCTATAGTGCGGCGGTCTACGACGCCAAAGAGGTCGAGTCCGGGATCTCCTACTTGAAGCAGTGGATGCCGGAGATCAAGTTGGGGAGCCGTTACAGCCACTATTTCTATGGCCACTACTACGCGGCCCAGGCGATGTGGATCCGAGGCGGGGATGACTGGAACGCCTGGTATCCGGCCATCCGCGACGAGCTCGTCAAGCGACAGACGGCGGCCTCGGGGCTCTGGGCCGACAGCATCTGCAACGAATACGGGACGGCGATGGCCCTGATCATCCTCCAGATGCCGAACAACTTCCTCCCGATCTTCCAACGTTGAACGGCCCCTCGCTTTCGTTTTCAATCGGGGGGACACTAGGCTCGGCTCGTCGTCGGGATCCTCTATCTTTTCGCAGGGGACTCGGGTTCCCACGGAGTGTTGCATGAGTTCCGAGGATTTCCGAAGGTCGAGCGACGGCTTGCGAATCGCCCTGGCCATCGGCGTGTTCTTCCTGAGCCTGGCCCGGTCGGCGAGCGGCCTGAGTCAGGACAAGGTGAGGGAAGGGGCCTTCGGCGAGCCGAGGAGGGGAGATGTCCCCGACGGGGCTCCCGATCAGATGACGCCCGAGACCGAACGGGCGATCGGCAGCGGCCTCGCCTGGCTTGCGCAGGCTCAGAACGCCGACGGTTCCTACGGCAGCGGCGTCTACCGCGGGAATATCGCGATCACCAGCCTCGCGGGGCTGGCGTTCATGGCGTCGGGGTCGAGCCCCGGCCGAGGCCCGTACGGCCCGCAGGTTGACAAGGCGTTGCTGTACGTCATGGAGAATACCTCTCCCTCGGGCTTCATCGCCGTGCAGGGTTCTTCGACCAACGGGCCGATGTATTCTCATGGTTGGGGGGCGTTATTCCTCGCCGAGGCGTACGGGATGACGCGACGGCCCGAGATTCGCGAGAAACTTCAAAAGGCCGTGCATCTGATCGTCGACACGCAGAACAATGAGGGGGGCTGGCGCTACCAACCCGTGCGTCGCGACGCGGACCTCTCGGTGACGATCTGCCAGATCAACGCCCTCCGCGCGGCGAGGAACGCGGGCCTGTTCGTGCCGAAGGAGACGGTGGAGAACTGCATCCGGTACGTGAAGCAGTCGCAGAACCCGGACGGCGGCTTCCGATACATGCTTCAGGGGGGGCCGAGCGCGTTCCCCCGATCGGCGGCGGGGGTGGTGGCGCTCTATAGTGCGGCGGTGTATGACGCCAAGGAAGTGGAGGCCGGGATTACGTATCTCCGGCAATTCTCCCCCGGGAATAAACAAAATCCCCCGCTGCATTTCTTCTACGGTCATTACTATGCGATCCAGGCGATGTGGATCCGAGGCGGGGACGATTGGAATGCCTGGTATCCGGCGATCCGTGACGAACTCATTCGCCGACAGTCCAACACCGCGGGATTCTGGGCGGACAGCGTCGGCAAGGAATACGGGACGGCGATGGCCCTGATCATCCTCCAGATGCCCAACTGCTTCCTCCCGATCTTCCAGCGCTGAGCGAAATGCGAGAGGACCGATGAGCGGACGCACTCCGAGAAAACGACCGAATCCCTGGTTGAGCGTCGTCGTGCTGGGACTGCTCCCCTTGGCGACGAGGGCCGACGAGCCCGTCCCCGCGGGTGGGACGATCGCATCCGACCCCCTATTCACCGCGCTTTCGATCGACGGGGCGACGGTTTCCGGCCGGATCCGACAGATCAGTCCCGAAGGCGACGTGACCTTGGTCCCCGCCGATGGGCCCGAGAAGTCGGTCGCCTTCGGCAAGCTGATCAAACTGACTCGCGAAGGGATGCCTCCCCCATTCCCTTCGGGAGGCTCGTTGGTGCTCTTCCCCGGCGGCGACCGACTCCAGCGCACAGTCATTGGGGCGGCGTCGGAGACCACGCTCAACATCCACCCGTACGCCTTGGGCAACCTCGCGGTCCCGCTCGAGAGTCTCCTCGGACTCGTGCTGACCCCGCCCGACGAAACCGAAGCCCTGGAGAACCTCGTCTCCCGCATCCGCGGCGAACCGCGCACGTCGGAAGTCCTCTGGCTGGCCAACGGCGATCGGGTCACGGGTGGGTTGCTCGGCCTCGACGATAAGAAAGTGAAATTCCAGTCGGGCAATGGACCCATCGCGCTAGACCGTCCCGGCGTGCTTGGGTTAGGATTCGATCCGACGCTCGTCGTTTACCCTGAAGCTCCAGGCGCTACTTTCGAGCTGACGATGGCCGACGGCTCGAGGCTTAGCGTGTCGAACGCGAAGATCGAGCAGGGCCAGGTCGTCGCGACGACTCGGTTCAATGTCGCGATCCGAGTGGCCTTGTCCGACCTCGTGCGCGCCCATACGAGGTCGAGCACCGTCGCCTACCTGTCGGATCGGGACGCCTCAGCCACCCAGTATGTCGGTTACGTGGGGCCGACCCGGCCCTATCGCCGCGACCTCTCGGTCGACGGCCACCCGCTCCGACTTGGCGGACAGACCTACGATCGTGGGCTGGGTACGCAGAGCCGGACGCTCCTCGCCTATCGCCTCGCACCCGGAGATCTCCGATTCCAGGCGACTGTGGGGCTCGACGAGAGCGCCGGGCCGCTCGGCAGTGTCGTCTTCCGAGTGCTCCTCGACGGCCGAGAGAAATTCGCCACCCCGCCGATGGCGGTGAACGATGTCCCCAAGTCGATCGATGTCGACGTCAAAGGGGGCAAAGTCTTGATCCTCGTGACCGAATTCGGCGACCGTGGAGAGGTCCGCGACTTCGCGGATTGGATCGAGGCCCGGCTCATCCGCTGAAATCGGCCGGGACGGCGGAGACCGTCTGCTCTTCGTTTCCCTTTGAAGCTCAAGAATCGCTGGGTGAGATCATGCCCGAGAATGCCAGTGGCGAGTCAACCGTGCAGCTTAACAACCTCGGCCACCTCTCGGCAGGCGTCGGTCATCATGTGATCAATGCTTTTAGCGCAATCGTGAGCAACGCCGAACTGCTGCGGATCAAGCCGGCGGTCCCCGGCCTATTCGATCCGGCCTCCCTCGCCGACACGATCATCAACACGGCGCTGGAGGCGGCGACGGTCGCCCGTCGGCTCATCGACTATACGCGCCCGGTGACCTCGATCGAGCCCGACCGAGTCGGCGAGTCCCCGATCGCCCTCGAACAACTTGCCCAGCAGATCGTGGACGAGCAGAATCAGGGAGCCTACCCGGGTATCAAGTGGATCACCGAGCTGGCCCCGGTTCCCCCGATCCTCGGTCATGTTGGGCAACTCCGTGGGATGCTCGGCCACCTCGTTCGTAACGCGTCCGAGGCGATGCCCAAGGCTGAGGGGACGATCTGGGTCTCGACCTCCACCGACTCGAGGGGATGGGTCGTCCTGGAACTTCGCGACTCCGGCCAGGGGATGGAGAGCGAGACCCTCGTCCGCGCGGTCGAGCCGTTCTTCGGCACCAAGCCGGGTCGGCTGGGCGTGGGGCTGAGCATCGCCAACGGCATCTGGCGCCGGCACCGCGGAACGCTTTCGCTCAAGAGCCAGCCCGGCGAGGGCACCCTGGTCCGCTTGTGCGTCGAGCCGTATCCCTCCTGAACGAGTCTCTCTTTGGCCAGGCCTGGATGCTCGTCAGGCGGCGCTCCGATCCCCCAAGGCCGGTCGGGCCCTCCCTTTCCAACTCACCGGACGTCCCACGGCCTTTCGAACCAAGGCCGTCCACTGGATCGCGAGCAGCACCGTGATCCCGATAGGGTGCAAGAATGCGCCCAGGCTCGACTGTCGGAATCGGCGAACGCCCGCGAGTCGTGGCAGATAGGTCGCGACGAATGCCGCGATCAGGATCGCGAGTTGGACGCGCGAGAGCGCGAGAGCAAACAACAGCAACAATGAAGGCATGACCTGCCCACCGAGCAGGAGGATCGTGGCCGGCACGATCATCGACGGGGCCGCGAGAGCCTCGGTTGCGTTCTTCGACAGACCGGTCCAAAGGTCGGATGCGTTTTGATACATCCGACATGACGCGACTTCGGTGGCATCGAAGAGGTCCGTCCGCAACCCTGCTGTGCGATACACCCGAGGGAGTTTGAGGCCGTCGTGGAAGGTCGAGCGGATCGAGGCATGCCCTCCCGCCTGCTCATACGACGACGCCTTCGTGACGAAGAGCTGGCCGCAACCGGCCGCGAGACTCGGGGACCGATTCTTCCTCATTCTTCGGATCGGTAAGAAGCCCAGCAGGATGAAATGGATCAGAGGAATGACAAGTTGTTCGGTCAAGCCGACCGTGATCTGGCGAGGAACGCCGCTGATCAGATCTGCGCCCGACGCGTCGAGGACGACGATCATCCGTCCGAGGCCATCGGGGGCGAGTCGGACGTCGGCGTCGAGGAAGACCAGGATTGGGCGCGTCGCGAGCCGGGCGAGGACCGCGCAGGCGTGCGGCTTGCCGCTCCACCCCGCCGGTAGCTCGGGCGCTTCGACCAGGCGAACGCGAGGGTCTCGGACGGCATAGGATCGGACGATTGCGGCGGTCGCGTCGCGTGAATGGTCGTCGAGCACGATCAACTCGAGGTCCACCCCATGACTCTCGAGGATCGACTCTATCGCTGCGCCGATCGTACGTTCCTCGTCACGGGCCGGAATCAACACCGAGACGGACGGCGGCAAAGGTCTCGAGGGGCCTGCGGGGGGCGAGCGATACTCCTTGAGGTTCGCCAGGAAAAGGACCGCCGGCAGGAAGGCAAGCCCACAGACGATGAGGCACAAGGCTGTCAGCATGTTGGTCGATCTCGATCCGTGGTCATGGCTCGGTGCGTTCTCCATGCTCGGCAGCGAATCGTCGCCCTCTCAGGGCTGCCCGAGTCCGTCTCCAGAAATCGTAGATGCCACCAATCCCCGCACGTCCCTCGAGCTTGGTCTCGAATCGGGAGGGGTCGCGGCTCATCGCGTCGCGCGCGAGCTCGACCTGGACGGTTTCCAGGGCCCTTTCGAGTCGAGTGGTCCAGTCCCGCGGCGATGTTTCCCGGCTTCCTCCCAGCTCGATGGGGGTGCCGAACCGTGCGAGTACCTCGGGCGTTCGCTCTTGCCAAAACGCATATTCAAGGGCTAGGGGGAGCACGACGCCTCGACCGACCCGATGGACAAGGTAGCCGATCCCGGGTTTGAATCGGGTCGGACGTGCGCGAGGGTCGACGAACCGCCCCTGAGGTGTGACCCACAGAACATGGCGACTGTCGTCGAGGATCGCAAGCCCACGTCTGAGTAAGGTCCGTGCCCCTTGCGGAGAGTTGGGTTCGATCCCGAAGAACCCGAGTCGCTCCAGGACGGGGTACTTGGCGAGCCCGGCCGAATCGATGGGTGCGAAGTGGCGCGTCGTCTCCGGCCAGGCTTCCGAGAGTACGAGCCCGATCAAGGGATCCCACCAGGACGGATGATTCAGGACGACGATGATCGGGCCTCCGAGCCGCGCGTCGGGCCGAAATCCTTCGACCGAAAGCCGAATCGCATGAAAATGTTTCGAAACGTATCGTCTTGAGTAGTTGCGAAAATGGCGAAAGAGCCAGCTCGAGCGGGCGGGGATCTGACCCGGCACGGCCGAGCTTGGTGGATTGGCCGATGGAGAAGACCCAGGACCTTCGGGACGCGAGTTGATCATCGCCAAACTCAGGGTTCCACCATCGATCGTTCGGGCTCGACCCGTCCATCAGCTCGACGAGGCCCGACTCGCTCGACCACCGCATCAAGGTCGAGTGAATCGGCGGCGATCCAACCCGACATCAGGACCATCGGCATCCCGGGGCCGGGATGGGCGGCTCCTCCCGCGAGGTAGAGCCGACCGACGTCAGGGCTTCGGTTCGCCGGCTTGAAGGCCCCATTGAGGCGGCCGTGGCTCGCAAGGCCGTAGATCGCCCCGTCGAGGACCCGGTAACGCTGGTGGATGTCCAGCGGAGTCAGGCGATGCTCGGAGACGATTCGATCCTCGATGTCGACGAGCCTGGCCGTCCGCTTGAGCTTGTCGAGGATCACTCGGCGGTACTCGGGCCACACTCGTGTCCAGTCATGCCCGGGGCGAAGGTAGGGTGTGTGAACCAGAACATAAAGCGCTTCGCCGCCGTCCGGCGCCACCTCCGGCTCGGTTCGGGCCGGGGCACATACGTAACACGTCGGATCGGGCGCGAGGGACCCCACCCGGTAGATCGCCTCGAACTCGTGTACCGGGTCGTCCGAAAAAACAAAATTGTGATGGAGGAGGTGTTCATATCCACGATCGAGGCCCAGATAGAGCACCACTCCCGAACAGGCCGGCTCATAGGTCCGGCGGCGGTCAAACCGTTTCGCCGCTTTGCTACCCGCGAGCAACTCGCGGTGCGTCCGGACCGAGTCCGCGTTCGAGACGATGGCGGCAAGCGGGATGCGTTCGCCGGCCGATGTCACCACCCCGTCGACGTCGCCGTGTTCGTCGAGGAGGATCGAGCCGATACGGGTATTCGAGCGCAACTCGACGCCGAGCTCTTCGGCCAATTGCGTGAGGGCGACAGGCACGGCCCTGGTACCACCCCTGGGGTACCAGACACCCTCGCCCACCTGCATGTGCGCGATGCCGCAGAGGACGGCGGGCGAGGACTCGGGCGACGATCCCACGTACTGGGTGAAGTGGTCGAGCATTTGAGAGACGCGTGCATCGGGCATGAACGAGCGGACCGTCCCGGCCACGCTCTTCCACGGCCGCATCTCGAGCAAGTCCGCGAGCATCCCCGGCTGGAAGGAGTGCTTGACGTTGAACATATCACGGAGTGAACCGACCGAACGGTCGAAGAAGAAACGATTCGAAATGTCGTTCAACTTCTGCGCCATCGCGAGAAAATTGCGATAGCCGGAGTCCGCCCCGGTGCCGGGCGCGAAGCTTGTGAGGGTCTCGGCCATCCGATCGACGTCGGCGAGGAGGTCGAGGGTCGAGCCATCCTCGAAGAAGCATCGCCACTGCGGGTCGAGCCGGATCAGCTCGACGTAGTCCGCGAGGTCTCGTCCCGCCTCCGCGAAGACGCGTTGGAGGATCCGAGGCATCAGGAGGATCGTCGGCCCCATGTCGAACCGGAATCCATCCGACTCGAGGACCTGGGCCTTACCGCCGAAGTTTTCATTCGCCTCGAAGAGGACGACTTCGTATCCTCGGGCGGCCAGGGTGCATGCGGCCGACAGGCCCCCGAGCCCGCCTCCGATCACGCCGACACGTCCCCTTCGCAATCCCTTCGCCATCTCGAGAATCTCCTTCGAACTCGTGCTCGCCGATCTCTCGAATTCGTCGATGCGAAGCTTACGTCGCCCCCAGGAGGTCGCGGACCTCGGGTCGAGGCATTGTCGACGGGGCATCGATCCGTTCGACCTCAAGGCCGAGGTCCTGTGCGAGGAGTCGCGACGTGATCCGCGCCCCTTCGAAGATCACGGGTAGTCCGCTCCCGGGGTGGGTCCCTCCGCCGACGAGATACACACTCTCGAGGTCCTCGAAGCGATTGCGAGGTCGGAGGTGCAACATTTGCCGGAGGTTATGGGCCAGGTTGAACGTCGCACCCAGGTGGATTTCATAGGACCGGTCCCAGTCGGTCGGCGTGACCACTCGTTCGAAGCGAACACGCGACTCGACGTCCTCGAGTCCGAGTTTTCGGAGTTGTCGGAACGCCAGGCTGCGAAATCGGTCACGCTCTCGTCCCCAGTCGACATTCGGGTGCTGGTGCGTGACCGGGACCAAGACGTAGAGCGTACTCATTCCGGGCGGGGCAAGCGACGGGTCAACGGCACACGGGTTCTGAACATAAAAGGAAGGATCTTCGGACAGCACGTGCCTGTCCTCGATATCGAGGAGGTTCTTCCGGTAGTCGTTCGCGAGGTAGATTGTGTGGTGGGCGAGGTGATCGTATCGACCCTCGATTCCCAGATACATCATGAACGTCGAGCACGAGAATCGCTTCTTCACGATCCGGCGGTCGGTCCAACGTCGACGGAGCCGGTCGGGAATCAGGCGATGCATCGCCCTGGCGAAGTCGGCGTTGATCACGACCGCGTCGGCCTGATGGGTCCCCGAGGTCGAGCGGATGCCGGCAGCTTTTCGGCCGTCGAAGAGGATTTCCTCGACGTCGTCCTCGAGGGAAATCTCAACCCCGAGATCCTCGGCAACCCCGGCCATCGCCCGGGTCACCGCCCCGCAACCGCCGACGGGATGATAGACGCCATACTCGTACTCGATGAACGAGAGGATCGAGAAGAGACTCGGGCAGTTGAACGGGGACATGCCGAGATATTTGGACTGAAAGGTCATCGCAAGCCGGATCCGCTCGTCGGAGAAGTAGCGTCGGAGTTCTCCGTCGAGAGATCGCCAGGGGCGGAGAAGCGGGAGCATCCTCATCAGCTCGGGCGAGCACAAGTCGCCCCAGCGCAGAAATGGCGTCTGGAGGACCTTTCGGAATTGGTCCATCTTCGTCCGGTTGTCGTCGAGGAATCGGCGGAATCGGCCGGCGTCCTCAACGGAGAATCTGGAGATCTCCCGCTCCATCCTCGCGATGTCGGGCGTGGCGTCCAACTCGCCGCCCCCTTCGCCGAAGACGAGGCGATATTGCGGGTCGAGGCGGATGAGCTCGACCTCGTCGCGGAGATTCCGACCGACGGTGGCGAAGATTTCCTCGAGGACGCGAGGATACAGGAAGAAGGTCGGGCCCAGGTCGAACGAGAACCCATCGCCGACCAACGTCGACGTCCTGCCCCCGACGACCGGGAGCCTCTCGAGGACCTTGACCTTGGCCCCCGCCTTCGCCAAAAGGATCGCGCTGGCCAGGCCTCCCGGGCCCGCCCCGATCACGATCACCCGGTTGGATCTTGCCATATTGCGGACTCCCTTGCGCCTGTTGGCATCACTTCTCAGCGAGAACGTACCCATGTGCACTTCGTCGGCGCACACTCCGGACTCGGCACCCATCGAGGGACGTCGAATCGATTCGGCGGACGTAGGATGGCGCGTCGCGAGGTGACCGCTTTCGTGACCCTGACCCTGATTAAAACTATTAAAAAAATTAAAAAATTTAAATTATGGGTGATATCGAGTTATCAAATTTTTGGGAATTTTCTCTTCCCTTTGATGTATAGCAGAACCCGACTCAGGCGAACAGGAGCTCCCGGGCCGCCTTCTCCTCGGGGGCATTCCGGAGTTTCACGAAGGCGCGAGTCTGGATCTGTCGGACTCGTTCCTTGGAGATCTTCAGGAGTCGACCGACCTGGCTGAGCGACATCTCGGGTTCTCCAACGAGGCCGAACCGGAGCGAGAGGACTTCACGCTCTCGGGGCTGGAGATGTTGGAGGAGTCGTGAGACGGTATCGTCGATCTCGCGATCCAGGGAAGGGTCGGATCCCGCCGTGCTCAGTTGGTGGATGAGCGAGGATGACGATCGCCCGTAAGAATTCGCATCCAGAGAGTCGGTCGGCCGGGTCGCGGTGAGGATCCGGTGGATGATCTCCGGCGAGGGGACGGACGAACCTTCGGGGGCGGTCCCGTAAGCGATCGCCGATCCCGTCGCGTCGAGCATCCCCTGATTCTGGGCGAGCATCCGGAGGTGCCGAGGGCTGAGTCGGACGGCGTAGGCCCCGGTTGCCACGGCCTGTTGGATCGCCTGACGAATCCACCACGTGGCGTATGTCGAGAGCTTCGTCTCGCGGTCGACCTCGAAGCGGTCGATGGCCTCGAGGAGCCCGCAGAAACCTTCCTGAATGAGATCGGCGTGAGAGACGCCGTGGTCCCGATACCGCTTAGCGACATGGGCGACCAGGCGGACATTGCCGAGGGCGATCCGGCCTCGGATCTCGCTGTAGCACCGAAACGCCGCGGTGAAGCGTCCCCCGTCCTTGCCCGCCAACACCATCGACGTCGGGGAATCATGGGCCGACCGACTCGTTGCGAAGGCGTCGCGAACGTCTCGGCCCAGCAACCCCGCGATCCGCCTCTTGGAGTCGGCGAGGGCGACGAGCAGATCATGTTCCTCTCTCGAGGTGAGCCGACGACCGCCGAGGCCGTCAAGCTTCGGGATCGGGTCCGCGACTCGAACTCCCGTGGTGATCGCCATGACATCCTCCCATTTCTGGTCGGGCCGGCGAGCCTGGATCGGGCAGGCGCCGGCGAGACTCCCTTGATCGTTTCGATCCGCCTCAATGCCCAGGCTTCGGGCCGGGCGAGCCGGCCGAGTTGAGCCGCTGCGCGAATTCACTCAGGTGGGCCATCCGCTCACCGAAGCTGGCATAGATCAGCCTCGCGCGAAGGTCCGGGCCGAACGCCCGGCCTCCGACCATGATCGCCACACCTCGAGCCGCGGTGGCCTCGAAAAATTGTGAATATTCTTGAACGAAATGGTCTTCGTCGAAGAGAAAGTTGATGGATAAGTAGACGAGCCTTGGGGAGTACTCTTCGACCGCCTTCGTGAGCGAGCGAAGCGGTAGGTTTTGCCCGAGGTTGCGGACCTGCCAACCAAGCTCGCGCAAGACCAGCTCGCCGAGCAAGATCGCAAGCTGATAGAAATCGCCTTCGGGTGTCGCGCCAAGCGCGAGCGGTCCATGGCCTGGCTGCTCTCTCGAGACCCTATCCACGGCCTCGTTCAGGACGGCAGTCATCGCCTGCGACACCTCGTGCTCCTGGTAGACGTCGAGAGATCCTTCCTCCCAGCCGTGCCCGATGCGTTCCATCACGGGTCGAAACAGCGAATCCGCCAGCGCGACCGCACCTACCCCCGACCGGACGATCGCCCTCAACTTCACCTTCGCCTCGGAGATCGCTCCTTTCTGAAAGAGTTCGATGATTTGATCTCGGTGCTCATCATTGATCGAGACGGTTTCCGAGGTCGAGGTCCTCACCTGCGTCTCGAATCCCAACAACGGACGATCGAGGCTTTGCGCAAGTCGAATCGCTTCGGAGAGGGGGATCAAGCGATGCCGCCCCACCGTTCGGGTTGCCTTCAAGGCCCCCGTATCTACCCAGCGCTTGACCGTGCTCACACTCACTCGCAAAGCCAAAGCAACCTGATGCGTTTTGAGAAGGGGCTCGTCTGGGTTCATGAACGCTTTTCCGACCGAATGAACGGTTTGGACGATTTCATCATAGGGTGGACGATTCTCTGTGAAAAGGGCCATCCTTGAGTTTGGCCGGAAAAGCTGTGGAATCGCAACGCAACCACGCTCCGTCGACGCTCACGACGGGTGAGACGCTCGTCAAAATCGGGAGCATTGGACAGTTTGGACGATTTAATCGCTGGGTTGAACGATTTTTTGCACGGGTCACGGGAACCCTCAGATCGTTTTCGAGCCGAGATCGTCCAAAGGTGGAAGAGTGATTGGACACTGATGGGGATGCGGCGACAGGTTATGGGGAGAGGTGGGACGGATCGGAGGATGGATTGCCGCGGACGGACGATGCGCGGAGTAACGACGACGAGACGGAGCCCGCCGCCGCCCGAATCTCAATGTGAGGTGGAAATCATCCGAGTTGTGAGGAGGCGATTTGAGACCGGCCGAGCGGCTCACTCGAATCGTGTGGGCTTCAGTCGCCTCGGGTGGCCTCGACCGAAGCTCGAGTTGCCGCGTGGTCTACGGGTAGGGAGACGGAGACTTGGGTCCCCTGGCCGACCACTGAACTCATCACGATCTCACCGCCGAGTTGCCCGACCATTTCGTGGCAAATGGCCAGGCCGAGACCACTCCCTTCGACGCCGGAATGCTCGTCGCGCGAGAGGCGGTAGAACGGTTCGAAGACCTTAGACAGGGAATCCGGGGGGATCCCCGGCCCGCTGTCCGCGACGACGACGAGCCAGTGGTCGCCCTCCTGTCGGCCGGTCACGCGAACGTGTCCCGTCTCGGGCGTGTATTTGAGCGCATTGGCGACGAGATTGCCGAAGATTTGCTGACAACGGGAGGCGTCGGTCGTCACGGTCGCGTCGGGTCCTTCGACGTGGCAATCCCAGGAGATTCGACGCGACGCGGCGTCGGCCGCGAACTGGCGATCGATTTCTCGGATCAGGGCCCCGATCGTGAACGATCCGAAACTGAGCGGACGCGTCCCCTGGACGAGGCCGGCATAGTCGAGATAGCTCCGGGTCAGCCGAAGGAGATCGTCGCAGAGGTGGATCATCGTATGCAGATGGCCGCGCTGATCTTTCGAAAGGGGATGGGCCGCATCGCCGAGGAGGAGATCGAACCCCGCGCGAAGTGAGATCAGGGGTCGGCAGAGCTCATGGCTCAAGTTTGATAGAATCGATCGCAGCTCGGCGTGCGCGATCAGAGGGCGAGGGGGGGTCGAATAAGTCGTCATCGGCGAGTCGACGCGCGCGTCCATGTTCCCCCTCGACGTCGGCAGGCTGCCGACGAGTGCGAGTGGTCGTCGATCGGGAGGGGTTCGTCACCCCCTCTCGGTCATCCTTGGTGCCGTGTTTTCGTACTGAATCAACTGACCACGATTTGATTGGTCAGGAGCGGGTGTCCGTTGGTCAGGTCGAGTACCGCTTGTTGCGCCAGTTGCTTGGCGTGATAGGTACGCGAGCGGCCCTGGAGAATGATCGAGTTGTCGGAGCAGACCACGTGGAGGTCTCGGATCCGTCCACTGGCTCTGCGTTCGATGTAGCCTTCGAGGCGTTCGGCCAGTTCAGGGCCATTCATTCCACGCCCGTTCCGTCGCGGGTCCATCCCTGCGTCGAAGGTCGTCATGCCTCACTCCCAGTTGATCGGCAATGCTCCGGGAACATTCGCATCCCATGCTCAGTTACGGCCGAGCGCGAAGATCGGGAGGGTGCGCCTCACATGGTTCATCGAGGCTGAAGAAGTACCACAAGTCTCGAGGCACGTCTTGGCCTCGAGCCTCCATCGTCTTCCGTGAAGCCCAACCGTCCTACGGAGGCAAACGTGTTTGATCGGCAAACACCGGATCAAACATTCTTAGCCTAGCGAGGCGGTAGGCGTTCGTCAAACATTATTATTCCACCAAACGGGGAAACCGGCAGGATCCGCACGCGAGAAACGTGGATAGAGGGCAAAAATTCTCATGCGTGATCTTTGCCCTCATCGCGACCGTCAGGGAACTTGCGGAGGCGCCTCGAGGAGCTCGTCGGCCTGGACGATGGACTCGGCGAGTTTGGCCATCGGCATCCGGCGATCCTGGCTTTGACGTTGCAGGAAGCGGAATGCCTCGGCTTCGGCGAGGTTCCGGCGGGCCATCAGGATGCCCTTGGCCCGCTCGATGAGCTTGCGCTCGCGGAGGGTCAGCTCGAGCGTGTTGACGTTCTCGCGGAGAGTACGAATCTCACGAGCCCGGGCCACGGCCACCTGGAGCGCAGCGTGAAGACTTGGGCTCGTCACCGGCTTGAGTAAGTAATAGAGCACGCCATCCTCGACCGCCTGGTCGATCAGGTTGGGATGGCCGTGGGCCGTCAGGATGATGACCGGGGTACCCGGGTCGCGGACGATTTGCCGCGCCGCGGAGAGGCCGTCCAGCCCCGGCATCTCGATGTCCATGAGGACCACGTCGGGTAAGGCCCGTCGGCAGACTTCGATGGCATGGTGACCGTCGTTGACGATTGCCACAACGTCGTAGCCGAGCGACTCCAGTTGACCTTGGAGGCCGGCGGCGACCGGCTTCTCATCGTCGGCGATCAATACCCGATAAGGACGATTCATCAGCACACCCCCCTAAAACGTCCGTCGCGGACGAATCTTTTCGTGGTGTTCTTAGTTCACCGACAGGCAAGCCAGCGCCGGCGAGACGATCGCGCTCGGTCTAGACCGAGACCCCGCGACCGGAACGACGAGAACGCTTGACGACGCGCCCCCTACTATGCACAATTCGTTCCTAACTCTTTCACATTGTCTCGATGAACGCACGAAAAGTCATCAGCGCTCTCCGTTTCTTTGGGAGTGGCCTCCGTGACCCAGCACGCGATCCCAACCTTCGCGTTCGACGAACTCTCGGTTGGTGATGAGTGGGAGAGCCCCGGCCGGACCATCACGGAATCCGATGTGGTCGCGTTCGCGGGCCTCTCCGGCGACTTCAACCCGATCCACATGGACCACGAGGAGGCGCGTCGCGGACCCTTCGGCAAGCCGGTTGCGCATGGGCTCCTCGGCCTGGCGATCGCCTCAGGGTTGACGAGTAACTACCCTCGCATCGAGACCTTGGCGTTTCTGGGGATCCAGGAATGGAAATTCCTGCATCCGGTCGCGTTCGGCGACACCATCCGCGTCATTACCCGCGTGGCCGCGCTCGAGCCGAGGGCGAGAGGTCGCCGCGGAGTGGTCTCCTGGCACCGACGACTCGTCAACCAGGAAGGCAAAACGGTGCAGGAAGGGGTGACCCAGACCTTGGTCCGCTCGAGAGCCCGTGCCGACTCCCCGTCCGAAGACGAACAGGCGTGATCAACAGTCAATCCGACCGCAGTCATCGAATCGAATGCCCGCCGATCCTAGCCCTCCGAGGCCCAGTGTGCCGCACTATCGAACCGAGGTGGAAGTCACCGCCGACCGCTACGTCTGCCTCCAACTCCCCGACCGGCTCCCACCGGGGCGGGCCATCGTGACGGTCGTCCTGCTCCCGTCCGACTCCGAGTCGACCGACCTCCAGGACTTCGGGCACGAATCCGACCGCGATGATATCGAATGGTGGGAGGAGTTCGAGGACGACCGGGAACGAATTCGCTGATCTTTGGGAGAGAAAGCTCTCAACAATCGGGCGACGTGGCCTCTCACGCCTTCGACGGGCGGAGTGCGACGAAGCTCTCCACCTGGGCGACGATGGCGGGCTCGGTCGGCAGTCGCTCGATGCTGCTAGCCCCGAAGAAGCCGGCGATACCTCGAGTGTTCCGGAAAATCTCCGCGACGTCCGTCGGCTCGGCGATCGGCCCCCCATGGCAGAGGACGATCACATCGTCTCGGACGCTCTTGGCCGCGTCGGCCATCGCCTGCACTCGCTTGGCCGCCTCGGATAGGGTGAGTGCGGTCTTGGCCCCGATCATCCCGTGCGTGGTCAGCCCGACGTGGGGGACGATGACGTCGGCCCCGGCACCGGCCATCGCCCGCGCTTCCTCTTCGTTATGGACATAGGGACACGTGAGGAGGTCCATCTCCCGGGCCTTGGCGATCATCTCGACCTCGAGGTGATAGCCCATCCCGGTTTCCTCAAGCCCTTGCCGGAAGACGCCGTCGATCAGGCCCACGGTGGGGAAGTTCTGGACCCCGGCGAAGCCTGCGTCGCGGACCTCGACCAGGAATCGCGACATGACACGGAACGGGTCGGTCGCGCAAACGCCTGCGAGGACGGGGACCCGTTCGACCACCGGGATGACCTCTCGGGCCATCTCCATGACAACGCCGTTGGCATCGCCGTAGGGCATCAGCCCAGCCAGGCTGCCCCGGCCGGCCATGCGATAACGCCCCGAATTGTAAATGATGATGAGGTCGATCCCCCCCGCCTCGGCGCATTTCGCGCTCAGGCCGGTCCCCGCCCCGCCACCGATGATGGCCCGCCCTTCGGCGATCTTGCGACGGAAGCGTTCGAGGATCTGGGTACGGGACTCGGTGCGACGATCAGACATTGTTATCCCCTGGGAACCGCCAGTAACTCGAGCAAGGCCCGTGCGGCGGCCTCGGCGAACGTTGGGTCGTTGATATGCTCGTCGCGGATGACCAGCCGGACGTGGGGTGCCGAGGCCAACCCCGAGCGGATCGCTTCGAACAGGGCGGTGTCGGCCTCGGGGTCGTAGAAGGGCAGGTCCGGGGCGTCGAGTGCGGAGACGCCGCCGCGGGGGATCATGACCACCACGGGACCCCGGGCACGGCCGAGTGTTGCGGAGAGCTTGGCCCCGAGCGCAGCGTTCTCCCGGACCGTGGTCCTCATCAGGGTGACGGAGGGGTTGTGGGCGTGGAACCGACGCCCACGGAACCGTTCCGGGACGCTGGCAGGGGGCCCGAAGTTCACCATGTCGAGGGCGCCCACGCTCACGACCTGGGGAATGCCCGCCCGCCCCGCGGCCTCGAGACGGTCCGGGCCCGCGGAGAGTATCCCTCCGACGAGCTCGTCGGCGAGCTCCGTGGTCGTCAGGTCGAGGACGCCGCTGATCAATCCGTCGCGAATCAGGCCTTCCATCGCCTGTCCGCCGATCCCCGTGGCGTGGAAGACCAGGGTCTCAGCCCCTTCTTCTTCCAACCGACGTCGGGCGCGGTCGACGCAGGGCGTGGTCACCCCGAACATGGTCGCGGCGACGACCGGTCGATCGACCGAGAGATTGTCGGACGGCCTGGCGAAGAGGATCATGCCGAGGAGGGCGTTGGCCGCGTTCGTGAGCGCCGAACGCGTGAGCCGATTGAGACCGATGAGGTCCGCGACCGGGTGGTGCATCGTGATGTCGCTGCCCCGGACATACGGCCGGGTCTGGCCGCTCGCGAGCGTGCTCACCATGACTTTGGGGAGGCCGAAGGGCAGGGCACGCATGGCCGAGGTTGCGATCTCGGTCCCCGCCGATCCCCCGATCCCGAAGGCCCCCTGGAACGTGGTCGAGCGTGAGAGCTCGGCGACCAGGTTCGCGACCCCTCGGGCCGCCTCCGCAACCGCCCAGCCGCGGTCCCCTCGCGCCTGGATCTCGGCGAGCGAGGTCCCCGCGCGTCGGAAGACGGCGTCGCTGCCGATGTCGGGCGTGATGGCCGGCGGGCCGCCGGAGCCCGCGTCGACGACCAGGGTCTCGACCCGGTGCGCGTGGAAAATGTCCCGCGCAAACCCGAGTTCTTGTCCCTTGGTATCCAGGGTGCCCACGAGCAAGATGGGCATGGAGTCGGACGTCCCTCTCGCAAGTTGACGACGGGCCGGGGCACGGTCTCGGCACGATTGACGCCCGACCGCGACGGCATCATCATGAAAAACCCTCGGGATTGGAACACGATCGTACCGCTTTGGGAAGAGCCCGGCGGATTCTCGGAAGGCCCGGAGAGGCAAGCCCCACGATGTCGACAGTCGAGCCGAATGGACGGGCCGTGGCGCTGGTGACCGGAGCGGGGCGGGGGATCGGGCTCGGTATCGCCGAGGCCCTGTGCGAGGCCGGGCTCAGCGTCGCCCTTACCGACGTCGACGCCGCGACGGCGACCGGATCGGCGGAAGAGCTGGGCGAGAAGGGCCACGACACGCTGGGCCTCGAGCTCGACGTCCGCCGGGCCGACGACTGGCAGAAGGCCGTGGCCTCGGTCATCGAGCGCTGGGGACGATTCGACGTGCTCGTCAACAATGCCGGGATCAGCCCGAGGGGGACGATCGAGTCGACGGACGAGGCCCTTTGGGACCTCACGCTCGCGATCAACCTGAAAGGCCCCTGGCTCGGGATCAAGACGGCCTTGCCCCACCTCAAGGCGACCCGTGGTGCGATCGTCAACATCGGGTCGACCCGCGCCACGAGGCCGATGCCTGGCCTCTTCTCCTACGTCACGAGCAAGGCGGGGCTGCTCGGGCTGACCCGCCAGGTGGCGGCGGAGACGCTCGCGTATGGAGTGTCCTGCAACATGGTCGCCCCCGGCTGGGTGGACACTCCCGGCGAACGCGTCATCCAGGCCCAGCAAGGACGGCCGAACTTCCCCGAAGGCCTGCAAAACCTGACGACCTCGAAGGACGTGGGCGACGCGGTCGTCTTCCTCGCGTCGCCCGGCGGGCGGAAGGTCAACGGGGTGATCCTCTACCTCGACTCAGGCCTCCACGTCGCCGACGACGCGGGGATGGTCTACCTCCCGGACGAGGTCCGCGTCCGCTACCATCAACCTGCCAAGAACGACTGAGTTGCGAGGACCAGCCGGGAGCATCCTTCGTGAGCGAATTCGTCTACTGTCTCAACACCAGCACGATCCGCCCCACGCCTCTCCTCAGGAAGATCGAGATCGCCGGCCGAGTCGGCTACGGCGCCATCGAGCCCTGGAACGACGAGGTCGACGAGTACCTCCGATCGGGGGGCTCTATCGCCGAACTAACGAAGGCCATGGGCGACTCTGGCGTGAGGGTCGTGAGCGTGATCGCACTCCATGGCTGGATCACGTCCGAAGGCGAGGAATATCGAAAGGTCCTCGACGACTGCCGACGTCGGATGGAGCAGGCGAAGAGCCTTGGTAGTCCCACCATCGTCGCCAGTCCCCCGCAGGAGGTCGTCGATCTTGGTAAGGCCACCGAACGGTTCAAGGAACTTCTCCAACTCGGTCGCGAGGTCGGGGTCACGCCGACGATGGAGTTCCTTGGGTTCGTCGACGGGATCAACAATGTCTCGAGCGCCTGGACGATCGCCGCCGGCTCCGGCGACCCTCAGGCCGCGGTCGTCGCCGACGTCTTCCACATGATCCGAGGCGGTGGGACGGTCGACGACCTGCTCAAACTCCCCGGCGATCGCCTCGCGTGCTTCCACATGAACGACCTCCCCGCGTCCCCCGACCCGAGGACGCAGACCGACTACGACCGCGTCATGGTCGGCGAAGGCATCGCCGACCTCCCGCGGGTGATCGCGAACCTCCGGACCATCGGCTACCGAGGCCCACTCTCACTCGAACTTTTTAGCCGGGAGCTCTGGGAGCAAGACCCGGCCGACGTCGCCGCCCGCGGTCTCGACCGAATCCGCGCCCTTGTCGGCGAGTGATCCTTTGTTTCGAAACCCGGCTTTTAAGAAAAAAGCCGGGTTTCGGGGGACGGACTCAATACTTGGCGAGTTCCCCGACGGCGTTCGCCGGATCAATCTCGCGGACGATCGCCGAGGCCTCGTCGAGCATGCACTTGAGCTCGCTACCGATGGCGATGAATTGCCAGCCTTCGGCGATGCGTCGTTTGGCGTCGGCGAGCGAGTGGACGTGGAGGCCGCAGGGGACGCCCTGACGCTTGGCGGCCTCTCGGATGCGGGTCAGGGTTTGTTCCATCAGCTCCTTGCTGGGCGGCGTGCCGTCGGGCTTGCGGAGCGAGGCGGCGAGGTCGTTGGGCCCGACGAAGATCGCGTCGATGCCGGGGACCGCATAAATCTCGTCTGCGATGTCGACGGCCGCGATGTGCTCTGTCTGGAGCACGACGAGGATTTCGTTGTCCGCCTTGAGATAGTAGTCGCCGGCGGTTGCGCCGTAATTCATCGCGTGGAGGCCGCCGCCGACGGAGCGGTTTCCGACGGGCGGATACTTGGCCGCGGCGACCATCGCCTTTGCTTCGGCGGCGTCCATGACCATCGGGACGACGATCCCCATCGCGCCGCAGTCGAGGACCGACTTGACGTATTCGTGGCGTGAGGCGGGGATCCGGGCGAGCGGCACGCAGCCGGCGTCCGCGATCGCGCCGAACATCATGGCGGCGGTCTGGATGTCGGTGTGGGAATGCTCCATGTCGACGGTTAACCAGGGGAAACCGACGCGCGACATGAAACGGGCGGCCACCACGCTCCCCAGCGAGAGCCACGTCCCGACCTGGGGCTTTCCTTCCTGGAGCGCCCGCTTCACCGGATTGGGTTTCAAAGCCTGTCCTCCCCCTCGATCAAACTCGACCCCGCGTCGGGGCAGCGACCGCCCCCGCGGCCCCTCGCGACCGCCCGCTGAGTTTGCCAGGAAGCCCTCGCGTGAGCAAGTCGAAGCCTCACCGGCCGTCGCGTCGACGCTCATCCGATCTTCCCGAGAATCTCCCGGGAATTGGGTCGTCATCCTCATCCGTCTCCCGTAAAATCCAGCCGGAGGCGTCCCGCCGTCTGCTTTCCGGGCGGTCGGCTCACGACGAGCATGGATCATCACGCCTTTCGCCTCAAAATGCTTTCCGATTCTTCTTCGTCTGCGGGGTATCCATGAGAGTGACGATCGTCACCGAGACGTATGCCCCGCAGGTCAACGGGGTCTCGAGGACGCTGGGCCAACTGGTCCGATACCTTCGATCCTCGGGCGATGCGGTCCAGGTGATCCACCCCGACTACGGCGAGGCTTCGGCGGAGGAAGGATCGCACCTCGTCCGCTCGTGGACGCTGCCGTTCTACAAGGAGCTCCACCTCCCGCTCCCCCCGTTCGGCGGAGTGGTCAGGGCACTCAGGGCGTTCCGACCCGAAATCATCCACATCGCGACCGAGGCGACCCTCGGCCTGAGCATGCTTCGGATCGCCCGTCGGGAGGAGGTTCCCGTCGTCTCGAGCTTCCACACGAACTTCGACCAGTACAGTCGCCACTACCGGGTCGGGTGGGCCAACGGTTTGATTTGGCGGTACCTGCGCTGGTTCCATAATCGGACCCTCGAGACCTATGTCCCGTCGAGACCGACGATCGCCGACCTCGAAGCCCGAGGCTTCGAGCGACTGGCGCTCTGGCCACGCGGCGTCGACAGTCAACTCTTCCGACCCGATCGGCCCGGGCGATCGGCGATCCGGGAGAGGTACGGGTTCGCCCCCGACGACGTCGTCATCGCGTACGTGAGCCGGATTGCCGCCGAGAAAAACGTGGATTACCTCGCCAACGCTTTGACCCTCGTCACCGAGTCGAGGCCGAGTGCCCGGGTCTTCTTCGTCGGCGATGGCCCTTCACGGCCCGAACTCGAGGCCAGGATGGGACCGCGTGCGAGGTTCGCCGGGTACCAGAAGGGGGAGGACCTCGCCGATCACTATGCGGCGGCCGACCTCTTTGCGTTCTCCAGCCTGACCGAGACCTTCGGCAACGTGGTCCTGGAGGCGATGTCCTCCGGCCTGCCGGTCGTCGCGCTCCGGGCCGGCGGGATCAGCGACATCGTCCAATCGGGCCGAACCGGCTTCCTGATCGACCCCGACCGACCGACTCGAGAGTTTGCCGACGCCCTACTTCCGCTCGTCGATCACGCGAATCTGCGCCGAGGGATCTCGGAGGAGGCAAGGGCCTACGCCCTCAACCAGAGCTGGGATGCGATCATGGGGGCGTTGCGCGAACGCTACCTCCGCGCGATCGAATCGTCAACACACGCAGCCTCGTCGCGGGCCCTAGCCGTCTAATCCCCGAAGCCGTGCTGAATGCCAGGTCTCGGACCTCTCGGCGATTCCGTCTCGGCTGACCTTGGCGTATGCTTTGAAGGGCTCGGATCGCCCCGTCAGTCGGAGGCGATCCAGCACCCGGGGAGCGACCGCGACGATGACGACCGAGGCGACAGGCGGAACGGAACCGAACGCGGTCGTCGGCGGCTCGAAGACCGCTGTGACCTCGGCGCACGAGCCCAACCCAACCGTCAGGAAACCTTCGAGCTCATGGCTAGGGCGGATCTTCAAACTTGCCCTGCTCGTGGCGGTCGTGGGGATGGCGGCGATCTACGGATATCCGATGGTCGAAACGGCGCTCGCGACGGTCTCGACGGATGATGCTTATGTGAATTCCCACGTCACATTCGTGGCGCCTCGGATCGCCGAGACGGTCATGGAAGTCCGGGTCGACAACAACGACTTCGTGAAGGCGGGGGACGTCATCGTCGTGCTCGACAAGAGCATGCAGACGATTCGCGTGGCCGAGTCCGAGGCCGCGCTCGGGGTCGCCCAGCGCGACCTCTTCGAGCAACTCGCGAGGGCCAGGGCGGCGGCCGCGGAGGCCAAGGCCGATCGCTACAAGCTGATGTCGGCGATGACCAGCGTCAAGAACGAGGCTGCGGAGCTACGCTCGACGATTGCGACCCTCAACGAGAAGCAGGCGTCGGAAAAGCTCGCGAAGCTCGAGTTCGATCGCTATTCCGACCTCGCTCGCAAAGGGTCGGTGACGCAGGAACAGGCCGACGTCCGCCGGACGGACTACGACCAGGCCCGAGCGGCGGTCGTCTCGGCCGTTGAGAAGATTCATAGTATCCGGGTCTCGCTCGAAGTGCCCGAGTCGCCCGCCTCGGGAAAGCCCTTTGACGACCTCCCCGGCGACCTGGATCAGCACCATTCGAGCGTGCAGAGTGCGCTCGCGGCCTTCTCGCTCGACCTCGCCAATCTCGGACTCGCCCTTCCCCGATATACCGAAACGCCCAACGCGTTCATCGCCCGGATTCACAACTCCGCGCCGAACGGCGACCTCGACGTCCTGATCGAGGAGACCGTGGAGAAAGCTCCCAGCGTCGAGTCGGCACGGGCACGGATCAAGCAGAGCGAAGAGGAACTCGCACTCGCCCGACTCCAGCTCACGTATTGCGGCATCCACGCCGAGATCGACGGCTTCATCTCCAACCGCAACGTCAACCGAGGCGATCGGGTCACCCAGGGGCAGCGGATCCTCGCGATTCGGTCCCTCCGCGAGGTCTGGATCGATTGCAACTTCAAGGAAACCCAGCTCCCGCCGATCCGGATCGGTCACCCCGTCGACCTCTATTTCGACGCCTATCCGGGCAAGGTTTTCAAGGGACGGGTGAGCGGCTTCAGCGCCGGGACCGGTTCGTCCCTCGCACTGCTCCCCGCGCAGAACGCGACAGGCAACTTCGTGAAGATCGTCCAGCGATTGCCGGTCCGGGTCGATCTGGTCGACGGCAACCCGCCCGAAACCCCCTTGTTCGTCGGGCTGTCGGCGAACCCTTACGTCCGGATACGCGAGCAACCCCAAGGCCCCGATGCGGGTCAGCGGCTCAGGGGATCCTTCCCGAAGGTCGAGGCCGTCAAGTCTCCATGATTGAGCGACAACGATCATTGGTGGCCGATGATCCGAGCGGCGTTCGGTCCAAACCGTGAGATAAGACGCCTTCGGGAACGACTCACTCCGCCCCGATCGACGCCCCTTCCTCGGCCACAGAGCGTCGCATCATCAGGGCGAGTGGGACGAGCATCAGCGAGAGGATTGCGCAGACGTAGAAGGCGTCCAGATACGCCATCGAGCCCGCTTGCTGCTGGCGGAGTTCGTCGATGCCGTTCAGGGCCAGCATTCGGGAAGACTCCGGGTCGCCGGTCATCTGCATGTAAAAGGCTTGGCCCGACTGCATGGCGTCTTCGAACGGAGTGCTGAGCGGATTGAGATTCCCGACGAGCCGATCGTCGTGGAAGGAGATCCGCCGTTCGACGATCGTCTTGCCGAGCGAAGTCCCGGCGCTCCCGCCCTCGTTTCGGAGCATGGCGAAGAGCCCCGCCGCCGGCCCTCGAAGCTCACGGGGGAGGTATTTGAAGGCCGCGACGCTCAGCGGGGCGAACATGCAGGCCGTGCCCAGCTGCTGCACCACCCTCGGCCAGACGAAGTGGCTCGGCCCGACGTCCAGGTTCAAAAGAGTGAACCAAAACGCCCCTGCCGACATCACGATCGCCCCGCCGACCACCAACCACCGGGCGTCGACCTTCTTCCCGAGCATGATACTGATGACGAGCATCGCCGGGATCGAGAACAGCCCCGCGGGCGACATCACCAGGCCCGACCAGACGGCGTTGTATCCGTAGAGGCTTTGGAGCATCCCGGGCAAGAGGGTCATGCTCGTGTAAACGATCGCGAACGTCACATAAGCCGTGATGCCGCTGGCGACGAAGTTGCGATCCCGGAACGGCCCGAGGTTGAGGATTGGCGACGGGTGTCGAGACTCCCAGACGACCGTGCCGACGAGCCCGATCACGAACAGCACGATGAGCGTCTGGACTCTCCAAAACGGGTCGTTGTACCAGTCCCACTCCTGGCCCTTGCTGAGGATCACCTCCATCGTCGCCATTGCGAGCACGATGAGGCCGAGGCCGACGAAGTCGAATCGGAGGGGCTTGCTCCGCAGGGCTTTCCGCTCGGCTTTAAGGTAGTCGGGATCCTGCAACCAGAGGTAGTTGAGGCCGAAGGCCACGGCTCCGGCCGGGACATTGATCAGGAAGATCCAACGCCACGAGTAATTGTCGGAGATGTAGCCCCCGAGCGTCGGACCCAGGATCGGGGCGATCAGGGCCGAGATCCCGAAGAGCGTCTGCGCGGCCCCCTGCTTCTCCGGGGGGAACGCATCGACGAGGACCGCCTGGGTCACCGGCTGGAGCCCCCCGCCTCCGATCCCTTGGAGGATCCTGAACAGGACGAGCTGCTCGAGGCTTGTGGCGAAGCCGCAGGCCGCCGAGCTCAGTGTGAAGAGGGCGACCGAGCCGAGGTAGTAGGTCCGCCTCCCGAAATATGACGAGAGCCAACCCGAAAGGAGCAGGACCGCGGCATTGGCGGCGAGATAACTGGTGATGACCCACTCGCTGTCGTTCTCGGCCGCCGAAAGGCCGCCCGCGATGTATCGGAGCGCGACGTTGGCGATGCTCGTGTCGAGCACCTCCATGAACGTCGCGATCGAGACCCCGATCGCGATGAGCCAGGGATTCACGGCAGGCCGACTCACATGTTCGCCCGACCCGGTCGTCGCAGAGGACATCGTCTCGGCCCCGGTCCGGCCCACGCCCGCCTCGAACGCTCGCCCTCGGCGCTCGTGGATGCCCCACGAGCGTAACCGGGCGCACTGTCGGAATCCAGCCGACAAAGCTCCTGATCGCCAATCCCGTGCAAACGGGGGTTGGCCTCCGTGATGGGGTCGGGACGAGCCTTTCTTCGCAAGCTGCCGTGGACGTTTGCCGGTCGTCGTGGTGGGATAGGAAACGGCACACCGCCGGGGAGTGGTCCCACATCCGACCGAAACGACGGGCGGAGTGTCTCCCCGGCGGCGTGTTCTCAAGCCGTCGACTCGATTCACTGAGTCCGAGCGACGGCGTCATGAATGGCAGGGTTGCGATTGAGATTCAGTCTCAATCGGTGTGCCAAGCGTACTCGAAATGTCGGCCTCAAGTCAAGACGTCGTGGAGAATTCCGCGCGAGGGTTTTCGTCGACGTCGCGATGGCTTGCGCCCCGGTTGTCTTTGGCTTCAGCCGACCCAATACCAGTTCGAGAACCGTAGGTTGAGGAGGCCGAGGAAGATCGCCGAGACGAAGATGATGACGCGGTCGACCTCCCGGTTCTTGCCGAGCTCCGCGAGGGTGAGAAAGACCGGGAAGGAGACGACTTCGAGCCTCAGCATCGACTTGAGGCTCCCCGTCGCGAGGGGCATGAGCATCAGCACGAGGGCGTAGATGGGGAGGGCGGCGTCGTATCGACGGAAGAGGCGGAACGGGAGGATGAGGAACAGGGCGGCGGTGACCGCGTCCATGGCGGTCACCGTGTTCACGTGGTCCCGAGGGAGCGACCAATCAATATTTGTCAGGGCCGTCCAGAGTGCCTGAGTCGGCGAAGCAAACGATCGGCCCCACGAACCGTGCGCCCTGACGAAGGCGAGCGGGTCGCCGGAATCGACGTAGAGCAGCAGCATGAAGGTCCCGAGCCCTGCCGGGATGAGCAGGAGCCAGAGGACCGAGGGTGAGATCCGGCTTCGTCTCGTGGCGACTTTGAGAACGTAGTCGAGAGCGAAGGCGGCGAAGAGCGCGATCCCCGTCGGGCGCGTGAGGGCGGCCAGGAAGCCCCAGACACCGCAACGGAAGTAGCGGCCCGTGAGATAGCCGTGGAACGCCGCGGCGGTCGTGAGCAGGAAGAGCCCCTCGGAGTAATAGGCGGAGAGGAAGAACGAAGACGGATAGATTAGTAAATAAATGAGACTTCGTCTCACGCCGTCCTCGTCGAGATATCGCGCGGCGATTTTCGACAGGTAGATCAGGGCCAGGAGCAGGGAGACGTTCGAGACGAGGAGTCCGGCGATCCAGTGGTTGCCGACGACCTCGGAGACGGCCCGCGTGGTCCAGGGATAGAGCGGGAAGAACGCCTGGGGGTTGCTTCCCCAGGTCCGGTCGGCGTATCCATGCTCGACGAGGATCCGATACCAACCGGCATCCCAACGCACCCAACCGTCCCAGAACGGGTGACCCGGGAAGGCCCGCCAAGGGTCTTTCGGGCTGAGTTGACTGTCGGGGCGTTCGAGGGTCATCGACACCCCGACGACGTCGAAGGCGAACAGCAGCCCGCGCCAGACGAGGAAGATCATGAGTACGTACGGGATCATGCCGAATCGCCCGGACGACTCGACCGGCTTTGAGAGGCCCACCGTGCCTTGCTGACCGTCGTTTTCCTCGGGCATGATGCGCCTCACCTGGATCGTACGAACAAGTGTTTCCAGGGCCTTGGAACTGTCGGAAGCTATTCGCTCGTGTTAGCGATCGGGCGACCTCGACGTTTCGAACGACCCGTAGTGATCCTTCTCGACCCAGAGCCCTCGACCGTCGGGAGTCGTCGGCACGGCCCTCGATGGGAAATAGCGATCGAGGAGGAATGCCTTCAGGGCGGGGAAGGGGGGATCCCCGCAGAAGATCAACTCGGGTCGGCGTTCCTTGAGGTCGGCCATGATCCGGGCGACTCTCGGCGTGGTCAAGGGGTGCCCGCCGACCGCGTAGGCCTTGAGCAGCGGGTCCGAAAAGAAGTGTCGAGAGACCCCATCAAGCCCCGAGTACACATAGAGTGGGCTCTGCCACCCCCAGACATAAAGATGAGGCGAATCCCAGGTCTTCGAGCGTCGGCCGAGGTCTCGGCCCAGCGCGCGGAGGGCGACCCATTGACCGCCTCCCTTGTACCGAACGGTCAGCGCCTCCGGCGGGACCATCAGATAGTCACGGATCTGGAGGAATGCCGTCACACCCAGGGCGAGGATGAGGGCCGACGCCCAGGGGATCAGGACGAGTCGTCGCGATGGCTTCGATCGGATCGAACCCGCGAGTTCAGCCAGGTAGGTGGCCGTCGCGATCGCGATCCCCGGCAGGGGCAAGAGGTAGTAGTGTTGCCAGAAGAGCCCCGGCAGGGCCACCTGGACCCAGGCCGAGAGGGTCCAGGCCGCGACGAGCCGCCGGCCGGGCGTCGATGAACGAGTCAATCCCAGGCTTGCGGTGGCGGGTATCGCGACGAGCCAGAGCGGCCAACTCCCCGTCCCCCACCAGACGAGGTAATTCGTCTTCCCGAATGGCCAGGGGAGTTCCCCCTGGGGATCGGCATTGCCCGTAATCCACCGTACCCAACGCGAAGGGGCATTCGCCTCGGGGGGAGTGTCCGCCGCCATCGCCGCACTGTATCGGACGATGTCCTCGAACGCCGCCGCCCCGGCCCCCTGGAGAATTAGTGCGAGGAATGCGGCTCCCCAGACGACGGCAAAGCCCAACGCCAACTCCAACACATCGTCTGTTGTTATGCGTAAGGACCGACGCCGAAGCAACAGGGCTGCGGTGTAGATCAGGCCATGCGTGAACGCGACCTGCTTGAAGAGGCAGGCGATCCCCAGGCAGACTCCCGCCCCGAAGAGCCAACCCCGCTTGGACCGGTCCCAACCGGCGATCATCAAGGCGAGGGAGGCGGTTGAAAACAGATTGATCGGGTGTTCGAGGTTCGCCCCATTGCCGAACAGGTACGGGTCGGTGCTCGTCACGGAGTATATCAAGGCGGCGAGGCATGCGGCGAAGGGGCCCCCGAGGCGAAGGGCGATCCACCAGACGATCCCGATCGTGGCGAGCACGATCGGGATCGGCGTGACCCGAACCGTCAACTCGTTCGCACCCCCGACGGCGACCGCGAGGGCATAGAGCCAGTAGCCGCCCGGAGGCTTGGGCTCGGTCAGGTCTCGATACATGACCGAGCCGTGGACGATCCGACGCCCGGTGTAGGCGTAAACGGCCTCGTCGCAGTCGAGAGGCTCCGCCTCGGCACCCGTGACCGGCCAGAGGTCGACGCCGAGTTGATCCCGGATCGTCGGTCCTATGGTATGGCATCGGAACCAGACGTCGAAGACGAGGATGGCGAGGAGGACCAGGACCGCCCAGGCGGGGATCCGGGCGGGTTTGAGGTCGCTCACGGTGTCGTTACAGGTTTCGCCGTGTTAAAATAGGTCGCCGAATGAGTGTCGACGACTCGGGGAATCGCCATGCACAAGTCTAACCGCGAGGCCGAGGTCCCGCGAGGGGATTCGCCGATCGTCCGCCGGGTCCATCCGCTTCGCCCCTGGCTGCTCGGGATCATCTATCTCATCGTCCTCATCCCGATCACCCTCGCCCCGAGGCATAGCGGTAACGTCTGGTCGCGGTACATGACCATCGAGGGGATCGTCGAGCGCGGGACCCTGGCCGTCGATGGATCTCCCCTTCTGGCCGGCAGCGGCTCACCCGACCTCGTCAAATTTGGACCGCATCTCTATTCCGACAAGCCGCCGGTCCTACCCGCGATCGGCGCCCTGGTTTACGAGGGGGTCTACCTGTCGGGAGTCCGGATCGCGGCCACCCCCAATCAGTTCGTGGTGACCAACCTGATTCTCGTCTCGAGCATCGTGGGCGTGGCGTCCGCGTTGACGCTCGTCTGGCTCAGGCAAATGCTCCAGGTTGTCCCGATCCGGCCGTGGATCTCCGATGTCTTGACCTTCGGACTCGGCTTCGGCTCACTCCTGCTTTCCTACGGCGTGACCTTCAACAACCACAGCGTCGCCGCCGCACTCGTGACGGGGGCCTTGGCGATGACCTTACTTGAGGAGCCTGGAAAGAGGGTACGTCTTCGCCGTGTCCTCTCCGGCACCTTCTGTGGCCTCGCCGCGACGATCGACCTCCCCGCAGGCGGAGCGCTCATGGCGGCGCTGGCGATCTGGCAGGCGTTGCGGGTCCGGAACATCCCTTGGGCTTTCATCCTCGGGACGATCCCACCGCTGGCCTTCCACTGCCTTCTCCAGTCGCTCGTGACCGGGACGCCGCTGCCCGCTGAGATGTATCCGGAAGCATTCAACTATCCCGGATCCTACTGGGCGACGAACGTCGGGACCTGGAAGGAGTCGGTTCCCCGTTGGCAATTCGGCCTGGAACTCCTCTTCGGACAGCAAGGATGGCTCACGATCACCCCAGCCCTCTTCCTCGCCCCGGTCGGGCTGATCCTGGCGCTCCGCAAGCCCGGCGATCCCCTCCGGCCGGCGGCTACCGTGGTGGGGGGCGTCGTCGCCGTCCTTCTCCTCTATTACATCTGGGGCGTCCGCCGGACCGACTACGCCGGGCAGTCGTTCGGCACTCGTCACCTCCTGGCCGTGACCCCGATCTGCTATCTCTTCGCGGTCGACGCCCTGGCCCGGCTCCGCAGCCGGCTCGCCTCGGTCGCGTTCGCCATCTTCACGGCGGCCGGCCTCGTCTACGCCATCTCCGGGTGTCGGGACCCGTGGAGCCGGGTCGAGGTACACGCGAAACGAGACCCGCTGGTGTGGACGCTCCAGTGTGTCGTGCTCTACCCGTGGTCGAGCTACCAGCGGTAGCTCTCGGATCGGGAGGATTCTTTAGCCACGGATTGAACACGGATGAAACACGGGTAATATCAGACAAGAAGGATTCGAAAATCAATTTACTTGTTGAATTCGAGTGTTTTATCCGTGTCAATCCGCGTTATCTGTGGATAGAATCTTTTGTGTAATGTCGGGACCGCAACTCAAATTCACTTCGCTTTGAGCGAGGCCTCGCGCTGGGCGCGGAACTCGCTCCCGGGCTTCCATTCGGGGAAGCTCGAGCCCTGGGCGATCTGATAGCCGACGTCCCAGAGCATTTGCAGGTCCTCGACGGCCCCGGAGAGGTCCCAGTCGGGTTTGACCTCGTCGGTGACCTTGTGGTAGTCGCGCTGGGTGTACTCGTCGCGCTTGCGGATCCCGAAGTCGGCGGGCTTGCCGATGTAGTCCATGCCCCCTTTGGCATTCAGGGCGGGGATGCCTTGCTTGGCGAACTCGAAGTGGTCGGAGCGATAGTAGAGGCCCTTTTCGGGCTCGGCGTCGGGCTTGACGACCTTGCCGTGAGCTTTGGCGATCTCGACGAGCATGTCGTCGAGAGTCGTCTGGCCGAACCCGATGCTGATGACGTCGTTCGTACGTCCCCAAAGGTTGATGACGTCCATGTTGATGTCGGCCAGGGTTCGATGGAGGGGGTAAAGGGGATTCGCCGCGTAGTACTTGGCCCCCAGGAGACCCTTCTCCTCGGCGGTGACGGCGAGGAATAGGATGGAACGCTTCGGAGGGGTCGCGAGCCGGCTGAAGGCCTTGGCGATCTCGAGGACGCCCGCCACACCCGACGCATTGTCGGCCGCCCCGTTGAAGGTCTGGTCCCCGGTCAGTCCCGGATCGCGACCCAGGTGATCCCAGTGGGCTGTGTAGACGACGCATTCCTCTTTGAGGGCAGGATCCGAGCCTTCGAGTTTGGCGACGACGTTCCGCGAATTGACCTTGCGCAAGGCGTTCTTGATCTCGAACTTGGCCTTGAGGTTCAAGGCGACGGGGCGGAAGTCCTTCGACTTGGCCGAGGCCTTCAAGGCGTCGAAGTCCTGTCCACCCGCTTTGCAGAGTTGCTTGGCCTTCTCGAGCGTGACCCAGGCCTCGATCGCCACGCGATCCTGGTCTTGTCCCGGGCGTGGGATGTCGAAGTTCTCTCGGCCCCAACTCCCGACGACGACCTCATACGGGTAGCCCGCCGGCCCGGTCTCGTGGACGAGGATGGCGGCGGCAGCCCCTTTCTCGGACGCGATCTCATACTTATAGGTCCAGCGCCCGTAGTAGGTCATCGCCTTCCCCTTGAACATCGCGGGGTCGAGCTGGTTGGGGTCGTTCGGCGCGGGGATCGCCGGGTCGTTGACGAGCATCACGATCGTCTTGCCCCGGACGTCGACGTCCTTGTAGTCATCCCACCCGTACTCGGGCGCGACGACCCCGTACCCCACGAACACGACATCCGAGTGCTCGACCTTCACCTCTTCCGCCAACCGTCTCGAGACCGCGACCCAGTCCTCGGGGAATTTCATGTCGATCGTCATTGCCCCCGCGCGGAACGACGCGGACTTCGATTCCGCCTGGAACCCGACGAGCGGGACTTGCTGGACGAACGTGCCGTCGGGATTCCCGGGCTTGAGCCCCATCGAACGGAACTGATCCGTCAGGTAGCCGACCGTCCGGTCTTCCCCCGGTGATCCGGGAGCCCTCCCTTCGTACTCGTCGGACGCAAGGACCTTGATGTGCCCGAGTACTTCGTCACCCTTAATACTTTCAAGCGCGGGCTTCCGCACATCCTCGGGCGCCGCGGCGATCAAGGTCAGGGTCGTGCACGCGGCGAGTCCACCGAGCCACCGAGTCATGATTCGCTTGGTCCTTTCGATCGGATCCGCAAGGCGTGCCGCGTTGTCGGCGAAAGCGTGCTGCGGCGGATGCCCTCATGATAAGAGAGCGGCCCTCCGCGAGCGATTCCCAAGATCGAACGAATCGGAATCTTTCCGACAAAACTCTCGCGAAGCCATCTCTCCACAGTTTTTTCGGTCGAACCCGCACGTAACGGAACGATTGAGATCTGGTTTCATGCCGTCATTTCCATTCACGACGTCTTCCTCATCCGTCGTCCTTCCTAAAACCTCCGCCGGGTCGGACTGGGAATCCAAGGGTTCCTGAATGCGAAAAAGCGATTACCCAACGCGGGGACCTTCAAGGAGAATCCCCGCGTCAACGTGGTCGACCCGACGGATCCGAAGCATCTCTCGTGGATCTGGACGTCAATCAATGACCCCAAAGGATTCACTTCCAAAGAACCAGCCTTGCCTCCCTAGCTGGGTCGCCAAAATCGTAACGCATATCAATAAAATCTTTATTTTAAAATTTATAAACATAATAATGTTTGAATCTGTGCGAGCTCGTCGAGCTTGGCCGTGCCCGGGAATCTCCAACTGGGGTCGAAGGTGTCCCGTTCATCGGTAAAGGCCGCCCGGTGATCGGCTTCGAGAGCTCTCGGAGTGCGGATGACGGCGAGGACGTCGCGGGCTTTTGCAATTTCGCCGGAGGAAATGGGCGAAGGAGCGTGCGGGGATGGCGGGAGAACGTCGAGAGGTGAAGGCAAACGAGGCGAGGGATCGTCGCGGCAGGAATCAGGGCCGAAGGGCAGGAGGGGGTGGCGGTCTACCTTGGAGCGTTTCTGGAAACCTGACGACAGGAAGACCGAGGTGTGGTTTCCCCAGTCGTATTCTGGATCTCAAAACCGTGCAAGGAGGAACAGGCTGGTGGCCGAGTCGTGCTTCAAGGCCTCCAGTATTGGATGGCATCCTGTCCCGAACCGTAGGGATCGGCGACTCCCGAAAAGTACCAGGTATCCGGAAGGTTCACGATGTGAAACCACAGCGCCATCCCGAACACACCATGGTCGGCAAGGTGGGGGAAACGTTGGAAGCGTTCGGCGAAAAGAGCCTGCCAGGCGGGCCCTAAGGCATCGAGAGCATCCACACTTGCTTCGCGAGAATTGATCTGGGGACGTGCGGGGTCGGTGGCGATTGCCTCGCTTATGATCCGCGAAACCTCGGCCAGGAGCGGGCCATAGATTTGCGGAGCCATCATTGCATCGGTCAATCGTTGCCAATGCGGCTGATTGCCCATGTGCTGCTGTGAAATCCCATTCACGTCCTTCAGCATTTGGCCCTTTCGCTCGCGACTTCTCTCCCTCGGCCGGAAAATCCTCGATTACCTTGCGGCGACGACCCGCGCCGAAACCGTCCGGATCGATGCCGCGATTATGGGCCCACTCGGCGATGCGACCGACGAACGGGAACCCGAGCTCGAGACAGGATGGCAACGGTAGGGAACATGGTCACAGAATAGTCGAGGGTAAAGCGGATGACGAGGGGTCTTGAGAAGGATTCAATCCAACCCGCGTCGTCGGACCTCGAACCGGCGATGACGTTGACCGGGAAAAATCCTTGTCGTCGATCAATCGTCTTCGCGATGATATCCTTTCCAGGCTGCCAGCGCTCATCTCGGGCTAAATCCCCGAGACTGCCGGGGGCAGCACCTGGGCCTGGAATACGAGCGAGCTTGTCCGCAGAAATCAAGCAATTTGATACAGTATGATGGATACTCGTATAGTTGACCTGCGGGCGGCACGTTAGCCCTGGCGGCAGTTCAGTCGGGGCGTCGGTCACGGGCCCTCTCGGCATCTCGGACTAGGCCGCCAACAATCTCCTCAATCGGCTCGTGGTGCGGGAAACTCGGCCGCTTCCAGCGAATGACTCCCCGGTGATCCAAGACGTAGACGGTCGGCCAGCCTTGGACATTCCAGCTGGTCGAGATCGGGCCGGCCTTGCTTCCCATGTTACGCCAGGATGGCCAGGTGATTCCCCGCTCGTCCATAATCCGCCTGACCTTATCGAGGTCCTCGTCGCTGTCTACTCCCAGCAGGACAAACGGCCTCCCAGCCATCTTGGCGACGAGAGCGTTCTCTTCCGGGACGAGCGCCATGCAAGGAACGCACCAAGTGCCCCAGAAGCTCACGACGACGACCTTCCCCCGGTAATCGGAGAGTTTCATCGGCTTGCCGCGGAGGTCATCGCCATCGATCTCGGGAGCCTTACTCCCGGGGGCGAGATGTCGTAGTTCAAAGAGAGGGCCGACGACCCCACTTGACAATCCCTCGGCGAAGCCATCCGGGATATCCTTAATCTCCTCAGCAACCCGAGCGAGGTGGGCCTCGGCCTGCCACGCCAGGCCCTCGCCGCCCACGGTTAGAAGTTCTCGGACGTTTGTCACCAAACCCGTAAGAATGGGAGTTAGCGAACCCGAATCGTTACGAGCCTGAGCGGGGTCCAGTGCGGCGGTCGTACTGGACATCCATCGACAGGCGTGCCAAGCCCCTCCAAGCTGACCCTGGATCACCCAGGTCCGCTCGGAGGCTCTACCTTGGCCAAGCTCACAAGGGAGCAAATCGTGACGATCGAGGTCTTGCATCAGCGAGGCCAGTCCGCCTCCGAAACCGCTCGCATCCTGGGCGTGACCGAAGGCGCCGTGCGATATCATCTCCGTCGCAAACGAGACGGATCGCTCGACGGCCGACGGAAGGCCTCGCGGATCGAGCAACTCGGCTTGGCCGAGGCCGTCGACCACTGGTGGAGCGCCCACGCCGAGATCACGGGACGCGAGCGGCCACCCAGCGTCCAGATCCTCTACGACTACCTCCGCTCCGAACTCGGCTTCGACGGGTCGTACAAGTCCGTCCGCAAGTTCGTCCGGGCTCGCTTCGGCCCCGCTCCGATCCGCCCGTTCCGTCGGGTCGAGACCCCGCCCGGGGCCCATTATGGTAAGCCCGGCGTTATGTTTCGGACCTTGGAGGAAACCGGGCTTCCGTGCCCTGAATCGGTGCATTGCTTTCCATAATCCCGTCACAGGGACTCGAGCCATGCGAGGAGATCCGGG
>NZ_JBTYIP020000033.1:0-113823 GCF_054877945.1 Singulisphaera rosea | reverse complement strand
GACGGGATGACGCGAGAAAAACGCGAGATCGATTGAGGCCCCTGCGACGGGGGTCAGGGGGAAGGTATGCGCATCGGGGCCGGACACCGACCGCAGAGCCATCCGACACGAAGGAGTGTGCTTATGCGTCGTCCCCCGTCGGCATACAGAGGGCCTATGAAATATCCGGGCTAGGGTGCCGCGGCTCGCCCGGCGCGAGGCTTCGGGGTGATCTTGGGGATCTTGAGCGTCCGGACGTTTTCGGGATACCTCTCCTTGTTCTTCTCCCACCACCCGCGCCACCACTTGCCATCATGCGACTCGTCATACGAGACGCCGGTCAGGCGGCCGAGGCCGAAGTAGCCGACGCCATAGACGGTGTCATACGTGTTGTCGGCATCAATGACCGCGATCATGGTCGGGATGGCCCGCGGGTCGTCGATGCTCGCGAGCGTGGCGGCCACCGACCACGTATCGACTCTCACGGCCTTATCGCCCCGGTCCAGGCTGGCCTTGAGGTTGTCGAGCAAGAGGTCGAGGGCCCAGGCGTTCTCCTTACTATCTAGCGCCGAGGCCGCCGCGACCCTCACCTCGACCGGCCGGTCTTCGGAAAGCCGGGGGACCACCAGGCGCCTGAGTCCAGCCTCGCCCGGCCCGAGCAGCCCGATGGCGGTGATGGTCTTGGCGGCGAATTGGGTCTCCTCCCGACTGGCCCCGGCCTCCGCGGTCACCAACCATCGTTCGAGGGTCTTCAAGAGCCCCGCGTCGAGCGCGGCACGGCGGGCCTCAGGGACCTCGCGGAGGCGGTCGGCATGCCGGGCGATCCATTCGGCGAGCTTCGGCGCCTCGGCCTTCGACGCATGATCGGCCTCGGCCGCAAGCCGGCGGGCCGACCCGGCGATGACTTCGGGCAGGGGTTTGTCGCGGTTCGCCTGGTACCACGCCTTGTACGCCGCGAAGTCCTCGGAGAAATCCCGGAACGCGACGTCGCCCAGGTAGTTGATCGACCACTGCTGGACCTCGGGGGAACGGTCGCGCATCCCCAGGTCCAGCCCATCCAGGAGCCGGGGGTGTCGGCCACGCCCCTGGGGATCGGGCCTGGCGAAAGCCCAGGCCTTGAGGAGTTGCTGCCGGGAGCCGGACTTGGTGATCTTCTCCCAGTTCTCCGCGAGGATGGCGAAGCCGTCGTTGGGAGGCAGCGCTGCCAACTCCTCGCCGACGGCGAAGGCCACGCGCCACTCGGCGTCGTTCAGGGCGGCCAGCTTCTTCGCCCAGGCCTCGTGATCGATCGGGCCAGCCTTGGGCTCGGATGCGGCGTTCGCCACCTTGAACACCGGAGGCGCGACCGCCTTAATAGGTCGAGGGGGCGACGATCTTGGGATACTTGAGACTACGCCGGCGACCGTCACGCTCCCGCCGACGATCAAACACGCGGCGGCCGACTTCCAGGTGAGTGCTGAGAGCACGGCAAGTTCCCCGTCCACCATCGCGGCCACCGAAGCCGAGACCGCCCCGGCCTCCGCGACCGCCGAGACTCCGCCCATACGTCCGCCAGCGGCACGCACCGTTTGCAGGACCAACGCGTCGGGAACCGCCAACGCCGACGCCTCCTCCACCAGGGTCTCCGAGCCGGCCGAGGCCACGACCGGGGCCAGCCCGAGGCGTGCCAGGCGTCCTTGCAGCCGCCTTCGGGCCCTCGAGAGACGGCTCCGGACGGTCCCGATCGGCCAGGAGAGCATGGCGGCCGCCTCCTCGTACGACTTCCCCTGCCAGTAGGTCAGCCGCATCAGGAGTCGGTCGGACTCCGGAAGTCGCTCGACCTCGGCGCGGACCAGTGACGCCTCCTCGGCCGTGACGAGCCCTGCCTGGGTAGGTGCCACCTCCGCCTCGATGGCCTCCACGGCGCGTCGTCGCCCAAGACCCTCGCGACGCGACGCGTCGCGCCTGGCCCGCAAGGCGATGCGCCTCGCGACCCGCCCGAGCCACATCTCAAGGCGGTCGCGGTCGCGGACCGTCGTCCCACGGCGGGCCAGCACGATGAAGGTCGCCTGGAAGGCGTCGTCGGCGTCGTGAGGGTCGGGCAGGATGCTCCGACAAGCCGCCAAGACCTTCGGCCCATGCCGTCGGACCAGGGCTTCGAACGCCGCCTCGCCCCCGGCGTCGGTCTTCTCGAGGAACCGCTCGAGCAACTCCCCGTCGCTCATCCCGGCGATCGAGCCCTCGCGGCCGAGGGCGTCGAGCCAGCCGAGCGTCTCCTTGTTCATCCGGCCCGTCATCGCGTCCCGCCTCCCGCCTCGTGGTGTCCTTGCCCTATTGAGGGCGCGACGAGACGGCCAGTTCCCGGGATTTTCGGAAATCCGTCGTCACGGAGCCGACCGGGGACGAGGACCTGCGGCGAGGATTTCCTTGAGGGTCGGCAAGGGGGCGTCGCCGAGCCGATCGACGGCGGCCAGGCTGACCGAATCCTCGGGCTGGTCGCCGAGGGCGAGGCGATACCAGACGAGCGCTTCCCCGCGACGGCCCAGCCGCTCGCGGTTGTCGGCGATCCGCCGGTAGAGGTCGGCGTGAGGAGTGCTGCCGAGCGTCTTGTCGGCGTTGGCTTCCTTGTAGAGTGCGGGGGACTCGAGCTTGGCTTCCTCCATCACCCGGTACTGGCGGTCGAACCGCTCGGACTCCTCGGCCCGGCCCAGCGACTTGAGCACTCGGCTGAGGCGATAGACGACGAACGAGTCGGACGGCTCAGCCTTCGAGGCACGAAGGAAGGCGTCGGCGGCGGCCGGCCATTCGCGACGGGTCTGCGCGACGATCCCCCGGAAACGCTCGAACCGGGGGTCGCCTGCCAACGACCTGGGGAGCTGGCCCAGGGTTTTCCCAAGCTCGTCGGGGAGGTAGACCAGCTCCAGTCCACGCAGGAGGGCGCTCCAGGCGACGGGATTGTCGGGATACCGCGCGACCAGGCGCCGGAGAACCGGGAGCCCCTGCTCCGTCCGGCTGTTGTTCAGGAGGGTCCGGGCCAGGGCGATGCCCGTGTAGAGGTCGTCGGGATACTGGCGGACGACCGGCTCGAGGATCGGCGTCATCGAGTTGATGTCGAGCGTCTGGGTATCCTGGCGGATCAGCTCCAGGAGCAGTTGCACGCGGTCGCGCGGGTCGAGCTCGATCGCGTGGAGCGCCAGACCGAGCCGGTGCGAGTCCTCGATGCGGTCCTGGACGTAATAGATCCCGAGCAGGGCCCAGCCGGCCTCGGGGACCAGGGGATCGATCCGCAAGGCCTCGAGCCAACATGCCTCGGCCTGGTCGTATCGCGTCATTGCCGAATACGCCTTCCCCTCGTTGAGCCGGACGATCGAAACGACCGTCGGGTCGGCGCTCCGGACCCGCTTCAGGCACTCGAGGGCCTTTTGCGGCTTCTGGTCGCGCCGAGAGAGGGAAACCTGGGCCAGCAGCATGTTCGCCTGGATGCTGTCGGGGAAGGCCTGCAAGTAGGCATCGACCCGCGCTTCAACCTCGTCGAACCGGCCGGCATCAAGCAGCGGTGAGAGCCCGTCGAGGGTCGGCGACGGCGAACGCCGAGCCGCCGAGATCGCGAACCCGGCCCCGACCACGACGCCGGCGAGGACCACGCCCCCCAGGATTGCGAGGAGCAAGGTCCGGCGAGGCTTCGACGGGAGATCGCTCATGGCGTGGGCTTCCGGGGGTTGGCGGACGAGCGGGCGGCCGGGAGGTCTTCGGGCATCGGCATCGTCCCCATCCCCCCGACGCTCGGCTTCGATTGGCGGATCTTGGCGGCCAGGCCTTGGTAGAAGGCCGCCTCCGACGTCTTGCCCAGTTGCTGATAGGCTCGGCTCAGGCTGTAGGCGGCCTCCATGGAGTCGGGGGAGCGGGTCGCCACCGGCTCGAGCAGGCGGACCGCCTCCTCCCAGCGCCTCCGGCTCATCGCCAGGCGGCCGAGTTCCAGGCGGGCGTCGACGTTATCGGGATCCATCGCCAGGGCGCGGTTCCAGCAACGCTCGGCCTCCTCGGCCGCCCCTTCGAGGTGGTAGCTCAGGCCGAGCAGCTCCATCAGGCCCGCGTCGGCGATCTCCGAGAGGGCCCGCTCCAGATACCCTCGCGCCTCGGCCGAGCGGCCCAGGCCCATCAGGTCCATCGCGTAGTGGTTCCAGAAGAGAGCCTTGGGGAGGGGCATCGTCTTCAAGCCTGGGTCGAGTTCGAGGACCCGCCCAAACTCCGCGACAGCCTGGCTGTAGTGCTTGGCCTCGTGGTGACCGATCCCGGCCATGGTCCGCGCGGGGACTTCCTCGGAAGGGATCAGAAGCAGGCGATCGGACAGCGCGATGACCTGCGGCCACTGCTTGAGCCCCATCCGGACCGCGGCGAGCCGCTTCAAGGCCAGGGCGTCGTTCGGCCTGCGGGCGAGGACCTCTTCGAAGAGCTTGGCGGCGGCCTCCGGCTCGTTCAGGAGCACGAGCCCATAACCGCGGTCGTTGAGGTCGTCGGGGTCCAGGGAGCCGGCGTTGAGGTAATGACGCTCGGCCTGCCGCGTCAGGCCGAGTCGACTCGAGCATCGCGCCGCCATGAGCGAGGCCCGAGGGTCACTTGGCCTTGTTTTGAGGTATTCGCGGGCCGCCCCGAGGGCCGGCCGAAATTCGCCCCGATCGTAGGCGGCCTGGGCCCTGCCGATCGGATCGAACCTCGACCCGAACCAGACGCCGAGCCTCACGGCGCCGGCGGCCACGACGAGCCCCACGACCAACCACGCCCGAACTCGTCCGGGCCGCGCGCGGAGCGACCCACCCGGGACGGGATCCGGGCGGGCCGCGGGATCGCACGACGATCGCTGATTCAACAAGGTGTCGAACGCCTTCAGTTCAACGCGTCCAGTTCCCCGGCGCGACGAATTCCGCCCCACTCGTTGCAGGGCGGGACGTGACGAGATGAGACGGAGGGATCGCGGTCAGCCGATCCCTCCGTCGACAAGAGCGATGTCGTCAGAACGCGTCGGCGCTGACAACCTCGCCGCCCCTCGGGGTGGCGATGGCGTACCAGGGACGGAAGTTCACCGAGTTCTTGATGAAATGGACCGAGCCGTCCATGAAGAGCACGTTCACCCCGCCGGGATGTCGCGAGCTGGCGGAGACCATCGTTTGAGTCCCGCCCGCGAAGTCCTGCTGCGACGATGTGGGCGGCCAGCTGGTCACGTTGACCCAATAACACGACCGACGGTTCGGAGTCTGCGTATGCGAATAGATGTTGTGCCCACCAGAAAGAGCGAATTCACCCTTCCAATAGTATTCCTGCCCGAGGGTGGCCGTCGTACCCATCTGACAATCCTGCGCGGCCAACCAATCGGCGGGAGCATCAGGGGTACCCTTGCCGATATACGTATCCCAGGCGGGGCCATCATAGACCATCCCGAGGCCGTCGATAGGTTGTCCTTCGGAGCTCTGGAGCGACTCGCTCATGATCGCCGTGTTGCTGGTCCCATCTTGGAACGTCGCAATTGTCACGACGCTGTTGGCGCAGGCAATTCCTGGCTTACTTGCGTTTTGATCCATCGCCCCGGGCGAGTATGAAGGTCCGTTAATGATCCCGCCAGTAAAAAATCGCGACAAGCCCACATTCCAATAGTAATTGGTCGTGCCGATCAGCTTACGCTGACCGCTCATAAACAAAGTATTGTTGCCACCGTTGTGGCCGTCCGACGGACAAAGGAAGCTCTGGACATAGGTGATATTCGCTGTCGCGTTGCTCCGCCCCCACTTGCCGGCCCAGGCGTTCTCATCCATGGGAGGGTCATTCCAGTTGCTGAAATTCCCGGGCACATCCGCACGTACGCCGTAACTGAAGTTGATGGAGTTGTAGTCGGGCTGCTGCTCGATGTAGGGCAAAATGCGGCAGAGCACGCCTTGATCTTGATAGTTCTGGGTCGAGGTGCCGATGGTCGCCGTCGGCGGGATCGCATCGTTGGCACTGACGTAATTGTGGACCCCCAGGCCGATCTGCTTGAGGTTGTTGACGCACTGGGCACGACGGGCCGCCTCGCGGGCCGACTGCACGGCCGGCAAGAGCAACGCGATCAAGACGGCGATGATGGCGATGACCACCAGCAGCTCGATCAGGGTGAAACCTCGAGGTTCACGATGGCATTTCATGTCATCGAACTCCGAAAAACGAAGGGATCGAATCAACAAAGACACGAAAGAAGCTGGACGATGATTACGGCCGCTGTCAGAGGGTTACGGCCGCTTTCAGAGAGTTGGGCAACGAGACGAGTCGCGTGCGTCGACCGTTAACCTCACGAATTCGCGTCACTCGTGATCCCAACCGATACAATTCGGCCCGCGAATCCCGAGAGTCGAACTTCACGATGCCAGAATTGCGTCAACTTCTATTAATGTTTATAAAATAAAGAATCAGCCCCAACGGCCGAAAGCCAGCAAAGAATCTCGAGCCCCGCCGAACCATTCACCTCGCCAAGAGGACCGAGTCCTCACTTGGTTTGCGCTTTCTTTTCGTCGATCGACTTCCGCCGCTTCTCGGCCTTTCGATCGATTGCGGTCCGACGAACCGTCCGCGCCTTCTTCTGGGCATAAGTCTCGCCGGGGATGCTCGTGTCGACCCCAGGCTTGGCGGACTTGAGGAACTCGCGTTCGTTGTCTTCCTGGAAGCAACCCACGGCCAAAACCGAGAGTCCGACCACCAGCATGGTCCGGATCGAGGCCACGATTCGAGACGTCCGGTCGCTCATCAACTTTGGATCCTCACCATGATCGGGCGATACCATCAACATCGAGGGTCGAAGGGTGCGGCGATCCGCCACGCGCTTCCGTTCCTCAGGCCCGGCTTTGCCCCTCGTTCGACGTCCGTCAATTCGTCGGGGTCGGGGCTTCGAAGAGGACCTTCCCGGACTTGTCGGTGAACTTCATGCTGGGGTTGCCGTCCTCGGTCACCTTCATGGTGATCCCCCCCTTGCCCTTCTGGCCGAGGAGGTTCACGACGATCTCGCCCTGCTCCTCCATCCGGAAGTTCCCGCGCAGCCCGGAGCCGTCGTAGAACACGAGGCTGGGCATGCCCTCTCCGCCCGGCAAGGGCCACACCTTCAGGCCCATCTTGTAGTTCAGGTTGATATCCATGAAGACGAGGCTGGGATACCCAAACTTGTCGTAGTCGGAGAGGACGACGCGCTTCCCTTCGCGGTTGTGGAGGCCGTATTCCTGCGAATTCACGGTCTTCGACACCGACGCGCCGAGCTCGTCCAACCGGATGATGCCGGCCTGGACCGCGAGCGTGACCGCGACGCCGATGACCAGGATCATCCCGAAGAAGATCCACTTCAATCCCGACAGGTTCCGTTCCGCCTGCTTCAACTGCTGGGCAAGGAGCGCGGCGGTCTGTTCCAGGCGTTCGAGTCGATCCACCGACGGCTCCGCGGAGGGTTTGCTCATCATCGGCCCTTTGACATTCGAAGACTCGCGAGGGGAACCACGACGTTCCCGGGCCGTTCGAGATCCGAGGCGGGAGAGTCCGAGGCCAGCATCGCCTCCGATCCCTTCGATGGCGGGCCCCGTTATGGTCCCCCACACCCGAATCTCCGCCACTCGACGGGCCTACCAGTCCAACCCGCCACCTCAAAGCCAGACACACGGTCACAGAAACGCCGCGCGCACTTCACGAAGGAACGGACGGGGGGGAGGTCTTTGCGTATCGAGGTCGACGAACGGGCCATGGACTCTGGAAATGCCTCGCGGCAGATCTTCCTACTTGCCCGATCAACGTCCAATCGATCTCACGAGGCATTTTTGCATGCACGCACCGCGACTCCTTAGGTCATCGTGCTGATGATCCGGAGACTTCGGCACTCAAAAGGTACGGAAATCGGGATGAAATCTAAAGGCGGTAACGGGAGAAAAACCAAAGAAGACCTCACCCTCGAAGGTGCGACCCGAAATTCGAGGATCGCGAGAGTTCCCGCAGGAGTCTCGACACACTACAAATGCAAGCATCGTCTCTCTCCGAGGGCGTGGACTGTCTCTCGCAAACCCGCCAACTCCAACCGACGATTGACATGCATCCAAGGTAGTGCCACCTCAGCCGTGCATTCTTCGACGTTGTTACCGGTCTCCTCATTACAAACGGGAACACACGCCGCAACACCGGGCGGGAGAAGTCCTCAGCCACGACGCCCTAACCGCATTCGGATCAAGCCATTAGGGCAACCAACCGGCATCACCAAGGGCCAACTTTCTTGAGGAATTGACGAAGACACCGCCGTCCCCAACCGAGGTAGTCCCCCCACCCTCCTCGGAGGCATTCCGAGGGCTCTGCTATTCATCATGAATGAAAAAGTGTGACACGATTTCCACCGTCATCACGGATCTGTCATTCTTTCGCACGTCCGAATCTCAAGGTTTCGGCAAATCGGCACGATTCGCCTTCAGTCCGTTTCGTCACCCGTGAGAGCCCTCCCGCGCCTCGAACGTGTTCCAGGGGCATGGCCACACGGTCGATGGACCTCTCGAGCCTCCCGCCCAGGCCATACACTCTCCACGAAATGTCAAACCTTGGTTCAGCACGCATTCCACACCAACACTTGCGACGCACGGAATGTATCGTCCCCCTTTAGGATGAGGGCGATCCGGTGTTCGAAAACGGCAGAGGCCCCGCCGGTCGGGAGGGACCGGGGGGGCCTCGGTGTGGGGGACTGTCCGGGTTTCAAGGACTCAGGTCGATGATCTCGAGACTCGGTGCGGATGGGTGGGGGTCACTCCGAGCCCCACTCGCCGTCATGGAAGTCCTTGAACTCCATGTTCGTGAAAGGTCCCCGGACCTCGCAGCGATTGTCGTAGAGCCGGACCGTGCATCGTCGGCCATCGTCGAAGAGTTCCACGTAGTCGTCGGTGTGGCCGGCTTCGATGAACTCGAAATGGTTTCCGGGGTAGTCCTCGGCCCAGTTCTGCGAGTCGAGCTTCTTGAAATGCCCCTCGGCGTACCCCCAGTAGACGTGCTCGCCCTTGACCTTCTCCCGGGAGATCTTCACCCGAGGCGTCAGGGTCTCTTGCTGCCACAACACGACCCAATCGTCACCCGACTTGCGGTAGACGTTGGTCCCGGCCACGGCGCCGCCGTAGCGGCGATCCTCGCGTTCTTCCTGCGTCGAGTAATTCGCCCGGAAATTCTCGAACGCCAGTCCGCCGACGAACCGAATATTCGAGTCGTAGACCGAGGTGGGTCCGCAGGAGCGACGGCCCCTTGATCCTGATCCGGTCCGCCATCCCATTAATTTAATTTAATCTTAGGCGTTTATCTGTTTTGTCGTTTTCCCGCGAGAAACTTTGTCGTTCTCGCCCACATTCGAGAACGCCAAGTCTCGGGTGGCCGGACAAAGTTCTTGGACAATCCCCACCGATCTCCACCGCACGGGGTCTTCACCACGAAGACAACAAGGAACAAAGGGGAGGTCTCCGAGAGGATGAATCCCCCTCGGACCTCCTTCCGAAGTTCTAGTTCCTGGTGCCTTGGTGGCGAGGAATTCGCGGAGAGAGAGGTCGGGGAGGACGGCGAGACGTGTCGCGATGGGCGATTTCGGCGTGACGGCCTCGACCGCCCCAATTCGTCCGCCGCCGAGCACCATTCCCGCGGGGGAATCCCGTCGTGGATGTCTACGAGCGTGAAGCAGAGACGTCTCGGCGGTTGTCGCTGATCGGCCCGTCGAATGCGACGGTCGAACCCAGTGGAGATGAGTGATCGCCTAGGGGTTGGGAGCGGCGTGATTCTCTCAACGAACGAAGCTTCGAGAAACCACTTCTTAAAATCACCAAATATTCACAATCCACAATTAAATAATGCCGTACCCGCACATGAAGTCGCGTTGAGATCGGGACACGGCGGTGCGGCACGCCGCGTTCCGCGCGATGACCTCCCCGCTCTACGGTAGTCCCGCGGAAAACCGCCGACCTTCGTGCCGCCGGGATCGTGAATCGTTCCCCAGGGTCGATCGGGGGGGCGCCCGAGACGTACGGCACGCCCTCGAGTGGCCCCCGTTGCGCGCGGACGAGCGGGCCGGCCGCTCGCGACTCGGCCGTTCTTAGCTTTCTGTTCAGGGGCCGATCAATTTGACGCCGGGGCGACCGGGGCTGATCGGCTTACCATCGGCGGTCTTCTTGACGAAGCTGACGGACGCGAACCGTTTCGGATTGTCCCGGATGATGGTGGCGAATTCGTCGTCGCTGAGCTTGAGGCTGCTCTGCGCGCGGATCAACTGGAAGCTGTGCGGGGCGCGTTTGACGATCTCCGCGAGCCGGTCGGCGTTGCTCATGGGGGATCTCCTTGGCCGAATTTTTGTTTTTTCAAATCTTGATGATACCCACTTTCCGCAAGACGGGCAATCGTCCCGCACCCCGCGGGGTCGTCGGCGACCGGCCAGGCACCATGGACTCAAAAAGTGTTGGGCTTTTTGCTTTTTTTAAATCGTGAATTTTGGAATAATTGATTGCTTCCCCCGGCAGCGGCCAACGAACCCTCATTTCCGAACGCGGCTCGACCGCAGACGAGAATTTCCATCCGCCAAGAAAACAATCCTTTCGACTTCGTGGGCAGGTTCTTGAACAGCACGATCTTCCTCTCGGTCGTCGCCTTCGCAATCGCATGCACGATCACCTGGGCCGTTTGGCAAGGATGGTCGACACCACGATGAGAGCGCCTCCCCGACACCCCCGGCTTGCGCTCGTCGAGACACGCGGAAAGCCAAGGGAAAGCCAAGGACATGCAAAGCGGAATGTCAAAGCACCGACGACCCCAGGGGCTATCGGAGTCGAATCACGTACGACTCCCCTGCCCCTCGAGTCGCAATTTGTCTGCTCGAAGGCCCGATGCCCAGGACGACACGATCGTATCAAAAAGGAGCCGGGGATCCCGCGAATCGGGGGCGCAGGACGCGGCCCCACCGATCATGACATGGGCCGGGCACGGCTTCGAGTCGAACCTCAGTCGGCGGGACACCCATTGAGGTTCGCCACCCGGCCCAGGCCGAGGCACGCCGCGACCTCCGCGAGACGAGATCGGCTCGACGCCAGGAATCGCCCGAGCACGCGGCCCTTCCTCAAGCCCTCGAGCCGCGCTCGCCAGGTCTCCGCGCTCGAACCCAACCGTTCGAGGATCTCGGACACCTCGCGGGCCACCGTCGCCTTACCCTCCCGGAACAGCCGCGAGGTGTAATCGACCAGCAGCAGATAGCTTCCCAGCGGGAACCCTTCCAGCATCCCTTCCCGAGTCGAATCCAACGGACGACGATCCTCGACCGGGCAGAGCCACAGCGCGTCCTCCAGGCCCGACGACGCCTCCGACCCCGCCACGCTACCCCGACGCGATGCCGCGAGGTCGTCGCACCGCTCCTGGTCCTTGACGTGGTCGACGCGCTCCTTGATCGAGGTGTGCGGGCTCGCCTCGGGGACATCGACGAGGCCGGCCGCGACCGGGTTGAGGTCGATGTAGGCGCAGGTCGCCAGGAGCGCCTCCTCATCGAGGATCCCCACGCTCTTGAAGCGGCTCTCGAAGAACGCCCCCCGACATCGGTCCTGGATATTCGCAAGTCTTGCAAGTGGCTCTTCCAGGCACTTCATGAACCAACTGAGGCTTTGCAGTCGTCGCCGCGCGCTCGCCACCCACTCGGCGTCGGCGAGGCGTCCCCGGACCCACTCGTCGGAGACGGGCAGCGGCTTGCGGGATCGGTCGCGCGGCGGGAAGAGTCGTCCCCAGCGTCGGACGACCTCCTCATCGGACCAGCCCCCGGCCACGTCGGGGTCCAGGCGGACGAGGACGTGGAGGTGGTTATCCATGACCGAGAACGCGGCGACCGAGACAGCAAAGATCTCCGCAAGTTCCTTGAGCCGTTGGTCGATCCAGTCCTTGCGGCCGTGCTCAGGATCCCCCAGGAGGAAGGCGCGCCGGACGCAGCGAGCGATGCAATGATACCAACGGGTGACGGCCGGATCGACCAGATGGGCGCGTGCCATCGTCATCGGGGAACCTCCTGGGTGTGATCATCAGCACAGTAGCGACGTCGAGGCGGGACGTCAAGACTGCGCTGCATGTCCTTTCCTTTCGGCTCCATTGAATTCGGGCTGCGGAAATCCGCGATTTAATACTCTCTAAGTCACGATGCGCAATGCGAAATCGCATCCATGAAAACACGGAAGAACACCGTCTCATCAGCATCGATGGGAATTCTGAACTCCAAGCCGGAATCAATCTGGCTAAGATCATCAGGATCGTAAAAGAAGGGCCGCATAAATACCAGACGCGGATCTTCCCGTTGATAAACCACGACACGTTGCTCAGCATAAGCCCCAGTATCCGCCACCTGGGATCCTCGAGGCCGAGGATTTAGGTTCTGTCTCCGTTGGCGTCGAGAAAACTGCTGGAGACTCTCCACCGCTAACTGCCGAAATTGACCTGCCAATGTACCACGCTGAAACGACCGTGGATAGTTCCATGCCGTGAGTACATCGCCTTCAATCGTCGGAAGGCTCAACCTTACCCAATCAAACCAGGTCAGAACGTCATTCCCACTATTCCTGTAAATGTCAAAGATCGCCTGGCAACCGTCAAAAACGGACTCTACCCACTTAAAATCTTCGCTTTTCGCAATTGCATCCATGACTGTTTTCGCAAATTCCTCACTCCCAATATCCAGTCCAATATTAGTGCGTTCGCCACAAATTGGGCCAACATCCCAATGATCGTCATAATGCATGGTAGTGATTGTAGCCTGGCGACAATCACGAGAGAAATCAATTTTGTTGTATCTAAACTTTTTCTTATATAAATTCCTCCATACCATATTGTCACTATGTGTCGTTACAAGCAATTCAGAATCGACACGGGATCGGTCCAGAATCCCAAGAATTACATTCAAACCTCGTCGGCGAAACTCCTCATCCGTTAACCTTATCATCTCGCCATAGTGCGCCGAATTGTCGCTCGCACATACCATATGGTACAAGATCGCCATCTCATGAGCATCAGCATCTTGAAACAACTCAAACTTGATCAAGCTCATTGCTTCCTTCTTCTTAGTTAGCGTCTGTCCCGTAAGGGGTCAAAAGTTGGATGCTCTGAGATAACGAAACTCGGCATCGTCATGTGATCGCTCGAGGCGATGGAGCATCAACTGGATCATCGCCAGCTTGACGAATGACTCCGACAACAGCACGGTCCTCTCCAGGTCCAGGCTCGGCCGACGGCATCTCGTAAACCAAGCAAAGGTCTGCTCTACAGTCCACGGGATCAGTAATCTCACCCATCCTATTTCCCCATTCGGTCGGCGGAAGATCTCCACTCCTATTTCGCATGTTCGCCGAGCCATTTGTAGAAATTAGAGTTGGAGTACAAAGTCCGCGAACATTTGCGTGAGCCAGCTCACCGGACGGCCCTCCAAACCGTGTGAAAAGTCCGTGGCTGCCGCGTCGTCGATCGAGGCCGCCGTCAGCCGCGCGCGGCCGACAGCAACCCCATGCTAATCCACGACGATATGGCGTTTCCGCCCATTCACGTTCTTGTGGTTGTCTCGTCGCCGCTGATCTCCATCGAAGGTCGCGCGACAGACCGGCTGGCTGTCGACGCTCACCGTAGTGTGGGGCTCGTAGGGCTTCTCTTCCGGGCGGAACTTCCGGCGAAACGAGTCGTGGATTCGGTCCAACGTCCCGACGCGTCGCCAGCAATTGGAGTAGCGCTATAAGGTGTTCTTGGAGGGCAAGGCTCCGGGGATGTACCTCCACTGGCAGCCATAACGGAGGATGTACAAGGTCGCGTCGAGGACGTACCGCGGGTCGGTCTTGCGTGGCCGCCCTCCACCGGCTTCTCGGGGAAGGAAGGTTCGACGAGATCCCACTGGACAGAAGCGACGCTGTCCGCATAATCGCGAATTTCATACAGTCGCCACAATCGCCATATTCAAACTTGTTCCCCCTTTCGGACAGACTCTTACCGCGGACGCCAGCCACGAATCGGGACTACCGCGAAACGGACGTTCCGAATGGTCGCTCGCAGGTTCATCAGTCCTCTTATAAACGCAGGGTTAGTGAGAATTCTAGCCCGTGTTTCCGGAATTCCGATCACGGTGAGGCGACCACCGACATTTTGGGGCTCGATGGGTTCCGCGGAAAACCCTGGCCTCGGTACAAAGACACGTCCTGTCGAAATCTTGCGTGCTTTGTTCTCGGCTTCGCCCAGAACACGTTGAATATAGCGGTCATCGGACACGCTATCGGCCCCATATTTCGAGCCAAGCGAGATGATTCCTCTTTGCCCTCCAGGTTCATCGACGACAGCGTCGATTGTCTCGTACTCGGTACCATTAGCCTGAAACTTCCGCTCCATAAACTCGCCAATGTTTTTTGTGTCAGGCCCTCCAGGGATTGGGTCTGTGTTGTTGAGGAGTGCGGTGATACCACGTTCAGAATATCTGAGTAATTCGGACGACACCTCCAAACCGAACAACGTTGCCAACAGTCCGAATTCGGAGTAGAAGAGGATATTCTCGGCATTCGCGGCAATCTGGATTGCTCGATAAGCGACCTGCGTCTCGAGTCCTGCTATCGCTGTGAACGACTGGAAAGCAGCAGGGGCCTGTTGACCCGCAATCGCTGTGCTCTCTCCCATGCCGACTTGGAGCGATACGAAGTCACCATCGTGTCCGGACGGATCCACTCGGTTCACGGGATCGGAGTCGGAGTAAATGTAGTGGTTTTGCGTGATCGGATCAAAGACCAACCCATCAGAAGTGTCTCGTGAACCGAACTCGCCGATGGCCTCGTCATAGTAACGTGCTCGTAGATAAGCTTGGCCGATTGCCACATCAAACTGGTAGCCTGCATACAGGAACTCGTTCGGCGTCGCTGCCGTCGCCGCCCACGTCTGCCCGATCAGATCGCCGTAAACCTCGTACGTGTATGTATCGGTTACCGTCCCACTAGAGTTCGTCAGCGCACGGGTGCTCCCAAGTCCGTCCACCACGTAGAACGACTTCCCTGTGCCACCTCCCGCCGTCGTACGGTCTTGGAAGAGCAAGTCCAGCCCCCGTATGTAGGTCGCTGCGAGCACACCGCCCGCCGTATATTCCTCGAGCACCTGATCGTACGCTTGGTTCGGGTCGTTCAGGAACGTCATCGTCGACCCGGCGGTGGTCTCTGTTGTGCGATTGCCCGCGTCGTCGTAGGTGTACGACGTGGTGACACCGCCCGACGCGTAACTGGCGAGGTGGCCTTCCAGGTCCCAGGTCGAGGTGGATGACGCCGCGCCACTGGTGCCGGTCACTGTCTTCGTGCTCCCGTTGGCGTCGTAAGTGTAGGTCTGGGAGTAGCCCGAGGTGCCAGTGACAGTCAAGAGGCGATCATTGGCGTCATAGGTGTACGTCAGCGACTGCTGACTGGCAGGCGCCCCGGAGTCGGTGCTGGCGACGCGGTTGCCGGCGAGGTCGTAAGTGTAGGTAAAGGTTCGATCCCGGGCCGCGGCCGGGTCTTGGGTGATGGCCTCCTGAACAAGCCGGCCATCGGCGTCGTAGGTGTAATCGTCTCGCCGGCCAGTGTTCTCGACGACAACTCGGCGATTGCCGTTGAGGTCGAGAGAATAGCGATAACTCGAGATCACAACCGCCGAAGGATCGGTGGTCTTGAGGAAGGATAACCGATTCAGCGGGTCGTACTGACGAGTCTCAGTGGTTCCATTTGGGAGATTCGTCGTGATGAGGTTGTTATTGAGGTCGTATGTGTAGGTGGTGGCAAGAGGCGAGCCTAGCGAGATTCCATCGAGCTTGTCCACAGTCACGGTCTTCAGTCGGCCGAGATCGTCATAGCCATATTGAGTATCCGTATTGGTCGTGGTAACCGCCGTCTTGAGTCCCGTAGCGAGATTGTAAGTATAGTTGATCGTGCCCTGGGGGGAGGTCAGCTTGACGAGGTTTCCGTTCACATCGAAGTACGAAGTGGTTGTCCCCGCCGCGGTTGAAACGACCGTATCGTAATGTCCACCATCGCCATTGGAATCGGCGGTATCATAGGTGTACGTAACCGTCGTCGAGGCCGTTGTGACTCCTTGTGGATACTCGGTCTTTTGCTGAACACGCCCTAAAGTATCATACTGATAGGCGATCGTCTGACCGTCAAAGTCGACGGTCGATGCGAGTTGGCCGAGACTGTTGTAGGCCCAGGTCTCCGACTGAGACATGGGCAAGGTCTCGGAGATCTTGTTCCCAAGCGCATCGTACTTGTAGGTTGTCGTATGGTTGAGGGGATCGGTCACGCTGACGAGGTTGCCATAGCTGTCATATCCGTAGGTATACGTCGGTTTCGTCGAGAGGCCGGTGGCGGGGTCGATCACAGCCGGGAGGACGACGGACGTCAAGTCCCCGAACGAATTGTAATGGTAGTCGGTCTCGAGGCCGTTCTGATCCACGGAGGTCGCTTTTCGTCCGTTAGCGTCGTAGGTCGTGGTCGTCGTGGTCTTGTCGGGGTAGGTGGTCTGGAATAGGTTCCCGTCGTTGTCATAGCTGTAGTGAGTAACGTACCCCAGTGCATCGGTCGAGGCGATCAATCGTCCGGCGGCATCGTAGCTGCTCTTGGTGGCGCGAGAGACACCGGCCGCAACGTCATCGACCTCGATCTGATGGCCGGCGGCATCGTATTTGTACGTCACGACATGGGTTGCGGCATCCTTGGTTTGCGTGACGCGCCCGGCGGCGTCATAAGTCGTGGTCGTCGACGAGAGGAGTGTGCCCACAGACGTGAGCGAACTCGTCGGGTTCGTGGTCGGATTGTTGATGGCAATGACGACCCCGGCGTGGCGCTCCGTGCCGGAGGCATTTCCGGCGGCGTCATAGAGGGTTTTCGTCGCATTCGTGGGCTGACCTGGGAGATGGGGGTCATCTGTCCACAGGACTCGTCCCTGGGCGTCGTAGACGGTGTCTGTGATCTTGTTGTCAGGGCTCGTCGTTTGGATGACGCGCCCGTTCGAATCATAGGTCGTGAGGGCCACACCCCCGAGTTCGTCGATCGTCTTGTAGACGCGCCCATCCAGGTCGTAGAAACCTTGGGTAATCGTGTGGAAGATCAGGCCGGCGACGGAATCCGTGACGCTTTGTTCGGTCTGCGTGAGGCGGTCGTTGAAGTCGTAGGTGAAGACGGTATTGACGACCTGAGTGTGGGCCGCATTGTTGGGATCGACCCAGGTCCACTGGCTCGTCTTCTGGTTGCCGTTCCCGTCGTAAGTGTAGACCGTCGTCACCCCCCTGGGGTCCGTCGTCGTGGCCAGGTTGCCTTGCGCGTCGTAGGTATAGGTCGTCGTCCCATTTGGGGTCGTCTGCGACTTCAGGTTGCCGCTAGTGTCGTAGGCGCACGAGGTCGTCACCCCCTTGGGGGACGTTGCGGATTGAATGAGGCCATTGGGATAATAGTCGATCGTCGTCGTGTTTCCCTGGGGATCCGTCACCGTCTCTGGTTGGCCGAAGTCGTTGTCGGTGAACTGAGTTACGTGGCTCAGGGGATCGGTGACGGTCGCGATGCTCCCATTCGGGTAGTAGGTATACGTGGAGGAGATGGCGACGCCGTTGACGACCTGGGTTTGCGAGGCGAGAAGGTTGTTAACGTAGGTCGCCTGGCTCGAATTGCCGGCGGTGTCCGTCACACCGATGGGGTTGCCTTGGTTGTCGTAAGAGACCGATGAGGAACCCCCGCCACCGGGCGGCGTTTCTGTCGCAGAGAGGCTGGTGATGCTGTTCGAATTCGTGGTGGTGTTGCCAAGAGCGTCCGTGATGACTGTCACGCGACCGTCGGTGCCGTAGGAGACCTGGGCCACCTTGCGGCCTAGCGGATCGATGACGTGGTCGATGTCGTGTGGATGGCCCATCGCATAGAAGAACTGCGTCACGTTGCTGAGTCGGTCGGTGACGGTGCTCAGGTCGCCAGCGGTGGAATAGGTGTAGGTGATCGACTTGCCGTTGGGGTCGGTGATGGTGCCGATTCGCCCGGAACCGTTGGGCGTGAACGTGACCTGGCGGTAGATTTGACCTTGCGGCCCGCTGCTGATGATCCCGCTGTTCGAGAAGTTCAAGGTGTTGCCAACTCGGTCGGTCTCGGAGATGAAGCGGCCGTTGGCGGCGTTGATGCTGTACGTGAGCCCCGAGACGGTCGTGAGCGTATAGGCACCGCTACCGAAAACGGAGTCGGCCGGGTTGTAGGGGTCGAGATTCGCGTCGGAGGTGGCAATGTAAGTCCCGTCTCCGAGCGCGATCAACGCGATCTGCGGGACCGTTAGCGTGTCGGTGACGCCCGGGTCGGGGATGAAGTTCGGGAAGTATTCTTCGGAGGCGCCGACGTAGAGCGCGAGGTTGGTGTCAGGCGTGGGGGCGAAGGTGAAGCCTTCGGGGGCGGCGCCGGGACGGGTTAGGGTAATGTGGGTCCCGGCCGTGAAGCCGGCGAAGATCCCCTGCCCTTCGGATCCGGTCTGAGAAATGCTCACCTTGAGGTTCGAATCGAGCTCGTCGAAGCGCCAGCCGTAGCCGAAGTCGGCCGTCCGCGAGGCGTCGAGGGTGTCGTAGCTGCGGGTGATCGTGATCGGGAGGCCGGGTGACGGGAGGTTGAGGTCGTTGAAGGAGAGCGAGAAGTTCCCGAGCTTGAGCTTGCCCTGGACGTTGATCGTGCGGCTGACCGTGGTCGTCTGGCTGCTCGTGTCCGTCGAGGTGAGCTTGAGCGTGTAGGGGCCGTCGGGGAGCATCGTCGGGTCGAAGGTCCCGAGCGAGCCGTCGGACAAGGGGGCCGTGCCCGTCGCGATGGTCGTGAAGGTCGAACTCTCGAGCGGGGCGTAGGAGAGGGTGTAGGTCGCCAGGTTCGTCCCGCCGCTGGGCATCACCTTGGTCGGCGCGGTGACGACCGACTCGTCCGGCAGGGAGTTGAACGTGACGATCGGGGTAGTCGGCCCGGTCGGGGCGGAGACGATCAGGGTATTGGTGTAGGTGCCCGAGTTCCCCGCGGGATCGGTGGCCGTGGCGACGACGGTATAGCTACCGGCGGTCGTGAAGGTCATGCTCGCGGCGTTGTGGCTGTCGATCGCGAGCCCGGCGCCGTTCACGGTGAGCGTCAGCGACGAGACGGCGACGTTGTCGGTCGCCGAGACCAGGAAGTTGACCTTGGCGCCCACCGGGACGGTCCAACCCGGCAGGGCCGTCACCGTCGTGTTCTGCGGCGGCTGGGTATCCGCCTGGACGGCCAGGTTGAGGTTCTGGGTCACGCTCATCCCGGCGGGGTCGGAGACGATGACGCTGAAGCTCGAGTAGGCGGTGGTGGCGAGGTTGCCGGGCGCCGTGCCCGTGATCAGGCCCTGGGGCGTGACGGTCATCCAGGTGGGGTAGTTCTGGAGCTTGTAGGTGAGCGGGTCGCCATCGACGTCGCTCGCCTGGAGCTGGTAGCTATAGGTCTGTCCCGCGATGATGGAGTTCGTGGGGACCGTCGACGAGATCGTGGGCGCGTGGTCGTTGGTGACGACCAGGGTGAAGGTCTGCGACCCGACGGAGAGGCTCGGGTCGGTGGCCTTGACGGTGATCGTGTAGGTGCCGGCCTGGCTCGGCGTCGTCGTCGGGGTCCACGTGATGACGCCGGTGCTCGAGATCGACATCCCCGACGGCTGGCCGACGAGCGAGTAGACCAGGGGAGTGTCGCCGTTGGGATCGGTCGCGACTGCGGTATAGCTATAGGCACGCCCGACGGCGGCGTTGAGGGGGGGCGTGGACGTGAAGGCGGGGGGGAGGTTGTTGGCGACGAAGAGGTTGAACTCCTGCGTCGTGGCCGGTCCGATACCATCGGTGACCTGGATCACGATGTCCCGAGGCCCTCCGGTGGTGGGGTCGGGCGTGGGGGTGGACCAGTACACCAGGCCCGTGTCCTGATAAAGGACCATGCCCGCCGGCGCCGTGAGGAGGTAGTACTTGAGGTGATATCCTTGGGGATCGGCCGCCAACACTTGATAGGCGTAAGGCGTGCCGACGCTGGCGACGGTGGAGGGAGACGAGGTGATGACCGGCGAGAGGAGGGCGCCATAGACGTTGATGCCGAACGTCTGGGTCACCGATTTGCCTTGCCCGTCGTCGACCTTCACCGTGGCGGTCTGGGTGCCGATCTGACTGGTCACGGGGGACCAAGTCAGGACGCCGGTGTTTTGGTTGACGCTCATGCCTTCGGGCCCTGCGACGAGGCTCCACTCGAGCGGATCGCCGTCGGGGTCGCTCCCCGTGAGCGCGTAGGAGTATGTCTGGCCGACGATGGCAGCGAGCGGTGACGTCGAGGAAATGCTCGGGGGCTGATCGCTGCCCTGGGACGTGATCTTGATCGTGAAGCTCTGGGGTGCGCTCCCTCCCCGACCATCGGAGACGTGCAGGCTCACCGCATTCGCGCCGAACTGTGCGACGGTCGGGGTCCAAGTGATCAGGCCCGTACTGCTGATCGACATCCCGGCCGGTTGGGTATCGAGCGTGTAGGTGAGGGGATCGCCGTCAGGGTCGGAGGCCAGCACCTGATATGCGTAGGTTCGTCCGATCTGGAGCGAAGTCCTCGGGTTATTTGAAGTGATGACCGGGGGATGCTCGTCGACGGGAACGACTGTGATGAAGAACGTCTGGAGAGTATAGCCGCCATGGGTGTCTGTAACACGGAGGATCACGCCATGTGACGTGGTCGCGGTCCACGTGATCAGCCCTGTCGAATGATCGATCGTCATTCCTGAAGGATAGGAATCGAAGGTATAGGTGAGAGAATCGCCATTCGGGTCGGTCGCATGGGCAGCATATTGATACGCACCATTAGCCACGATGATTTTGCTGGGGAGTGTGGTAATCGTGGGAGGATAATTTTCGTCGGTGACGGTGATCTGGAAGGACTGGACAGCATCGCCTCCGCGGCCATCGTCCACGCGCAGAATCACCTGATTGGTTCCGATTTGATCTCGGGTGGGCGTCCAGGTGACAACACCCGTGAGCGGATTGACCTCCATCCCGTCCGGTTTGACGGTGAGGCTGTAATTCATGGCCTCGTGGTCGAGGTCACCCGCATAGCTCGTATAGATATAGGCGGTGCCCACATTCGCGGTGGCCGGCGCGGTCGTCGTGAAGGCGGGGAGTTGGTCGACGCCGAGGGGGTTGTTCTGGCTGTTGAGGAAATCGTAGCCGGTGCGGACCTGCCCTCCCGTCAGCGTTATGGTGTAGGTGCTCGGGACGGGCTTGACCAGGCTCCACCCGGGCTGGGAGAGTTCGGCCAGCGTGTAAGTCCCGGAGGCGACGTTGCGGAAAACGTAATTCCCGTTGCGATCGGAGCTTGCCGTAGGCTCGTTGGTGTCGAGCAGGCCGTTGTTGTTCAGGTCGAGATACATCTTCCAGCGCACCGACGGGGTACGCGCGTCGTCGATCGGCCCCAGGCCCATGGGGGCGAAAGTGACGTGTTCCCAGTGGCCGGTCTGGGCCGAGCCGCTCGCGAGGATGATGGGCTCGGTCCGCAACTTCGTGCCGTCCCACGAGAGGCGATAGAGGGCCGACGGCGACTGCGGAGTTCCGCTGCTGTTGTTCTCGACGTCCCCCGAATCGTTTCGATCCTCCTGGACCAAGAGGATGTCGCCGACCATGGACGTGAAATCGGAAGCCGGGGCGCCGAAGAGGTTACTTCCCTGATTGACGCCGTAGAAGTTCGAGTTGGCGGGGATGAGATCGAGGGTCTCGAGGTCGCTGATCCCCAGGTCGTAGTAGGTGGTATGTCCCAGGGTGTCGATCGACCAGACCCCCTTCTGCATTTCGGCGGTGGCGACGATTTTACCGGCAAGCGGCCCGTAGCGGTTGGGGTCGTTGGGGAGGACGGCGACACCTTCGAGGAAGTGGCCCACGTCCGCCAGATGGGTGGCGGTCCCCTGGGCGGTGACCTCCCAGATCCCGCCGGTTGTGGTCACGACAATAAGCTGGTAGCCGAAGAGGCCGGTGGTGTCAAACGTGAGGTCGCCACGGAGCAAGCCGGCCTCGCCGGGGAGAGTCACCCAGTCTTTGATGAGGGTCTGGCCGTTGTCGGTGATCCGCGAGACCTGGCCGTCGGCGCCATTCCCCGTGAAGAGGTCGCCCGGAGTAAAGCCGCCGAGGTTCCCCGACCGCGCCGAGGCGATCTCGATCTCGTCGGTCAGCCCGTGAACGTCCGAGAAGGTAGACGCCGAACCATCGCTGGCAATCCGGGCGAAGTTGTTCGGCGTACCGTCGGTGTTGGAGTTGACCGAGACGATCAGCGAATTAAGGCTCTCGTCATAGGCAATACCGGTCGGCTGGGAGAGCCCGGTGTTGATCGGCGAGAGGCTCACCTGCCCGGGGACCAGGGGTTGCCAGGTATGGGCCGTCACCCCGTTGTTCGTGACGACGACCGCGGAGACGTGGCCATGGATCTCGTTCGTGTTGGTGACGGCGATAACGAAGCTTTGCGTACCAAAGAGGCCGTGACCGTCATCGACCCGGACCGTGACGTTGTACGCCCCCAGGGCGACGCCCGATGTACTCCAGGTGATCTGTCCCCCGATCCTATCGATCGTCATGCCCGTTGGGAAAGTGGTCAGGGAGTAACTCAGGGAGTCGTTGTCCGGGTCGACGGCGGTGACGTCGTATTCGTAGGGCTGCCCGGAGACGACGGAGGTGATCGCGGCGCTAGTGATCGCGGGCGGGTGGTCCCCGGCTGTAGGGTGGACGACGACCGTATAGGTCTGCGTGGCGGTCCCCCCATTGCCGTCGTCGACCTTCACGGTGACCTGCTGGTTCCCGAGCTGCGCGAGCGTCGGGTTCCACTGGACCAGGCCCGAGGCCGAGTCGGGGATCGCCAACCCAGCGGGACCGGTGGTGATCGTGTAGGTCAAGGCGTCGCCGTTGGGATCCGTGGCGATCGCTTGATACGTGTAGGGGGTGCCGATGTAGGCGTCGACGACAGGAATCGAGACGAACAGCGGAGGTTGGTTGGGCGGTGTCGAGACCACCGTCAGGGTGAACGACTGGGTCACGACGCCGCCCCGGCCGTCGTCAACCTGGAACTGGACGTTCTGGCTGCCGACATCCCCGCTCGTGGGGGTTCCGGACATCCGGCCCGACCCCGGGTCAAAGGACATCCAACTGGGGCCGGTCACGAGCTTGAAATGGAGTGGGTCATTCTCCGGATCGATGACGGTCGGATTGTAGGTATAGGTCTTGTTGCTGGGAGTCGTAACGGCCGGCGTCGAGGTGATCGTGGGAGGCCGATCCACGGCGAAGTTATAGCCCGAGGCGCCCGGAGGAGGCGACCCGGTCAGGGTCACGTTGGTGATCTGCCCGAATCCCGCCATCCCGCCTGCCGACCCGACGACCGCCTTCTCATCGAGGTATCCCGTGGGATGAGTCTCGACAATCCGGTAGGACCCCGCGGCCACGTTATTGAACGTGTAGAGGCCCTTGGAATCGGTCGTCGTCGTCGCGACGACCGCCAGGGTCGTCTGGTTGACGAGCGAGACGGACACCCCGCCGACCCCGACCGCGGCCGGGCCCGAATCGCCCGCCCCCGCGGCCCCGATGAACTTGTCGAAGACGGATCCGCTGAGCGATCCCGGAGGAGGCGGTTGAGGAGTCTCCGGTGGGCCGGGAAACGGCCACGTCGCCGTCGGGCCGCCGCCGTCGTCGAAGATGCTCACCGTGATGGTGTGGGGACCGGCGGACAGGTTGGGGACGTTCCCCCAAGCATAGACGGTGTTCCCGACGATGAGGCCCGCCGACGTCGTACCGTCGTCCCACTGGATCTTCGCGGTCATGTCGGGGTCGGGCACGGACGGGTCGAGCGTCGCGCCGACGAGCGTGGCGACGGGGAACGCGGTCTCGATCCCTGCATTGATCGTGCCGACATTCCCCCCGCCCACGACGAGCGTGAGGGTCGGTTCGGTAACGACCATCGTATCGCTCGCGCTGGCGCTCTGCCCGTCGTCGGTGACGGTCACCTTGGGCGCGTAGGTCGCTTCTTCGGCGTAGGTGTGCGTCCCGACGATGCTCGTCCCCGAGATCGAGCCCGGCGACGTCTTCCCGTCTCCCCAGTTGATGGTGACCGAGCAATCCGGATCCTGGCCCAACAAGACGGAATTGGCGACCGTGGCGACCGTGCCGGTGAAGGACTGGCCTTCGACGGCGTTCAACGTACCGGCCCCGATCAGCCCCAGCGTCGGCTCGGCGACGATGATCGTATCAGTCACATAGTAATAGGTATCCAAATCGCCAGCGTCTTCCCCGTCATCGGACGCCGTCTGCACTTTCAGGGTCACCGTATAGGTGCCGTCTTCTACGTACGTATGCTGCCCGTGATAAATGTAGTTACTATCGTCGTTCAACCTGGCCCCATTACCACCCCATCGCGTCCCGTCGCCCCAGTCGATGCTGGAAATGTACAGGCCGTCATCGGGATCGAGTGGAGGCGTGAACTGGAACGAGGCCAGCGCGGCGTTGAAGGGTTGCCCTTCGACCTCGTTGATGATCCCGGTCGGCACGACCAACTCCGGGCCGGCCGGATCGGTCACCACCGCCACGATGACGGCGCTCGCCGTGCTCCCGTCGTCATCATGGAGCGTCACCGTGATCCGAAAGCGCCCGGGCTCATAGCCGTGACTGTAGGTCCCCGAGATCGTGACATACCCACCCGCCGAGAGCGAGAGGGTCCCGGCGGTCATCGTGCCATCGCCCCAGTCGATCGTCGCCGAATACTCATTCACATCGAGCGGGTCAACGGTGGGCTGGACCTCGGCAAGATCCTGGAACGTGGCCAACGTCCCAGAGACCGATTGCTCTTCGTTCAGGGAAAAGTCCGCGTGCGTGCTCGTGACGATTAATGGTGCGTCGGCGACATTGGCCAGACTGGTGCCTGTCCAAGGACCTGTCGCTTGTCCGCGATAGGGAGTAACTGAGAGGGAAATGGTGTAGGCGCCCGCCTCGGCATAAGCGTGGCTAGACGTGATCACGGCACTATTGTAAACGTCGTGGCCATTGCCATCGGGTGTGAAGTCCGTGACCCTCTGAGAACTCACTGAGCCGTCGCCCCAAAGGATCTCGACTGCAGCAGCACTAGAGAAAGCATTCAAGATACCGGAAATGGTACCAACGGTACCGGAGAATCCTTGGCCCTCGGTCATATCAATCGAAACACCAGTTACCGTAAGCGAATCGTCAACGCTTTCGGCTTTTACCCCAGACAGATTTTCTGACCCCGTATTCGGCCCACCAGAGACGACGGCCGACGGATGCGAATCGAGTCCAGGTTTTGAGGATAATGGACTGGTCATCGCCGGGTCAGTAGTCACCACGCCCGTCCAAGCGCCCCACGGAAATCGTTCCGGCCGCTGGCCCCGATGTCCCCGGTGATGCATCGGCATCTTGTGGCCCGCGTGCCTCTCCATCCGCAGGAGCCAATCGATCTCGGAGATCGAAGTGTGCGAGGAGGCCCAGAAGACCGCCGTCTGATGCGCGTGGTTCCGTTCAGCCGACACGAGCGAGTTGTGCCGTGCTGCGGTGATGTTTGTGAGTGTAAACCGCGAGCTTTCGATCGCGTTAAGAGTCCGCTCGAAGGACGTTTCCAGAAGTTTATGGCCGAGGGGCAGAGGCTTGTCGGACTGTGGCCCATCATGCAACGGGATACGCGCAGGATCGAACGTGTCACCCGATGAGAGCAGGATGCGACGCTCCTGGACCTCCATGATCGGCCGAAATGCACGGAAGTTCCTCGGATGAGGCACGGCACCGGAGCGGATTCCTTGGCGTCGCATCGATATTATTTCCAACTATGGTGAATCTCAGGATACTTCTAGTCGTCCAGACCGATCAAAGATTCCGTTCATTTCTCATACAGTCGGGATTGTCCTCGCCCGACCGCAATTCCCTCATATAAAGAGGCAATTTTGGGATATACTATACCCCCAGCCTACTCACCCATGTCCCGAATACGGGTGTCAGGTGAGAAGCCTACGATTCGAGTGCCGGCCAAATCCTTGGGCGAGAAGGCTTCTTGATGATTCGGGAAAGAATGCCGATAAGTCTGCTCGTGCTCGCCGCTGACTGCAACCTTAGAGCATGACGTCGCTCGGTTTCAATTCCCGGTGCATCTTGATCGGGCGGTTGCACGCTAATTGGTCGACGAACTGTTTTCAAACCTAATTTGCAAATTTTCCTTAATTTCGTTGGCCTGACATAGCCGGCTCGGAATTCATCTCCCAGCAAAGACAGGCTTTACTACGCCGCGCGACTCCGAAAAATCATTTTTTCCTATCCGTGTGGTCAATGACTGGGTTATCTATGGATCGCCTGGGAGGGCGAGCGAGATGTCGATGCGCCCCCTCGGCCGGGGGCACGCACCGTGGGGAATCGGGGCCGAAGGTTCTGGACAATCGGGTTCGTCCTCGCCCTGTTGGGAGTGGGGGCGGGCGCGGGACTGTTCGCGCTTCGAGGCTTCGGACGGGACCCGCTGGCGAGCGGGATCGAGGCGTATGGACGCGGCGACTGGAAGGGGGCGGCCGACGCGGCGCACGCGAGGCTGAAGGGCAGCCCGGGCGACCGCGAGGCACTTCGGCTGCTCGCGAGGACCTCGGCACGTCGAGGGCGAGACGAGTCGACCGAGTCGATCTACCGACGCCTGGGGGCCTCGGCCCTGGAGCCGGAGGACCTGTTCTTGCTGGGCCGAGGGCTGCTCCGCCGAGGGCAGACCGGGCCGGCGCTCGCGGCGCTGGGGGCGGCCAGGGACGCCGACCCGGATCATGCCGAGACGCTTGACGAGCTCTCGAGGTACTGGACGGAGACCGGTTCTCTCCTCGAGGCGACCGCCGCGGCCGAGAGGCTGGCGAAACGGCCGGGGTGGGAGGTCCGGGGCGCCGTCCGGCTCGGGAGGCTCCGCCACGACCTCCTCGACCCTGCGGGGGCGGCCAGGGCCCTCGCCGAAGCCCTGGGACGCGACCCCCGACTCACGGGCGCGGCGATGTCGCCCGAGGCGGCCCGTCGGCTCCTCGCACGCTGCCGGCTCGAGGCCGGTGAACCGGCCGAGGCAAGGGCCTTGCTCCAGGGATCGGCCGAAGCTTCCGACCTCGAAGGCCGTTGGCTCTTGAGTCGAGCGTTCCTGCAAGAGGGCAAGACTTCCGAGGCAGAGGCCGTGCTCAAGTCGGCCGGGGGATTCGGCCGGGAGACTCCCCTGCTCCACGAGTCTTCCCCCTACGTCGGCTCGGCACGATGCGCCGAGTGCCACAAGGCCGAGTATCAGGAGCAGTCGGGGCATCACGCTCGGACGCTGGTGAAGACCTCGGAGTTGGGGAGCCTCCCCTGGCCGTCCGAGACGGTCGCCGACCCCGCCGACACTCGGGTCCACCACACCTTTCATAAGCAGGGCGACGCCGTCGACGTCACCACGACCGTCGGCGACCGGGCCTATCACGCGTTGGTGGCCTACGCACTCGGGTCCAACCACCAGGGGCAGACGTTCCTGGCGAAGGATGACCGCGGGCAGGTGCGCGAGCTCCGGATCTCTCGATACCCCGGCGCCCCGCACTGGGACCGGACGATCGAGCACCCTGAGCATCCTCCCGACGACCTTGGCTATGTCGGTCGGCCGATCTCCTCGGAGGCGACCCGCGCCTGCTTGCATTGCCACGCCACCAACTTCCGGGCCGTGCAGGAGCCGGCGGGACGCGCCGAGGCGGCCGACCGGGGCATCGGTTGCGAGCGTTGCCATGGCCCCGGCGGGAACCACCTCGCCGCGATCGCCGGGTCCTTCTCCGAACTCGCCATCGCTCGGCCGAAACTCGCCCAAGGGTCCGAGCTCGTCGCCCTCTGCGCCGAGTGCCACAAGGCGCCGGGGACGTCGTCCCCCGATTCGCCGGGCTCCATCCGATTCCAGGCCCCGAGCTTCGTTCGGAGTCGTTGCTACACCGAAGGGGACGGCACGTTCAGTTGCGTGACCTGCCATAACCCTCACCGCGACGCCGAGAGCGGGCCGAAGGCGTATGAGGCGAAATGCCTGAACTGCCACCCCGCCGATGCCAAGGCGTCGGCGGCCGCAAACAGGGCCGCCCGATCTTCCTGCCCCGTCGACTCGAAGAAGGGCTGTCTGGACTGCCACATGCCGAGGGTGACGGACGCGGTCCCCCGTTCCGCATTCACCGACCACCACATCCGCATCCGCCGGGACGTCTCGACCTCGACCTCGACCTCGACTGCCCGCCCCTGACATTTCCTGGCCGACCGGGACCCGCCGGGCCGATAACGGGAAAGGTCCCATTGGGGATCGAAGCGAGGAAGAAGCGCGACCCGAAGGCGCCTGTACGGCCGCCACTTCGCGTCAGCTCGGGCCGGCCAAGGAGGGCAGCCCTGTGGTCGGTGATTCCCAGAAACCGGGCCAGGGGCGAATTCCCTCGGCGTTCCTCGGCATGATCGCGCTGGTCGTGCTCATCGAGGGATTCATCGCCCGCAATCCCCTCGAGTATTCCGACTACATGTCGTACTCGTGGCGGTTCGGCGACCGCGCCGCGAGGGGTTGGGCGGGCCGGTCGGATGTCGTCTGCTTCGGCGACAGCATGGTCAAGCTCGGCATCCTCCCGCGCGTCCTCGAGCGGCAGACCGGGCGATCGGCGTACAACCTCGCGGTCTTCGGCGGCCAGGCACCGAGCAGCTACTTCCTCCTGAGGCGCGTCCTCGAGTCGGGGGGAAAGCCCGGCGCCGTGATCGTCGACTTCCATTCGAACCTTTTGGCGGCCGCGCCACGGTCGAGTGCCCCCTACTGGGCCGACCTCGTCGACCCGCGCGACGGCCTCGACCTCGCCTGGAATACGTGTGACTTCGGCCTGGTCGTCAAGACGACCCTGGCGTGGCTCCTCCCGTCATATAAAGGCCGGTTGGAGATCCGAGGCGAGGTCCTCGCGGCACTCCGGGGCGAGGACCGGCCCGAGATGGAAGAACGCCGGGCCCTCCGACGCAACTGGCGGAAGAACTCCGGGGCCTACGTGGTCGCCAAGGCCCCTCGTGAAGCGCCTCCGGTCGAGACTTCGCCGACCGCCCCCGGCAAATGGTCCCCCCGCCCGGTCAACGTCGCCTACCTCCGTCGCTTCTTCGACCTGGCGTCGGCGAAGGGGGTCTCCATCTACTGGCTGATCCCGCCGACCGATCCCGACTGGCAACTCCGGCGAGAACGCCTGGGGGTCGACGAGCCGTTCACCCGCTTCGTCCGGTCGATTTCGGAACGCTACCCGAACGTGACGGTGGTCGACGGCCGACGCGCGGGCTACGACCGCTCGGCCTTCCTCGACCCGACCCACCTCAACCGCCGAGGGGCCCTCGAATTGAGCGCCGCGCTCGCGGACCTCATCACCTCTCGTCGGGAAGGCCGGATCCCGGCCTCCACTCGCTGGGTCGACCTCGAGTCTCCGCGTTGGCGGACCGTCACCGGGATTGTCGAGGACGTCGGCGAATCGAAGCAAGCCCTCCGAGACACCCGGACCTTGCGATAAGTGTCCGTCGCGAAGTCCGGGGATCCAGAATAAGAGCGGCCTCGGCGTGGCCGGTCGTCTGCTCGCTCCGGTTGCCTCCATCTCCGGCCGAGCCCGCTTGCCCACCATCGCCCGATCGGATAGCCTGACGTCTTCGGACAGACGTCGGACTATTTCCAAATTCGGGCGACGGCCAACCATGATCTTCGGACCGGTCTTCCACTTCGAGCGGATCGCGACGGCCCGTCGGCCGCGTTATTACGTGGCCCGATTCGTCTTCGGGGTCTTCCTGCTCCTCGCCCTCTGGCGCGAGTATGAGGTCCGACAGGCGCAATGGGGATATCGGCTGCAATCGCTCCACGAGATGGGCCGGTTCGCGGAGTCGACCTTCCTCGCGTTCGCGACGGCCCAGGGGCTGGCGCTAACCTGCCTGATCCCGGCCTTGCTGGCGGGGATGATCGCCGAGGCGCACCAGCGGAAGACCTTGCGCGACATGCTCGCCAGCGGCCTGTCGAGCTCTGGGATCGTGCTGGGCAAGCTCGGGGCCCAACTGCTGCACGTCGGCGTCTTCATCGCGACGGGCCTGCCGATCGTCAGCATGATCGGGCTCTTCGGCGGGCTGGACATGAAGAGCGTCCTCTTCGTTTACGGTGCAACCGCCTCGACTTCGCTTTTCGTCGCCGGCCTTTCGACCCTGGTCTCGGTCCTGGTCCCCCGCCCGCGCGAGGCCCTCCTGACGGCATATGGCCTGATCGCCGTCTGGCTCTTCGGGCCCGTCATGGTCGAGCCCATCGCCGGGTATATGGGGGGGCCGATGGCCTGGGTCAAGCCGGTCAACGACAACGCGCTGATGACCAACCCCCTCCACGTCTGGCAGCTCATGACGAACTCGGTCGACATCACCCGATATCAACCGTACGCGGCGATGGTGCCCTGGATCGCGGCGCAGACGAAGTCGAATGAAGAGACCGTATTCGCGATCATCATCACCCAGTCGATCCTGGGCCTGCTCTTCCTCCTCGCGGCGGTCGCGGCCCTCAGGCCGCTGCGAAGCGGGGCGGGCCGTCGTCGCCGCCGACCGGTCGTCCTGGTAGCGAGGTCCGCGCCGGTGCGCCCGGAGATCGGCGACGACCCGATGCTCTGGAAGGAGCGATACACGAGCCCCGGCGGAGGCCTGAGCTGGCTCTCGAGCCAGCCGATGATCCTCGTGCTCGGCACGCTCCTGGGCTGCTACCTCTTCGACACGTCCTGGCCCGCGTTCGCGCAGTGGGCCCCCCCTTGGGGCCAGACGAACGCGCAAATGGTCCTGAACGACGCCCTGCGTGAGTCGAGCACCCTGGTCTATGTGCTCTGGATCCTCGGGGTGGCGAGCGCCGGGGCGGTGGCGATCTCGGGCGAGCGGGAGCAGGACACCTGGACCAACCTGACGACGACGCTCCTGACCGGCCCCGAGATCGTCCGGGCCAAACTCGTGGGCGCCCTCTGGGGCCCGAGGCGACTGGCCTTCGCACTCTTCGTGATGTGGACGGTCGGCCTCCTCGCCGGCGCGATCCACCCGGTCGGCTGGCTCGCCCTGCTCCTGGCGACCGCGGTCTTCTCGTGGTTCGTGGCCGCCCTCGGGCTCGTCCTCTCGCTCCGGGCGAAGAGCACCTCACGCGCCCTCGTCTGGACGATCGTCATCCTGCTCATCCTGAACATCGGCTACCTCTTCTTCATCGGGCCCGCCCAGGGCGCGGTCTGGCTCTGGGCCGGCTCGACGCCGAGGGTCATCTGGGCGGCCCAACTCTCGGGACGCGACGTCGCGCTCCTCTGGAACGCCCCCGACGGCGGGGCCGGGACCGATTGGCAACGCAACACGCGCGACGTCCTTTTGCTCTACTCCAACTCCCTGATCCTCTACGCCTCGGCCGCGGCCCTGCTGACCTGGACGGCGATCCGATCGTTCGACCGGGCCGTCGACCGCCCCCGAGCGAACGCCAAGCCGGCGATCCGCCTGGCCGAAGCCCAGCTCCCCTCCCCGTCCTGAATCGAACTACAAAACGATTCACCACAAAGGCACGAAGGACACAAAGGATTAGAATCCAATTTTGATCTTTATTAGGTTTTCCCTTTGTGCCTTTGTGGTGAATCCTCCCCGCCTCCAAACTCAAATCTCTGTAGAATGGGCGGACACCAAACTCAGTCGTCCGCGAGCTCGAGAAAATGACGACGGCCCTGAGACAACGACTCCTCCTGCTGGGCGTGGGCGTGGCCGCCTTCGCGGTCGCCTACGCGGGGAAACGATACGGGGACCGCGGGCACTCGCCGGAGGGTCCGCCGGGCATGGCCTGGGTCCCCGGGGGTGAGTTCCGGATGGGGTCGGACGCGGAGGTCGCCCGGCCCGAGGAGACGCCGTCGCATCGGGTCTTCGTCGACGGATTCTGGATGGACCGTGCCGAGGTGACCAACGCCCAGTTTCGCGCGTTCGTCGAGGCCACCGGCTACGTGACCACCGCCGAGAAGGCGCCAAGTCTCGAGGAGGTCATGGCGCAGCTCCCCCCCGGCTCGCCGCCTCCGCCGAAGGAGAACCTCGTGGCCGGCTCGCTCGTCTTCACCCCGCCGACGGGCCGGGTGCCGCTCGACGACCTCTCGAGGTGGTGGCAGTGGATCCCGGGCGCCGACTGGAAGCATCCCGAGGGGCCGGGGAGCCGCCTCGACGGTCGCGACGATCATCCGGTCGTGCAGGTCTCCTGGGACGACGCGACCGCCTATGCCACGTGGGCCGGGAAGCGGTTGCCGACCGAGGCCGAGTGGGAGTTCGCCGCCCGCGGGGGGTTGGCCGAGAAGCCCTACACCTGGGGCGACACGCCGCCCGGATCCAAGGGAAACTGGCAGGCAAACATCTGGCAAGGGGAATTCCCCTACAACGGTTCATCCGCCGATGGGTATCCCCGCACCGCGCCGACGGGCTCGTTCCCGGCCAACGGCTACGGGCTCCGCGACATGTCCGGGAACGTCTGGGAATGGTGCGCCGACTGGTATCGGCCCGACCTCTATCGCCGACGCGCCGGCGAAGGTATCGTCATCAACACCTCGGGCCCGGACTCGGGCGTCGACCCGGCCCGACCGTTCGGGTCCCTGAGGGTGCAGCGAGGCGGTTCGTTCCTCTGCAGCGACGAGTATTGCACGCGGTATCGCCCGAGCGCCCGCCACGGCTGCAACCCGGACACCGGCATGTCGCACGTCGGATTTCGCTGTGCCCTTTCCCCGACGAATTCCGCGAGGTGAGCGAAGTATGAGCGCGAAGAGCCCCTGGATAAAGTCGATGGCGATGATCGCCCTGGGTGCAATTCTCGGGGTGATGGCGGCCTCTCGGGGCACGGTCCGCCCCGCGAACGGGGCGACGTCCCCCAACCGCCCCGTCGCGGCCCCTGCGCCGGCCCCGGCTTCGGTGCGGACGAACACGCCGGCCTCGACCGCGACGGAGTGTACCCCGCCCGGCATCTCGAGGCGATCGCTCCTGGCCCTGGCGGCCCGCAACGAGGCGGTCGCGGCGGAGTCCGCGCGCGAGGGGAAGAAGCCGAACATCCTCGTCATCTTCGGCGACGACATCGGCCAGACGAACGTCAGCGCCTACTCGCTGGGCGTGATGGGGTATCGCACACCTAACATCGACCGGATCGCCCGGGAAGGGATGATCTTCACCGATTACTACGCCGAGCAGAGCTGCACCGCCGGCCGCTCGACGTTCATCACCGGGCAGTGCACCTTCCGCACCGGCCTGAGCAAGGTCGGCATGCCCGCCGCCACGGTCGGGCTCCAGAAGGAAGACCCGACGATCGCCGAACTGCTCAAGCCGCTCGGTTACGCGACGGGCCACTTCGGCAAGAACCACCTGGGGGACCGCAACGAGTACCTGCCGACCGTCCACGGGTTCGACGAGTTCTTCGGGAACCTCTACCACCTGAACGCGGAGGAAGAGCCCGAGCTCAGGAACTACCCCAAAGACCCCGAGTTCCTCAAGAAGTACGGCCCGCGCGGGGTGCTCAAGTGCAAGGCGACGGACCGCGACGACGCGACCGTCGACCCCCGATTTGGCCGGGTCGGCAAGCAGACGATCGAGGACACCGGCCCGCTCTCGAAGAAGCGGATGGAGACGATCGACGACGAGACTTCGGCGGCGGCCATCGACTACATCACGCGCCAGTCCAAGGCCGGCACGCCTTTCTTCTGCTGGTACAACAGCACCCGGATGCACCTGCGGACGCACGTGAAGGCCGACCGCCGGAGCCCGGCCGGGCTGACCGCTCGGACCGAATACGCCGACGGCATGGTCGAACACGACGGGCACGTCGGCGCCATCCTCAAGGCGCTCGACGACCTGGGGATCGCGGACAACACCCTCCTGGTCTACACGACCGATAACGGCCCGCACATGAACACGTGGCCGGACGGGGCGATGACGCCGTTCCGGAGCGAGAAGAACACGAACTGGGAGGGTGCCTTCCGCGTCCCGGCGATGATCCGCTGGCCGGGCAAGATCAAGCCCGGGACGATCTCCAACGAGCTCTTCAGCGGCCAGGACTGGCTCCCCACCTTGGTCGCCGTGGCCGGCGAGCCCGACATCAAGGCGAAGCTGCTCAAGGGTCACGACGCCGACGGCAAGCACTTCAAGGTCCACCTCGACGGGGTCAACCAACTGGCCTACCTGACGGGCGAGCAGCCGCGGAGTGCGAGGAAGGGATTCTACTACTTCAACGACGACGGCGACCTCGTCGCCGCCCGCTACCTGAACTGGAAGTTCGTCTTCCTCGAGCAGCGTGCCCCCGGCACCCTCCGGGTCTGGGCCGAGCCGTTCACGAAGCTCCGCCTCCCCCTGTTCTACGACCTGCACGCCGACCCGTACGAGCGGGCGGACATCACGTCGAACACGTATTACGACTGGATGCTCGATCACGCATTCATTCTTTATCCGATGACCGACGTCATGGGCAGCTTCCTGATGTCGTTCAAGGAGTTCCCGCCCCGACAGCGGGCGGCCAGCTTCACCATCGACCAGGCGATGGAGAAGCTCAGGCAGGGCCTCGTCAAGTAACCCGCCCCCTCGTGGCCGCCGCCGGCCCGGCCCGGCCCGGCCCGGTCCGGTTCGTCCGGCGGCGGCCCGATTGCTCCGACTTCTTGAGGATTCGACCATGATCCTACGTGCCCCTTGGCTTGCCGCCGTCGCCTGCGCCGCGGGGCTCGGCGTCACCGCCGCGAGGGGGGCCGACGACCCCTTGCCGTCGTGGAACGAGGGCCAGACCAAGCAGTCCCTCCTCGGCTTCGTCGCCAAGGTCGTCCGGGAAGGGGGGCCCGACTTCGTGCCGGCCGAGGACCGAGTCGCCGTCTTCGACAACGACGGCACCCTCTGGGTCGAGCAGCCGATGTATACGCAGCTCGCCTTCGCCCTCGACCGCGTGAAGGCCCTGGCCCCGAAGCATCCCGAATGGAAGACGAGAGCCCCGTTCAAGTCCGTCCTCGAGGGGGACCTCAAGGGGCTCGTCGCGTCCGGCGAGAAGGGACTGCTCGAGCTGGTGATGGCCACCCACGCCGGCATGACCACCGACGAGTTCTCGGCCGTCGTCAAGGGCTGGCTGTCGACCGCGAAGCATCCGAAGCTCGGGCGGCCCTACACCGAATGCATCTACCAGCCCATGATCGAGCTCATGGCCTACCTGAGGGCCAACGGCTTCAAAACATACATCGCCTCGGCGGGCGGGGTCGAGTTGATGCGCCCGCTCTCGAAGGAGGTCTATGGCATCTCCCCCGAGCAGGTGATCGGCAGCAGCATCAAGACCCGGTACGAGCTCCGCGACGGCAAGCCGGCCCTGGTCCGCCTGCCCGAGCTCAACTTCATCGACGACCATGCCGGCAAGCCCGTCGGCATCCACCAGGCGGTCGGCCGACGCCCGCTGCTGGCGTTCGGCAACTCCGACGGCGACTTCGAGATGCTCGAGTGGACGAGCACCGCTCCCGGCCCTCGCCTGGGCCTGATCGTCCACCACACCGACGCCGACCGTGAGTTCGCCTACGACCGCAAGTCTCCGTTCGGCCGGCTCGACCGCGCGCTCACCGAGGCCCCCGGACGGGGCTGGGTCGTCGTCGACATGAAACGGGACTGGAAGACGATCTTCCCCGCACGCGAGTGAGCGGGATCGCCCCGGAGCGGGACGAGATTCACGTGAAGACGTGTCATTATCATGGAATAAGTCCGGGGCTTGTTCGCACGTCCGCGCCCGTGATAGGATGAACGCGTCTCCCCTCCATACCGGCCCGACCGCCCGGACCCGGCCGAAGCGGATCGAGTCGAGCCCCAGGGTGCCTCTATGGTGGATCCCCAGGCGTCACGGTTCTGGCGGGTGGCGCTCCAGAGCGGGCTGATGGACGTCCAGGGGTTGCAGGCCTGCTGGGACGCCTTGCCCGCCGAGAAGCGGGGGTTCGACCAACTCGACCGCCGGCTCGCCCGGCAGGCCATCCAGTCGAACCTCGTCACCCTCTGGCAGGCGCAACAGCTCCTCTCGGGCCGCTCGGCGGGCTTCAAGATCGACCGCTACGTCCTCCTCGACCTGATCGGCCAGGGTGGGATGGGGCGCGTCTATCTCGCCAAGGATTCGCGCCTGAACCGCCGGGTGGCGGTCAAGATCCTCTCGCCAGAGCGGGTGAACAACCCCCGCGCAATCACCCGCTTCCAGCGAGAAGCAAGGGTCGGCGCCCAGCTCCAGCACGAGAACCTCGTACGGATCTACGACGAGGGCGATTCGAACGGCAAGTGCTACCTCGTGATGGAGTACATCGAAGGGAGGACCATCGGGGCGATGATCGCCGAGCAAGGGCCGATCGCGCCGAGCTTCGCCGCCAGGATGGTCCGCCAGATCGCCCTCGGCCTCGAGCACGCGCAGCAGAAAGGGCTGATCCACCGCGACGTCAACCCTTACAACATCCTCGTGACCGGCGAAGGGGTGGCCAAGCTCACCGACCTCGGGCTGGCGATCGACCTTGCGGAAGACATCCACGTCACCCGCGACGGCGCCACCGTCGGCACCTTCGACTACGTCTCTCCCGAGCAGGCGCGGCACTCGCACTCGGTGGACACCCGGAGCGACATCTACTCGCTCGGCTGCACCTTCTACCACATGCTCGCCGGCCAAGTGCCGTTCCCGAACCCCAGCCTCCCCGAGAAGCTCTACGGCCACCAGTCGCTCGAGCCCGAGGCGATCACGGCGATCGTGCCGACGGTCCCCGAGGGCCTGGCCGAAGTCGTCCGGACGATGATGCGCAAGGATCCGGACGACCGATACCCGAACCCCCTGGCGCTCGCCGAGGCGCTGGAGCCTTACATCGATGACCGGGCGGCGGCGTACCTCACGAAGCTCGAGTTGCCGACCATCCCGGATTCGAACCTGCGGTCGGTAACGTCCGGTTCGATGACCCCGGTCCCCGCCGCCGAATCCGCGGCCACCTCGTCGACATCGGCGGTCACCCTCGCAGCCCAGTCCCCCTCCACCGCGACGCCAACATACGCGAAGGCCGCCGCATCCCCTCCCCCGGCCGCTCCCGATCTCGCACCGAATCCGGACTCGCTTCCGGGCGACATCCCCGACTTTTCCAGGATCGGCGTCGAGGCCTCCTCGGGCGAGGATCTGCCCAGCCTCGGCTTCGAGCTCTCGATCGACACCGGCCCCAAGGCCCCGCCCTCCCAAGTCCCGTCCCCCGAAGTTCCGGAGCCCTCGCCCAAGGTCAGTCCGAGTCGGCCGAAGCCCAACCCGGTCGCCGACGTATCCCCGGCGTCCACTACTCCCACCAGAGCCAAGGCGCCCCCGAAGCCCCCGGCGACTTCCCCCCCTCCGATCGCCGCCTCGGCACTCACAACGGAGAAGGCCCCCGACCTCTCGCATCTCGGGGAGGAGCCCTCGTCGGGCGAAGACCTGTCCGGGCTCGGCCTCGCCATCAATCTCGGCCCCAAAGCGACGCCGCCCGCGCCCTCGCCCGCGCCCAAGCCCCGCCTCGAGGCCTCGGAGCCGAAGGCCAAACCGAAGCCCACCGTGCCCGCGACGGCCCCTGCGCCTTCGAAGCCCCAAGCCTCCCCCGACCCTGCGCCCTCTCCGCTCGATTTCACGGCGATCGGCGAGGAGGCGTCCGCTCCCGACGACGTTTCGGGCCTCGGCCTCTCGCTCAACTTCGGCCCCGAGCCACCCCTCTCCGGTGTTTCGCCCAAGAAGACCGCCCCCAAGGCCGCGCCTACGACCGCCAGGGCCTCGGCCTCGCCAGCGGCCGAGCGTCCCCGCAAAGGGCTCAACCGTGGCGTCCTCCTCGGCGGCTCCGTCATCGGCCTCGTCCTGGTGGCGGGCGGGCTCTTCGCCAGCGGCGTCCTGACCAGGTTCCTCCCGACTCGCATGGTGTCCGCGACGCCCCCGCCCGACGTCGACGCCACCTCGACGACGCGAGAAGTCGACCCGAAGGCCACGGAAAATGGCGAGGGTGAGGCCCCAGCCGTCGCATCGACCAAAGAAGGGACGGAGCTCGCCGCAAAGGCCGACGTGGTGGCCACTCCCGAGGTTCCCAAGGGTCCGGCGTTCTCGGTCAAGGCCCCCGACGGCACGATCACGACCGAGCCCGGCCTTAAGGCCGCGATTCAACGCGCGATCGGCAGCAAGGGCCACGTCCTCCTCAACAACCGGGAGCCGATCCGCCTCACCGGCGCCGATGCGATGCTCCGAGCCTCCGGCGGGCCGCTCTACATCCGTGCCGAGCCGGGGACCCGGCCGGTCCTGGAGGTCGAGATCAAGGGGACCGTCCCCTTCCTCTCGACGGGGGCCGAGACCCCGGTGACCCTGGTCGGCGTGACCTTCGCGGCCCACTACGCGGGACAGGCCAAGGACAAGGAGGCCCCCCCGGTCATCGTCGCCGGGGCGAGCGTTCGACTCGAGCGTTGCGCCTTCCTCGCAACAGGCGACGCGCCCGGCTCGCGGGCCATCGTGGCCGAAGGGGGGACGTTCTCCGCGACCGGCTGCTGGTTCGAGGGCTTCGACAAGGCCATGGACATCGGGGCGTTCGGCGGCTCGACCACAACCGTCCGGCAATGCATGATGGTTCGTCCCCGCCCCGACGGCTTGCTCGCCGGCTGGGCCTTACGGGTCCGGCACCTGCCGGGGGGCCCCTCCGGGGGCGGACGTCGCCTCCTGATGGACCGCTGCACGATCCACGGCCAAGGCGTCGTCGACCTGGTCGACTTCACCCCCCAGGCCCCCTGCAAGGTCGAGATCCGGGGGTGTGCCGCGATGGCCGACACCCTGCTCGCATGGGAGTCCCAACCTCCCGAATCCGCCCCCGACCGCAAGGCCCTCGCCTGGTCGGGCATGGGGAACCAGTACGACGTGCGCGGCAAGTCCTGGCTCGTGCTCTCCTCGCGCGAAGGCGGGCCGGAGCTCCCCGACGCGCCGACCAATCTCGCGTCCTGGTCGAAGGTCGGCGCCGAGACCGACCCCATCCCCCCTCCCCTCCGTTTCATGACCGACCTGACGGCCCTCTCAACGACCTCACGCCCCTCCGATTTCGCCGCCGAGGAGACCGCCGGCCGCGCCGTCGGGGCCGACCCCAAGCAGGTCGGCCCGTAAGACGGCCCACGCCGATCCGAGTGTCCGCCCCGAAATAGAGGTGCTCGCAAGGCTCGTCGATTCGAGACTTCCGAGCGTCCATTAGAGCCTCTCCCGTGGATCGAGGCGTTGGGCCGGGCCTGGTCCACACGGGGTCCGAAGACGGAACCCGTGGCACCCATGCACAGATCTTCAAAACCAATTTCACGTCATGAGCCACCTCGGCTTTGAAGAAATGATTGGGTTTCGGGAATGAATGAAAGCGCCGGCCCGGCTCTCGGCACTATTCTCAACCGATCGGCGGGGTGAGGAGGAGGGCGTCGGGATGACGAGTGGGCTCCATGACAGTTTCGTTCGGTCGATCCAGGCCCTTTTCGAAGGAGGGTCGACCACGAGCTTGACCGACGCCCAGCTCCTCGACCGGTTCCTCGAGCAGCCCGGCGAGGTATCCGAGCAGGCGTTCGGGGCGCTGGTGGTCCGACACGGCCCCTTGGTGCTCGACGTCTGCCGAGGCACCCTGGGGGCGAGTCACGACGTGGAGGATGCGTTCCAGGCCACCTTCCTGGTCCTGGCCCGTAAGGCAAGGTCGGTGCGTCGGCGAGACTCGCTGGCGAGCTGGTTGTTCGGGGTCGCGAGGCGCGTCGCCGCCCGGGCGCGGGCCGACGCCGCCAGGCGTCGGACCTTGGAGCGGAGGGCCGCGGAGTTGAAAACAACCCAGACCGGGCCGTCCGAAGGGACGGACGGACTCTCGGCGCTGATCGACGAGGTCGAGAAGCTGCCCGCCAAGTATCGCGACCCCGTCATCCTCTGCTACCTCCAGGGCCTGACCTACGAGGCCGCCGCGCAACGGCTGGGTTGCCCCCTGGGGACGCTCAGCATCCGCCTGAAACGCGCCCGAGAGCGGCTCCAGTCCCGACTAACCCGCCGGGGGCTCGCGGAGCCGGCCGGACTGTTCGTCGCGGGCCACGCGCCTCGGTCGGCGGTCTCGGCGGCCCTCGTGGCGTCCACGGTTCGGACCGCAACCCGATCGGCCTCGGGCACGTTGGCCGCCGCCGGGGCGGCCTCGGCAACCGTCGAACCACTCACACGAGAGGTCTTGAAATCCATGTTGATACATAAACTAAATTTGGTCGTGGTGACATTGGCATCCCTCTCCATCGGGGCCGGGCTCTGGGCCTGGCGGGCGTCGGTCTTCGCCGAGGAACCCAACGCCCAAGTCCCCCGGGTCCGCCAGGTGGCGGCCGTCCCGGCCCAGGAGCAGGAGCCGAAGGTGGAGACACCCCGACCTTTCCGGATGGAGGGGAGCGTGACGGAGGAGCGGACGGGCAGGCCGGTCGGCGGAGCGACCTTCGACGTCATGCTCGCGGACTCGGACCGCGACTATCGCGCCAACTTCCAGCCCGTCCGTTCCGGAGAAGATGGCCGGTTCCGGATCGACCTCCCGCCGGGCCACGCCCGCGCCTGGACCTTGAGGCCGCCCGCCGGCTACTGGGCCCCCCGCGACCTCGACCCCATCGAGTCGTTCGCCGTCTCCGATAGTGCGCCGGTCTTCCGCAAAGACTACGTCCTCAGGCCGGGGACCGTCTGGAACTTCCGCATCCATCGCGACAATCAGCCGGAGCCGTTCCGAGGCGTCGTCCTGGGGTACTCGGAGGCCGGCCAGTTCCGGGGCACGACCGACGACTCCGACCGAATCCACCTCACCCTGCCGACCGAGAAGGGCAAGGTGACGGCCATCGTCGGAGAGGAGCTGACCGAAGAGATGGGACGGGTGCAGGTTCTCCTCGAGTGGGAGGCGGGGTTCCGCACCGACTCCGTGAAGTCGGTCGAAGAACTCGCCCCCACCTCGGCCCAGTATCGCCTCACCGACACCGAGGGGAAAACGGCCACCCTCTCGAAACCGAAGAAAGGGCGAGTTCGCCCCGTCGTCGACGGAGGCAAACTCACCATCCGGGCCGAGCTCCCCGCACACGACCCGAGCACGGTCGGCGACCTTGTCGGACAGGTCGTCGACACTTCCGGCAAGCCGATCGACGGGGCCAGGATCGCCCTGATCTGGGGAAGCGAGAACGGGGGAAGCATGATGTCGAGCGACGCAAGGCACTCGGCCACTACCGACGCCCAGGGCCGATTCCGGCTCCGCTCGATCCTCCGAACGACAGCCACCGGGAAGACGCCCGCGATCCTGCTCGCGGTGACGAAGGAGGGGTTCGCCGGGGTCGACACGCCCCAGGTCCCGTTCAAGCCCCCTTCGGCCAACGAACCCCACATCGTCGGCCCGATCAAGCTCGCGCCCGGAATCACGGTCAAAGGGACCGTCGTGGATCTTGAGGGGAAACCCCTACCCGGAGCCTGGGTTGAGCCCGGCGGTTCGTACGCGAGCCGGAGCCAGTTCACGAAGACCGACGCCAAGGGGCAATTCACCGTACGCGACTTGGCCGTAGGGATGGTCTCCTTCCACTTCAGCTACGGCAAGCTCGTGGCCGGCGGCAAATACCTGGTCTTTCGCGACTCCGGCCCGCTTTCGATCAAGCTCCACCCGATCCCCGCCCCTACGCCGAAGACGGCCGAGGAGACAGCAGCGACCAGACCTCGACTCAAATCCCTCCCGCTCGGGTCCATGGCGCCCGATTGGGACACGAAGTCCTGGTCCGACGGCCGACCTCGGGCTCTCGCCGACTACCGAGGCAAAGTCGTCTTCCTCGACTTCTGGGGCGTCTGGTGCCGCCCCTGCGTCAAGGCCCTCCCCGCCCTCGAGACGGTCCGGGCCAAGTACGAAGCCCGAGGCGTCGTCTTCCTCACGATCCACACCCCCGCCGAGGACGAAACGACCATCCGCAAGATCCTCGAGCTGAACCATGCCTCTCTCGTCTTCGCCCTCGACCGCAACCGCAAGGGCGAAGGAATTGGAGACGAGTTCGACGGCGCGACCGCCGAGCGTTATGGCGTTCGGCCCTACCCCACGGCCATGATCATCGACCGCGAGGGCAAGGTCGCCTTCAAGACCAATGACCCGAGCATCGTCCCCGCCACCCAGGCGGCCATGAAAGACCTGGGCCTCGACGAGAAGACGATCGACGAGGAGAAGATGGGCCGGATCGTCGTCCGGCTCTATGAGCAGGCTCTCGAAAGGGTCCTCGACGCTCCCTCTCGTTGAGTGTCTGGCTCGAAATCTGTTTTTTCTTAAAATACGGGTTTCCGTGGGAGTAGACGCCGACGTCCCGCAAGGATTGTCAGCGCCGAGCGCGTCAGAAACCCGTTTTTTAAGGAAAAAACAGGTTTCGGGACCGGTTCTGAGTGTCTGACCAAACCCCGACGGACACCCCGATATATCCTCCATCCGAGATCGAGTGTAGGATCGGGACCCGTCGGGGTCGTCCGGGCGGATCGGAGTCCGCCCGGGGAAAGACCTGCACATCCGCCGTCGGAGACGGTTGTCACCATGAATCGGATCGTCGCTGCCATCGGCCTGGGCTCGGCCGCATGCCTCGGGCTCGCGTTCGTCGGGCACGCCCTCGCCACGGAGCCGCCCGCCGGCAAAGCCACCGTCGAGCGCCTGAAGGCCGACGTCTATTACCTCGCGTCGGACACGCTCGAAGGTCGAGGGATCGCCACGCCCGGCCTCGCGCTCGCGGCCCAGCATGTGCGCACGGAGTTCTCCCGCATCGGGCTGAAAGGAGGCGGCCAGGGCGGCGGTTACGATCAGCCGTTCCCGGCGGCCGGGACCACCGCGTCCAACGTGGTCGGTGTCGTCGAAGGCTCGGGCGACCTCGCGCACGAGACCATCATCGTCGGCGCGCACTACGACCACCTCGGCTACGGCCCCCGCGGCAACCAGGGTGGCGAATCTCGGCGAGGGCAAATCCACCGAGGCGCCGACGACAACGCGTCGGGCACGTCGGCGATGCTCGAGCTCGCCCGCCGCTTCGCCTCGAGCCGGGGCCCATCCCCTCGCCGTCGCCTCGTCTTCATCGCCTTCGGCGAAGAGGAGGCCGGCCTCGTCGGGAGCCGATACTACGCCTCGACGGCCCCCCTCTTCCCGATCAGGGACACGGTCGCCATGCTCAACTTCGACATGGTCGGCCGACTCCGCGGCGGCGAGCTCGGCGTCGCCGGCAACAAGACCGCCCGCGAGTTCGACGAACTCCTCGCCCTCGCCAACGCGAAGCCCTACGTCACCCTCCGCCTGGGCGGGGACGAACTCCCCGACGACAGCGACCACGCCCCGTTCCTCAAGGCCGGCATCCCCGTCCTCTACCTCTGCACCGGCGGACACGACGATCGCCACACCCCGGCCGACACCGCCGACAAGATCAACTTCGAAGGCCTCGCGACCGTCGTCGACTTCAGCCAAGCCGTCCTCAACCGACTGCTCGTCATGCCCCGGCCGACTTATCACCCTCGGACCAATAAGACCACCAACAACCCATAATCATTGCAACAAATCACAAATAAATCAACAATCAAAATTCACGACAAAGCCACAAAGGAATTCGGGAGAAGGTCCGAGTGCAAATTCTTTCTCTCGGGTTTCTCCCCTTTGTGCCTTTGTGGTGAAGAGTCCGCCCGATCAGAGATCGACGAAACTCAGGCGTCCTGGTGATCCCGGAAGAACTCGGCGAGAGACACCTTGGGCTCGGCCCCGATGGAGTCGGAGAGCCGCCGGCGTTCGGCATCGGACATCGGGGAGAAGGCGCGGGCGACGGCGATGTTCCGCTCGATGAACTCGGGCTTCGGCATGCCCAGGCTCGCCAGGCTGACGGGCAGCGACAGGGAATACGTGATGAGCTTCTCGATCGCGGCCGCGCCGATGATCTGATCCTGGCCGAAGACCTTCATGGCGATCACGCCCATCCCCTTCCGGACGGCGACCGGCAAGGCCAGCTCCTCGAACCCTCCCGAGGCCATGGGGGTCGCCTTCATCCCGCCTCGGCCGTCGACCATGCGGGCCATCGCGGCGTTGAGGGCCATCTGCGTGCAGTCGAAGTCGTGCCGCTCGAGGGCCGCCTTCAGGGCCTCGGGGGACGCGTGGCAGGTGATGCCGATGGCGCGCGTGACCTTCTGATCCCGGGCCTCGTAAATCGCCTTGAGGATGCCCTCGGGCTTCTCGATGGCGGCCAGGTCGTCGAGGCCCGCCAGGGCGTGGATGTGGAGAACGTCGAGGTGGTCGGTCTGCAACCGCTTCAGGCTCAGCTCGATCTGCCGTTTGGCGTCGTCGGCCGTCCTCGCCGAGAGCTTCGTCGCCAGGGTGATCTGCTCACGACGCTCCGGCATGAGCCGGCCGATCCGCTCCTCGCTCTTGCCGTCACCGTACGAGTGGGCGGTGTCGATGTACGTGATGCCAAGGTCCAGGGCCTTCGACAGGGCCTCGAGAGCCTTGTCCTCCTCCTTGTACATCAGGAACCGGCTCCCGGACCCGAACCCAAGGATCGAGACCTCGATACCGGTCTTGCCGAGCTTGCGCATCGGCAGTTTCCCGCCGTCCGCAGCCCCCAGCGCCGGGACGACCGCGGCCCCCGCGGCCGCCACCTGGAGGAACTGTCGCCTGGAGAAATCCATGATCGGTCCTCGCGATTCAGGTCGGGGAGCGGAGCACAGTGGGAATCCGGTGATGCTCCCACGACAAGGCCAGGGTCGTTACGAAGAAAAATAGGGACAGGGGATGGCAAGGCATATTTTGCGGTCCAACGGGCGTGAGACCTCCCGGCCCGACGAGACTCCGCGACGCAGTGGAATCCCAGGTCCATCTCCCTTCGTCCGCTGCAATAGCGGGAATCTCCCCTCGCGTTCGACCCTTCAAACAAGGAGTCTAACAGGAGCCGACCGAGTCAACCATCGCCCCCGGCCGCTTGAGGTCGCGAAGCGAGATCGATGGTCGAACGTTCCTGGTGATTCCGTCGTTTCGCGGAAATTTCGGCCGGGACTTGACGGCAGGCACACTAGCACGGGGGGCGGGCGGCCGTTAGACTCGTCGAATCCCGAACCTTGACCACGGATCCGAGGTTCGAGCCTCGCGAATTCGTCCCGAATGAGGAAGGAGATTCTCTGGTGCGCCGTTTCGCCATGATCGCCTTGTCGCTGTCGACGTTGCTCGGCCTGACCGCGACGACCCAGATGTATGCCCAGGACGCGGCGAAGGCCGAGCCCGCCAAGGCCGACGCCCCGAAGACCGAGGCTCCCAAGGCCGACGCCCCGAAGGCCGCCGAGCCGGCGAAGGCGGACACGGCCCCGCCGACGATCCCGCCGGAAGTCCAGGCCAAGCTCGAGGCCGCCCGACACGCCGTCGCCGAGGCGATCGTCGCCGCCCAGGACGCCGGGCTCGTCCACAGCACGATCGACCCGCCGCCGATCCTCGACATCCTGGTCTTCGGGTATGCCAACGATGAGCAAGCCCTGAAGGCCCGCACCGGCGTCAGCCCCGAAGTCTTCGGCGCCTGGTTCACCGACCACGGCACGCTCGCCGACATCGTCCCGCAGAAGGACGTCCGCATCATCCCGCCCTCGAACGGCCTCAAGGCCCTCTACGACGAGCGCAAGAGCATCCTGGCCCGCCACATCAAGGCCGTCCGCGATGCCAAGGCGCCCGCCGTGAAGCCCAAGGAAGAGCCCAAGAAGGAGGAGATGAAGAAGGAAGAGCCCAAGAAGGAAGAGCCCAAGAAGGAAGAACCGAAGCCCGAAGCGCCCAAGGAAGAGCCCAAGAAGGAAGAAGCCAAGCCCGAAGCGCCCAAGGAAGAGCCCAAGAAGGAAGAGGCCAAGCCCGAAGCGCCCAAGGCCGACGCCCCCAAGGCCGACGCCCCGAAGGCTGACGCCCCGAAGGAAGAGCCCAAGGCCGATGCCCCCAAGGCTGACGCCCCGAAGGAAGAGCCCAAGGCCGACGCCCCGAAGTAATCCGCCCGAGGGATCGTCGACTCACATCCGCCCCCCCGACCGCCCCGGACCGCCTGGCCCGAAGCGTTCGGATGGGGGCGGCTTCGTCTGGGGTCCTCCGAGATTTTCGAGCAGGCGTTGCCCGTCCCGGCCGCGTCCCATACAGTGTTGTCCTGCCGATCGCCAAAGGGAGTCGGGTGCGCGGACGAGACGCCGACGCTCCCGGCCGATCACGTCTCCCCGCCGACCGCCCTGACGAACGAGGCCCCCCTCCGTGACGCCGACCGTCTTGACCAAGGCGACGACGACCCTCCTGGCATTGGCCTGCGAGGCTGCGGAACGTTTGGGGACGACGGGAGTCCTGATCCTCCCCGAAGGGCCGATGGACTGGGAATCGGTCGCCTCCCTGGCCGACGGCGTCAGGATCCTGGTCGCGGCCTCCTCCGATAGACAGCTCGCCTCGATCCGCGAGGCGGGCCTGATCTCCATCGAGGTCGAGGACACCGACGCCGCCATCACCGAGCGGATCACGCTTGCGCTCATCGAGGCCGTCGCCAACGACCAACTCGCGGCGGGGGCCCGGGTCATCGTGGCCTACGCCGGATTCGAGGCCGAGGCGCTCGACTCGTTGACCGTCGTCCGGCTCGGCGAACACCTCGAAAGGCTCAGCTCGCGCGACTTGCGGGCGCTGGAGACCTCCGTCCCGTTCGAGACCTTGAAGGCCGTCGTCGACGTCGCCGTCGAGATCGGACGAGAAGGGCGCGAGGGGAAAACAGTCGGCACCCTGATCGTCGTCGGCGACGTCCGCAACGTCCTCGCCAAGGCCAGGGCCCTCGGCTTCGACCCGTTCAAGGGGTACCGGCGCAAGGAGCGCAACCTCCGCGACACCCGCGTCCGGGAGGCGATCAAGGAGATCGCCCAGATGGACGGCGCCTTCGTCGTCGCCCGCGACGGCACCGTCGAGGCCGCCTGCCGGATCATCGACGCCCCGAATACCGGGCTGACCCTCCCCAAGGGACTCGGCACCCGCCACTGGGCCGCCGCCGCGATCACGAACGTCACGAACGCCCTGGCCGTCGTCGTCAGCCAGTCGACCGGCACCGTCCGCCTGTTTCAGAAGGGCGAGATCATCCTCCGGATCGCCCCGATGCGCCACGCACGCGCCATGAAATGGCACGACTCCGAGAGCGAGCCCGCGCCGTATCGCCAGGAGAAGGGATCTTGAGCCTCAGGCGGGCACGGCCCTTCGAAGTTGCCGGGCTCCGTCCTAGAATTGACACGTGTCGATCGTCTCCACCGCGATCCTCGCGAGCGAAGTCGAATTCCCATGCTCTACTCCTGGCTGGTGAAGCGTGTCTTCCAGTCCCTCTACGGTGAGCCGCCCGACCTCTCGGCCGAGCGTGACGGGCGAGGGCTCGTGCTGGTGGCCGACGGCGTGGGTGGGCTAGACCTTTGCGGGACGGGGCTCCGGTACGTGATGGGCGCCCTGAAGGTGCCGTACGCCGTTCGGGTCGTCTCGTGGGGGCACGGGCTCGGCCACTGGCACGCCGACCTGACGAATACCGAGAACCGCGACCGCCGTGCCCGGCAGATCGCCGAGGCGGCGACCGCATTCCGCGAGTCGAGGCCTGGCGACCCCGTCTTCCTCGTCGGCAAGTCCGGCGGAACGGGAGTCGTCGCCAAGGCCCTCGAGCTCTTACCCGAAGACACGGTCGAAGCCGTGGTCCTCCTCTCGCCGGCCCTTTCACCGGGCTACGACCTGTCGCGGGCCCTCGGCGCCGTCCGCCGCGAGATGGTCGTCTTCTGGTCCCCGCTGGACCTCATCGTCCTGGGGGTGGGGACGAAGGTCTTCGGGACGATCGACCGGATCAAGAGCGTCAGCGCGGGGCTGGTCGGCTTCCGGCCGCCTCCCAACCTCGACGACGCCGGGCGGGCCCGTTATGCCAAACTCCGGCAGGTCCGATGGCGGACGGAGATGGCAAGCACCGGCTATCTCGGCGGTCACGTCGGGCCGGACATCCCGGCCTTCCTGAGGAAATACGTCGTGCCGGTCCTGCGGGTCATCGACCCTCCCGATGTTGAATCGGGCTCGATGTCAAGCTGGCCGCGCGAGGCGCCGATAACCTAATGGCCCGGGGTGAGCGGTGTCCAAGACAACGCAAACACCCCCGGCTACCACCCGAGAGCAAGATCCGGCCCATCACGGCCGGTTCCTCATCCTGAAGACATGGTCAGGGACTTGAGAGCGTATGGGCCGAGGCCCGGTCGAAGGGCCCCGGCCCGTCCGCTCTCCCGTTTCGGCCGAGTGGACACGAGAACTGGCACCGTGAGGCTTCAACGCGCGGCGGTCTCCGCCCTTTTCCAAGGAGCCTGCCAACTAACCCTGCCCCCCAACACCGAGGGGCGGGACCGCCTCGCGCTTGAGTCCCTCTCGCCGACTCGACGAGACCACTCCCCTGCCGGCTTGACCTCGGCACCGGGAAACTGATAGGACAAGGGGCGAATCGTCGCTCCGGCGTCGCGTCGAAAGCCTTCGGGATCGATGGATCCTCCGGAGGTCGAGGTGCTGCCGAGAATCCGAAGGCGACGGAGGTCGTGAGCCGCGGCCCCTCCCCCCCCTTCTTCGTGGGCCGGCGCCCGAGTACGACACCGAACGCCGGAGGCGACCGCCGGCAATTCCCATCCTTCGGGAGGGCTTACCCGCCCCTCCTGCGGATCGGAACAAACCCTGGGCTTCTACTTTATACGCTCTCCGAGATGAGAGGAGTCGTGACGCAACGATGAGTACGCACCCCGCCCCGATCGCCGCAGTCCGAGGCCGAGAGATCCTGGACAGCCGAGGCAACCCGACCGTCGAGGTCGATGTCGTCCTCGCCGACGGGACGATCGGCCGAGCGGCCGTCCCCTCCGGTGCCAGCACCGGCGCCCACGAGGCGGTCGAGCTCCGCGACGGCGACAAGAAGCGCTATCTCGGCAAGGGCGTGACCCAGGCCGTCCAGAACGTGAACACCGCCCTGGCCAAGGCCGCGATCGACCGCGACCCGAGCGACCAGGTCGGCCTCGACGCCGCCCTGCTCGCCGCCGACGGGACCGAGAACAAGGGCAAGCTCGGCGCCAACGCGATCCTCGGCGTCTCGCTCGCCGCCGCCAAGGCGGCCGCCGCCTCGCACAAGCTCCCGCTCTACCGCTACCTCGGCGGCGCCAACGCCCGGGTCCTTCCCGTGCCCCTCATGAACATCCTCAACGGCGGCGCCCACGCCGACAATAACGTCGATGTTCAGGAGTTCATGATCGTCCCCTCCGGAGCCCCCAGCTTCCGCGAGGCTCTTCGCTGCGGCGCCGAGATCTTCCACAACCTCAAGGCGGTGCTCAAGGCCAAAGGCCTGAACACATCCGTCGGCGACGAGGGGGGCTTCGCCCCCAACCTCAAGAGCAACGAGGAGGCCATCGAGGTCATCCTCCAGGCGATCGACAAGGCCGGCTATGGCGCCGGCAAGGACGTCTTCCTCGCGCTCGACGTCGCCTCCACCGAGTTCTTCAAGGACGGCGTCTACACCCTCGAGAACGAGAAGCAGCCCAAGAAGACCCCCGAGCAGATGGTCGAGTTCCTCGCCTCGTGGGCCCGCCAGTACCCGATCCGCTCGATCGAGGACGGCTGCGCCGAGGACGACTGGAAGGGCTGGAAGCTCCTGACCGAGGCCATCGGCGACACCGTGCAGCTCGTCGGCGACGACCTGTTCGTCACCAACACCAAACGGCTCCAGCTCGGCATCGACGGCGGGATCGGCAACAGCATCCTCGTGAAGGTCAACCAGATCGGCTCGCTGACCGAAACCTTCGAGGCGATCGAGCTCGCGCAGCGGAACCGCTACACGGCCATCATCAGCCACCGGTCGGGCGAGACCGAGGACTCGACGATCGCCGACATCGCCGTCGCCACCAACGCCGGCCAGATCAAGACCGGCAGCGCCTCGCGTTCGGACCGCATCGCCAAGTACAACCAGCTCCTCCGCATCGAGGAAGAGCTCGGCTCCAACGCCCGCTACGGCAAGTAATCCCCACCCACGCAGTGCCGAGCCGGTCCCACCCGACCGGCTCGACCGCGTCTCTTCCACGGTCCTGGATGAGATCCACATCCGCACCGGACCGTTCCCACCCCTCCCCCGGTGGGTGGGGCTCTCCTGCCCCGCTCGCGCGGTGCCCACCCTTCAAGATGACACGTGAGCACGTCGACATCCGGAGAGGGGTTGTCGGCTCGAAAGCGTCAGAAACCCGGTTCCAGAAAAAACCGGGTCTCGGGACGGCCCCTCAGTCCATCTTCTTTTCAAACCGCTTGATGAGCGTGACTTCGTTCCCGACGTCGTTGTAGTGGAACTCGTCGACGAGGCCCTTGGCGAGCATGATGCCGAAGCCCCCTTCGCGAATGCCGAGTTCGTTGCGGACGTCGAGGTGGCCGATGGGGTCGTCTTCGGAGGCGGCGTGGGGGATCTTGCCGGGGTTGAAGCCGGGCCCCTGGTCGCGAATGATCAGGGTCACGGCGTCGGGGTCGATCCGATAGGTGATCTGGAGGACCAACTCGGCGTTCTTCCGGTGACCCCACTCGATGGCGTTGCCCCCCATCTCCATGACGGCCTGCCTCAGGTCCTTGACCTGGCGCTCGGTCAGGGGGGTGTGCGCGTAGAGGTCGGCCAGGAGGTCGTTGACCTGCTGGAGGTAGCCCGCCTCGCTCCGGACATCGAAGCGGATCTCGCCGTGGGTGCCGAGGGTTTCGTGTTCGTGCCGCCAGGCCAGGGCGGTGTCGATCGCCTTGAAGAGCTGGTCGGGGGTAAAAGGCTTGGTGAGGTAGCCGTTCGCCCCGACGCGGACGCCGGCGGCGCGATGGCTCGCGTCATGCAAGGCCGTGACCATGATGACCGGGATCAGGTTGGTCTCGCGATCGCGCTTGAGCTGGTCGCAGACCGCGAACCCGTCGATGTCCGGCAGCATGAGGTCGAGCAGGATCACGCTAGGCGCATGCTCTCGGACGGCGGCGGCGACCTGTGAGCCCGTATAGAGCTGGATCGGCTCGAAGTCGCGAGCCTGGACCAGCGTGGCCAGGATCTCATTGGTGTCGCGCTCATCGTCGACGATCAGCACGGTACGCGGCATGGGCAAGGACTCGGAGGGTGACGGCGATTCGGTTCGCGTCCGGCGGCCCCTTTTATCGCATTGTCGCGCGCCGACGGGCACCTGGCAAGGCATTGGACGGCCCTAGGCCAAGACTCCCTTGCGAGACGGGGCTCGGGCACGAAATAATGACTCTCGGCTTCGCCCCGTTCGGGGACGATCAGGCCTCCCCTTCGTCCCCCGGACTTCCGTGCGGCTCCGCGGAGTCGTTCGCCTGGAACCCTTCCATGGATCTGACCATCAAGATCATCGAGGCCTTCGGCTACGTCATCTACGCGGCCCTGGCCTTGCTCGCCGTCTGGGGCGTCTACAACGCGATCTTGCTGTACCGCAGCCTCGCCAAGAAGTCAATCGGCCAGCGTGCGCCGAACTTCCTCGATCAAGTCCGCGAGCTCTTAAAGGCGGGCAAATCCGATGCCGCCGCCGCGGTCGCCCAGGGCCCCCCTTACTGGCACACGGCGCTCGCGCAGCTCGTGGCCGTCGCGCTCAAGAATCGCGACAAAGGGATTCCCAAGATCAAGCAAATCCTCGTCATGGAGTTCCATACCGAGGTCATCGCGGGGATGGAGAACCGCCTCGCCTCGATCTCGACGATCGTGCGGATGGGCCCCCTGCTCGGCCTCCTCGGCACGGTGGCGAGCATGATCGGAGCGTTCGGCCGGATCGGCGGCTCGGAGAAGGTCAACGCGAACGCCCTGGCCAACGACATCAGCCTCGCGCTCTGGGCCACCGGCGCCGGGCTCCTCATCGCCACCCCGATGATGATCGCGGGAAACGACATCCACGCCAAGCTCCGTCGACTCCGCGACCGGACCGAACGCCAACTCCAGGACTTCCTCGAGATCCTCGAGTCCACCGAGGATCCGGCCCGACGCTCCGGCCCCGGCTCCCGCTCCGGCACCCATCGGGCCGTCCTGCCCCGCTGACGCCCCGCCCGCGAATCGGCGGGCCGCGAGACCACGGCCCCTCAAAATCACGCGAATTTCGCTAATGCTCATCCGAGCATATAATCGCCGTCGGGCCTGCCCGGACGACTCGAACCGCCCCTGGACCCTCGACCATGCTCCTCCGCCGGCAAGCGAATGAAGAGCGCGACGAGCACATCGACATGACCCCGATGGTCGACGTGGTCTTCCAGCTCATGACCTTCATGCTCTTCTCGGTCCAGATGACGGGGGGCGAGAAGGTCGACATCCCCCCGGCGCGACACGGGGTCGGCGTGGAGGAGTCGGCCGCGACCTTCCTGACGATGCTGAAGCCCCAGGCGCCCGGCGGCGAGCCTCGGGTGGTGATCGGCAACGGCGACGGCCCCCCCGCGAGCCCCGACCAGATCCGCAAGGCCGTGGCCGATGGGATCAAGGAAGGGCGCCGCAAGGTCGTCCTCCAGGCCGACGGCGGCGTCGCTCACGGCGAGGTCCTGAAATTGGCCGCGACGGTGACCGAGATCGAGGGCGTCACCCTCCACATCGGCGTCCAAGAGGCGCCTCACTAAAACTCGACCGACCGACCGACCGACCGAGGCAAGAAGATCGCGGAGGCGAGACTTTGGCCACCTGGGACGTATTCCACGCCGATCGCCTGGAAGTCGAGCGATCTCTGAGCACCGACGACGTCCGAGCGGCCCTCGACCAGGGGGACCTCAACGACGACGACCTGATCCGGCCCGCCGGCACCGCCACCCCCTGGACCCGGATCGGCGACTTCCCGGCCCTCTTCGACACGGAACCCGTGCCCGAGCCCGAGCCGAGCGCGCCAACGCCGCCTCCGCCACCTCGGGTCTCCGCACCGCCTCCGCCGCCCCAGCCCTTCGAGTCGTCTCAGGAACTGCCGTCGTGGGCATCGCCCCTGCCACCACTGGCGGAGCCGGAGCCGACTCCTCCGACGCCCCCTCTCTCCGCACCGCCATCTCAGGAACTGCCGTCGTGGGCGTCGCCCCTGCCCCCACTGGCGGAGCCGGAGCCGATTGCCCCGCCGCTCTTCCCCTCCGCGCCGCCGTCCCAGGAGCTACCGTCCTGGGCGTCTCCACTGCCCCCGACTCCGGCGCCAAACCCTCGGCCCACCTCGCAAACGCCTCCGGTTCAACCCTCTCGAGCCCCAGTCCCGCCCCCGGCCGCGAAATCTCCTCCGCAGGCACCTCCTCCCCCGCCGCTCTACCTCGCTCCCACGATCGAGGACTTCGAGCCACCGTCGTTCCCCGACGCCTTCGACGAGGAGGATGAAGAGGAAGAGGGATTCCCGATTATCCGCGACCTCCCCGAGGACGACGAGCCGATCCTCCTCGGGGACGACGAATCCGAGGACGACGCCGAGGACGAGTACGATCCCCAGGAAGAAGACGAGGAAGCGGCCGAGTTCACCCTCTCGCGGAGGTCGGCCGAGACCATCGAGGAGCTCGACCTCGCGGCGATGGTCGACGTCGCCTTCCAACTCGTGCTCTTCTTCCTCGTCACGGCGACGAGCGTGCTCTACAAGAGCCTCGAGGTCCCCAAGCCGAACCCCGACAGCCCCGCGGCAGCCGCCACACAGGGACGGTCGAAGACCATCGACGAGTTGAAGGACGACTACATCCTCGTCGAGATCGACCCCGCCGGCGCCATGAAGATCGACCGCGAACCGGTCGCCGCCGAGATGGACAAGATCGTCGAGCGCCTTCGCTCCGCACGCGAGGCGACCCATCGCAAGTCGATGCTGCTTACCGCCGACTTCGTGACCCCGCACCGCAGCGCCGTGCTCGCCTACGACGCGGCCAACGAGATCGGCCTGGGCATCGCCATCGCCCGCCCCTCGGGCGACGAGCCGGCGAAAGCCCCGGCCGCCGCCCCGAAGAAAGCCGCTCCGGGTTGAGACAACCCACGACGGCAAAAGTCGGGAAGGATTCACCACACTTTGTGGTGAATCCTTCCCGACTCTCTCTGGGAAGTTAGAGCCCGAGCTGCCTCCGCCGGTCACGCATGGCGGTCCGGAACGCCGATTCTTGGCCGCGATCGGTGGCAGACGACTGGTCGAGCCGGTTGCGCTGCTGTTGCCCCCGCTGTTCAGGCGACATGTTGCCTCCTCGGCCGCCCGGGCCGCCACCGCCAGGCCCGCCGTTCCCCCGACCGAAGCCATTATTCCCGGCCAGGTTGTTGTTCCCCCCCTTGGTGTTGGCCTTCTTGGTGTTGGCGGTCTTCGTATTGGCTTTCTTCGCGTTGGCCGCTCGGGCCCTCGCGAAGTTCTTCCGCCGCTCCCGCTCGTTCTTGATCATCTTGTCGAGGTAGGCGATCTGCTCTTTGGGCGAGAGCTTGAAGTATTCTTCCAGCATCTTCTTATGACCCGCCTGGAAGACCTGCCGGCGCTCCGATGGCGAGAGCGACTCGAGCTTGGCCTTCAACTGGTCCCGGATCTCCTTGCCCTCACCGGGGGCCAGGTCGCGGACCTGCTCGGCCAAGAGGCGGGCCTGGTCGACGTTGGTCGAGGCGAAGAGGGCCTGATACAGGAAGAAGAGGCCGAACAGGGTGGCCGAGGAGACGCCGACGGCCTGCAGGCGGCGTTTGGTGCTGGTCGTCATCGCTTGATCTCCTGGTGGCGAAGGTTGGTTTTGGGGTGGGATGATCAGTACGGCACGGCATGGCCATCGAGGTAGAGCGCGTTCCGCGACTTGGCGCCGTTCGGCCCGTGGAAGGGGTCGTAGTCGAACAGGATGAGCACGTTCGAGCTGGGGCGCCTCCGCGTGAGCCTCACCCGAGTCTTGCCGTAAAGCCTCGTCTGATACTCATAGCTGATGCGTTCGGTAGGAAAATACTTGTTATCGACCGGACAACGGAAGACCCCCTCGTTCCTCTCGATGAACGGGCCGATCGCCGTATTCAGGCTGGGATAGGTCGGGGTGAGTGACGGCATCTGGGCCGCATACGGGAGGTAATCGCTGTTGAGATCCATGTACATATTGAGCGCCAGGCCGATCTGCTTCATCTGCGAGAGGCACTGCGTCCGGTTCGCCGCCGCCCGGACGTTCTGCACGGCCGGCAGCAGGAGGGCCACGAGCAGGCCGATGATCGAGATCACCACCAAGAGTTCGATGAGCGTGAATCCCAGCCGCGGGCGGCGTCCCAGGTCCGGCGTGCGCATATCAAGGCACTCCCCTAACGAAGGCCCGTCGCGCAAGGCGGCGGGTTGGGTGCGAAAGAATCGCGTCAATGACGGTAGGTCGTGGTGCCGGCCGCCAAAGGACGAAATCCTTGGCGGGCTCATGTCGAGGCGAATCCGGGCCAGGGACCATCCCGGCCGGTCTCTCAACCATTGCGAAGTCGGTGCCGGTCGGTGAACGGCGTCCAGTCGAGCCCTGTTGCCGGGGCAACGGCCTCGTTCACCCCACTCCTCACAGTAGCGTCATTACGGTGTCGGATGTCCCAACTTTCATCGCAAGGATGGAACCGCTTTTTTCGGCGTCCTCCGCGACCATAGCGAAAAGCCCCCGACATCGGCATAGGACCGTGTCCCGGCCGAGGTTCGAGCATTTCTCAATCGGTGTCGGCCTCGAGATTCGGACCCGAATGCGGGCCGTGCAAGTCGACCGCGAGCCGCTCCAGGCGGTTTCGCCGAAGCGAACCCCGCGCGTCGACCTTGCGCCTTCGTCTCGGCATTGCTACGGGAAGCAAATCAAATCGATAATGTGAACGACTGTTAAGAGAAGGGCTACGCCTGCAGAGGCATCGAGGTGAGGGACGGCGATAAGGAGAGGCTCCGGGACATCTTCGACCCCAACCACTCGACGTTCGGGAACCCAGCCTGGTGGCGGGGCTCCCGAATCCGAATGAATCAAGGAAACAGCCGACGTCGTCGTCGGCTACGTAGTCAGGAGACCAGGGCCGGTTCCGGGCGGCCGAGCCGGCGGAGCCAACGGACGTGGGAGACTACCGCGCGGGCGACGGTCGGGTGGGTCTGATAGGGGATGCCGAACTCCCGGCAGGTCTCCTCGACGATCGGCGAGAGCGCCGGGTAGTGGACGTGGCAGACCTTCGGGAAGAGGTGGTGCTCGATCTGGTAGTTCAAGCCGCCGAGATACCACGTCAGGAACGGGTTCCTCGGCGCGAAGTTGGCCGTGGTCCGGACCTGATGCTCGGCCCAGCCCACCGTCAACGCGGCCTCGGGCCGCTCGACCGTCACGATCTCGGCCTCGTCGACGCAGTGCGCGAGTTGGAAGACGGTGGTCAGCACCACCCCGAGTGTGAACGTCGTGAACACATAAACCCCGAAGACCGCCCAGGCCGGGTGCAGGAGCAACGGCAGCACCATCGACCACGCATAAAAGAAGACCTTTCCGGCCAGGGTCCCGGCCAACGCCCAACGGCTGGGCTTCGGGAAGGGGAGCCCGCTGATGTGGCCGTTCGCCAGGTCGCGATAGTCGGCCCAGAACTGCCAGTTGACCGGCAACAGGCCGTAGAGGAACCAAATATAAACGTGCTGGTAGCGATGATACCAGCGCAAGGGTTTGTCCGGCGCGAGCCTGAGGAACGGCTCGAGCTCCACGTCCACGTCTACGCCCGAGATGTTCGTATACGTGTGGTGAATAATATTGTGCTTCCAGTACCAGATGAACGAACTCCCGCCGATCAGGTCGAGCGAGACGCTGAAGAGCCGGTTCACCCACTTGTTCTGCGAATATCCGCCGTGGTTGGCGTCGTGCTGGACGCTGAAACCGATCCCCGCCATCCCCAGGGCCAGGCAGGCCGCCAGGGGCAAGGCCTGCCACCAGGCGTCGGCCACGAACATCAGCAGCAGGTACGACCCCGCCGTCCAGGTCAAGATCACCGCCGACTTGGCGTACATCCACGCGGCGTCGCGCGGCGAAATCTTCACATTCTCGAAATACGCGGCGGCTCGGCGCTTCAACTCGCCGTGGAAGGCCCCGGAGCCCGGGAAACGAACCCGTATCGGTTCCAAAGAGATCCCCTTCGGATGGAAAGACCGGACGACGATCGGGTCGTCGCCCTTGCCGTTCGAGATCGCCCATCGGGAGGGGGGGACAGGCCATCCCGGAGAGGGCCCTTCGGGCGTGCGCCACGCTCACGCCCGTTTTCCCAGCCCCCGCGTCGCTCGGGACGTCGCGACACTGCGGCCCGGGCACGCTCAACGCCCGGGTTCGTCCCGAGGTCCAGGTCGGAGAAGTCCGTCAGAAGATATCACCACAACCCGAGGAAATCGAGGCGGTTCGGGCCGCCACCGCCGATTTTCGCGACGATCGGGCGACAACATGAAAATCTCGTGAATCAACGATGAACGGCCCGGCCGCAAGGGACCCTCATTCCTGATAGCATTGCGGCATATTCATCCCAAAGCTGCCATCACGCGAGCGACCACTTTCCCAGGACCGCGGGCCTTGTCGCCCCCGTGACGGCGGGGAGTGAGGTCGTGTGACCCAGGAGTGCCTCGTTGGCGAGCACGGCGAAGCCCATCGCCTCGCGGGCCATCGAGGGGACGCCGACGTCGTCGGAGAGCCGGACGGGGACGGGGTCCATCGCCGCGCGGATCCGCTCGAGGAGGGCCGGGTTCCGCACGCCGCCCCCCGCCACGATCAGCTCGTCGGCCGGGCCGTCGGGGAGGAAGTCGGCGAGGGCCCTGGCGATCGATCGGGCGGTGAATTCGACGAGCGTCGCCATCAGGTCGGCGTCCTCACCACCGTGGGCCTCGGCAGCCACCGTGAGGAAAGCGTCGCCGTACATCTCGAAGCCGGTCGACTTGGGGGGGCGTCGCGCGAGGAAGGGGTCGTTCGCCAGGAGGTTTTCGAGCAACTCACGTTGGATCGTGCCGCTCCGCGCGAGGTGGCCGTCGAGGTCGCACGCGAGCGAACCTCGAGAGATCCGGATCGCGAGCCGGTCGAGGAGGGCGTTGGCCGGGCCGGTGTCGAACCCGAAGACCCGCGCCGGATCGTCGGAGAGGACCGTGACATTGGCGATCCCGCCGAGGTTCAGGACCACCCGACGAGACTGCGGAACGTCGCCCCTCCGGGCGAACAGGATCAGGTCGGAGAATGCCGTCAGCGGGGCCCCCTCCCCCCCCGCGGCGATGTCGCGGGTGCGGAAGTCGGAGACGACCGTCATGCCCGTCCGCTCGGCAATCTGGTCGCCGTCGCCGAGCTGGAGCGTCGCGCGAGGGGCGCCGGGGATCGAACTGTGGTGATAGACCGTCTGGCCGTGCGAGCCGACCAGGTCGACGCCCTCGGTCGAGAGCCCCGCCGCCGAGATCGCCGCGAGACACGCCTCGGCGAACACTTCGCCCACCCGCACGTTGAGCTCGGCGATCGTCCGCGTCTTCAGCTCCCCCGCACCCAGGACTTGCAGGCGAACGGCCGAGTCGTGCGGATGCTCGTCATAGTGCAGGAGCTCGACCTCGCCCCCGGGACACCCCGACGACGGGGTCCCTCCCCCCTTCATCCGGCAGACGGCGACGGCGATCGAGTCGGCGCTCGTCCCCGAGATCATCCCGACGACCACACGTTGGGGCTTCTCGCCCATTTCCACCAGTCTTCGGAAGATCGAGCTCATAATGGAATCCGCACACCCCAGTAGGCCCATTGGCCGCGCGATATTCCTTAATATCTTGTACCAACGCTCCGAGGACGAACAGGCCAAATCTATGGGGGGAGGATTCACCACAAAGGCACAAAGAACACAAAGAAAAAAATTTAATTGAAATCAAATTTTCAATATTCTTTGTGGCCTTTGTGGTGAATCCTCCCCCGTATGCTCAACGCGCCACGGCCTCGCCGTTGGGCGTCGCGAGGAGGTTGGTGCCCTCGTCGCTGACGTTACCCATGGCCTGGCTCAGGACGTGCTCCACCGGCGTGTCATGCCCGTCCGTCGGGGCGGCGGAGGCCACGTCGGCGGCGCGGGTGTCCTGCCGGAGGTTCGCCTTGGCCTGCTCGGGGGTCACCATCGAAGACGGTCGGACGACCGAGTCGACCCGGTTTCGGTTGTCGGCCTCGAAGACATCGACGGGAATGTGGCCGACCACCGAGACCATCACGCTCGTCGGCGGCGGGGCGATCCTCGCCTGTTGGAGCGCGACCTTGACCTTCAGCTTGGCGTCGCTCTGGAGCTTCATGCCGTCGACTCCCTGCACGGGGACCCAATAGTAGGCCCGGAGCCGGACACCCTGGATTTCCAAGGAATCGACCAGGGCCCGCGCCGGGGGCTCGGGCAAGATGCCTTCGAGCGACCGCAAGGCGTCGGTCATCGCCTCGAGCGCCGTGGCCGTCGAGACCTCGTAGGGGACCACGACGTCGAAGCTGGCCCTCGAGCTCGTGGACGCCGACGAGTTGACGAGGATCTCTTTATAGATGACCGCGTTCGGGATCCGGACCTGGTTCCCCTCGAGCGTCACGAGCACGGTCGCCCTCGTGTTCAGCGACAGCACGACGCCGGCCTGCCCGGCGACCTGCACGTAGTCGCCGATCCGGAACGGTCGGCGGACTCCAAGCAGGATCGACGCGATGAAGTTCTCGGCGATGTCGCGGAACGCGAATCCGACCGCCAGGCCGACGATGCTCGCCAGCCCGAGGATCGAGAGCACCGCCTGCGTCAGGTTCAGCACCGAGAGGCCGAGCATGAGGCCGCCGATGATCAGGAGCGAGCTCAAGAGGGAGCCGAGCACCGAGCGGAGCAGTACGTTGGAGACAAAAGGCGCCAGGAGCGTCTCGGAGCGGGCCCCGAAAACCCTCGCCGCGCCGATCGAGCCAAACATCATCACCAGGGCGATCACGACCAGCAGCCACTTCTGCGAGACCGCCCTCCCGAGATCCGTCAGGACCTTCCCCGCAAGCTGCGAGCCCGTCATCACCTGGGCGTCGGTCTTCATTCGATTCAGGACGAGGCGGACCCCCTGGACCTTCCGGGTGAACTCGGTCACCGCGTCGCGAGTCTCGTCGTCGTCGAGGTGCCCCTCGAGCGTCACCACGCCGTTGCTGACGAATGCGTCGACGTGGTACACGCCCGGGTACTTCGAGAGGAGCTGGACCAGGGTCCCTCGCACCGCCTCGTCGTCCACCGGCTTGTCCACGGCGATCGGGCCTTCCGAGGTCGCGACCGTCGCGCCCGGGTTATCCGGGGTCGGGGCCGCGGTCGGTTTGTTGTCCTTCTCCTTGGGAGCCGGGGCGGCCGCCTTCGGGATCCCAGGGATCGTAGGAAGCCCGGGGATCTGGGCCCGGCTCGTCTCCGCCCACCCCAAAACCAAGGCGCCCGCGACGGCGAGGTATGCCAGGCCGAGGTTCCGTCCGATCGGCGTTGCGTTTTTCATCGTTCCCATCTCTCCACCACTTCGTTCAAGACTCGCGATTCCCGAGGGCCCGCCCATCACCCCGGCACAATCCTCCGAAAGTCTGGAGGAGCCGGGCCCGACCGATACGGGAGAGAAAGTGCAAGAATCGGACCATCGACGCACCAATTCGATTAGCGACCAAGGGCGGGTTGGGCAGGATATCGCGACCAAGAGCCTTTGGCGGATCGAGCCAAAAATCCGGCGATTCCGTTGGCAGAATCGAATTTTCAATTCTGGATTCGTACCCAATCGTAACCGAAAGTGCATTGCCGAAGCCGACCTCGGTTTGTTAGGACAGTTTCAAGATTAGGAGGATGGGCCTCGGGCCCGCCCCGGAGGATCGCCTTCCGCACCGGACCTTGGGGATGGGCTTGATGAATGAGCGCCGAAAGCGTCGGCTCGTCGCGTATGCCGTGATCCTGGGGTTGTTGGCGATCGGGGTCGCGATCAGGCTTCAGTTCGCGAGTCGACGTCCGGCCTTGCCGGGGACGTTCCTGGTCCTGCCGTACGTGCAGTGGGGCGAGGAATCGCGACCTTCGGGCGTCGTCACTCTGCTCTGGCAGACGGAAGACCGCGACGCCGGGTGGTCGGTCGAAGTCAAGGCGTCGGCGACCGCCCCCTGGACGAAAGCGGGGGCCCCGGTGGGGCGACCTTATGACGGCGGGCCGAACGCAGGGCCGCGACGTCTCTACCGGGCGACGCTCTCGGGCCTATCCCCGGGTGAGGAGTTCTCCTACCGCCTCCGACGCGGGGGCCAGCCGGCCTTCGAGGCCAAGTCCCGTGCCCCCAAAGGCCCCGGCCAGTCCCATCGGTTCGTCGCCTTCGGGGACGGCGGCGCCGACTCCTGGGAGCAGCGTGAGGTCGCCTATCAAGCCTCGCTCGCCCGCCCCGACTACGTGATGGTCACCGGCGACATCGCCTATTACAAAGGCTTGATGTCGGACTACCTCGACAAGTTCTTCCCGATCTACAACAACGACGTCGCCTCGCCGAGCACGGGCGCCCCGCTCCTGCGGTCGACCCCGTTCCTCGTCGCGCCGGGCAATCACGACCTGCTCGAGCGCGACCTCGACCAGTTCCCCGACGCACTCGCCTACTACCTGGTCTGGTCCTTGCCCATGAACGGCCCGCTCGTCGAGCCGGGGTCGCCGAGTTCGCCGACATTGCGCGGGTCCGCCCCGAACCGGCAGACCTTCCTCGAGCGGGCCGGACCGGCCTACCCTCGGATGGCGAACTACTCGTTCGACTGCGGCGACGCCCACTGGACCGTGCTCGACACCAACCCCTACGCCAACTGGTCCGAGCCCGCGCTCCGCTCATGGCTCGAGCGCGACCTCGCCGAAGCCCAGAAGACCCCCTGGCGATTCGTCGCCTTCCACCAGCCCCCCTTCCACTCCTCGAAGACCCACTCCGACGAGCAGCGGACGCGAGTCCTGGCGACGCTATTCGAGCAGTACCACGTCGACATCGTATTTTGTGGACATATTCACAATTACCAACGGTCCTACCCTTTGCGTTTCGTGCCCGAGGCCGGTGCCGACGGCCGCGCGGCGGTCGAGCCCTCGGGCCACGTGAAGGGCCGCTGGAGACTCGACAAGAGCTTCGACGGCAAGGCCCAGACCCGCCCCGACGGCGTGATCTACCTCGTCACCGGCGCCGGAGGCGCGCGGCTCTACAACCGGGACCAAAATGACGACGCCTCGTCCTGGGAAGACTTCACCGCCCGGTTCGTCTCCAACATCCATTCGCTCACCGTCGTCGACCTCGACGCCTCCCGCCTGACCGTCCGCCAGGTCTCCGGCGACGGAAAGGAGCTCGACCGATTCGAGGTCACCCGCCCCCTCGACGCCGCCCCTTCGAATTCCCGGCCAACGTCGTCGGCGGTACAATGAGCGCATGCCACGTCCCGAGTCTTGAAGCCGGAGGGCGCCATGGCGACCGCGACTGATCCGCCACTCGACGCGACGACCCTTGAGCCACGTGGAGGGGAAGCCCTATACGAAGTGGTCGACGGACAGGTCGTGGAGAAGCCGCCGATGGGAGCGTATTCGACCTGGATTGCTTCGTTACTCTGCCGATCCTTGAGCCCCTACGCGAAAGCTCACGGATTGGGAAGGGTCATGGTCGAGATGCTCTTTCGGATCGATGTCCCCACGAATCTCCAACGCAGACCAGACCTCGCGTACCTTTCCTACGAGCGCTGGCCCCGAGGCCGACAGGTTCCGGATGAGGCCGCCTGGGATATTGTCCCCGACCTTGCGGTCGAAATCGTCAGCCCTACCAACTCGGCGAATGAGGTCATGGCCAAAGGCTTGGAGTATTTCCAAGCGGGCGTGCGAGGCGTCTGGGTCATCTACCCGCGACTCTCCCTCGTTTACCTGTACGACTCGCCGACCACCCCCAAGGTCCTCAGGCCTGGTGACGAGATCGACGGAGGAGCGATCCTGCCGGGCTTCCGACTCCCCGTGGCCACTCTTTTCGAGGACGACACCCGATAAGTCCAACATCCCGGCCTTCGCGGCGCGTTTCCAAAGGCGAGGCCGAATGAGGCCCGTCCGCGCCGATCGACACGCCCACGGCTCGACTCCCGCCAAGGATCCGACGCGATGACGACGCCCGCGCCCTCCCCCCACGATGAGCCGCCTCTGGACGAGGTCGCGGCCGTCGCCGCCCTGGCCGAGGATTACCGCCGCCTCCGGGCCGAGATCGGCAAGGTCATCATCGGGCAGGACAGCGTCGTCGACGAGCTCCTAACCGGGCTGTTCGCCCGCGGGCACGTGCTTCTCGTCGGCGTGCCGGGGTTGGCCAAGACCCTGCTCGTCAGCACGGTCGCGAGGATCCTGAGCCTCTCGTTCCGGCGGATCCAGTTCACCCCCGACATGATGCCCTCGGACATCACCGGGACCGACATCCTCCAGGACGACCCCGAGACCGGCCGGCGTCGGTTCGCGTTCATCGCCGGGCCGATCTTCGCCAACATCATCCTCGCCGACGAGATCAACCGGACCCCGCCCAAGACGCAGGCTGCCTTGCTCGAGGCGATGCAGGAGCGGCACGTCACCGCCGGCGGCTCGACCTACCCCCTGCCCGTCCCCTTCTTCGTCCTGGCGACGCAGAACCCGATCGAGCAGGAAGGGACCTACCCCTTGCCCGAGGCGCAACTCGACCGGTTCATGCTCAACGTCATGGTCCCCTACCCGACCGCCGACGAGGAGCTCGAGATCCTCCGTCGGACGACCGGCGACGAACACCCCGAGCCGGCGATCACCCTATCGGCCGAGCGGATCGTGGCACTCCAGCATCTTGTCCGGCGCGTCCCGGTCCCCGAACATGTCTTCATTTACGCCCGCGACCTCGTCCGCGCCACCCGCCCGGACGGCACCGAGGCCTCGGCGGTCGTCCGCAAGTGCGTCTCGTGGGGGGCGGGCCCCCGAGCCGGCCAGTCCCTGATCCTCGCCGCCAAGGCCCGCGCCGTCCTCCAGGGACGCTACCACGCCGGGGTCGCCGACATCCGCCACGTCGCCAAGCCCGTCCTCCGCCACCGGATCGTCACGACCTTCCACGCCGAGGCCGAAGGCATCGGCCCCGACAAGGTCATCGACCAGCTCATCAACGACGTCCCCGCCCCCTCCGAACGCGCCGGGGCCCGGCTCGTCGGCGGCCATTGAGGGGGGGGCGACGACCGATGGAGGCGGGCCGAACCTCACCACAAAGACTCGTCACAAAGGATTTCCCGAAGCCCTCGAACCTCACTTGGCCTCGGCGTGCAAGACATCGAGCAGCCTGACGGCCTCGTCGACGATCTTTTCTCCGGTCCCCGGCTCCACGAAGCTGTGGAGTCCGGTCCAGACCTGGTAGCCGCCGAGGTCATAGGCCTTCCGGTCCCCCACATAGCCGATGAAATCGTTCGCCAACTCGAAGACGTACGTGTACCGGTACGGCGACCGTCGCTTGATCTCCTGGCCGAGGACGGTAAAGAATTCGGCCGGGACCCCGACCACCGCCGTGTCTCCGATCTGGATCGCCTGGATCCAGGTCTGGCGCGTCTCGCCCTGATGACTCGCCAGTTCCTTCCGCCTCGCGGCGAAGACGTCGGTGACGGTCTTCTCCGCCCGCGGATCATCCTTGAATCGATAGTGCAGGTAGTCGGTGACCGCCTTGGCGTCCTTCGCCTCGTCGAAGTGGCGAACCTTCACGGGGAACTCGCTCCGGATCCCCTTGACCCGAGAAACCGGATGCTCCCTCGACTTGGCCAGGGCCTCGAGGATCGCCTGCTTCATCCGGAGGATCATTTCCGGAACCGCCAGCCCCATGTTGTGAGTCGACCCGGAGGCACCCTCGAAGAATAGGACAGTGCCGCCCTTTTCCTTCTCCAACTCCTGGGCGGCCAGCCCATAGAACGAGGGGGAGCGGACCCCCGGCTTGATTGAGCCGATGGTATGGGTCGAGTGGTTGTAGAGGATCGCTTCATAAGAGCCGTCGGGCTTCTGGAACGCCCAGACCGGAAGATCCGGATCGAACGGGCCGGTCGGCCGGACCGCATCCGAGACAATCCCGATCCAGTTGATCATCCCGTTCTTGAGGAGGAGCCGGCTGTTCTGCCCGACCGAGGACTCCTCGCCGAGCCGAAAACGCATCGTCACCGGCGTAAGCCGAGCGTTGGCCGCGACGGCCGCCTCGACGGCCTTGTCCCCAACCTGTTTCGTATACTCTTCTTCACGCGAGTATCCGTGCACGTTCACGGTCGACGGCCCGTGATGCGTGTGCGTGGCATTGATCAGGATGTTTTCGAAGGGGATGCCGGTCGACTTCTCGATGCGCCGGGCCGCCGCGTCGAGGATGTCGCGGTTGAGCACCAGGACATCGCACTCGATGAGCGCCACCCGAGCCCCCTTGGGGTCTCGGACCACGACCGCCGAGGCGCGAAGCTCTCCTTCCTGCCCGGTCGCCTTGGCCGGCTCGATCCCGCCGCCGATCACGAGCGAGTCCGTGGCGACCAAATTGACCGCCGCGGCCCCCGCCTGAACTCCTGCCTCGCCCGCCCGGGCCCCGCGGGTCTGAGCCAACGCCGACAGGATCGCCACAAAAACCACACGTCTCATGATAGATTCGGCCTCGGAGAACCTTGGGGGAGTATCGATCGCACTTCGGAGGGTGGCCATCCTACAACATCAGGCCGACGATATCTCGCCTTCAGTCGAAAGTGGGAAAAACCAAGCGAGGAACTACGAAGCATCACAAGTCCATAATTTTAAATGCTATTTTTCCACCGTCATATTAAATCCACTGTTTATTTCTGAAACACTCTCATCGCACGAACCACTCCCAGTCTTCAATGCGCCATGACGTGTCGGGCCCAGAATGAACGATTCCCTTCGAAATTCGGGAGATCTCCCTTCTACGCCTATGCACCATCCGATACTCTCATACCCGGCGATGTTTAACAAAGGGCCATTTCGGCCCCAATTATCCCTTCCTGGAGAGGCTTCATGCGTTCGAAATGGTTCGGCTTATTGGCTGGAGTGTCGGCGGTGGTGGCCCTCGGCGCCGCGGCGCCGGCCGAGACCAAGGTCGAGGTGAAGGGCGTCCACCTCTGCTGCGGCGCATGCGTAAAGGGCGTGGCGACGGCATTGAAGGGGGTCGATGGAGCGTCCGCGGCTTGCGATCAGGAGGCCGGTACGGTGACGATCACGGCGAGCGGCGAGGAGACCGCCCAGAAGGCCCTCGACGCGCTGACCACGGCGGGCTATTTCGGCACGATCGACGCGAAAGGCCTGACGATCAAGCCCGTGAGCGACCTGCCTTCCGGCAACGTGAAGTCCATCAGCCTGACCAATTCGCACAATTGCTGCAGGTCGTGCGGCAACGCCATCCAGAAGGCCGTCAAGTCGGTGCCCGGCGTGTCGGGCAACACCGTCCAACCCAAGAAGGCCGACTTCGAGGTCACGGGCGATTTCGACGCGGAGGCCCTGGTCAAGGCGCTCAACGACGCCGGCTTCCAGGTCCAGGTCAAGAAGTAAGTTCTCGTCGGAGATCTGGCCCGATCCGCCATCCCCGGGAAGGGGATGCGGATCGATGGTCTTCGAGAGGAATGGCAACGTCGACACTCCTCGCTTGTGATGAAATCCTCGCGCGGTGAGTGTCTGGCGGAGATCAGCGAGAAGTGTCGGATACTGGGAAGGCCACGTGCGACGTAATGTGCCATCCTACGGCCTTCGAAACCGACTCAGCGACGACTTGACCTCAGAGGCTGTGAAAAAATCGGGGACAGTCTGATGCCCGATGTCAGGAACTATCAATGACCGCGAGTCGCGGTTGGAGAGCGAAACTACGTGCCATGTTCTGGGTGATGGCGAACCACGTCGCAACGGACTTCACTCTTTCAAGGCCTCGGACTACGAACTGCTGCAGACCGTGATTGCGCGCCTGTGCGTTCACGCACTCCGCCGTCGCGGCCCTCTCCTTGTAGATCTCCTTGGCCGCTTCTGTCCCCATCCGTTCTCGCCACTCCGCCACTTCCTCACTGTCTGTGGCTTTCGGCTCATGCCGATCGACCGTCTCTTTCTTCGGCTTGGGTACCGGCGCATAGACCTTGCATCTCCCGCCAGCTTGCACTTCCTCGATGTCTTCCAGGTTCACGAAGCCGCCATCGACCAACACCTCTTTCGGCCGACGCCCGAAGCGGGCCTCGATCTGGTCCAACATCGGGGGCATCTGCCCTTGATCGCTGCCCACCGTCACCACATCCAAGCCCACGACCACCTGGCCATCGCAGGTCGTGCCTTACTCGACGTTGTACGCCGGGCGAAACCCGCCATCGGCCATCTTCATCACCGTGGCTCGGGGGTCCGTGGTCGAGACCCGTGCCTCCTTCGTCTCGCCCGGCTTGATCTTCGCTTCCATCTCCGGGATCCGCTCCAGGGCCTGCTCCACTCGCTCCACGCGATCCTCAGCATGTCGCAACGTGGCGGCCTCCTGCCGCGACGAGTCCGGCTCGCCCGCGGGCATCCGATCCGACGCCGCCTCCTTGGGAATTGCGGGATCGGCGACATTTTCCGCCAGTTTCCGGCGCAGGCCTTGGAGTTCGGATCGGGCCTCCCGCAAGAGTCGCTCCAGGGTCTCGCGTCGGCGAAACGAGGCCGCTCCGGCACTGGCGCGGACACGCATGCCGTCCTGAGCGATGCGGTCGAGATCGATCAGGCCGTGCTGACGGAAAACCTCGACGGATTGTTTGAGCAACGGCTCGACGAATTCGGGATGATCGGTACGGAAATCGGCGAGGGTGTGGTAGTTGACGGACACTCCGCCGGCGAGCCAGAAGAAGGGATCGTCATGGAGGCACAAATCGGCGAGTTCGCGAGCGCTGGTATAGCCGGCGAGGGTGGCATATAACCACAAGGAGACGAGCAGGCGAGGATCGATGGCCGGTCGTCCGGCGACTCGGCCTCGGGCCCGGATGCGATCGAACAACGGTGTGAGATCCAGCCCCTGGACGTAGGCCCAAACGGCGCGGGCAGGCTGCTCGGGCTCAAGGATTTGATCGATCGTCATGGATGAGAGGAGTTGCCGGCGATCGGGGACCGACAGGCGCGGTTGCGCGGTGCGGTCGGACTCGGCGCGGGGAGGACGCGCGGCTTCGGACACGGGCGGGCCCATCGCGGAAGTGGGGCCCTTCGCCGAACGGCAAGACTCTCCGACGGGGGGAGGACTCTCCACAGGGGCTTGCTTGGGGTGCTTTCGTGGTCTCATCGCCTTCTCCTTGAACCGCTCCTTTTCAATATACAATGTGTAGAGGATTTTTTTCACATCCTCTCAGCGTAGCAGAGTGGCCATTTCGTTTAAGCTTCTCGGTCATGAGGCCCCTCGCGAGAAATCAACAAACTTCGATCAGTATAACGACCCAAGCTCTTTAGAATACGGAGTCGACTTCAACCAACCTTCGGGAGGAGCTGCCATGATCCAAAGCATCATAGCCCTTGCTGCGCTCAGTCTCGGGCAAGAGTTGCCCCGCTATCAATTCGAGGTCGGCCAGAAGATCACCTACGCAGGCAAGGCGGAGTCTCGCTACAAGGCTGAAAAATACGAGTTCAATTCCGATGAGACAGAAGAGTGGGCAGTGTGGGTCGTCCGCGACAATCCGGATGGCAGCTGGCGTCTCCTCCTCCGATCGAGCAAGGCAGCGACGAGGTTAGGTCCCAAAGGAGTCAGAACGGCCGGTCCCGCCGAGACGTCCCTGGGATACCTCGACATCGGACCGGACGGGAAGATCATCCCTAACCGCTCCATCGGCTATCACTTCGACCCGCTCCGGCTCTTCCCTGAAATGCCAGCCACGTCCTCGGAGAAGGGATGGGAAGGCCGCGTCGAGTGGGACGCCTCGAAGCACCATTACACGCCTATCAGCCCAACCACGTCGGACTTGAGCTTCCGGGATACCATCGAGAGCCCGATCGGTCGCGTCAGTCTGACCACGACGACGGTGGACTACTCCTTCGACAAAGGCATGGTCCAGCGATTGGAGGCAAGGAAAACGCGCGAGTACATCACCACTGGCAGCGAGACCGAAACCCTGGAACTGAAGACGGTCGAGAAGGCGGATGTCGAACAACTCGGACGGGAGTCCGACGTGTTTTTCGATGCTCTTGCCGCCTACTGGGATCTCGAGGACCGCTCCGCCGTCGACCCATCGAAGCATGCGGAGGCTGGTGCGATCCTCGCTGAGCTTAGGGACAGGCTCACCGTACCGCTCTTCCGCCAGAGGGTTGATTCTTTGCTCGCCCGGTACCGGCAATCGTCCGGATCGTCGCGCACTGACGAATTCGCCCAGATGATCGGGAAGCCGGGTCCAGAATGGGAAGCGAAGGATATCGACGGCAAGTCACATTCCACGAAGGATCTTCGCGGGAATGTAGTCATCCTCGACTTCTGGAGCAGGGGCTGCGGCTGGTGCATCCGGGCCATGCCGCAGTTGAAGGCCCTACGGGAAGAATTCGAGGGCCGGCCGGTGCAACTCCTGGGGATGAGCCTCGACGAAAAGGAGGAAGACGCCCGCTTGGTGGTCGAGCAGATGCGCATTACCTATCCGACGGTGCGGGCTGCCGGGCTCTCGGAAGGATATAAGGTAGGAGGCATCCCTCATCTCGTCATCTTGGACCAGGAGGGGAGGATTGCCGACATCCACATCGGGTACGCTCCGATGCTGAAGGAACGGGTCACAAAGTCGGTGAGGAAACTGCTCGACAGGAAGTAATTACACACTGATCCGGAAATCTCAAAGCTCCGTTGTGCCGCTTAAGAGCCGATCCCCGTAGGCGGCTTCGAGCCTTGAAAACAAGGCGATTTCCAGCCAATGGGGACAGGTTCCTAGGCGTGAGGGCTGGACACCGGATCGCGGCCGCTTTACCTCTCGCATAAAATTACTTGTGCAATCCCGAATTTTTCCGATGTATAATGGCTTGAGACCAAGCCATTCGAGCCCTGATTGTGCTCCGCCTACCACCTCGGCGACGATGTCAAGCGCGATGGAAAGGCCGTTGGCGCTGTTGACGAAGTAGACGACGCCCGATTTCGGCCGATGCCATGCCACGACGGAGGCTTTGAAATCGCCGTTGTCACCCCGATGGAGGACGAACTGGACAGGCCATCGAACGTCGCAGCGTCGCCGGAAGAAACCAAAAATTCTATTTTATTATACATGTCTTTATATATTAAAGACTATAAACAATAAGCATCAGAGAGAAAAAGATCCCCTACTGGACACACCGTTTTTTCCGCGTTAGCCTCAAAGATAGCGTTCATGCCGATTGCGATGACTGCCGTCTTGCCTCTTCCTGGGGGACAAATCGATGGCCGACTCTGATTCGAACTCGATGCGTCGTCGAACGTTCATTCAGACCAGTGCCGCCGCGACGGTTGCAGCCACAACCCTGCCGCCGGTGGCATCCCTGGCTCAGGACAACAACGCGGCGCAGCCGAAGTTGCTCGAGCTCCCCAAGCGCATGCTGGGCAAGACAGGGGTCGAGGTAACGATCCTCAATGGCGGGACCGCACGCGCCCCCGGGGCCCTCGACCGCTTGCTGCGCTTCGAATACACCCGTGGAGTCCGCTTCTTCGACACGGCCGCAAGCTATGGGACCGAAGAGGCTTTCAAGAAATGGTTCGCGGCCATGCCGGAGGTCCGTCGAGAAATCTTTCTCGCCACCAAGGAGGGTGTCGCGCGGCCCCGCGACATGATCAGCCGAGTCGATCACCGGCTCGAGGCGCTCGGGACCGACTACATCGATCTTCTCTACTTCCACGCGTTGTCCGGAAAAGCGGTGGACTACGGGCTGACCGAAAATGAGATGGATTGGCCCAAGAGCAAGGAGATGGAAGAGACAATCGCCGCCATCAAGAAGACCGGCAAGGTGCGATTTGTCGGTTTCGCGACCCATGACCAGCGCCGGGCCGAGCAGCTCGAGGTCGCCGCCGAGGGCGGCTTGATGGACGTGATCATGATCGCCATGAACCCCTGGCTGGAGAAGGACTCTCGACTCAACCGGGCGCTGGACGCCTGTTACAAGAAGAAAATCGGCCTGGTGGCCATGAAGCTGGTGGCCGGCCACCTGTCAAATCGAGTGCGATTCGAAGCCCCGACGCTCAAGCAGCGGGGCCTGAACGCTTATCAGGGGGTCCTGCAGGCGATGTGGTCCGATGAGCGGATCGCTTCCGCCTGCGTGGCCATGGCCAACACGGATGAGGTGACCCAGAACACCGAAGCCGCCCGGCGTTTCGAACCCATGAAACCATCCGAAATCAACGAACTGCATGCCGCCCTCCTGGATGCCGGTCCCATCCTGTGCGCGGCCTGCGACGGACGATGCCAGCGAGCGGCCGGCACGGACGCACGGCTGGGCGATCTGACCCGGTTCCTGACCTACCACGAGCATCACGGCGCCCGCCGCCATGCACGTGATGCCTATGCCAAGCTCACCGTTGAAGAGCGAGACTGGCACGGCGCCGACCTCGCCGCAGCCCGAGCCGCTTGTCCGACGAAACTCGATTTCGCCCAACTCTTGCCGGAGGTCGACCGCCTCCTCGGTTGAGCAGTCGGTCCGGACTTCCCTTGCATCTCGTTTCTCGCCTGCCACGGCGGCTGACGATGCTTCGATGGCCGGCTTGCCACGACGATGGAAGACGGACTGGACAGGCCACCGAACGTCACGGCGCCATCGAAGGAAATGAGAAACCAGAGGTCTGACCCCGAATACCCGTGGCCAAGGTCGAGCCTCCGTGCGGGCCTGGGTGATCCAGGATCCGCTTGGAGGCGATCGGCACACTTGTCGATATAAGTCCAGTACGCCCGCCGTACGGAACCCCTCTCAGGCTCGTAACGATTCGGGTTCGCTAACTCCCCGTCCTACGGGTTTGGTGACATCCCCCGGCAACCCGGCAACAGTCATCGAGCCATGGCCATCCCGCGCCCTACCAGCGGAAGGTCGGGAGCCAACCCTTGGCCTTCTTCTTCGGCCCGGGATCCGGGGCGCCCAGGAATGCGGCCACGGCCTCGTGCTGCGTCGGGTGGATGTCGAACAGCGAATCGGCGTGGGCGATCTCCAGCAATCGGAGGTGCTCGGAGCGGAGGCGGCAGATCTTCAGGGTCCCGCCTCCCTCTTTCACCCGCTTCTGCAAGGTGAGCAGGATGGCGATCGTCGCGCTCTTCATGACCTCGACGTGGATGAGGTTGATGACGACCTTGAGCAAGCCGCTCGCCACGGCCTCGGTCGCCTTCGCGTAGAGTTCGTCCGCAATCTCGGGCTCGAGGAGATGACGGGTCACGAGGATCGTGCAGACCCCGTCAACGTCTTCCCGGTGGAACGATTTCTGCGGTAATGAGGGCATGGATCCTGTCTTTCGCAGATTAATTAGGCAGGCTCTCGTCTCGATGCCCCGCGAAGGGGAAGGACGAAGCGCCTCAGGTCTCTTGATTGGACACGAGTTCGCCAATCATCGTACAAAACGATCGGCCGTCCTGGGCATGGCCCGTTGATGATCGCGTGGTCAGCGTCGGGAGGACGAACGACGATGGGCATCCCACTCCGTCGATGCTCGCCTTAGCGAGAACCGACGCTGGCAGGGTCCGGCACCGGCACCGGGGCCTCCGGCATCGGAGGAAGGGCCTCCCAGGGGCGGGCCGCCCCTCGCCTGTACCACCGTTCCAACGCCGCGTGGTACGCGGACATCTTCCGATGATAGGCCGCCCATCGCCGTTCGCGGCCCGCTTGCTCCTGGAGGACTTTGTCCTCGGGCCCAGCCCGTTCCTGGATCTTACGGGCCTTGCCTTCGGACTCATCGGCGATTCGCAGGTCCATTCGTGGTTGGCTCTGAACGAAGTCCGCCATCTCGCGATATTCCACCGACCTCGCCCACATCTGCCATGCCCACGGGACAATCCGGACGCCTACCCAACTCAAGAAGGCCGCGATCATGATCAGGATCAAGGCCGTGCGGAGTCCGATACGGAAACGAATCCGGCGCATGACTCCCTCCGAGGTCAAGGATGTCGAGGACAACGGAGGATATCGCGTTCGGCCCGCAGTCTCAACGAAGGCATTCGGAAGAAGTCTGGGCTCAGCATCACGACGCTGAAGCCGCTCCCACCGCGGCTCGGGTCGCGATGAGACTCTCGGCGGCGGAGTTGAGCTCAGGGGTATCCGGAGTCCTGTAGCCAGCCACCGCCGAGGAATCCGCCGAGTCGTACTCAAGACACCCGAGCCCAGCCTGGTCAGAGGCATGCAAAGAGTCCTCTCCGCCTATGCCAACGCCTGGAAGCGGCGTCTTCGCTTTGCTGAGCACGTCTTCCAGGGGCGGTACGCAGCGAGTACGACGTTCCTGTCGGGCGACAAGGACCAACTGTTGGCACCCGCAACCTCCATTCTGCCACCGATTTCGCGGCTTGAGCCAAGCCGGGTTTTCCGAAGACGACGGGCTTCGGGACATACGCTCACTCGACGATCGCGATCGAGGCGGGGCCGGAACGGCGGGCGATGGGGGTCGAGTCGGTGGCGACTTTAATGTTAGTGTTGTTGGAGATGTTCAGATTCTTGGCGATGAACTGCGAGCCGTACTGGCCGTTCTGGGCCCCGCCGGCGATCGGCACGGTGGCGCCGGCCGCGTAGACGGTCCCGGTGATGGTCGTGGTCGAGCCGTTGGCGATCGAGATGGTCTTGCTCGAGTTCGGATCCTGGAACATGACGATGCCCGCGTAGGTCCCGGTCGTCGGTGCGCTCATGTTGATGACGCCGCCGCCCTGGATGCTGAACTGCCCGCCGCCATTGTCGACGTAGATCATGACCCCGCCGCCGTTGAGCGTGACGCCGTTGGCGACGTTGAAACTGCCCCCCTTCATGTAATAGATCCCGGGGTTCAGCGTGAGGTTCATCCCGCCGCCGAAGGTGAGTCCGCCGTTGTAGACTCCGGGGTTCAGCGTCGCGGAGCCGTCGGTGGTGGTGAAGCTCTGGGTGGGGAGGGTCGAAGGGTCGGGCGCGGCGACGTTCGCCATCGGGTTCGTGACGGACGCCGCCCCCTTGGAGACCGTGCCTTGGATGGAACCGCCGCTGCTCGTGGTGTAATTGCCGACGAGGCTCAACGACTTGGCGTTGATCGTCCCGGCGTTCGTCGCGGAGACGGCGCTCGCGTTGCTGGAATTCACCTGGATGCCCGAGTCCGCCACGACCTTGGCGCTGCCGGCCACGGAGAGACTGCCGGACGCGGAAGGGTCGAGGAGGAGGATCGAGGCCGTCGAATAGGGAGCCGGCTGTGCCGTGGTACCCCTCGCCACGGCGCGTGCGCGGACGGCGAGCGTTCCGGAGCCCCAGATCGCGCTGAAGGCTTTGTCCTGGTTGAAGGTCACGTAAGCCTCGGCGTACCCGCTCTTCCCGGAGAAGGTGCCCGAGGTCGGCGGGACGTGGAGGGTCACGACGGAGATAGTCCCGTCGTTCGCGTACCCGTTGGCCGAGGCGAGGGCAAGCGCGGCCGCCTTGGCTTTCCCCCTCGGGTCGAGGCCGTTGTCGACGGAGGTGTTCATATAGAGCGTGCACGCGGCGGCGTGGGCCGCGGAATCGGCGGCCGCCTGCACCTGCCGCCTCTGGGCCATGAGGAGGCCACCCTCGATGGCGAACGCCATCACCCCGATCAGGGGCACGAGGCAGATCGCCACCACGACGGCGGACGCACCCTTCCTGGCAGCAGCAATCCGTTTTTTCGAAATTCGGACCAGCATGCTGCGTTCTCACGCGTGTTTCGCGGCCGACGACGGAACGTCACATCGAGCGACCTATGGCGGGGATGTTCACTGACGAATCGCCTCGGGCCGCGAGGGCGAACCGGCCCACATCCGCGGCAAGGCTGCTGATGTCGTCACACAACTCGAGGCCAGCCTGGCCGTCGCAGTGGTAATGCGAAGACTCGAACCCGACCGACTTCAGCCTCCTCCCGTCATCTCGTCCCGGCAGACCTGCTCGATGCCCGTCTCGACGATGGCGTCGTTGCGGAGGCTTAGGATCCCGCCGTTGAAGCAGGCCTCGAAGGTGGCGGGCGGGGCGGTCATGAGCAGATAGCGGAAAAGATCCTTGGCACGTAGGCTGAGGGGCGGGTCGAGGTCTTCCGCGAGGAGCTCCTCTACTTGGCCAGGCGTAAGTCCGTACAAACCCGACACAACATCACGCATTAATTACAAGGTTCTAATATTCACTTTTACGATACCCGTCATCCTCGGGATCGTGATGCACGTCGAGATCGACCATGCTTGGCGTAGTGGCGTTCGACACGATCGGCGAAATCTCCACCTTCGAAAGCGCCCTCCGGCCCCCGATTCGGATCAGGTCGTTCCACGTTCCCGGGGTCTTGCCACAATCGATCGTGCCTCTGCTAGAGGAGACATAGGCCCGGATTGGCCTCGTTGCAAATCCTCGAACGCGAAATCAGCCGGATGAACGCGCCGAGGGGAGCCTCGAGCCCAACAAGGCATCATTGCAAACGCAGGTTCCGTGGTCCCCGTACGCTCCGGCCCGTCCTCCGCCCCCGGGTGATCGCGACTTCTCACGCTGAAGACAAAGGGATCGGCACCGACAAGGTCATCGACCGACTCATCCCTCCGTCGGTGGGGACACGAGAGCGTCGGACCGTTCAATTTCCCCCGGATATGCGGCGACGCAAGGCCTCGAGTTCCAAACGAAGTCTCGCGGCCTCGGCCTCGGCCTGCTCGGCACGTTCGCGAGGGGTCGGAAGCCATCGCCCGCTGGCGGGGTCATGGAGCCTTAATTCGAGGCCGGCTCGCTCCAAATGGAGACCCAGGACTACGCTCTGGAGTCGCCCGTCGACGGGTTCGATAGGCTCGTACTCCCCGCCCATGAGCCGAAAGCCTTGCATCGCTGGTTTCAGATAGTCCTGTGTGGGGTCGAACAGGAAGTATTCGGTGACCTTGAGAATCTCGCCGTAAAGGGTCCGCTTCCGATTCTGGTCCTCCAGGCGGGTCGATCGGGATGTGACCTCGATGACCAAGTCGGGCCCTTTGCCCTCTTCCCAGAGAAGATATCGCTCCCTAGGCGGGAGTTTGGGGACGCCACGCGCGACGAACACGTCGGGCGAAACATATCGACGCTTGTTCCCTTCCTCGTAGTAAAGGAGCAGGTTGCCCGAGACGTAAACCATCGGATCGTCGGCGAAGCGATCTTCCAGCGTCTCGATCAGATCCATCAGGCCCCTGCGATGGATATCAGTCTCCGCCATGGGCTTGCCGTCCGAGGTGGGATAGTCGACCTCATGTTCGGCCGAGGATCGCCGGGTCGTTGCCATGATATCGCCCCCGAGTCGCTCGACGCGGCCACAGGCCGGCCGCACACCACGACGAGAGTTGTCTCGATCATTTCATGGTCCATTGTATCAGGTCCTCTCCTCGACCGTTCGAGCCGAGTACCGACGGAGCGGTGGAGCCCTTAAGCCAGCGAGCGACCGTTGCGGATTGCCCCCGCCCGGCTTACGATGAGGGGAAGAACGAGGGTCGAGCGTCCGGACCACGTTCGCGCCGAGTGGTGCAAGGAGGCCGGGACGGTTTTGCCTCGGATGTCGGCCGCAATGCCCACCGGACCCACCCCCCACGACCCGCACGCGATCGACCCGACCGCCCTCTCTCGCTTCGGACGCCTCGAGCTGCTCGCCAGGCTGGTGGTCGAGGGGGTGATGTCGGGGCTGCACAAGAGCCCCTTCAAGGGGTTCTCGGTCGAGTTCGCCGAACACCGGCAATACGGGCCCGGCGACGAGATCCGGCACATCGACTGGCGGGCCTTCGGCAAGAGCGACCGGTACTACGTCAAGGAATACGAAGAAGAGACCAATCTCAAGGCCTACCTCGTCGTCGATTCCTCGGGGAGCATGGGCTACGCCGGGCGGACCGTCTCCAAGTTCGAGCACGCGAGGAGGCTCGCGGCATCGCTCGCGTACCTGATGATCGGCCAGCGCGACGCCGTGGGCCTCGTCACGTTCGACGGCACGGTCCGCGCGATGATCCCGGCGAGGTCGGCACCCGGGCATTTCTCGGTGCTCGCGAAGGTGCTCGAGGAGACGCGGACGGGGGGTGAGACCCCCTTGAGCGCGATCCTCAGCACCCTGGCCGAGCGGATCCGGCGTCGGGCGCTCGTCGTCATCCTCTCCGACGGCTTCGACGACCTCGACGCCCTGACCTCGGCATTGAGGCACCTGAGGCACCGGCACCACGAAGTCCTCTTCTTCCACACGCTCGCCCCTGAGGAGGAGGAATTCCCCTTCCGACGCCCCGCGCGGTTCCGCAGCCTCGAGCAGCCCGGCCACGACCTCCGCGTCGACCCCGCGTCGTTCCGAACCGCGTATCTGGAGAAATTCCAGGCCTTCTGCACCACGTTGAAAGAGCGAGTGCGGGCGATGGACGCCGACTATCATCGGGCGTCGACCGCCGAGGCCGTCGACGCGACGTTGCTCGACTACTTGTCGTCGCGATCCCGGTCGCGGCGAGGGGGTTGACCCCTTGGGGCTCGGCCTGCTCAACGGCGTCATGCTCCTCGGCCTGCTCGGCGCGGCGGTGCCGCTGGCCATCCACCTGCGGAACCGCAGCCGCGAGGATGTGGTCGAGTGGGGTGCGATGCAGTTCCTCGAGATCGGCCGGCAGGATCGCCGGAAGATCCGCCTGACGGAGATCCTCCTGCTCGTCTCCCGGATGGCCGTGCTCGGCGTCGTGGCGCTGGCCCTCGCGCGACCGTTCTGGTCGCGGTCGAGCGCGGGCGCGACGGCGGGGGGAGGATTCGGGGATGCCGAGACCCCTCGGGACGTGGTGCTCATCCTCGACGGCTCGGCCAGCATGGACCGCAAGTCGAGCGGGACCTCACCTCGGATGGCCGCGTCGCAATGGGCCCGCCGGTTGGTCGGGCAACTGCACCCGGGCGACTCGGTCGCGGTCCTGATCGCCGGCAATCGCGTCCGGGGGCTGGTCGACCCACCGAGCTTCGACCGAGCGAAGGTCGACGCCGCGCTCGCGGGCGTGAAGGCCTCGCACGGGTCGAGCGACCTGCCGACGGCCCTGGCCGAGGCCTTCCGGATCCTCGAACGGACCCGGAACCCCGGGCGCGACGTCATCATCCTGTCCGACGGCCAACGCGTCGCCTGGCGACCGAGCGAAGCGAGGCTCTGGGATCTCGTCCGGGAGCTCCACCGGAGGATGCCCATCCCGCCTCGGGTCTGGTCCGTCGACTTCGGCGGCAAGGCCCCGCCCGACGGCCCGAACGGATCGCTCGGGTCGCTGGTCACATCCCGGACGATCCTCACACCGGGGATGCCGGTCGAGGTGACGACCACACTCACGAACGCCGGCCCCGGCCCGTTGACCCGCAAGGCCGAGTTGCTCGTAGATGGGGTCCCCACCCCGGGCGCGTCGCAGGACGTCGGTCCGATCCCGGCCGGTGGCAAGGCCCCGCTTTCCTTCCGCACGACGCTCCCGACGCCGGGCGCCCACCTGCTCGCCGTCAGGCTCGTCGGGGGCGAAGATTCCCTGCCGGGCGACGACGAGTCGGCCGCCCCCGTCGAAGTCGTCGACGCCCTCCATGTGCTCCTCGTCGACGGCGAGCCGGGACTGGAGCCCCTGAGCGGCGAAGTCGACTTCCTTCGCGCCGCCCTCGCGCCGACCGGCGAGGAGGCAGCCGGGGTGGTCGCGACGACCGTCGCCCCCGAGAAGTTCGATGCCGAGTCGTTGAAGGGCCAGGATGTCGCCGTGCTGGCGAACGTCGCCCGGCTCTCGCCCGAACAATCCCTTGCGATCGCCCGGTTTCTGGATTCGGGGGGCGGCCTCCTCATCGCCCCCGGCGACCGCACCGACGTCGAGGCCTTCAACCTCCAAGAGGGGATGCCGGCCCGACTCGGCCCGCGGAAAGGAAACCCGGACGGCCGCGAGGGCCTGGCCCACCCCGCGCCTCGGAGCTTCGTCGGCCCGGCCATGGCCCCGTTCGCCGGAGGAGAATCACCGTCGTTGGCCGGGGCCGACCTCTTCACTTACCGACGGCTCGCCCCCGAGCCGGGCGCGTCGGTCATCGCCCGGCTCGACTCGGGGGACCCCTGGGTGGTCGAGCGTCCTCAAGGCCGGGGCCGCGTCATGCTCCTGGCCGCTCCGATCGACGCCGAAGCCGGCACCTTGCCCGTGAACCCCGACTTCGTCCCCCTCGTCCACGAGTGGGCCTTCCACCTCGCGGGACGCTCCGAATCGAAACGAGTGGGGCCCGGCGAGCCCCTGGTCATCGACCTCAACCCGCCCCCCGACGCCTCGATCAAGGCCCTGCCGCTCCGGCTCCCGAGCGGGACGACCGTGCAGGCCCCCGTCACCAACGCATCGGGCGCGGCAAGCGTCCGCATCGACGACACCAACGAGCCCGGCATCTATCGCGTGGCCCTGCCCGATCCCCCGGGCGGCTTCGCGTACGCCTCGGTCGTCGGCGACGACCGCGAGTCCGACCCCACCATCCTCTCGCCCGCCGAGGCCTCGCGACTCTCCGAAGCTTGGCCGTTCTCGTTCGACGCCAACCCGACCGAACTGGCCACCCGCCTCTTCACCCCCGAACGCGGCGGACGCCGAGAGCTCTGGCGCGGCCTGATCTTCCTCGCCCTGGGCGGCCTCTGCCTCGAGATCTACCTCAGCCGTAGGCTGGTCCGTCGTCGCGGAGAAACGTGACTTTTGCCCCATGGAACAGGGACTCGAAGAGGGAGACTGGAGACGATCCGCAGATGACGCAGATCGACCCAAATGAAGACGAAATCAAAAATCATAAAATATTATGTACAATAAATAAAATTCAAAAAATATGATATGCAATTTACTTTTCAATTACCCGTGTTCCATCCGTGGCTAAAGAGTCTGAACTCCATCCCCGGCCAACGCGTCGAACCAACCAGTCGTATGACGAATGGAAATCGGATTCATGACGTTCGACATATTCGGGGGACGTCGGCTCCTGTTGGCAGGCACTCGGCTGGGGTGGTTCTGGATCGGCGTCGGTGTGGTGGCGTTGGTCCTCGTCCTGGTCCTGTATCGCGAGGAACGTCGGCTGGTTTCGAGGCGGGTCGGGCTCTGGCTCCTGGGCCTTCGCCTGGCGGCGGCGGGCGTCCTGGTACTCTCGCTCTTCGAGCCGATCGCGACGCGGTCGTACCGCGAGACGGTCAAGGGGCGGGTGGTCGTCGCGGTCGACGTCTCGGAGAGCATGGCGACGGCCGACCCGGGCCGGTCAGCCGCGGAGAAGGCCCAACTCGCAAAGGTGCTGGGGCTCGAGCCCGAGACACCCCTCGACGGGCTGTCGAGGCGCGAGGTCGCCCGACGACTCCTGGCCGCGGGCGGCTCGCCCGTCGGGAAGCTCGCCGGGGACCACGCGGTCGAGGCGGTCGCATTCGCGCGAGAGACCTTGCCGACGACCCTCTCGGCCCTATCCGAATCGCTCAAGAACTCGGGGAAAGCCGATGACCCTTCGGCCCTGACGACGGACTGGGAGCCGGCCCTGGCCAGGGCGTTGAGTGAGGCCGAGGCGCCGGTGCTCGGGGTCGTGCTCCTGACCGACGGCCGGCGCAACGCCCCGGACGACGCCTCCGCGACGGTCGACCGCCTGGCGGCGCGGGGGATCCCGGTCTACCCGGTCGCGATCGGCTCGACGGCCCCCCCTCGTGACGCGGCGGTCGCCTCCATCAAGGCCCCCGAGGGCGTTTACAAGGGGGACGTGGCCAACGTCGAGGCGACCCTGAAGCTCGACGGGTATGCCGGCCGAGAGGTCGCCGTGACGCTCGAACGCCCCGGGGCCACGCCGATCCGGCAGACCGTCCGGGCCGCCGACGACGGCTCGCGTCCGGTCGTCGCGTTCCGGGTCCCCATGGACCAGCTCGGAACGATCCCCTTGACCGTGGCCGTCGCCCCCCTGGAGGGGGACGCTCGGCCCGACAACGACCGGCGGACGGCCTCGGTGCAGGTCGCCGACGACAGGGCCCGCGTCCTGCTGGTCGACGGCGAGGCGGGCTGGGAGTTCCGCTACCTCCGCAACGCCCTCGCGCGCGACCCTCGGGTCCAGCTCGACGCGGTCGTCTTCCACCAGCCGGAACTCGCGGGCACCTCGGCCCCGCCGACCTACGGCAAGACCCTCCCCGCCCGGCCCGAGCCTTCGGCGAAGCTCCCCGACCCGCTCGGGAACTTCGACGCGATCGTCGTGGGGGACGTCGCCCCGGCCGACCTCGACGCCGAAGCCTGGACGCGCCTCGAGTCTTATGTCTCCGACCGGGGCGGGACCTTGATCCTCGGGCCGGGCCCTCGAGCCGCGTCCACCCCTCCGTCGGAGGCCGCCCGGCGACTTCGCCCGGTTTCGGATCCCCGCCCCGTCCTGCCGGCCTCGACCGCGTCCGACCCCGCGCACCCAAGCCTGCCGCAAGGGGTCACGGTCCTCCCGGCCTCGACGGCCCTCACCGACGCGAACGCCTGGCCGATGTTCCAGCTCACCACCGACCCCACCCAAAACCTCGCCGCCTGGCAAGGACTCCCTCGGCTCCCCCGCGTCCTCGCGGGCAAGGTCAAGCCCGGGGCCGCGACCCTCGCCTCATCTCGCGAGGAGCCCGGCGCGGTGATCGCCGCCCAACCCTACGGCCTGGGGAAAGTGCTCTGGGTCGGCACCGACAGCACCTGGCGCTGGCGATTTCGCTCCGGCGACACTTACCACCACCGGTTCTGGGGCCAGGTAGTGCGATGGGCGTCCTCGGGTCGGCTCGCCTCGGGCAATGCCCACGTTCGGTTCGGCCCGACTCGCCCGAAGGTCTCCGAGGGCGAAACCGCACTCTTGCGGGCGAGGATCGTCGAGGGGGTCCCCGGCGTCGGCCCCGACCTCCTCCTCGCCGCTCGGGTCTACAAGGCCGACCCGAAGACGAATCAACCGACCGGCGACGCCGTCGCCATCATCCCCTTGCGAGGTGTCGCCGGCCAACCTCGGGCGTTCGAAGGGACGGCCCCGCCCCTGCCCTTCGGCTCCTACCTCGTCCGACTCGACGTCCCCACGCTCGCCGGGGCGTTGCACCTGAATGACGACAAGGCCGTCCCGCAAGCGACCCTGGAGGTCGTCGGCCGCGAGACCTCCGAGCGTGTTGAGATCGCCGCCGATCGTGCGTCCCTGGACCGGCTCGCCAAGGCCACCGGCGGCCGAGTCCTCGCCGACTACGAGGCCGATGAGCTACCCGCCCTACTCCGCTCCCAGACCCGGCAGGCCTTGCGCATCGAGGAAACACCCCTCTGGGATCACCCGGGCGCCCTCCTGGCGTTCTTCGCCATCCTGACGGCCGAGTGGATCCTGAAGAAGCGCGCGGGCCTGCCGTGACCGGCCCTCCGGCCGATCATCAGTGGTCGCCGAGACGATCGACGCATCGCTTCGAAGGCGACCGTCGACAGCCCGTTCGTATTGACTGAGGCCCGTGATCGACAGGCCAGGTCACGTCAAAAGATGACCTGGGCAGACTCTCCCTACCTTCGGCCAATTGTCGACGGCCGGGGAATAGTCCAAGGCCGAGGCCTCAGTCCAGGAGGGCCAGCGAGGCCTGGCGTTCCTGGAGCAGGCGGCCTCGGAAGAAGAGGCCGACGACGCCACCACCGACGAGGGCAAGGATGAGGAGCTTGCATTCCTCGGCGCTCGGGAAGGTGAAGAGGAGGGCTTTTTTCGGCGGATCGTCGGCGGACGCCGTCGCAACCTCTCGGCTCGTGGCAGGAGCGATCCCTACCGCATGCCTGCGACCGGCCGCGGTGTGGACCACCTGAGGGGCAGCCGCGTGCTTGGACGACGACCGCGCACCCGATACGGCCGGGGAACCGGCTTCGGAAGCTTGGACCGCCCCCAGGTTCTCGACGACGGTTGCGGGAGGCCCGGCGGCCAGGCTGACCTCGACCTCGGCCGCGGAGACGGTCGAGAGGTCGTCGGACGCGACGACTTCCGAGCGGCCCGAGCCGACTCCGGCGAGATCGAAGCGAGAGACCAGGCTCGGGTCGAGGGACTCGGGATCGGCGCTGGAAGATTGGAGGGGGATGACGCGAGCGTTGACGTCGGAAACCATGAGGGAGAGGCCGGCGAGGGAAGCAAATACAAGTGAGCGCATCATTTTCATCGAACCCACGTGGCCTTCGAAACTTGCATCAAATATCGCTCGGACTAAGGACGTCCGGCCGGGCAAGTCACCACAAGGCTCTATTTAGGGGCCGAGTCTGAATGGGGACAAGCGGAGTCGCCCACCACCCCCGGTTCACGCCAATTTTGATCGATTTTCGCGGCACGCTGTTGCGAAACGGAAACATCAAGGAGCTTCGAGGGCAAAAAAAGCACACCACTTGACGACCTCGGGCTCGGACGTGTGCAGGTCCTGGCACGTCGCGCGGTGAAGAAACCATGAGTAAACCTCGGTGCAAGTCTGCCAGCAAGCTCGACCGACCTTCGAAGCGACGCAGGCCCGGCCGGGACGAAGTCGTCCCGACCAGGCCTTCGCGGAGAACCTGAATCGAAGTAGGCCGCGACCCGGGCGAGGGCCCGGCCTCGAATCGAACCGAGCTCAGCAGGCGCAGCAGACGGGGGTGTTGTTCATCATGACGCAGCAGGTGCAGCCGGCCTTCATCATGGTGGACATGCAGTCGCAGCAGGCCTGGATCATGTCGCAGCAGGCCTTGTCGCCGCTCGTGCAGGTGATCTTGACGCCCTTGTCGGTCATCTCACACTTGCACATACCCATCATCATGTTACAGCAGCACACCATCATCCCATTCATCATCATGCAGCAGGAGCACATCCCGCCGGCCATCATGGTGCAGAGGTTCTGCATCATGCTGCAGGCCATGGGATCGTCGCTCGTGCAGGTCATCATCATGCCGCCGGCGCACTTCTCCATCGTCATCGTGCACCGGGGGACCATCATCATGTTCATGCCGGTCGGCATGCCCATGCCGGTCGAGCTCATCGACCCCGTGCCCATCCCGCTCATGCCCGTCATCGCGCTCCGATCCATCATCATCGTGCCGGCCATCGGGAATCCTCCTTCGCCTTCGGGAATGACTCGCAACCCGGGAACTCCGCCCCTCGACGACGCGGGGGTCGACAGGCCGACATTATGGATAAATCGACGGACCGTGCAAGGGGTCGCATCAAAAAACCAAAAGATTGGGAATCCTTACTAACCTTGTAATCATCGTAAGAATACCGAGGATTCCCGACGCCTCACGGTCGCCCAGTGCGCCAGGCCGCGGGCGATCCACACGGCCCGGACACGGCCTCCGACCCGGCCATGCACAACGACCTATTTAAACCATTGCATCTTTATCTCATCATACCTCAACTCACCCAGTCCTCGTGACGAAATCCTCCGCGATCGCGATGGGCGACCACCGAAGATACGCCGAACGCGCAAACTTTTCCGCGGCCTGACGGGAACTCCACAGGCTTGACGGGACTTGCCCGACTCTTCAAAATCGAGTAACATGTTATTACAATAACTCGAGGGGACGACGGCCCGGCGGTGCGGCCGTCGGGGTCGAGTTCGAGAGGCCTGGTTCGGACGATGGCCGGGACGAAGAAGCCGACGCCCGCGAAGCCCGCGCCGAGGGTTCGCCGAGCGCGGCCGGTGGTCTGCGTGGGGATCGACCTCGCGGGGGTCGAGCACCGGGAGACGGGGGTGGCGATCCTCCGCGACGGGAGGCTCGAGGCCCTGACCTCCGCCGGATCTGACGTGGACGTGATGCGGCTGGCCACCTCGGGGGGCCGCTGGGCGACGGTGGCGATCAACGCCCCGCTGACCCGCCCCCTGGGCCGCTGCTGCCTCGACGACGAGTGCCCCTGCCGCCACGACCCCGGCACTCGCAGCCGACAGCTCGAGCGCGAGCTCGCCCGGATGGGCATCCCCACGCTGGCCACGGCGTTGATCAAGGTTTTGGCGCGTCGAGGCCGTCGGATCTCGCTCGCCTTGCGGGTCGCCGGCTTCGACCCGCTCGAAGTCTACCCCTATGCCACCCTCCGCCTCCTCGGCCTCCCTTCCGAGGGGAAACGCACCCTCGCCGGCCGGCGCAAGATCCACCGCGCATTGAAGCCGCTCGTCCCCGGCCTGGACCACCCCAAGGCCTCGGAGCATCAGCTCGACGCCGTCGTCTGCGCCCTGACCGCCCAGCTCTGGCGACAAGGCCGGACCAGGACGGTCGGCGTGGCCGGCGAAGGGTTGATGGTCATCCCCGACGTGTCGGCCGACCCCGAGTCCTCGGGCAAGTAAGTACCTCTCCCGAAACCTGTTTTTTCTTAAAATACGGGTTTCCGAGGCCCTCGACGTTGACTCTCCCTCCCAACTAGGGATGTCGTCGTCTGTTCCCACAGAAACCCGTTTTTTTAAGAAAAAAACAGGTTTCGGGAGAGGTTCTCAGAATTGTTGAGGGATTCACCCCGACCACCGGGTACTACTCCTTCGACACGACCAACGAGAAACGGAGAACGAGAGCCAAACCACGATGGGAATGCGACAGGGAAGGCCAAGGTGAGGGGCGTCGCCCAGGAGGTCCGCACCCTCTGGGACTCGGGGACACTCGGCGGGCTGGACGACGGGGTCTTGCTGGAACGCTTCCTCCGACGCGATGCGTCGTCCGAAGTCGCGTTCGAGGCCCTGGTCCGTCGCCACGGGCCGATGGTCCTCCGGGTCTGCCGGCGAGTGCTCGGCGACCCCCACGACGCCCACGACGCCGCCCAGGCGACCTTCCTCATCCTCGCCCGGAAGGCCGGCACCGTCCGCAGGCGCGAGGCGCTGGCCAACTGGCTCTTCGGGACCGCGCAACGGGTCGCGGCCCGGGCCCGCCGCGCCGCCCTCCGCCGCAAGATCCACGAACGACGATCCGCCGAGCTCGGCGCAGACCGGCTCAAGTCAACCGAAGCCCCGGACGAGACCCGAGGCTGGCCGGAAATCTTCGAGGAGCTCGAACGACTGCCCGGCCACGCTCGGACGGCGATCGTCCTGTGTGACCTCGAAGGGCTCACACACGAACAAGCGGCGGACCAGGTCGGTTGTCCGCTGCGCACCCTCCAGACCCGGTTGTACCGCGGCCGAGATCGGCTGCGGAGACGGCTGGTCGACCGCGGCGTGATGCCGGCCGTCATCAGCTCATGGGCGGTGTCGGCCTCCGGCGCCCGCGACGCATCCGCGACGACGATCCCCCTTTCGGCCGGTGCCACCGCTCGCGCGGCCATCCGGTTCGCCGAAAGGGCCACGACCGGGGAGGTCCCGGACTCCGTCGCGCGGATGGTCCGTTGGGGATTGACTCAAATGATCGTCGCGAAACTCAGAGGATTCGCCGCCGCCGGGCTCGTCCTCGGCCTGGTCGCAGCGGGCGGCGTCGGACTCGCCGGGCCCGACACCCCGGAGCCGCCCAAGGACGCGCCCGACAATACACCGGCCCGCCCAGCATTGAAGCGGGCGTTCGACGGTGTGCCCCCGGTGACGGCCCAATGGCACGTCCTCAACCTGCGGGTCGTCGACGACGCCACCGCGCTCCCGATCCCCGATGCCCAGGCCATCGTCCTGGTGAACATCGACAACCAGTTTCGCACCTTCCCGACCAACGCGGACGGACGCCTGCTCGTGTCCTACCCGACGATCGACGATTGGGATACGCACCTAGAGGTCCGCAAGGACGGTTATGTCCCGCAACGCCATCAGCTCGACGCCTCGTCCAAACGTCGGCGCGATGAGCCCCTGACCGTCCGGCTTCGCCCCGGGATGCCGATCGGGGGCACGGTCGTCGACGAGCAGGGGCACCCGATCGTAGGGACCGAGGTCATCGTCACGGTCTCGGGTTACGCCGAGCCAAGGACGTTGCCGAAGATCGCCGTGGGGACGGAAATCACCTACGAAGTGCCCGTCACCACCGACGCCCAGGGACGGTGGCGTTGCGCGGCCGTCTCGCCCGACGCCTCGAAGTTCAACCTCCAACTGGTCCACCCCGACTTCGTCTCCGGGAGCACGGTGAGCCTCGCCGGCCCCGGCCTCCGACATCCTAAGCTGCCCGACCTCAAATCGTTCTCGGACCAGCAGGTGATGGTCAAGGGCGTCGAGGTCACGGGAAAAGTCGTCGACGATGAGGGCCACCCGATTGCCGGAGCGGACCTCGTGGACGCGACGAAGGGCGCAACGTTCCTCGACAATCTGCGGCGCACCACCTCGGACGCCGAGGGCCTCTTCCGTTTCCGTTTCTCCCCGGATGATAGCATCCTCCTGGGCATCTCGGCGAAGGGCTACGCCTGCACCGAATGGACCGTCCAGACCTCCCGAACCCCCGTCGAGATCCGACTGGCTCGGGGCCGGACGATCCGAGGCCGGGTCCTCGATGAACAGCAGAAACCAGTCGTCAACGCTTTCATCTGTATTCCCAATCGCATGGCACGCAAATACAAATCAGAAAGCATACGACTTTGGACGGACGCCGAAGGGCGTTTCGCCTGGGACGGAGCGCACGAGTCGGGAGCCTCCCTATCGTTCTCCAAGAAGGGATACCTCGAGCTCGAACAGTCCCTCAATCCCTCCGACGGTGAGACGGTGGTCGCGTTCGAGCCGTGCTTGACAATCAACGTCAAAGTCCTCGACTCGAAGACGGGACAGGCGGTCGCCCCATATTCGCTCGGGGTTCAAACCGTCGACCCCTCGACCGGAAAGACCCAACGTTTGCCAGGGGAAGAACGAAGGGATCTCAAAGACGAGTACACCCTCAACCTCAAGAAGTCGAGTCCCGCTTATAAGGTCCAGATCAAGGCGCATGGACACGCGGACTTCGAATCCCGCATCATCCGGAACGACGAGAAAGAAGTAAACCTCGACGTCCGGCTGGATTAGACCACTTCCGTGACCGTCGACAGACCCATCGACTCGCCACACCACTCCTCCGCCCCAATCCTACTCTCGCTCGCGACCGCGAAGCGACCACCGCTCCTTGCCCCTCTCAAAGTCGATGGGGGCATGGGCGGCCCTGAACTGTTTGACATTTCTCAAATTTGAGGCCCGGGGATGCTGGCCTTCGGTCGCCTCCCTTGGCATAATGAGGGCGACGATGCGGCCGGGACGTGGGGTCGCCGGGATCGGCGATGACGCGGTTCCGGCCGGGTCGCCCATCATCCCCAGTCAAGGATTCAACGGAACTCCGCGCCAGCCAAGGTCCCCCGGAACTCGGCAAGCCGAGCGAAGGCTCGATCGGCCGAGGAGCCGGGGTCAAGACCCGTGGGGGAGGCCTCGACATTAAGACTCATCCGACCGCCCGGCGTCCCGGCATGGCTCGCCATGCACTGACTTGTCTCCGACCGGCCTGGGTCGGGATCGTCGCCGCGCTGCTGGCGACCGCGTCCCGAGGGGCGGAGCCGGCCCCGAACTTCGAGCGTTCCGTCGCGCCGATCTTCCTGAACGAATGCCTCGAGTGCCACAACGCGACCGAGAAGGCCGGCGGCCTCGACCTGACGACCCGAAACGGGCTGCGGGCCGGAGGAGAGAACGGCGCGGCCGTCGTCCCGGGGAACGTCGAGGAGAGCTTCCTGATCCAGCGCGTCGTCGACGGCGAGATGCCGCCGAAGAAGCAAGGGAAGTCGCGGGCCCTGCCCCCCGAAGACGTCGAACGGCTCAAGGCGTGGGTGGCCGGGGGCGCTGGTTGGCCCGAAGGTCGCGTGCTCGACCCGTTCGAGGCGACCCGCCAGAACCACGGCGGGCGCGACTGGTGGTCGCTCCAGCCGGTCAAGCGCCCGGAGGTCCCGGCGGTCCGGTCGAAGGACCGCGTCGCCAACCCCGTCGACGCCTTCATCGTCGCCGGGCTGGAGAAGAAGGGGTGGACGTTCGCCCCGACGGCCGACCGCCGCACCCTGATCCGCCGCGTCTCGGTCGACCTACTCGGCCTCGCGCCGAGCTTCGAGGAGATCGAGGCGTTCGCCGCCGATGAGGCCCCCGACGCCTACGAGCGACTGGTCGACCGACTGCTCGCCTCGCCGCATTACGGCGAGCGCTGGGCCCGCTTCTGGCTCGACGTCGCCCGCTTCGCCGAGACCAGCGGGTACGAGCGAGACCAGACCAAGCCGGGCGTTTGGAAATATCGCGACTGGGTCGTCCGCGCCCTCAACGAAGACATGCCCTACGACCGCTTCGTGCTCGAGCAGCTCGCCGGGGACGAGCTTCCCGATAAGACCGAGCAGTCCGTCGTCGCGACCGCATTCCTGCAGTTGGGGACCTGGAACGACGAGCCGAACGACCCGCAAGAATATAAGTACGAGCGGCTCGAAGACATGGTGCACGCGACCAGCACGGCCTTCCTGGCCATGACGGTCAAGTGCGCCCGCTGCCACGACCACAAGTTCGACCCGATCCGCCAGACCGACTACTACCGGATGGCCTCGGCCTTCTGGGCAGGCTTCATCGAGCCAGGCCCTCGGGAGCTGCTCGGCGGCCCCGACAAGAAGACACTCGGATACGACGTCTTCGGCTGGACCGACCGAGGCCGAGAGGCCCCTCCCCTGCACCTCCTCAAGAAGGGGGATCCCAACCGGCCCGTCGGCGTCGTCGAGCCAGGTCAGCTTTCGATGGTCCCGGCGCTCGACCGACCGTTCACGCCCCCGCCCGCCGACTCCAAGACTTCGACGCGCCGACTCCAGCTCGCCCGGTGGATCACCGACCCCCGAAATCCGCTGACAGCCCGCGTCTGGGTCAACCGGCTCTGGCAGCACCACTTCGGGCAGGGACTCGTCCGCTCGCCCGACAACTTCGGCTTCACCGGCGACCGCGCCACGCATCCCGAACTCCTCGACTGGCTCGCGGCCGAGTTGATCGAAGGGGGATGGAAGTCGAAGCCGTTGCACAAGGCCCTCCTGATGTCGTCGGCCTACCGCCAGTCTTCGCTCCACCCCCGCCAGGCCGAGTACAACCAGGCCGACTCCGGCAACCGCCTCTGGTGGCGGGCCGAGCGCCGTCGCCTCGAGGCAGAGCCCTTGCGCGACGCCCTGCTCGCCGCGAGCGGCCGGCTCGACCTGTCTCGACTCGAGGGGCCGAGCTTCTTCCCGGAGATCTCCCCGGACGCCCTCGAGGGGCTCTCCACGAAGGGCAACGCCTGGACCCCTTCGCCCCCCGAACAGCGCCTCCGACGCGGCATCTACGCCTTCACCAAGCGCGGGCTGCTCTCGCCCTTGATGACGGCGTTCGATATGCCCGACACGACCCTGCCGTGCGGCCAACGCGACGTAACCCTGGTCGCCCCCCAGGCCCTCGCGTTGATGAACAACAGCTTCATCCACGAGCAGAGCGAGGCCCTCGCCCGTCGCATCGGCGGCGAGACGTCCGACCCCGAGGGCCGGGTCCGCGAGACCTGGCGTCGCGTGCTCCGCCGCGATCCGAAGCCCGGCGAGGTCGCCACGGCCCTGGAACACCTCGCGCGCCAGGCCGCCCACTTCGCGAGGCGGGTGGAAGACCGACGACTGGCCGCCCCCGACGAGCTCCCGATCCGCGACGGCCTCGCCCTTTACCTGCGGGCCGATGACGGGATCGCCGTCGACGAAAACGGCCGCGTCGGCACCTGGGCCGACCGCTCGGGGCGCAACCACCACGCCTCGCAGGCCGACCCCGCGGCCCGGCCCTACCCGATGCTCGACGCCCAACTCGGCCGGCCGGTCGTCCGGTTCGATGGCCGCGGGGATTTCCTCGAGTTGGCCGGCCAGGTCCTGACCTCGCAGACCTTCACCCTCTTCGCCGTGGCCGACGACCGTGGCCGCGAAGGGCACCGCACCCTCTTCTCCAACTGGGACGGCGCCGCCGGAAACTCGACGACCTCGGTCTTCTTCGGCACCACCGAGGCCGACACCGTCCGCCTCAGCGACGACTTCAGCGCCCCGGGTGCCTCACGCGACGGCCGGGAGCTCATGCTGCTCGCCGCCGTCGCCAGGCCGTCGACCGCGACCGTCTACCGCGACGCCACCGAGGTCGCCCACAAGGGCGATGCCCTCGCGACTCGGGTGCTCACGACCCCGTACGTCGTCGGCCAGCAGGGCAACATCCAGGGCGAGTGGTGGCACGGCGACCTCGCCGAGTTGATCGCCTTCGACCGCCCCCTGTCCGAGCCCGAACGCCTGGCGGTCACGCAGTACCTGATGGCCCGATACGGCCTCGACCGCTCGCAGGGCGACGACCCCGGCGTCCTCGCCCTGGCGTCGCTCTGCCACGTGCTCATGAACTCGAATGAATTCCTCTACGTCGACTGAGGAGCCGGCGATGTCCACTCGTCCCAACCAGCCGGGCCCCTTCCCCTGCGGGCGGACCCGCCGCGAATTCGTCTGGGAGATGGGGGCCGGGTTCGCCGGGCTCGCCCTCACGTCCCTGCTGTCGGACGACGGGTTCTTCGGCCGGCACCTCCGCGCGGCCGAGGCGTCGAAGTCGGGGAACCCGCTGAGCCCCCGGCCGCCCCACTTCGGCACCAAGGCGAAGAGCGTCATCTTCCTGATGATGAACGGCGGGCCGAGCCAGGTCGACACGTTCGACTACAAGCCCTTGCTCGAGAAGTACGCCGGGAAGCCGCTCCCCGAAGGGAAGAAGTTCATCAATTCCGGGGGCCGGAAGGTCGGCTACCTCACGCCCGCCTTCCGCAAGTTCCGCCCGGGGGGCGAGAGCGGGCTCCTGATCTCCGACTACTTCCCCCGCGTCCGCGAGCACGCCGACAAGCTCGCCGTGATCCGGTCGTGCCACACCGACAGCCACGCGCACGGCTCGGCGCTCGTGGCCATGAACACGGGCAAGACCTTCATCGGTCGCCCCTCGCTCGGCAGTTGGGCCGTCTACGGCCTGGGCACCCAGAACCAGGATCTTCCCGGCTACGTCGTCCTACTCGACAAGCGCGGAGGGCCGATCAGCGGCCAGCCGAACTGGTCGAGCGGGTTCATGTCCGCCGCCTTCTCCGGCACCCACTTCCGCCCAACCGGCGACCCGATCCTCGACCTCCGCGGCCCCGCGTTCCTCGACAACAAGGCCCAGCGTGAGCAGCTCGACCTCCTCGCCCGGCTCAACCAGGAACACCTCGACGAGCGCCCCGGCGGCCAGGAGCTCGCGGCCCGGATCGACAGCTACGAGCTCGCCTACCGCATGCAGGCGGCGACGCCCAAGGCCGTGGACCTGAGCCAGGAGTCGGCGGCGACCCTCGATGAATACGGCGTCGGCAAGGCCCCCACCGACGAGTTCGGCCGCAACTGCCTGATCGCCCGACGCCTGGTCGAGCGCGGCGTCCGCTTCGTCCAGCTCTACTCCGGCGGCGGCCACCTGGAAGACACCTGGGACGCCCACACCAGCATCGAGACCAACCACGGCAAGCACGGCGCCGAGGTCGACCAGCCGATCGCGGCCCTGCTCACCGACCTCGACCGCCGAGGCCTCCTCGACAGCACCCTGGTCGTCTGGGGCGGCGAGTTCGGCCGCATGCCCTTCAGCGAAGGCCCCGGCGAGCCCGGCCGCAACCACAACCCTTATGGGTTCTCCATGTGGATGGCCGGCGGCGGCGTCAAAGGCGGCATCGCCTACGGCGAGACCGACGACCTCGGCTTCGAAGCCGTCACCGACCGGGTCCACCTCCACGACCTCCACGCCACGATCCTCCACCTCCTCGGCATGGACCACGAGCTCCTGACCTACTTCCACCAGGGCCGCAACGAACGCCTGACCGACGTCGCCGGCAAGGTGGTCAAGGAGATCCTGGCCTGAGCAGCGGCCGTTCGAGCCGACGGCCACCCCTCACGCCGAGTGGCCTTCGGCACGAGCGGCGATTCGCACGATTTGGACATCCAACACCTGCGTCATGCAGCCGCTCGTTCGAGACGGCCGTGATCGGCTCAAGCACGGCGAGTCAAGGACGCCTCGCACGCCATGAACATAGTCCGATACCCCAGGATGGCGAGCAGGAGGGCAGGAAGGACCAGCCAGGGGCTAATGCGGCCCAACCGAGTCATCACCGCAAGAATCTCGTCGATATTGATTTTGACCAAGAACAAAGTCGAAAAGGCGAGGATCTTCAAGATCCTGCCCGCCGCGGACGCACACCGCCACTCATCACAGAACGCGCGCAGCCAGGCTCTCGCCGCGGGTGAAACCCTGGTCACTGCCAGGGCCGCAAGGCCCAACAAAACCGCAACCGCGACAAAGACCTCGTCCTCCCGGCTCCTCCCAATTCTAAATCCTCCCAAGACGAACGACGTAATCATATTAGACATAAATACAAAATTAAACGACATCACAAAAATATTTCTCGCACTGGAAACCTCCTGAGACGTCCGCTTCGTATACGGTATGATGCCCCCTGTTCTCTTGTACCATATCATCTTGCGAAGCCAAGCAGCCAGGACGACGTGGATGACGACCAAGGAAAAGCAGAGATTCGTTGCAAGAAACGCGGAGAGGATCAGTTGCCTGGCCAGCTCCGGATCCTTGGGTTTCGGGAGGATGCCACCCCTCATCACCCAAGCGAGGAGGCCGTTGGGAATGGCGAAAATCGCCACGACTACCATAAATTGCTTCAGCGTAAACAAGAACTTCGGGTAGTGGCTCTCGTCGAGCGTGACAATGCGTTTCTTCGCGTACTGGCACATCGGGCAGTAGTGGGCGTGTACAACACGCCCCAAAGACAATTGGTCGGCCGGGTGCATCGTCGCTTCTTCGACAAGACATAACTGGCAAACCATATTGACAACCAAACACTTTCCGAAAGTTTATGGGATTTACTGCAATCACCAACGCCGGTTACCACGGTTTGCGGGCTCCCGCCCACCTCACGGCAGTAGACCCAGCGGTCTGGGCGAGAGATCCGAGGATGGAAGACCTCCCTCGGTACACTTGATCGCAGACGAGATAGCCGCCGTCGCGAGCGTCCCCGTCGAGCGATCATCCTATCAAAGAGAAATCTCGCCCAGCGACCCCGTCTCGAAACCTGGGGAATACTCGGAAACTCTTCGCTGAAGACCTCCGGGTTCTGCCCGGTCACCCTTGTTGAAACCTCACCACTAAGGCTCAAAGTCTTGGCGGAAGAGGCTCGAGAACGAGTCGTAACCGTCGGAATCCTCCCTTTGTGCCTTTGTGATGAGTCCTCTCCTCTTTGAGCGACCTGCGACTGCCCCGGAGCACTCCGGGCGAAAACCGGCTCCTAATGTGTTAACCCGAGGCTTGGGGCGGGTTAAGATGTGGGCCGGCCGATCGCACGCCCCGGCGGGCGTGGGGAGGCCCGCCCGGGCTGATCCCCTGGCGCGGCCGGGATACCTCCTCGATCGCTACCCACGGATCCGGAAGGCGAGACTTCGCAATGAACCAAACGCGCATCGTCTGGGCCCTGGCGGGGGCCTGGCTCCTGACCCTCTCCCCATGGACCGCCTTCGCGGCCGACGCCGACGAAGGCGCGATCCGCGAGTCGGTCGTCAAGATCTCGGCGACGATGCGCCTGCCCGACATCATCCGCCCCTGGACGAAGCAGAGCCCGCGCGACGTCAGCGGCACCGGCGTCGTCATCGAAGGCAAGCGGATCCTGACCAACGCGCATGTCGTCTCGTACGCCAGCCAGTTGTTCGTCGAGTCGTACCAGTCGAGCGAGAAGCTCGTGGCGACCGTCGAGGCGGTCAGCCCCGGCATGGACCTGGCGGTCCTCAAGCTCGAGGACGAGTCGTTCTTCGACAAACGCCCGCCGCTGGCCAGGACGACGGAGCTCCCCGAGGTCAAGGAGTCGGTGCTCGTCTACGGCTATCCCCAAGGGGGGGCGAGCCAGTCGGTCACCAAGGGGATCGTCTCCCGGATCGAGTTCGCCGGCTACAACGACAACGCCGCCGGCCTGCGGATCCAGGTCGACGCCGCCATCAACCCCGGCAACAGCGGCGGCCCCGCCCTGGTCAACGACAAGCTCATCGGGCTCATCTTCAGCCGCCTGAACCAGTCGGACAACATCGGCTACATCATCCCGAGCGAGGAGATCGACCTCTTCCTCAAGGACGTCGCCGACGGCAAGTATGACGGCAAGCCCGCGATGCACGACGTCCTCCAGACCTTGGAGAACGACGCGCTCAGGGGCAAGCTCGGGCTCGACAAGAAGGTGACCGGCATGGTCGTCCACGGCCCCGACTCCGACGACGAATCCTACCCGCTCAAGGAGTGGGACCTCGTCACCAAGATCGGCGACCACGAGATCGACAACGTCGGGCTGGTGAAGATCCGGGACAACCTCCGGCTCCGGTTCCAGTACCTGATCCAGAAGCTCGCGAAGGACGGCAAGGTCACCTTGAGCCTGATCCGGCAAGGCAAGCCGATGACCGTCGAGCTCCCGGTCAGCCCCAAGCACACCATGCTGATCGAGTCGCTCCGGGGCCAGTATCCGCCCTATTTCGTCTACGGTCCACTGGTCTTCTCGCCGGTGACGACCGAGTTCCTCAGCGGCTTCGAGCGGGCCGGCGAGCGGTTCTACAACATCTTCAGCATGATCGGCAGCCCGATCGTGACCCGACGCGGGGACAAGCCGAAGTTCGAGGGCGAGGAGCTCGTCGTCGTCTCCGCGCCGATGTTCCCCCACCTGATTTCCAAGGGATACTCGAACCCGTTCACGAAGGTCGTCAAGGATGTCAACGGCACCCCCGTCCGCAACATGCGGCACTTCGTCGAGCTCCTCCGCGACGCCAACGATAAGTACATCACCATCAGCTTCAACGACCGCGCCTCCGAGACGATCGTCTTCGACCGGAAGGAGGTCCTCCGCGCCACCGACGACATCCTGAACGACAACGGGGTCCGTCAGCAGGCATCCGAGGAGTTGCTCTCCGTCTGGTCGAAATCCAAGTAATCTCCTCCGTCTCAAGGCCTCGATTCCCGTTGGGCGGGTGCGAGGCATGCGTCTCCGGATGCCTCAAGTCGCCCCTTTCACATTCAAAGCCCGGTGAAGCTTCTGCGTCCGGTTCCCCGGCGCGAAGGCTCCCCGGGCTTTGTCCGGTACACCCCACCTGGCTTTCGCCCCGGGAAGCGATCCTGGAGGCCGCCAGACATGAGAAATCAGCGGAGACCAACCCCGAAGAGGATTGGCCTCGGCCGAATTGACATCCGACTCCTGAATGCTCAGCCGCCTTACGGCGTCGGGGCCGCCTCCTTCGGGGCGGGAGCCTCCTTCGCCTCGGGCTTCTCCGCAGCGGGAGCGTCCTTGGTCTCGGGCTTCTCCGCCGGGGCGGGGGTCGCGTCCTTGGCCGGCTCGCCGTCGGCCTTCGGCGGTTCCGGGGCCTTCGACGGCCGCTCGTCCTTCGGCTTGGCGGTGATGACGATCTTGCCGTCCTTGATCACGATCGTCTTCAGCTTCTCGAGGACCGCGGCGTTCTTGGGATCTTTCGCGACATCCTTGGCGAGGTTCTCGTTGCGGAGACCGGCCATGAACTGGTCGGGCAAGGGGCGGCCGTTCACTTCGAGCGAGTCGGCGAACACGACAAGCCGACCCGCTTCGAGGGCGGCCCGGAATGTCGCCTTGCCGTTGAAGAAGCGGCCTTTGAAGCCGAGTTCGTCGAGCGGCAGGCTGACTTCGCCGTTCAGCTTCTCTCCCTCGATGCTGAAATACACGCGGCCTTCGGTCTTACCATGCTCGGCCACGACCGCATTCAACTCGTCGGCCGTCAGCACGAGCGGTTCGGCGTCCTCACCGTCGTCCAGGGCCTTCTTGAAGGCCGCGACGCGGTCGTCGAGCGTCTTGCGTTGCTCCTCGGTCATCTGGACCTTCGGCAGGGTCTTCGGCGTGGTCGACGTATTGTCCTCGACGAGCTTCATCGCGAAGCGGTAGCCGAAGAACCCGACCAGCGCGATACCCACCACGGCCACGACCGATAATAGGGCCGAGAAGAGGCAGCCATAGAAGAAGCAGCCGCGTCCGGCCTTCGGCGGCGGGCCCTCGGGCGTGAACGTCTCCGGACTCTTGTACACATCTCCGTATTCGCCGGCCATCGAACCCCCTGGATCTTGGAAAAAGGCCCTGACCCTCGGCCGCGTCTCCATCCCACCTTCGGTACGACGCCCACGGGCCGCGGATCAAGGACGATGGGTCATTCGTGCGAGGCTACGATAATATTTCGCGGCGTCCAGACCATCGTGCTCGAGGCCGGCGGTTCTCGGGCCCCTCCGGCTCGGCGGTTATCTCTGGTAGATCGGCAGATACCGATATTCGACCGCCAGGGCGAGAACGGCCATGGCTGTGCAGTAATTCCGGCCTCCGGTGCGGTCGTTGCCGTCGGTCGAGAGCCAACTCCCGTCCGTTTGCTGGTGCTCGAGGAGGATCTGGACGAGCCGAGGGTAATACCCCAGGAAATATTTGTCGCCCATCTGGAACATGGCCAGGGGGGCGTAGTACACCTCGTAGAAGAAGTACGGGGCCGTCCATCGCGGCGGATGCTTGAGCAAATACTCGGCGCCCGCAAGGGCCTCGGGTGTCAGATGCTCGCCGCAGATCTCCAGGGCGAGGATCCCGGTGCCCGTCCTCGGGTTGTTCGGGCTACCCCCGGGCTGGTAGCTGAATCCGCCGCCGTCGCGGACCGCGCAGGCCTTGACGTACTCGACGGCCCGGTCGATGTTCTCGGCCGGGACCGCGCATCCGGCCGACTTCGCGGCCCGGAGCGCCATGAGCTGCCAGCCGGTGACGCTCAGGTCGCTGTCCCGGCTCGTCGGCTGATACCGCCAGCCGCCCGAGTTCTCGGGGTTCTTGGGGACGCCCTGCGAGAGGAGGATCAACCGGACCGCCTTGGCCAATCCCTCGCGGGCCTTCTGAGCCAACGCAGGGTCGGCGATCATCCCGACGACCTCCGCGAGCATCAGGGTGCTGATCCCGTGGCAGTACATCGGGCCGTGGCTCGCGTTCGAGACGAGCATGCCGTTGGCGCGCTGATGCTCGAGGACGTAGCGCACCCCCTTCTCGATCACCTCGCCATACGGCCCGGGCTCGCCGGGCAGGTGCCCCGCCGCCAAATACGCCATCACCGCCAAGGATGTGACCGACGTCGCCCGGCCGAATCCCCCCGACTCCCACGCCCCGTCCGGCTTCTGCGCCGACTTCAGATACTCGAGGGCCCGGACCACCGCCGCGTCCATCATCGGCGTCGAAGGCCCTGGCGTCTTGTCTCGCGACGGCTCCTGCGCCCCGGCTAGGCCGACGAACGACAGCAGGAACGCTAAGCCGACCCACCATGGGACACAACCACAGCATAAAGTCATCAAACTTTCATTTAAACCGCTCGACGTCTTCAATATTTGCGAGTCTGAGCCAAAGTCCGCAATGGGCTGATTTGTCCAGCAGGTGGGCAGAGGAGAGTTTGTTGGCTCATGGAGCGAAGTCAGTGCTATCAGGTGGGGGAGTCGTACGTGGGTCGTGCAGGAATTGGGTAGCCCCGGTTGGCACAACCGGGGTCGCGAAGCGACAAGAGGACATGGGCCAGTCGTCGAACTTGAACGGGAGCGCCAGGCGTGGACTTCCGCCTTGTCCCTGCCCGCTTCCTCTTCGATCCATGTACAGCGTCGCTGGAGAGACCGGCATCGTGGGCGGGAAGCCTCCTGTCGCTGCGCGACCCCGGTTGTGCCAACCGGGGCTACCCAATTCAAGAGGTCCAGCACCGATTTCGCTCCTTGAGCCAAGTTCGTTCCTTCGTGGTTCCCACCTTTGTGCCATCGTGCCTTTGTGGCGAATCGTTCGATTCCAGACTTCGACTCGCCTCGTGGCCCGATCATCGGGGTTTGTCCGCGTCGGCGGCGATTTCGCGGAAGTAGAGCTGGATGAGTCGGGAGTAGTCGTCGCGATAGCGGCCGTTGGACATCTGGAGGATCTCGGAGCGGAGGTGGCCGGGAAGCTCGCCCCACTTGCGGCCGGACTTGGAGCGGACGAGACCTTTGAGCTCTTCGAGGCTGGGCGTGGCCTGGCCGGCCGCCTTGCCTTGCGGGTCGCGGGCGGGGCCGGCGACGGCAGGGCCATCAGAAGGAGGCCCGTCGCGAGGCTCGGAGCCGGAGGCTTCACCTTCTTGCCCTTGCCCCTGACCCTGCCCCTGGGCCGCGGCGTGGAGGCCCTGGGCGGCCTGGGACATGGCTTGCTGTGCCGCATGGGCTCCAGAGTCGAACGAAGGGTTCCTGGACTGCTCGAGCTGGCGAGAGGCCTGACGCATCGCTTCGCGGGCCGCGTCGAGGGGGCTCGGCGGGGCGTCCTTGGCGTCGGCGGGGAGCGCGGAACGAAGGGCGGCGGCGAGGTCCTCGACCCGCTGCGCCCCCCGTTCGGCCAACTCTGCGGCGCGACGTTGGGCGTCTCGAGCGGCCGAGGGGCGGGCCTGGGCGAGTTGCTCGGCCCCTTGGTTCATGGCGCGCGGGGCCTGCTCGCCGAGGAGCTGGGCCGCCTCCTGGGCGGGGCCCTGGCCCTGGTCGCCGAGCGGTCGCCCCCGCTCGCGAAGGTCGGCGACCTGTCGACCGAGCGCGGCCGACTCGCGACTCAGGTCCTGTTGCGGCCCGGCACGCTCGCCCAGGAGGCCTTGCAAACGTTCGCGGATCCGACGCTCACGCCTGGCGAGATCTCCCGCCGCAACGGTCTGCCTCGGCCCCACCCCGAGCTCGGGGTCGACCACGACTTCGGCAGGCTTCGCACCCGTTCGAATCGGATCGGCCGAGGCCCTGGCCGCGAGCGACTCGATCGCCTCCGAGGCCCGTGCCCGAGCTCCGGCGAGCGCGGCGGCTCCAGGCTTGCTCGGACCCGCGGGTGATCCCGCTTGAAGCCCCTGCTCGGCCAGCTCGACGGCGCGGCGGGTCGCCTCCTCGGCAACGCCCTTCTCGAGGAGGGGGAGCCGGGCGAGGTCGTCGAAGATCGAACGCTGTTGCCGAGCCGCCTCGGCCGGATCGGCGTCCACTCCTGGGCCCTCCAGGGCGCGCTGGGCCCTCGCCAGGGCCTGAACCCGAGCTCGAGGCGTGAGGCGATCGGCCAGGCGATCCGAGAGGGCCCGGATAGCCTCCACGGCCGCACCGACGGCCACACCCGGGTCGGGCGTCGAGGCCCGGTCGGCCAGGGCCAGCGCGGCGCGATCGGCGGCGCGAATCGCCTCGTCACGCCAACCGGCCATATCGGGCACGTCGAGCGCCCGCAGCGCCAGGGCGAGCCGGCGTTGCTCCGCGGCAACGTCGGCACGCGCCTCCGGCCTCCCGAGGGAACGCCGCAACGCGTCCTGCTCGATAGCCAGATCATCCGCAAGGTCATCCGCCGAGGCTCCCCCTTGGAGCTTGCGGGAAAGCCGCTCGAGCGACGCAAGGGCGTCGGCCCGCTCGCTCCGCACGTGCGTAATGAGGGTCGGCCGCCTCGAGGGCGGGGTCTCCTTGGCGACGATCGCCTTTAGGGTCTCGGCGAGGGCTCGCGCACGACGTCCGGCGCGGTCGCGCTGGGGCTCGGCGCGAGGTTCGACGTCGAGGCCCGCGACCGCCTCCGCGACCCTGGCCTGCCGATCGGCAACCGGTGCCAGCCGGACCGCCAACGCCTCCGCCGCGGCCGCGGGGTCGAACGGCCGACCCGCGACCGGCCCGGCCTCTCGGAGGAGCGGCTCGAGCTCGCGCCCGACCGCGTCGGACTCGCGTGCCGCCTCCGCCAGCCGCTGGCGCGACCTGGCCTCGAGTTGCTGGGGACCGGGCAAGGCCTCGGCGAGCCGCCTGATGTCCCGCGACGCCTCGTCCAATCCCGCCCGGACCTGCGAAGGGTTCGGGGCCCGGAGCCCCTCCGACGCCCTCGAAGCGCTACGAGTCGCGGCCTCGGCCAGGTCGAGGGGAGCATTGCGGACGGCCTCGGGTCGGGCGACTTCGGAGGCTCGGATCGCGTCGAGAGACCCGGCGATCGCCTGCTCCCGATCGGCCAGGGGCCTCAGCGCCTCGATCAGCCTGGCCGACTCGGCAACCGTGGGATTGCGGGAGCCTGTCAGCTTTCGGACAGCTTCGACGGCCTGCCCGCCCAGGGCCTCCTGGCGCCTGGCGAGGCGAGCGACGAAGGCCTTGAGGTCGCCCGGCAGGGCTTCGAGGTCCCCGGTCAGCCGGCGGAGCTCGGCCTCGGCCCTCTCGAGGCGTTGCCGGGCCTGGTCGAAGTCAGCCCGGTCGAGCGGCTCGATCGCCTGTTGCAACGCTTTCAGGTCGAGGCGGCCCCGGCCGTTCTCGGCGAGGGGATCGTCGACCTCGAGGGCGAGCCGACGCGCGTCGTCCTCGAGTGTGCGCTGGGCCTCGGCAAGCGCCCGGAGCTCTCCCCCCTTCCCTTCCATCTCGGTGGCGTCCTGGGCTTCCTTGCGCTGTCGGGCGGCCAGGTCTCGGGCACGGACGGCGAGCGCCTTGGCCTCTTCGGCCTGTGCGGCGAGGACCTCGGCCCGGAGCTCCGGCGACGACTTGAGCAGGGTTTCGAGATCCTCCTGCACCGCCGCCTGCTCGGCGCGAAGCTGGTCGAGCTGGGCCGGGTCGGCCGCATTCTCGGCAGCCTTCCTGGCGATGTCGCCCTCGCGGTCCGCCAGGGCCTCGAGGCGTTGGTGGTCGACGTCGCGCCGGGTCAGGGCGTCGAATTGTTGCTGGAGCTCTTCGAGACGCCGGGAGACGGCGGCGAGTCGCACGTCGGCCTGGCGGAGGTCGGCGAACCTCCGGGACGCGTCGGCCGGCCGCATCGCCTGTTCGAGCAAGGCGCGGCCGGACTCGGCCTCGACCTCCGCGATCTGCCGCGCGGGGCGGGCCAGGGTGCGCAACCGAGGGTCGGCGGCGAGGTCCCTGGCGAGGACCTGGAGTTGATCGGCCTCGGCACGGGCCTCAGTCTCACGGCGTTCGAGCGCCTGCTGGTGCTCGGCTCCCCAGGGCCCATTGCCGCGCTGGGCGGCGTCGGCGGCGTAGCGGAGCTGTTCGGTCTCCTTCCGGTTGGCGGCCGCCGAGGCCTTCAACGCGTCGAGCCTCGCCTGCCACCCCTGGCGTTCGGTGCGGCTCTGCCTCGCCGAGAGCGACTCGGCCTCCGCGACGATCGCCAGCGTCGAGGGCGACGACCACACCACATTCGGCCCTTTCGGCGCCGGCCGGTTGTCGGCGACCCGCACGCGATACGCGAGGGCGTCCCCCGGCTTGAGCTTGAGCCGCTCGAGCGGGAGCTCCAGCCTCCCCCGCGTCGAGGATGAGCCCAGCCCCTTCCATGCCGCCGAGACCGTCCCCACCTCGTCGTCTTTGGCCCCGGCCCGTCGGATCGAATAATGCAGCTCGACCGACGCGACCGCAAGGTCGTCGCGCGCCGAGCCGTCGACCCTGAGCGTGTCGTCGGGGCGGGCGTCCCTGGCCTGCTCCGACTCGCGGAGGACAAGGACCGGCGGGGCATCCGCCCGCACGACCACTCGTCGAGGGGCCTCGGGGCGGCTGGCCAAGCCGTCGTCGTCCAGGAGTCGGATCCCATACCCCCCCGAAGCTTCGGCGACCAGCGTCACCTTGCCCATGGTCCGGTCGTTGCCGAGGGGCACCGCGACCGGCCCCGAGACCTTGGGCCAATCGATCTCGATCGAGCGCAACGGCCTCCCGGACGAGACCTCCAGGATCACCCGGCTCCCTTCCCAGGCCTCGATCTTCGAGGGATCTCGGGCCAGGGTCGCCGAGAGCTTCGTGTATGATGGGGGCTCGACCCTCGCCGAGAGCGTCTCGACCCCAGGGGGCTCGACCGCTTTGACCCGATAGGTTCGGCTCGCCGCCGACCCGCACACGACCCGGTACGAGAGCGAACCCGCGACACTCGGCAATACCGCCGAGAACGGCCGCTCCTCCCCACCCGGAGTCGCCCCACGCTCGAGCGGTTCCGCACTCATGGCGAGTCGACGGGCGCCGCCCGCGTCGTGCCACTCGAGCCAGGCTTCGTCGGGCAGGGCCTGGCCACCGAACCTCGCCCGCACCGCGGCCGAGATCGTCAGCTCGTCTCCCAGGGCCACCACGCGGTCGCCGGGCCGGACCGACAGGATCAAGCGGTCGACGCGCTCGAGGTTGGCCCAAGGGGTCAGGAACCGCCACGCCAACGACCGGAACGGCCCCGCGCGCACAACCCCGGGGGCCGCCACGAGCCCCAGCGTCATCAACCCGGCGGCCAGCCACCTGGTCCCCAGTCGCAACGAGACCGTGCGCACCGGGTCGATCACGTCGACCCGTGCCGTAACCTCGTCGACCAGGGCGGCGATCAGGGCCGGCGAGCCGTGGGCCCGACCGACGCGGAGCAGCCCAACGGCCCCCGTCAGCCGCTCACCCAACTCGGGCTGGCTACGTTCCGCGACGGCCGCAAGTTCGAGCGGGTCGGTTGTCCTCAAGAGGGGCCGGAGCACGAGGCGGCCGAGGCTCCAGGTCCCGGCGCCGAGCCACGCAGCCCAGATCGCCCAACGCACGACTGGTGGCAACGCCCAGGCGAAATCGACCGCCATCCCCGCCACCGCGCCGAGCGTCAAGATCAGCGAGACCACCCCCAGCCCGCGCATCGTCGCCGACGCCCGGATCCGTCGGTCGAGCCGCCCCAACGCCCGTCGCAACGCCCCCGGCAGCACCGCCGTCGCCGAACCCGCCGAGATCGTGGCCCGAGCCATTCCGGACGCCCCCGGTCCCCGTCACCGCGGCGATCCGTTCGCCGCAAGATCCCTCAAGGGTACGCCCACCCCGACAATCGGGCAATCGCTCTTGAGCGAACACGAGCCGTGGCTTCAGTCAAACGGGCCTATTTGATCCATGCTCGCAAAAACCTGGATGACCGCATAAACCAGTTCCCGCTCCTGACGACCCTGATCGCCGTCCGTGAAGAACTCCCTGGCCGTCTCCGTAAAGCGAACGAGGGTCGAGGCGTGAAACACGCGGTCATCCGACTCCACGCAGTAAGCATACCTCAAGCATATCGCCACGTAAGCCTCGATCACCGCCGAGAGGCGTTCCCCTCGATCCTCCGAACGCCTCCGCAGTACACCGATCGAACGATGGAGCAGATCGGAAGATTCCGAGTGGACCACTTCGGCAATATTGACCTCCATCTTGAGCCGGTCGCGGTCACGTTCGAGGGTGACGAAAACCGGATGCATGTCGGAGGCATGGAGGATATACGAGACGACGCCCTCGGCGAGCTTCTTCACCTCGTTCCGCGAATACGTTCGCGGCTCGTACCTGACGAGGTCACTCTCGGCGATCATCCGTCGGCACGTCTTCCGAAAATCATCCAGACTTGCGTCCGGCTTGATGAACGTCAGGGGCCGGGCGATCAGGTCTTCTGTGCGCAGCCTCAAAGTGTCGGGTCCTGTCGAGCAACGCGGCCGGAGATCCCTTCGAGCCCGTCCAACAATCACCCACGACGGCAAGGAGCATATCTCGCAGGCCGCGAGTCAAACTCACCACGAATACCGCCGGCTCCGATCGTACTCGCTCAACGTAGACCCGACAATGCACCCGGCCCATCGACCGAAGTCCCCGATCGCCTCCCAAGAAAACCCATGTAGGCAAAATCTTTCCATGCTTAAGAATAAAGTAATCTATACAATAAGATAAACAACAATTTTGTAAAATTAACCATTTTCATTTTATTTAGTTATAAAATTTTCAACGTTTCAATACATTCCCCATCCCAACACCGCTTACAAACCTCATTGCATCCCGGCAAACCCGAGTCCGCCCAAAACGCACCCGACAAATCTTAAATCAATAGGAGAATCAATTTACGAATTTCGCTTTGCATTTCGTTGTCGTTCGGATTAGATTGGTTCTTACAGTACCACCTCAAGCCCTCTGACTTCTAACACGAGCTCCAATGAGTTTTTCGTCTTCGAGACGAACGTCGCGGCTGGCACCGGGGGCATGGCTCATGCTCCTCGGGGTCTTGGCCTACGTTCCCTCGACGGCGGAGGCGGGTTGCAATCATGGAGTCAAGCTGAATTCGGAATGGTCCGACCTCGGCATATCACTCGAGGTCAACCCCTCTGGATTGGGCGGTGGAAACGGGGCAGAGTCGGAGTCGGATCCAAAGCCCTTCCCGCGCGACGTCCCGTGTTCGGGCCCGTCGTGTTCGCGAGGGCCGGGTGTTCCCTACGTACCGACCCCACTCCCTCCCCTGCACGGTGGGCTCTGGTGCTGCACGTCATTCGCCCTTCCCCTGCCGACTCCCGAGCTGGTTGATGGCCTGGCGGACCGGGTGCCCTCGCGGCCCCGTCGCGTCGCGTCCTCGATCGAACGCCCCCCTCGACTCCTCCCCGCCTCGTCTCGCTGACATACCAGCCTTGGTCGACTGCGCGCCGCCAATTTGTGCGAAGTCGATCTCCTACGCATCCGCTTCCATCCGGCGGACGCGAGGGCGACCCGCGTCTCCTGCGTTCGACGCATGGGGCCGTCACGAAGGTTGGTGACGTTACGCCGTCCGTGACGTCTCGTCGTCAATACGCCCGCGTCGTCCAGGCCGCCGGCCCGCCACAACGTTGGCCGGGTCGGTCCCCGGGATGGGCTGCGCGGGGTCCCTACGTCCGTCTCGTGAATTCAATGTCTCCATCGCACCTTAATTCAGAAGGGTTAGGCCACGTTATGCGCCAACGTCGTCGCTCAGCGTTCACTCTGATCGAGCTGCTGGTCGTGATCGCCATCATCGCCGTCCTGATTGCCCTGCTCTTGCCGGCCGTCCAGTCGGCCCGCGAAGCCGCGAGGCGGATCCAGTGCGTCAACAATTTGAAGCAGATCGGGCTGGGCGTTCATAACTACATCAGCTCGCAAGACATGTTCCCCCCGTCGGCCGTCAAGGGCGGCTGGGCGTTCACCGGCAACGGCATGACCTGGAGGGCGGCGATCCTGCCCCAGATGGAGTTGGGCAACCAGTTCAACACCATCAACTTCAGCCTCCAGCTCAACGAGAGCCCCGGCCCGGCGATGTTGACCGTCTGGTACACGACCTTCAACGTCTTCCTCTGCCCGTCCGACGGCCAGGGCCAGGCGCCTGCGGGATACGTCCCCTACGGCGACAACGGCACCTACTCGGTCGTCTCCCCGCCGGACCCGAACCGGAACTACGTCCCCATCTCGAACTACATGATGAGCTTCGGTGACAACTACGCCGTCGGCCCCTTGACCGCGACGCAGAATCCCTGGGAGACGCCTTACGGGACCACGGCCAACCCCCAGATCGGCTTCAACGGCTTCTGGGGCACGAACGACACCAACGGGATCATGCGAGGATTCGCCGACTATCGCGACGGCCGGACCGCGACGATCGCCTCGGTGACCGACGGCACCAGCAACACGCTGATCGTGGGCGAGGGGATCGCGCAGGAGGACCCGAACAATGAGATGTGGGGCTTCACCGGCGGTGCGGCGGGCGTGACCATCCCCATCAACTGGAAGACCAACAAGCCGAAGTCGGCTTGCACCGACGGCGGCCCCTACGGCTCGTCCGACTGGAACTGCCGGTTCAGCTACGTGGCCCGTGGCTTCAAGAGCCGGCACCCCGGCGGTGCCAACTTCCTCTTCGCCGACGGCTCGGTCCGGTTCATCAAGAATTCGATCAACCGCGTGACGTATTGTGCCCTCGGCAGCCGCGATGGTGGCGAGGTCATCAGCGCCGACGCTTATTGATCCCTCGACAACCCGATCGGGGCCGGGCGGGCCATTCCCGCCTCGGTCCCGATCCTTGCTCTACCTTGCCTTATCTCGCCGACCGATAGATGGCTTATCCGTCCCGAGATCCTTACCCTCATCCTCGACGAGGACGGATCTCGGGACGGATTCGGATTCATCCCAATGACGACCGACCACCCTTGCCCACCAAGCCCTCCGGCCGGGCCGGCCACGATCACCCGTCCCGAGGGAGGATCGGCATCGTCCCCGAGACGATCGGTCTCCGGGCAAGGGGGTCTCCTTCGAGAGCGATCGATCTACCCATGAAATGGAAACTGCGCCTCCTCCCGCTCGCGTCGTCGGCCGCCCTCACCGCCTCGGCCCTCCTGGTGGGCGGCTGCGGCGATGACGGCCTCGGGACCCGCTACCCCGTGTCGGGGAAGGTCACGTACAAGGGAGAGGCCGTCAAGAAGGCCAACATCAGCTTCATCCCCACCAGCCCCGACGGCCGAGGTGCCACCGGGCCCGTCGAGGACGGGCACTACACCTTGACGACCCTCTCCCCCGGTGATGGAGCCTTCCCCGGCTCCTACAAGGTCACCGTGGACGACCGCCAGGTCGACTCGGGCAAGGTCCAGGCCGAAGCCAACGAACAGGCGAAGAAGAAAGGCCTGACCTACAACGCCATCCCCCAGGAGCTCCAGATCAAGGCGGCCAAGAAGGCCAAGGGCGCCCTCCCCGGCAAGTACCAGATCCCCGAGACGACCGACATCACGAAAGAAGTCAAGGCACAGTCGAACTCGATCGACGTCGAGTTGAAGGACTGAGTACGGCCCACCGCATCCCGAACGGGTTCCCGGAGCAACGACGGCCCGCCCCCCCGGGGTCGTGCCGTCCCCCGGAAACCCGTTTCCGCGCGCCACCCTTCCATAGCGATGAGAGCAACAAATGGCCGCTTGAGCGATCGGGCGATCCGAGGTACGCTGGACTCCGCGAGTGGAAGCCAAGGAAGGAGCCGGAGAGACCTCGTTCATGCCGATCTCCGTCGAATGCCCAGCCTGCGGGTCGACGTTTCGAGTGAGGGACGACCACGCCGGGAAGCGTGGCCGCTGCTCGAAGTGCAAGGCGACGCTGCTCATACCCGACGCCCCAGCCGCACCGGCGGCGCAGGACGACGATCTCGTCCCCTTGCCTGCCGAGGAGACGCGTCGCGAAAAGGTCGCCCGTCCCGAGGCAAGCCCCGCTTCGAGCATCGAAGTGGATTCGACGGGCTCCTACGACTTTGCCGGCGAGGCGAGGCGGAAGAAAGTCAAGGCCGTGCGGGTCCGTGAGCGGGCCTTGCCGGAGTTTGGCGCGAACGCAAAAGGAGTCCGACAGGCGGCCGCCGCGACCAAGACCACGCTCACGCCGGCGCAGATCCTCGCCTCGTTCCAAGGTGCGATCGAGCCGGTCCAAACGTCGCCCGCCTACGTGCTCTGGATGCTGATCGTCACCGGGGTCATGGCCCTGTTGCCGTTGATCTACCTGGCCCTGATCGTGCTCCTGGTCGTCGGCACCGGGTATCACGCGGTTTACGACCACTGGCTCTTGGACTACGGCCAAGCGTCGGCGAAGGCCAAGGTGTTCGCGGGTACGCTCTATCTCGGCCCATTGGTCTGCGCGCCGGTGATGGTGGTATTCATGCTCAAACCCCTCTTCGCGAGGTCCTCGAAGGGCGCGCAGAGGAGGGCCCTCGACCCGGAGCATGAGCCACTCCTCTACGCGTTCATCGACGGGATATGCGCGTCCGTCGGCGCCCCTCGTCCTGAGAGGATCGAGGTCGATTGCGAGGTCAACGCGGCCGCGGGTTACTCCGGTGGGCCGTTCGCATTCGCCACGCGGGAGCCCGTCCTCATCATCGGCCTGGGCATGGTCGTCGGGCTCAGCCTCAAGCAATTCGCCGGGATCATGGCGCACGAGCTCGGCCACCTCGCCGGCGGCTCGGGTGCGAGGCTGCGTGGGGTCTCCTCGTCGATCAATGCCTGGCTCGCTCGCGTGGTCTACGAACGAGACGAGTGGGACGAGTCGCTCCGCGTCCGGGCGGCCGCCGCCAATGGCGGCGAGCTCTTTGCCGTATGTGCCAGATTCGCGATCTGGCTCAACAGGCGCGTGCTGTGGGTGTTGCTGCACGTCGGCTACCTCGTCGAGATGGCGTTCATGCGCCAACGCGAGTACGACGCCGACCGGTACGAGGCGAGGATGATCGGCGCGAAGACGTTCGCGAAGGCCTTGTGGCGTCTGCGGGAGCTCGGGTTGTCCTCGGAATACGCGATGGTCGACCTTCGGTCGAGTTGGAAGCAGGGCCGTCTGCCCGACAATTACCCCAAGCTGATCCTGGCCAACGTGCCCCAGATCCCCAAAGAGGTGCTCGCCAAGTTCCGGGAAGCCTCGGGCCAGGCCAAGACGAGCCTCTTCAGTACCCACCCATCCGACCGCGACCGGATCGACCGCGCGAAGCTCGAGGCCCCCGGCGAGGGCATCTTCAACCTCGACGGGCCGGCCTCGGACCTCTTCGCCCACTTCGACTCGCTCTGCCGCCTGCTGACGTTCGAGTATTACAAGGCGCTGCTCGGCCGCGATATCAGCAAATCCCAACTCTACCCCGTGGTCGAGCTGGTCGAGAGCCAGGCCGTCGAGCAAGAAGGATACGTCACCGCCGACCGATTCTTCCTCGAGGCCTTGCCGGTCACGCAGAGTTTCTCGCTACCTTCCGAATATCCCAAGGTCCCGGCACAGGCGAAGGCCGCGAAGCAGGAGCTCGACAAGGCCCGCAAAGAGCAACGAGCGGCACGAGCCGCATGCCTGGCCGCACTCAAGCGAAGCGGCGAAGCTTCGGAGCGGCTCACCAAGGCCGAGGCCGCCCTCATGCTCCTGAAGGCCGGCTACCGTATCCGCGCTGACAATTGGGAGCTCGACGCACCGACCATCAAGGCGGCGGAGGCGGCCCGCGACCGGGCCCAAGTGGAGCTCGAAGGCCTCACGACGCGGATCGAGTCGTACACCCAGGCCGCCGCGCGGCGCCTCATCCAGGCGCTCGCGATGCTCGAGGTCGACGTCGTCGCCGACCGGGTGAGCGACGGCCGCGACCGTCGCGAAGAAGCCCGCGCTCTCTATCCCTGCACGGCCCACCTCGGCACCAACGTCGTCGTCCCGCTCGGCTCGCTGCTCCTGGCCAAGAATGCCCTCGTGGAGATCCTCGAGCTCCACCGCGGGGACAAGGACGCGAACAACGAACCCCTGATCAACGCGATCCTCCGGGGCGCCAGCCGCCTTCGCGACAACCTCGAGGAGTTGCGTTGGCGAGTCGGCGACCTGATCGACTACCCCTTCGAGCACGCCAAGGAGGACATGACCCTCGCCCGGTTCGCACTCCCCCAAATCCTCCCCGAGAAGAACGACATCGGCGGCCTCCTCGACGTCACCAACATGGCCCTCGAGCGTCTCTTCACCCTCTACCGCAGGGCCCTCGGCCGACTGACCGTCACCGCCGAGGAGGTCGAGCACGTCGTGGGACTCAAGCCGATCGTCTTCAAGAAAGCCAAAGCCCCCTCCGAGTAACGCCAATCCCCGTGCCCCCCTTCGCGCCCAGCGATCACGCCCACAAATCCTGATACAACTAGTCCTCCCCAATACTCTCCCGGCAATTCTCGCACGTCCCGCGAACCCGCCACGCCATGCGCGTGTCTCGGGTGATTGGAACGCCACGACTTTAGCTGATTTTTTTAGCCACGGATCAAACACAAATGAAACACGAACAGAAACCAAAAACTTAGAACCACCTATTTATTAAATCTGCGATCATCAGCGTCATCTGTTGATCAATCTCCCTTTCTTGATCCGTGCTTCATCCGTGGCTAAGCGCCACCCCATACACCGACCGACCCAGGTCTCAACCACGAGGAGGTGACCCTGCAATGAATGCCCGCACTCAGCACATCCAACACGTTTCCCACGTCGCTCGGTTCGCGCCCTGAAGGGCCTGCGCTCGCCCCGGTGAGGCCGCGCAACCGTGATCGGCGACGTGGAGTCGTCGCCCGTACCGGTTGCCAGCACCATATGGTCTCGCCGAGAGATTTCGCATGTCCGCAATGTCCACGCGTCGAGAGTTCGCCAAGGGCATCATCGACCTTGCGCTCCGCAAGGGGTTCGCCCTCAAGGGCAAGAAAGCCAGGAAAGCGTTTGCGCACCTGCTTTGGAGTGTTCAAACCCAGTCCGACCTCTTGAGCCCAGGCCAGTACGTCGGCCGGGCAAGGGTCGAGGATTTCGAGAGGATCGTCGACGGCCTCCTGGCCCTCCTCGAACTCCGCTTCGAATGGATCCGGCCCGTCGAAGAGTGGTCGCCCGGCGACTCGCCGCCGATGTCACTCTTCTCGTCGCTGGCCCATCACCTGTTCGCGAATTATCCGGTCCCCCCGATCCTGCTCTCGGCATGGTTCGCGGGGTCGGGTTGGCAGGCCCAGCGCTCTCGGCGTTGGTTCCTCCAGACGGGCCTCGGGAAGAGCCTCCGCACAATCGGAATTCCGATCGATTTCACTCGGCGGATGGCCCACGAGTTCGCGAACTCGCCAGCCCATCTCCCGATCCTGTTCGCCGTCCGACGTGCTCAGGTCCTCGGGCTAGGGGGCACCGAGGAACTCGCCCGACTCGTCGGCGCGACCCGGCTAGGCTGGGCTTTCGGCGACGACGAGTTCTGGTCCTCGGTCATCCTCCTGTTCCGCAACACGCCCAGGCTCGACGCTGCCCAGGTCCAGGGGATCGTCGAATACCTCCACGCGCAAAAGTTTGAACACCAAAACGTGATCATCGGCGACGAGACCGAGATTACCCTGGACCCTCCCCAACCTGACTTCTCGATCAAGGGCCGTACGGTCGCCTCGCTGATGCGGCAGGTCGAGGCCTGGCGTGCCGAGGCGAAGCCCCCTGAGCCGGTGAGGCGCCAGATCCGCTGGGAACGATCCGACGTCGGCGAGTATCGTTGCGAGGACAGCCGGGGCCACGCCTGGGCGATCCGGGAGTTGCTCGACAGCGACGCCCTCGCCGCCGAGGGAAAGGCCATGCAACACTGCGTCGCCGACTATACCGTCGCGTGTTCGAAACGCGTGTCGACCATCTGGTCGATGGAATTCGAGGCCGATACCGGCTGGAAGCGGCTCGTAACCATCGAAGTCGACCCGAAGAGTCGGAATATCGTCCAGGCGAGCATGAAATGCAACGAGTCCCCCGACGAGGCCTGCCTCGCCGTCCTCAAGGAATGGGCCACGACCGAGCAACTGGAGCTCGCGCTCTGAAAAACGGTTCTTGACAGGGTGGGGATTCACCACAAAGACACAAACAATTCAAATTTTATAGAAATTAATCCTCTCGAATTCTATCCTTTGTGTCTTTGTGGCGAAGGAATCCCCGGCGTCACCCCGGTCAAGCGCCGCGTCCCCCCTCGACGGGATCGAGGGGGGTGATGTCGACGACGGCGTTCAGGTTCACGGGCCCGTAGACGTGCGGGAACGACTCCTGACTGTTGGTCGGGCTCTCCCAGCGGACGGGGGGGGCGCAGGCGGGGGAGGTCGATCTTCAGGAGGAGCAGGCCCGCCTGACCTCGGAAGTATCGGTCGAGCACCCCGGCGACCTGGGCGGCGGTGCAGCAGTGGATGAAACCCTCGGTTTCGAGCGTGTCGCCCCGATACTCGCCCCGGAGGCGGGCCTGGTCCCACGCGGGCTTGGGGATGACGTGAAAAATCTCAGTCATCAGGATGCATCCCCCCATTTAGACGATCGCGCGGACCACGCCGCCGTCGACCCGAAGCGCCGCGCCGTTGGTCGCCGACGCGAGGGGGCTGCACGTGTAGACGATCATGTGGGCGACCTCGTCGACGGTTGCGAACCGCTTCAGCAGCGAGGTAGGACGGACCGTCTTGAACAGCTCCGCCTCGATCACGGAAGGGTCCACGCCCTTCTGCTTCGCGAGGTCGGCCACGAACGCCGAGACCCCTTCGGACTCGGTGGGTCCGGGGAGGACCGAGTTGACCGTGATGCCGGTGCCGGCGACCGACTCCGCGACGCCCCGGGCGATGGCCAGTTGCGCCGTCTTGGTCATGCCGTAGTGGATCATCTCGACCGGGATCTGGACGCCCGACTCGCTCGAGACGAAGACGACCCGTCCCCAATCCCGCCGCCTCATGCCGGGGAGATAGTGCCGGGTAAGCCGGATCCCGCTCATGACGTTCGACTCGAAGAACCGGAGCCAGTCGGCGTCGGGGATCTCCTCGAACGGCTTCGGCTCGTAGATCCCCATGTTATTGACGAGGATCTCGACGTCGGGCACCTGGCGGACGAGTTCGGCAACCCCTTCGGCGTTGGACACGTCGGCGGCGACCCCCGAGACCTGGCCGGGTCCACCGGAGGCCCGGACCTTGGCGACCGCCTCATCGACCCGAGCGGCCGTCCGCCCGTTGACGATGACCGAGGCCCCTTCGGCGTAGAGCCCGATCGCCACCGCCAGCCCGATCCCGCCCGTCGAACCCGTGACGAGCGCCGATTTCCCCGAGAGCTGCAAGTCCATGTCGTTGGAACCTCCGGTCCTGGTCGACTTCGAATTTCTTCGATACCATACCGTCGAGCGACCCCGGAGAGGAATCCATGACCCATCCCCGACGGAACTTGCTCAACCGGGTCGTCGGACTCGGGCTCGTCACCGCCCTCGGGATCGGCTCCAGGCGCTTCGGCCCCCACCTCCCCCGATTCCTCGCGGAATACTCGGGCGACACGCTCTGGGCCTTCGCCGCCTTCCTCGGTATCGGGATCCTCCTGCCGAGGGCCACGACCGCCCGAGTCGCCCTGCTGGCGCTGAGCCTCTCGTTCGCGGTCGAAGTCAGCCAGCTCTACCACGCCCCCTGGATCGACGCGATCCGCGGAACGACCCCAGGGGCCCTACTCCTCGGCCACGGCTTCGTCTGGAGCGACCTCGTCTGCTATACCGCGGGTGTCGCGATCGGAGTCATCATCGAAAGGCTTTCGGTCCACCTCACCCTACGCTCGATCAGCGACAGTCACTCTCGTGGTATTGAGGATTGAGCCTCTCTGAGAGGCTATCCGGTAATCCGAAAATTTCGTAACCTACGCCTGTAGAAGGAGTCAGGCCGATCGACATCTGTCCGAGGATTATTCCCATGCGTAAGTCCTATCCCTCCGACCTCAGCGACGAGCAGTG